>NZ_CAXUPX020000005.1:0-365626 GCF_964252895.1 Aminobacter sp. LjRoot7
AGAGCGCCCGGTTCTTTGGCGCGAGGTCGTGCACGATCGCCGCAAACCCTTCCCAGAACGCCTCCGCATCCACACCCGTCCCCGGCAGAGCCTCCGAGACCACGAAGTCGTGGAGCTCGCGCGCGACAGAAAGGCCATGAAGGGAGACAGTATCGGTCATGAGATGCGCTCCAGAATTCCGGCGCCGCAGGGGCGTTCTAAATAAAGTTTTTGGGCGTTTGGCACGCAAAACGCGCAGGGTCAATTCGTCGAATGTTGCAAGGCAGCAATGATTTACTGACGTCGCCGCTGCAAATCGATTTAGCCGTCAAACCGCGATCCGGGGCCGACCACTGGCGGTGGCAAGCACATGCGCCTCGATGAACATGCGCTGGCTTTCGACAGTCGAGACCTTGAGGTCGACAGCCACGTCGATCTCGGCGGCATCGGTGCCGGCATCGCGGGCTCTCGCGGCAACGATGGCGCGCGCTTCGGCTTCCGCCAACGCCATCGCGGCGGCCTCATCGGTGAAATCGCGTAGCAATTCGCCAACGGCCACCCGGAACAGACCTTCCTTGGGTTGGCTGACGCGGGCTTCGGCCGTCACGCGGACCTGGCCGACCACGGCACCCAGCGCATTGGCGACATCGGTATCCTCGGGCACCACGCACTCATTGCCGACCAACGGCGGCAGGCCGGCATAATGCAGCGGCGCCGATGCACCGAGGCCGATGACGGGGCGGTCGAGCGCGACGGTGAAGCGGGCGATGCCGGGATGGGCGTCGACCGCGCGCTGGACCAGCGCATGCGCAACGGTCGCCGCACCGTCGAGCCCGTCCTCGGCGAAGGCCGTTTCCAGAATGACTTCGGCGGAGAGGCGGGTGAGCGTGACCAGCACGCGCTCGGACAATGCTTCGGGCGTGGCTGCAATCGGCTGGCCGCGGCCGTCGCGCTTGCGGGCGAACAGCTCGGCGCCAAGTCGTGCTGCCGCCTCGTCCCAGTTGGCCTGCCGGCCGAGCACATGGGCGGCATCAGACGGGGTGAAGCCGCAGACATGGACAAGCCCGCGCGACACCAGCCGATTGAGCGTGGCGTTCTGGGCATTGGAGGTCAGCAGCCGGTCGATAGGCTGCGGCACCGCCCCGATCTGGTCGTAGAGCTTTGCCTCCGGCGCCGTCAGCCCTGCCGCCAGTTGCTCCGGCACGCCGGTGCGCACGGCGAAGCGACCATCCATGCGGCCGGGATTGGGCGCGCGCAACTGGCGCTCCAGCTCCTCCGTCACCGCCTCGCCATGGACCATGCCGGCGAGCGCCAGCGGCACCAGGCGGCGCGGGCCGAGCGACATCCTGGGCTTCAGCCCGCCCTCCTCCAGCGAAACTTCGGAATCGCCGCCAAGACCGAAGGTGCGCATGGCGACGGCCTCGACCATGGTGCGGAACCCGCCGACGGTGGCGCCTTCCGGGTCGAGCCGCGGGCGGCCATGGTCAAGCACGGCGACGTCGGTGGTGGTGCCGCCGATGTCGGAGACGACGGCATTGTCGAGCCCAGTCATGTGGCGGGCGCCGACGAGGCTGGCGGCGGGGCCGGAGAGGATTGTCTCGATCGGCCGCTGGCGGGCGAATTGGGCGGAGACCAAGGCACCATCGCCGCGCACCACCATCAAGGGCGCATTGATCTTGCGTTTGTCGAGAAAGCCCACGGTCGCGGCGACGAGGCGGTCGATCATCGAGATCAGGCGGGCATTGAGCAGCGTCGTCAGCGCCCGGCGCGGGCCGCCGAGCTTGGCGGAGAGTTCGTGGCTGGCGGTGACCGGCAGGCCTGTTTTTTCGCGGATCAAATCGCGTGCAAGAATCTCATGGGCGGGGTTGCGGGTGGCGAAATAGGCGCAGACGGCGAAACCCGAGACTGATTTCGCCAGTTCCGGCAGGGCGGCTTCGAGCGCTGCGAGATCGAGGGGGCGGGCATTGCCGTGGACGTCATGGCCGCCCTCGCACAACACCAGTGGGTCGGTGCCAAGCGCTGTCTTGAGCCCATCGCGGGCGAGGTCGGGCTCGGAGAAGCCGATCATGACAAGTGCTGAGCGCCCGCCCTGGCCCTCGACCAAAGCGTTGGTGGCAAGCGTCGTCGACATCGACACCAGCTTGATGGCGGCGGGGTTGACGCCGGCCTTGTCCAGCACCGCATCGACCGCGCCCGAAATGCCGACGGCCAGGTCGTGGCGGGTGGTCAGCGACTTGGCCTTGGCCAGCACCTTGCCCTGCGGGCCATGCGCCTCGGACCACAGCACCGCGTCGGTGTAGGTGCCGCCGGTGTCGATACCGAGATAGAGGGGATGGCTGGCGTGCATGCGCTGGGCTTCCGGAGTTCGCGTTCTCCGTCCCGCTTAGCCGATATCCCGGCCAAAGGAAAATTGGCCAGTTGCAGCCAAGCAGAGGGTCAGTCCCAGGTACCTCTCCCCGCATCCGCCTCGCCGGTGCAGCGTCCACCCGTCATGCCACGAAGCCGATCCTCTTGTGGGTGTTGTCGCACCAAGGCTTGTTGGCCGACTGGCCGCAGCGGCAGAGCCAGACTTTTGTCGCGCGGTCGACCGTGTGGCCGGTGCCGGTGACGATCTCGACATTGCCCTCGAGCTTGAGGTTGCCATTGGGCTGCGGCGTGAGAACCAGCGGGCCATCGCGGGCGGCGAGCGGCTGGGATTCTTTCAGCGCTGGCTCGCCGGTGGCGGCAAAGCCTGTCTTGCTGTGGCTGCCGTCGCAGAAAGGTTTGTTTTGGGAGGCACCGCAGCGGCACAAGGTGGCGCGGTGGAAGGTCTCGCCGTTGAACACGATCTCGGCATGCACGGCGAGCGGCCCGTTCTCGCGGATACGCACGGTGTTGACCACCGGCGGCGCCTCATCCGGCCCGCCATCCCTGCGGCGATAGGTGATGGCGCCCGAGGGGCAGCTTTCGGCGATCGCCACGATCTGCTCGACCGACGCTGCGTCGGGGTGGATCCACTCGCCCGGCGCGTTGGGCTCGAAGACATGCGGATTGGCGAGCACGCAGTTGCGCGAATGGATGCAGCGGCGCCCGGAAAAGCCGACGTCGATCTTTTCGCCCTCGACCATGCCCTTGGCCATTTCGTTCGCTTCCTCCGTGATCAGGCGCCGAGCTTACGCTGCCGTGGAGCGCTGGCAAGGGTTGCTTGCGCGCCGTCCGCTGCATTGAGGCGCGCGACCTCGGCACGGATTTCGGTCCGCATCGCCTCGACGATGCCTTCCTCGAGCGGAACGCATGGCGGGATGAACGGGCGGAAGGCGAAGGACCAATCGTCCTCGGCGCGGCGGCCGACGCATTGTTTCAGCCGGCGGCAACCGCGCAGCGGGCAACGGCGGAAAAATCCGAGATGGCTGCACAGCAGCTGGAACAGGCCGAGATAGACGCCCTTGGCTTCGGCGTGGCGCTCCTGGTCGCGGACTACGCAGGCCCACTGCGCGTCGGTGCGCCAGGGCTCGCGCTCCATCTTGGGAATGGCAAAGACGGGATGCTGCCAGGGTTTGTCGGACACATGCGCCTCCGTTGCCGCGCTCGAAGCGAGCCGGGTTAGGGTGGAAAGGTCGGGAAGACGGGCGGTCGCGAGATCGCTCGGCTATGTGTAAGTGCGATCTCGCGACCGCCCGTCCGGCGATTTCTGTTCCCGTCCGTTCCGCTTCCGCAGGCCGTCTTGGGCATTGGCGCCCCTTGCCGGCCCCACTAGCGCATCGTCCAGCGCACCCGGGCCGTAATACCCGGAGGGGAACCCTTGGACGGAACCTCCCCGGGCGACGGGCCACGTTTGCCCGCCGCCGGAGGCGCCGGCCCCTCCCCACTGATCACCGTCGCGACCGGCGTTCCCGTTGGGAGGAACGGGATGGATTATGGCGCAGGTTTTGAGGGCGTGGAGAAACGGGGGTGGGTGTTCACGGGGGATGGTGAGTGGATTCGCAAATCCTGCCAGGTTGCGTTCTGTCGCGCCCCCTCTGGCCTGCCGGGCATCTCCCCCTCAGGTGGGGAGATTAGTCGCGTCGCCGGCGGCCTTCGTCCTGCAAGATTGCCGGGATTCCGCTTGCTGCCTCGGCGACTGGCCGCCGCGCCGATGACGGCGTGATCTCCCCACCTGAGGGGGAGATGGCCGGCAGGCCAGAGGGGGGCGCGAAGGAACGGGACGTCAAAAGAAAATGTGCAAAAAACGCAGATCCGTGGAGAAATTCTCCCCGCTCAGCCCTGCGAAATCTGCTCGTCCTGCTCGACGGTCAGCGGCTTGACGCCTTCAGGCAGCGGTTCGATGGCGGGTTGCACGGCGGCCGGCGGGGCGGCGACGGGCGCTGGCGGCTCCGGCGCGCGGGCAGCACAGGCGGACAGGGTTGCCAGGGCAAGGAGGGCGGCGACAAGTTTCATGGAGCGGGCGTTAGGCGAAAGCTGTGGCGGCATCGCGGCGGCAGATGAGCCCGCGCTGCCGCCAAGGTCAAGCCATCCCTGACAGATGCTGACAGCAGCCTGTCAGGAGGGGTCTGCTATTCCTGATCAAACCCCAGGGGAGGATGGCATGAGCGGCTTTGACGATTTCGATTTCCTGATCGGCGACTGGACGGTGACCAACACCCGCCTGCGCGAGCGGCTGGTGGGCTCGGACGAATGGGAGACGTTCACCGCGTTTTCGCACATCGAAAAGGTGATGCAGGCGCCCGACGGCACCTTTGGCGGCAATCTCGACCAGATGGCGGTGCCCGAGCGCGGGTTCACCGGCATGACGCTCCGGCTCTACAACCCCGAGACCGGGCTGTGGTCGATCTACTGGAACGACACCAGGAATTTCAGGTTGTTCCCGCCGGTCGTCGGGCGGTTCGCAGATGGGTGTGGCGAGTTTTATGGCGACGATGTCGAGGGCGGTGTACCGGTGCGTGTGCGGTATCTCTGGACGCCTGATGAAAGCCCGCGCTGGGAACAGGCGATGTCTAGGGGTGGCGGCGAGACGTGGGAGGTGAACTGGGTGATGCGGTTTGGGAGGTAGTGAAACAGGGGTGCACTAATTGAAGGGGTGACGTTCGCGCGCGACAGAAAGCCCACGAAACGCTGCATCTCCTTAGCCTCGGCGACCAAGTAGCAAATTAACTTACGTGAAGACGAGTGTCCCTCGCCTGAGCTGATTTTCTCCGTCTTTTTGCCAAAACTCGATCATGTCCATGTTCCTTCGTTTACGCTCGCCTGAGTACTGACTAATATCTAGCATGTAAGCATCGTATATCTGCCCAGCCTTATCTCTTGCCGTGACGCGCGACCTCACGTGGTGAAGAAATTTCAGATCAACAAGCTCCTTTATCATTGTGGCCTGCGTATTTTTAGACTCTTTATTCACAAGAAAACAATTACAACTATTTTTTTCCAGGCAAAATTTCTTTACCTCTTCAAATAAGTCGTTCAGTGACTGAGAATCATCGTCTGATGTATCTCGACTGAAATCCTCTCTCTTGAACCCATCCAATTCACCAGCAGCTTTATTTACGTCTTCGGCCGAAATTCTGTCTCCACGAAATCGATCATTGCTCGCTAACCTTTGCCTTGTAACATCAATTGACCTTCGAACAATGCTCAAGAAATCTCTAGCCACACCACCGCTAGCCAACACCAACCTATCTCTTGCACCGTCGGACAGAATATCTGAAACTTTACTTTCATGCTCCCGACAAAACTGGTCGAGTACCTTAACGAGAAACTCCTTAGTTAAATCGTACTTCTCTAACGTAAAATCAAGATCTATTTCGTCGGCGTCATCCCCCAATTTCATGCCGATTGGCGGCTGTCCAAAAAAATACCATTGAGTTCTATGCTTAATGGTACCAACCTTCATCCACGTATTGGTACCCTTGGTAATTCTGTGAAAATAATCAACCACCTCCGCTTGGTTTGACGATCTTATATGATACAAATCATCCAAAAATAGATAACTTGGCTTTCCAGAAACAGACGAAAGATCAGAAAAAATCTGCTTGAAATCTATTATTCTTCGATGGAGTACTTCAATCTTTTTTGAGTTGTAGCTGTCCGCTATTTCTCTTTCGGTAGCTAGAGAACGCGATGCACTGGCAGATGCTTGCCCGCCGCCAAAATCTAGAGAGCCCGCCCCATCAATCTTGCGCTCTTTAGCTTGCTTGGCTCGCCTCGTTCGAGATAGCTCCTCCGGTTCCGACAAAAGATTGGCCAACTCGGACCTAATATCACCCAATCTCTTCACCAAATCGCTAGCCTTTCGACCATCGATCGACTTCACTCTCGGCTTTGCACCAAACAATTTCTGCCAGAATGACTGTTTTGACGCAGGAAAAACACCGGCCGTTGAAAACCAATCTGAATAGCTATCAAGCGTCTTTATGAGTATGCTTACCAAAACGTCCGGATAACTATGCCCTTTAAACGTTTCAAGATCGATATACGCCACGGGCATTCTATCTAGGGTCAACTCAGACCGAAGCTTGTTAAGCAAGCTGGATTTCCCAGACCCTCGCCTACCAAAGATAAAATGATGTCGTCTGGTTTTTCCGCGCGAGAGCGTTCCCTTGGCAGGCTCGATGAAGTACTTGACTCCTTCGGTAGTTGATCGTGTCGCCTCCTCCAATGTCGCAGCAAATTGATCTGCTCTCTCGCTCTCGATAAACGACTCACCTTTTCTTTTTACCATTATGCCTTGCCCCCAACACGCGCTGACATTGGTATCCACCGGCTCCTCTTTTGCAAGAGAGTATTTCCTGCGACATACCTGCGCAGGGACGAATACATGGTCAACAAGAGATGCCGGGTGCGGCTGCGATGCATGAATGGCTCGCACACCGGCGAGCTGGCGAGCGAGATTTGAGATGAAGGCGTCTTGCGTAGTTATCAGCGGCGCAGGGGCTTCGTATGCTGATTGGTATAGCCAGAGCTCCGAGGCAGCGGGCGCCCATTACCTCAGGACTCGCGCCATGCTCATCCTTCGATAGGCTCAGGATGAGGGTCTGGGCTGCAGCTTTTTGGAGGAGGCGGCACGCATGGAGGTCACTGTCTACATCCTGCGATGCGCGGATAGTTCCTACTACACCGGCCTGACCAAACAGGGCATTGAGGCGCGTGTGTGGGAGCACGATGAAGGCGTCTATGACGGCTATACACGTAAACGACGACCGGTGGAGCTGGTGTTCACCGAGACATATGACCGGATTGTCGAGGCGATCGAACGCGAGCGGCAGATCAAGGGCTGGAGCCGCGCCAAAAAGGAAGCGCTGATTGCGCTGGCGTATGAACGGCTGCCGGAACTCGCGAAGAATAGGCAAGGGGTTGAATTCACGCCGTGGTGGAAGCGTTCGGACGACGATGGCTCAAAATCCGATGGTTCGACAGGCTCACCATGAGGCGCGGCAGGCTCAACATGACGGGTTCGGCAGCCTCATTACATGGGCTTTTAGGTGCGGGACGAGTTTTGGGACGCCGCAACTGAGTGCTGAGCGGAGAAAGGGCGGAGGCGCTTCAATAGCCCTCATGGTGAGCCTGTCGAACCACGAGGGCGTCAGGCGCCAAATTTTGCTAGCCCCAAAACCTCGTGGTTCGACAGGCTCACCATGAGGTTTTGGGGGAGCGCACCGTCGACGAGCACCGCTGATGGGGAAGTTCTGGCTGGTGCGGTTGCATCGCCCTCATCCAGCCCTGCGAACCACCTTCTCCCCGTCTTGACGACGAGAGGGCGGAGGCGCCTCAGTAGCCCTCATGGTGAGCCTGTCGAACCACGAGGGCGTCAGGCGCCATGTTCTGCGGGCCCCAAGACCTGTGGTTCGACAGGCTCACAATAAAGTTTTGGGGAGCCAGCCATTCGACGCGCACTGTTTATCTTTTGACGGAGCTTGGCTGGGGCGCTTGGCTTGGCTGGGGCGCTTGCGCCGCCCCTCATCCGGCCATGCGGGCCACCTTCTCCCCATCCCTTCGACAAGCTCAGGAGGGGAGAAGGAAAAAGATCGCCTACCTCACAGCCCAATCTTCTCCGCCGGCGGTCCCGGGAAGCGCGCGTAGTCGGGCGCGCCCTCCGGTGTCCCCAGCAGGTCACGCACCGCACGGACGCCCTGGTCGATTGCCGAGTGGGCGTAGGCGTAGGCGCCGCTGTCGGCGTTGGCGATTGATATGCGGCCCCAGGGCTTGCGGGCGGCTTCGATGGGCAGTGGGCCGTCGGGCCAGAAGCGGTCGCCGGGACGCATGTATTCGTAGGCGTAACCGTGCGACCAGCGATTGCAGGTGATGGCCTCGATGTCGCGGGCGGGGTCGAAGCCGCCGCCTGACAGGGCGCGGCCGAGCAGGTCGCGGATCGAGCGCTCCATCTCCTCGAAGCTCAGCGTCATCAGTGCCCGCCGCCCGGCCAGCGCCTGTTCGCGCGGGGCAAGGCCCGGGCTGGTCATCACCTTGGAGAGGTGCAGGATGACCGGATCATCGGGCTTGTCGGCGAATTTGTAGGCGCCCATCGAGACAGGAAAATCGATGTCGGCGCCGCTCCAGAAATCGCCGCGTGCCCTGAAACCGTCAATCTTGAGCTTGTCGAAGGCCTGCCAGTTGCGCAGCTGCACGTTGGTGTAGATCAGTGGCACCTTCTGCTGGTCGTTGAGGGCGGCGACCTGCTCGGCGCCGAGCTCGTCGGTGAGGTAGGGGATGACGCGGTGCCAGCAGGCGAGCACGACGTGGCCGGCCTTGACGCTGACCGGCCTGCCCTTGATATCGGCATAGGTGACGGTGACCGAGCCGGCGCTGCCTGGCGCGCCATCATGGACGACCTTGACGACCGTCGAATTCAGCCTGATGCGGACCGGGTTTTCCGGCTTGTCGAGGGCTGAATAGTCGACGGTTTCGGTGACCAGCTCCTCCATCGTGGTGCCGGCGAGCGCGCCCGGCACCAGCGCGCGCACCAGGGCGCGGGCGATGCCGGCGTTGCCGTCGGGGAAGTGGTAGATGTAGTCGTCGGGGTCGGTGAAGGCGAGACGCCCCGAGGGGCTGTTGTATTTCGACACGGCTTCGCCGAGGTCCATGCCGTCGAAGCCCGGATTGCCGTTGGCGCGCGCGTCGAGCGCGCTCGCCGCATCGATGCCGACGCCGAAATAGCCGTTGGTGGAGGTGGCGAAGTAGTTGGCGACCTGAGGGTCGACCTTGGCGTGGTCGAGCAGGAACGCCCTGTAGGTGATCTCCGACAGCTTCTCCAGGCGCTGCTCGCTGGTCAGGCCGGGCAGATAGTCGCCGGGCGCTTCGATAAGCTGGATCAGGTCGGCCTTGGCCTTGTCGTTGAGCGGCGTCTTGGCCACCCATTCAGGCGTCTTGCCGGTGCGGATGACCAGCTTGTCTTCGCCCCACTGCTCCTTGGAGAAGAAGATGGCGCCTGACAGGCCGCGATCCTCGGACCATTTCTGGTCGTAGAAGGTTTCGAAGCGTTTCGGTTCGATGCCGATGTCGGCGAGCAGCGCGTTGACGGCGGGGCTGAAAAAGCTCGGCGTCTGCATCGACTGGCTGCCGCCATAGCCGATGAGCTTGGCGCCGTTCGAGGCAGTGAATTCGTTGCGCTTGGCGTGGCCGCCGAAATCCTCGAGCGGGTCGATGACCAGCACGCGCTTGTCGGCGCCGGCCTGCTTGCGGAAGGTGTGGGCGGCGGCAAGGCCTGAAATGCCGGCGCCGACGACCACCAGGTCGTAGCTCTCGCCGCTTGCGGTGACCGGGCCGGCGTCGGACCACCAGGTGCCGTCGCGGACGGCGTGCATGACGTTCTGGGCAGCGTCGGTCTGGCCCTGCAGGCCGGCAGCGGCGGGCGGGTAGGTGGCGGCGGCGGTTTGCGCATGCGCCTGACCGGGACCCATGGCGCGCAACGCCACAGCACCGCCGATCGCCATCGCCACGCCGTCCATGAAATCGCGCCTGGATATGGCGCGATCCATACCCAGCTTCTTGTCCTTTTCAGTCCAGTTCATGATGTTCCCTCGGGCAGAATGCGAAGGGAAGGCTAGCCATCTTCACGGCGTCAGTAAATCGACAGAACAGTCGAAGACGCGCGGCGGCGAATAATTCGACGCTGCGGTGCAGTACAAGTTTGCACTGCGGGATGACTGGTTGAGTGAGATGGGTATGCTTGGAGGGGTGTGCGGAGCGAACCCCCACCCGGCGGCTGCGCCGCCACCCTCCCCACAAGGGGGAGGGTAAGGCTGGCGCCTAGTTATCGCCCATCTTGAGCGCCTGGATGAAGGCTTCCTGCGGGATGTCGACCTTGCCGAACTGGCGCATGCGCTTCTTGCCCTCTTTCTGCTTCTCGAGCAGCTTGCGCTTGCGGGTGACGTCGCCGCCGTAGCACTTGGCGGTGACATCCTTGCGCAGCGCCGAGATGGTCTCGCGGGCAATGACCTTGCCGCCGATGGCGGCCTGGATCGGGATCTTGAACATGTGCTGCGGGATCAGCTCCTTCAGCTTCTCGACCATGACGCGGCCGCGCTTTTCGGCAGCGGTGCGGTGGACGAGCATGGAGAGCGCGTCGACCGGCTCCTCGTTGACCAGGATCGACATCTTGACGAGGTCGCCCTCGCGGTAGTCGGTGAGGTGGTAGTCGAAGGAGGCATAGCCCTTGGAGATCGACTTCAGGCGATCGTAGAAGTCGAACACGACTTCGTTGAGCGGCAGGTCGTAGACAAGCATGGCGCGCTTGCCGACATAGGAGAGGTCGGCCTGGATGCCGCGGCGCTCCTGGCAGAGCTTGAGGATCGAGCCGAGATAGTCGTCAGGGGTGAGGATGGTGGCGCGGATCCACGGCTCCTCGATCGCGGCGATCTTGACCACGTCGGGCATGTCGGCGGGGTTGTGCAGTTCCTTCACCGAACCGTCATTGAGGTTCATGCGGTAGACGACCGAAGGGGCGGTGGCGATGAGGTCGAGGTTGAACTCGCGCTCGAGCCGCTCCTGGATGATCTCGAGGTGCAAGAGACCCAGGAAGCCGCAGCGGAAGCCGAAGCCGAGAGCGGCCGAGGTTTCCATTTCGAACGAGAACGAGGCGTCGTTGAGGCGCAGCTTGCCCATGGCAGCGCGCAGGTCCTCGAAGTCGGCGGCGTCGACCGGGAACAGGCCGCAGAACACCACCGGCTGGGCCGGCTTGAAGCCCGGCAGGGCCTTGGCGGTCGAGCGCTTGTCCTCGGTGATGGTGTCGCCGACGCGGGTGTCGGCCACTTCCTTGATCGAGCCGGTGAAGAAGCCGAACTCGCCAGGGCCAAGCTCGTCGACCTGGATCATCTTGGGCGTGAAGACGCCAGTGCGCTCGACCAGGTACTTGGCGTTGGTCTCCATCATGCGGATGGTCTGGCCCTTCTTGAGCTTACCATCGATGATGCGGACCAGGACGATAACGCCGAGATAGGTGTCGTACCAGCTGTCGACCAGCATCGCCTTGAGCGGCGCATCCGCGTCGCCCTCGCGCGGCGGCGGCAGCTGGGTGACGATCGCCTCCAGCACGTCGGGAATGCCGAGACCCGTCTTGGCCGAGATGTAGACGGCCTGCGACGCGTCGATGCCGATGACTTCCTCGACCTGCTCCTTGATGCGCTCGGGCTCGGCGGCGGGCAGGTCGATCTTGTTGAGGACGACAACGATCTCGTGGTTGTTGTCGATCGCCTGGTAGACGTTGGCGAGCGTCTGCGCCTCGACGCCCTGGCTGGCGTCGACGACGAGCAGCGAACCCTCGCAGGCCGACAGCGAACGCGAGACTTCATAGGCGAAGTCGACGTGGCCGGGCGTGTCGATCAGGTTGAGGATGTAATCCTCGCCATTGTTGGCGCGGTAATTGAGCCGAACGGTCTGGGCCTTGATGGTGATGCCGCGCTCGCGCTCGATGTCCATGTTGTCGAGGACCTGCTCGGTCATCTCGCGCGCTTCCAGTCCACCGGTGGACTGGATCAGGCGGTCGGCAAGCGTCGACTTGCCGTGATCGATGTGGGCAACGATGGAGAAATTGCGGATGTGGTCGAGCGGTGTGGTCATGCGCCGCGCTTTAGCAGGGGCGGCTTTGCTTAACAAGCAGGGCGGTTAACAAGCAGCGGAAACGCGGCGCGCGTTTGCGACGCCCTTGGCTACCAGCGTAGGACGAAGCGGCCGGCGATGGCGCCGACGACGGTCAGGATGGCGATGGCCAGCGTGTACCAGGTGGCGACGAAGAACGGGGAATCGTCGAAGCAGTGCGCGGCATAAAGCGTGGCGGCGAGGCCACCGGCGAGCAGGCCGCAGGCGGCACCGGCGAGCGTCGGGCGCGTCGGCGCGCCCTGGCGCATGGCGGTGAGCAGGACAGCGAGCGGGCCGAGGCCGATGAGCGGGATCAGCGTCAGGCAGATACGGGCATTGGTGCCGACGAGCCTCGTCGCCCATTCGGCCGACGGAATGGTGGTGAGTTCGATGAGGATGGCGCCGAGCAGGATGGTGGGCGCCACGGCGAGCAGGCCGAGGCGCATGCCGACCCGCGCGCCGGGCCGGGCAAGGCTGAGTGCCAGAGCGCCCGTTGTGCCGACCAGCGCCAAGGTGACGACAAATTTGAGGAGGAAGCGCCAGGTTTCGGCGGCGGCAGCGAAATCAGGACGCGGGCCGGCGACGATGGAAAACACGACCACGGCAATGACGCCTGCCGCACCGAATGCGGCGAGCAGCAGCGTACCGAGCGGACGGCGGACCGGTGCCGCGTCGCTGGAAATTGCCTTGATGAGATCCTTCGTTTCCATTTCCGTTCCGTCAGTCCTGTCCGAAGCGACGCGCGATCGCCTTGAGGCCGCGATGCAGCGCCACGCGCACCGCCGTCTCGGTCATGCCCAGCGCACTGGCCGTCTCGCCGATCGAGGCGCCCTCGACCGAAACCGAGGCGACGACACTGCGCTGCACCGGCGCCAGTCCGTCGAGCGCACGGCCGATGTCGCGGCTGCCGAGCTCATCCTTCTCCGGTTCGGCCAGCGTCTCGGCGAAATCGGCAATGTCGACCTCGATGCGCTTGCCGCGACGGCGGAAGGCGTCGATCAGCTTGTAGCGGGCAATAGCATAGACCCAAGGCGTCACCGCTTCATCCTGGCGCCATGTATGACGCTTCAGATGAATCGCAAGCAGAACCTCCTGCACGACATCCTCCGGGTCAACGCCACCATGCACGATACGCCTGCGGCAGTATCCGCGCACCAGCTGACCTACGCTTTCGAGAAACAATGCGTAGGCGCCGTGGTCACCTGAAATCGCCGCCCTGAAAAGCCGGGCGAGTTCGGCATCATCCGTCCTCGTCAAGCTCGGTTTCCTCCTCTACGTCGAAGCAACGCGTTTTGTTACTTCGGGCGATGCAGAAATATTCTCACATCGCCGGCAAGCTTACTCACGAAAGCGTGTTCGATGGCCAGCGTAACGAATGGCGAGACGCTGGCGAAGTCGTCGGCATGGGATGCAGAACGCTTCCCTGTCAATCCTTTAGCAGGAGAACATGATGAACCGCCAGACACTCGCGCTCGCCCTTGCCGGCTCGCTCGCCACCGCACTCACCTCGTCGGCTTTTGCCGCTCCGCTGCCGGCTGAAAAGCTGGTCGGCATGGAAAAGTGCTACGGCATTTCGCTGAAGGGCCAGAACGATTGCGCCGCTGGCGCCGGCACCACCTGCGCCGGTACCTCGACCATGGACTACCAGGGCAACGCCTGGAAGGCCGTGCCGGCCGGCACCTGCACGACAATGGACGTCGGCGGCCACAAGGGCATGCTCGAACCGGCAAAGATGTAATGCGTCCGAGCTGATGCAATGGGGCCCGGTGCACCGGGCCCCTTCCCGCCTGCCAATCAATCCGAGCGACCACGATGACATTCGCAATCGACGGCGCCGGGGCCCTGCCCGTTCGCGCCGGCCTCGGCCTCAAGCCAGAACATCTCGACGAGATCCTGACGACGGAACCCGATATCGGCTTCTTCGAGGTCCATGCCGAAAACTATATGGGCGACGGCGGCGCGCCACACCGCGCACTGGCGGAGATCGTCGCGCGCTATCCGCTGTCGCTGCATGGCGTCGGCCTGTCGATCGGGGCCGAACGGCCACTCGACAAGGCCCATCTGGCGCGGCTGAAGGCGCTGGTCGAGCGCTACCGGCCGCAGTCCCTTTCCGAACATTTGGCCTGGTCGACGCATGAGAGCGGCTTTCTCAACGACCTTTTGCCGCTGCCCTACACGAAACAGACGCTGGAGCGCGTCAGCGCCCATGTCGACGAGGTGCAGCAGACCGTGGGACGGCGCATGCTGCTGGAAAACCCTTCGACCTACATCCTGTTCGAAGACAGTACGATCGACGAGATCGACTTCCTAGATGCGATCGCCGAACGGACCGGCTGCGGTCTGCTGCTCGACGTCAACAATGTGATGGTGTCGGCGGTCAACCACCAGCTCGATGCCTTCGCCTATGTCGACCGCTTTCCGGTCGAGCGCGTCGGCGAAATCCACCTCGCCGGCTATGACGAAACCGTCGATGGCGCCGGCGACCGGCTGCTGATCGACGCGCACAATTCGACTGTCGCCGACGACGTCTTTTCGCTCTACCGCCACACGATCGGCCGCACCGGCCCGGTGCCGACGCTGATCGAATGGGACAATGACGTGCCGGCCTTTGCGGTGCTGCTGGCTGAGGCGACCCGTGCCGAAGCCGTGCTCGACGAGGCGGCACAGCGGCGCAATGCCAGTTTCGTCAGGCGGGCGTGACGATGGACCAGGAAACCTTCACCAAGGCCCTGCTCGATGCCGGGCAACCAGTGCCTGATGGTGTGACCAGCGCGCGCGGCGAGGCCGATGCGGCGCGGTTCGCGGTCTACCGCAACAATGTCGCGGTCTCGCTCTCCAAGGCGCTGAGCCAGCGTTTTCCAGTCGTGCAGCGGCTGGTTGGCGACGATTTCTTCAATGGCATGGCCCGCGCCTTCATTGCAACGACGCTGCCCGACAGCCCGCTGATGTTTGACTACGGCGACAGCTTTCCCGATTTCATCACCGGCTTTACGCCTGCGGCGGCCCTGCCCTATCTCGCCGACACGGCGCGGCTGGAGGCTCAATGGACCCGCGCCTACCATGCCGCCGACGTGATCCCGCTGGCCGTTGGAGCGCTGGCTGCGATTGCGCCCGAGCGGCTTGGCAACACCACACTCGTCCCGCATCCGGCGGCGGCCCTTGTGCGCTCGAACTATTCCATCGGCACCATCTGGCAGGCCCACCAAGGCGACGAGGTCAGCGTGCAGACGGTGATGGCGCCGGAGAACATCGTGATCACCCGGCCGGACATCGTCGTTCAGGTGCATGTCATCGCAGAGGCGGACGCGGCGTTCGCAACAGCACTTCTGCGCGGCGACCGCATCGGCGAGGCAGCGGCAGCAGCCTTCGACACTAACCCGGCATTCGACTTCGGCCACGCCATGGTCGGCCTGGTGTCGCTCGGCACCTTTGCCGGCTTTGCCGACCAATAAGGAGATAAAGAAATGACCGAGATCAACCACGCGCCGATGGCGCACAAGGCCGGCCTAGGCTGCGCGATCCGGCGCATCGAGACCACCATTGCGGCGATCCCCGAGGCGCTGCCGCTGTTGGCGTTGCGCTTTGCCATCGCCGTTCCGTTCTTCAAGTCGGGGCTGACAAAATGGGACGGCTTCCTGACGCTGTCGAACGGCGCGCGCTATCTGTTCACCCAGGAATTTTCGCTGCACATTTTCGGTAACCAGTACCCCTACCCAGAACCGATCCTGATGGCGACGCTGGCCGGTATCGGCGAGATCGTGCTGCCGATCCTGTTGGTTCTGGGGCTCGGCACGCGCTTTGCCGCGCTCGGCATCCTGGCGATGATCGCAGTGATCCAGCTGACGGTGCCGGAGGGCTGGGCCAACTTCCACCTGCCTTGGGCGGCGATGGCGCTGGCGCTCGCCGTCTATGGCGGCGGACAGCTCTCGCTGGACAGGTTTTTCGGGCTCGGCGCGCGCAAGGGCTGAGGACAACGCACGCGCAGTCGACGGTTGACGCCGCAGGCAGCGCACGCTCCTATACCGCCCGCAGCGAGGGGACGCTGTGGACTGGAGGAGCGTGTCATGCCCGAAAAGGCTCACAGCGACGAGGGTTTGACTGCCGAGGCGCGGCCCGCCACCAAGGAAGACGCAGCGATCCTGACCAAGCTGGTCAACATGGCTGGCGACGGGCTGCCGCTCTATCTCTGGACCAAGATAGCCGAGGGCGGCGACCCCTGGGAGGTCGGCCGCCAGCGGGCGCAACGCGAGCAAGGCAGCTTTTCCTACCGCAACGCGGTGGTGCTGGAGCATGGCAAGGTGATTGCCTGCCTGATCGGCTATCCGATCGAGCCGTCGCTGCCCGACCCCGACACACCCGCCATGTTTGTGCCGTTCAACATGCTCGAGGCGATGGCTGTAGGCACCTGGTACGTCAACGTGATGGCGACGCTGCCGGAGGCACGGGCCCGCGGCTACGGCTCGCGGCTGCTGGCCATGGCCGATGCGATCGCCGAAGCCACCGGCTGCACCGGCACCAGCCTCATCGTTTCGGACGCCAACACCAAGGCCCGCCACCTCTATGAAAGCGTCGGCTACCGCGAGATCGCCTCAGAGCCGATGGTCAAGGAGGGCTGGACAGGTACCGGCGAGAATTGGGTGTTGATGGTCAAGCCACGGGCGGGATGAACACGCCCCGGAGCCCCTGCCACATGGGCATTTCAAGATGAAATTCTGCGACGACACCGTCATGGCGTATGACGCCTCGCGCCGGATCCTCGGTCCGGGCGAGGCGTTGACCTTCGACGACGCCTACCGGCTCGCCCATCTGCCGCTAGCGGCACCTGGCCACCCCGAGATCATCGCCGGCAAGGACGGGACGGATTATCGCTACGGACGCTATGACACGCCGCGGCATTCGCTGGTGGTACCCATCGATGCCGAAGCGTTGGGCCGCGCCGGGGAATTCCAGGCATTCGAGTCAGAGCTTCGCTCGTTTTCGTTCAGCGACAAGATCGCCTGGCAGCTCGGCCGCGAGCGCGCCGGCAAGCTGCATGCGACCATCGTCGGCGGGCTGTCCGAGCCTGACATCGCGCGGTGCGTGGAGGCTGCGGCCGCAGCGCTCGCACCGCAGGGCGCACTTTCCCTGCGCATCGGCGGGCCGTTCCTCGGCCGGATCAACACCGGCCGGATCTACCTGCCGGTCTATCCCTGTTGCCACGACGGCAAGGACATCTTCGGGCTGGTGCAGCAGGCCTGCGGCGCGCGGCTGAGCCGCTTTTATGTGGTTGGCACTTATCATTTAGCGGCGGCGCTGACCGTTGCGGAGACGGCTGATCTCGCTGGACTGGTGCAGCGGTGGCAGCGGGTAGTGCTGGCCGAGCTGCCGGTGACGTCGCTGGCAATGATGGCGACGAATGACGACCTGGCGCTTTCCGGGCGGGTGGTTGCGACGATCCCCATGGGTGGGGGTTAGACCGTCGGTTTGACCTCGCGGATAGCCCGGCGCGAGGCTGTCTTCATGCGCCCCATCTTTTTTCCATCTCCGTCGTGAACCTTCTTCTCCGGCCCCGACACACATGATCGTGGCGGCCATCGAGCCGCAAGATCAAAGGTGACCAGAGGAGAACCGAAATGAACATGACCAACACCATCATCCGCTCGTCGCTGATCGCGACGCTTGCCCTTTCGATGTCGGCCTTTGCCGGTGCTGCATCGGCCGCCCAGCTCAAGGCCCGCGTGCCGGCACCGCCGCCACACCAGTTCGGCCTCAAGGCGCCGGGCGGTGGCGGACAGACCCACGGCCATGTCGAGACCTGCAACAACAAGGCCTCGTGCAACCTGATGATCGCTTATTGCGCCGGCCATGGCGGCGACTGGGAAGAGACCGGCACGCCGGGCCCGCAGGGCGAACCGCAGAAGGGCAAGTGTACCTATCCCTGATGGAATCAGGGGCTCCCAAGACCTGAAGCCAAGCGCCCTCCCGTCTCCGGACGGGAGGGTTTTTGCGCGCCATGGCGCCAGAACGCTCAAGCGTGTCGCCGCTCTGCTTGACGCCAGCGCGGCATTCGGAGCAAATCGCCGGGCATTCGTGGGAGCTTGCCTGAAAAATGTCCGTCATCGGCCTTTCGCTGCTCGGTTTTTCGACCGTCATCTTCCTGATCGCCGCGATGGTGGCCAAGACCTGGGGCATCGAGCCGACCATCGGCAAGCTGGTGGTGACGCTGATCCTCTATTCGCTCGGCAACCTGATCATGCTGCGCCTGGTGCGCGACTTCGGCATGTCGGTGTCGTTTTCGCTGTCGGCGGTGATCCAGCTGATCGCCGTCAACCTCGTGGCCATCGTCTATTTCGGCGAGAAGCTGAGCGGCATACAGGGCATCGGCGTGGGGCTCGCAGTGGTGGCGGTGGCGCTGATCACGCTTGGGCCGGCGCTGGCCGGAAAATGAAAACGGCCGCTGAACGCGGCCGTCTCCTTGATCAATTTGTAGCAGCCATCAGACGGCGATCTTGCCGCCGCCCTGCCTGGTGATGGCGACGACGGCCGGGCGGACCGGCATGTCGGGCTTGAAGTCGGGCCAGCGGGTCGACAGGTCCTCGTAGTAGGACGGGCGGCCAAAACCTTCCCAGTCCTCGCCACCATCACCCGGATGCTGGACGGCGACGAAGGCGGTCTGGTCGTCAGGGGCGAACAGCGGGCCGCACATTTCAGCACCCACCGGCACGCGGAAGAACAGCTTCGAGGTGGCGCGCGCCTCGCCTTCGGTGTCGACGGCCCAGAGGCCGTCGGTGCGGCCGGTGGCCTTGGGGTTGTTGCCGTCGGTGGCGACCCAGAGGCGGCCGGCGGAATCGACCGCGCAGTTGTCGGGCATGCCGAACCAGCCATTCTGGGTGGTCGAGGTCGAGAACGAGGCGCCGACCTCGGCAACAGAGGGGTCGCCGCACTTGAGCAACACTTCCCACTTGCCCTTGGCAGCAGTGAAATCGCTGCCGTCCTCGATCAGCTCGATGATGTGGCCGAAGGCGTTTTCGGCGCGCGGGTTGGCGGCGTCGACCTGGTCGGCCTTGCGCTTGGTGTTGTTGGTCAGCATGACATAGACTTTGCCGTTGACGGCATTGGGCTGGATGTCTTCGGGACGGTCCATCTTGGTGGCGCCGAGCAGGTCGCCGGCGCGGCGCGCCTCGATGACCACGTCGGCCTGGCTGACGAAGCCGTTGTCGGCGGTCAGCGGGCCCTCGCCCTGGACCAGCGGCAGCCAGGCGAAGGTGCCGTCCTCGGCGAACTTGGCGACGTAGAGCGTGCCTTCGTCGAGCAGGCCGAGATTGGCGGCGCGGTCGTTGGGGTTGAACTTGCCCTTGGTCACAAACTTGTAGACGTAGTCGAAGCGCTCATCGTCGCCGAGATAGAAGACGACACGGCCGTCGGCAGCCACGATGGATTCGGCGCCCTCGTGCTTGAAGCGACCGAGTGCCGTGCGCTTCTTCGGCAGCGAGTTCGGATCGTTGACGTCGACCTCGACGATCCAGCCGAAGCGGTTGGGCTCGTTCGGCTCCTTGGAGACGTCGAAGCGGTCGTAGAACTTGAACCACTCATAGGTGCCTTCCGGCAGGCCAAGGCGCTTGTAGTTGGCGGCTTCGGCATGATCGGCCGGCAGCTCGCCGCCGAAATAGCCATGGAAGTTCTCCTCGGCCATGATGTAGGTGCCCCAGGGCGTGACACCGCCAGCGCAGTTGTTGAGGGTGCCGAACACCTTGGTGCCGGTCGCATCGGCATTGGTCTTCAGGCGGTCGTGGCCGGCGGCCGGGCCGGTCAGCTGCATCTCGGTGGTCGAGGTGATGCGGCGGTTGAGCTTGCCATCGCGGACCGGCTGCCACTTGCCCGCCTCCTTGCGGATCTCGACGATGGTGCCGCCATGGGCCGCCATTTCGATATCGACGCGCTTCTGGTCGGCCGGAGCGACTTCGATCTTGCCCTCGACGATCTTGACAATGCCGGGGAACATCAGGTGCTCGTTGGTGTACTCGTGGTTGACGACGAGCAGGCCGTGCTCGGCCGAGCCTTCGAGCGCGATGTAGCCGACATAGTCGTTGTTGTAGCCGAACTGCTTGGCTTGGGCTTCCGCCGACTGGTTGGCCGGATCGAATTCGGGCGCGTCGGCGAAGATCGGATCGCCCCAGCGCAGCAGCACATCGGCGTCGTAGCCGGCGGCGACATGATGCTTGTCATCGATGCCGGCCTCGATCTCGTCGAAGGCGAAGGCCGACGCCGAAGCAGCGCGGGCATCGTCGGCGAGCAGGATGGCGATGGGGCTTACGGTTGCCGCAATGGCCGAGACGGCGAGCGAGCCCTGGAGGAAGCCGCGGCGGGAGAAGCGCTTGGCGATGATGTCGCCCATGGTGCGGTTGTCGGTCGGGTTGTGGCCGGGACCGTCATTCTCCTCGAGCATCGAGGTGCGGAATTTCTGATCGTGGGGCTGGTTCATGGCGTCGACCTCTGGCTGGGTGTTCGGCTTGGGGTTCGCCGAGACCGCTAGTTGCCGTGCATAACAACAGCATGACAGATTGACCGAAAATCCGCAGCGCTCAAAAGCGTGACCGGCACGACTATGCCAACCAGTTCTGCTGCGACCTTTTGCATGGACGCCTTTTCTTTGGGAAAGCCATCCCCACCTGTTGCGAACCGGCCCTGAAGCGGCCATCCCAAGGGCGGAACAGCCCCGAGACACGGCAGGACGATGCACGACAGATTGTGGAACAGGATCGAGTTTTCGCTTTTGGCGGCGGGCATCATCATTGCCGGCGGCCTGTGGGGCTTCGTCGAGCTGTCCGAGATCGCCCGCGAGGCACCACGCAGCTTCGACACCGACATACTGCTGTTCTTCCGCGAGGCCGGCAACACCGCCGACCCGATCGGCCCGTCATGGGTCGAAGAGGCGATGCGCGACATCACGGCACTCGGCAGTGCCTCGGTGCTGATCTACATCACCGCGATCAGCGTCATCTATCTCGCCATGAGCAAGCGCTGGGGGCCAGCACTGTTCGTGTTCGCCTCGGTGGCCGGCGGCCAGGTGCTGTCGAGCTTGCTCAAGCTTGGCATCGATAGGCCACGCCCCGACCTCGTGCCACATCTGGCGCAGGTGCACACGATGAGCTTTCCGAGCGGGCATGCGATGCTGTCGGCGGTGACGTACATGACGCTCGGTGCGCTGTTGGCGCGCTTCCTGCCCGGGCGGGCGGCGACCATCTTCGTCTTCGGTGTCGCCATCTTGACCACGCTCATGGTCGGCATCAGCCGGGTCTATCTCGGCGTGCACTGGCCGTCCGACGTACTTGCCGGCTGGTGCGCCGGCTTTGCCTGGGCAACATTGTGCTGGCTGGTCAGCCGGCGCTTCATGCGGCCGGTCGAGGGCGAGGAATAGCTTGGGGCACAGGCATCAATAATGATGCTTGAAACATCAGTATGAATGGATGATACATTCATACTGCGGATTGAGACGGGACCTGTTCAAGTGATCACAGCCGCACAGATGCGCGCCGCAAGAGCGCTGGCAGGCATCGACCAGAAGACGCTCGCCGAACTGGCCGGCGTCTCGGTGCCGACCATCCAGCGCATGGAAGCGAGCGAGGGCGTCGTGCGCGGCGTGGTCGACACGCTGACCAAGGTCATAGAGGCGCTCGATGCCGCCGGCATCGAGCTGATCGGCGAGACCGAGGCCGGCGGCCGGGGCGTGCGACTGAAGAAAAAGGCCGGCTGAGCCTGGCGATCCGCAAGATGTAGTCGCGACGGCGACCGCCGACAGTTTTGCCGACGATCCCGCCGCATTCGACATGGTGCGGAAGATGGACACAGCAGGGAATCGACAACAGCACAACAAACCGACATTCGCCGAACTGTTCACGCCCAAGCTGGTGACGGTTTTCCGCGAAGGCTACGGCGCGGCACAGTTGAAGGCCGACGCGATATCGGGGCTGACGGTGGCGATCGTGGCGCTGCCACTTTCCATGGCGATTGCCATCGCTTCCGGCGTGTCGCCGGACAAGGGCCCGTTCACGGCAATCATCGGCGGCTTCATCGTCTCGGCAATGGGCGGCAGTCGCTTCCAGATCGGCGGCCCGGCCGGCGCCTTCATCGTGCTGGTGGCGGCTACGGTTTCGCGCGAGGGCGTCGAAGGCCTGATCCTCGCCACTGTCATGGCGGGCGTCATCCTGATTGCCATCGGCTATCTCAGGCTCGGCACCTACATCAAGTTCATCCCCTACCCCGTCACCGTGGGTTTCACCGCGGGCATCGCCGTCATCATCTTCGCCAGCCAGCTGAGCGAGATGTTCGGGCTGACGCTGCCGGGCAAAGAGCCGGGGCCGCTGCTGCCGAAGCTGATGGCGCTGGCGAAAGCAGCTGGCACGGTGAACGTCTCGTCGGTAGCGGTGACTGCACTCACGATCGCAACAATCCTGGCGCTCAAGCGCTGGCGGCCACACTGGCCCGGCATGCTAATCGCGGTCGGCGTCGGATCCATTGTCGTCGCCTTGCTGGCGCTGCCGGTCGAGACCATCGGCACGCGTTTCGGCGGCATTCCCCGCACCCTGCCATGGCCTGCCCTACCCGTCTTCAGTCTGGACAAGGCGATGTCAGTGCTGCCGGACGCCGTCGCCTTCGCGCTGCTTGGCGCCATCGAGTCGCTGCTGTCGGCTGTGGTTGCCGACGGCATGACCGGACGACGCCACCGCTCGAACTGCGAACTGGTGGCTCAGGGTTTCGCCAATATCGGTTCGGCGCTGTTCGGCGGCATCTGCGTGACCGGCACCATCGCGCGCACCGCCACCAACGTGCGGGCCGGGGCGTACGGGCCGGTGTCCGGCATGCTGCATTCGCTGTTCCTGCTCGCGTTCATGCTGCTGGCAGCACCCCTGGCGAGCTACATTCCGCTGGCCGCACTCGCCGGCGTGCTGGCGGTGGTGGCCTGGAACATGGTCGAGAAGCAGGCTTTCGCCGCGCTGATCCGTTCGTCGCGGGGCGACGCGCTTGTGTTGACGGTCACCTTCCTGCTGGTGGTGTTCCGCGACCTGACCGAAGGCATCGTCGTTGGCTTCGCGCTAGGCGCGCTGCTGTTCATCGACCGCATGGCAAAGAACGTCGCGGTCGAGGCCGAAGTTCCGCTGGCGCAGGAAGACGTCGCCGACACGACCAACGGCGGCCGCCATGCCTATGAGGCCAGCGACGCGGGCGACGCCGGCACCGTGATTTACCGGATCTCGGGCGCGTTCTTCTTCGGGGCCGCCTCGACGGTTGGAGCCGTGCTCGACCGCATCGCCGACCAGCGCAAGAACTTCATCCTCGACTGCAGCCGCGTGCCCCTGCTCGACTCAACGGCGGCCAATGTCATCGAGGGCGCGGCGCGCAAGGCCGGCAAGGCCGGCGTCAGGTTCTTCATAACAGGTGCTTCGCCGCAAGCACGGCGAATGCTGATCACCCATGGCGTCCGGCAGCCTGAGGTCAGCTACGCGGCCTCGGTGGCGGAAGCGGTCGAACTGGTGAGGGCGGAGAAGGCAACATGAAACCAGTTGCCTTCATGAGACGGAGCGTCAGCCGAACTTGCGCTGGGCGTCGAGGGCGAGGCCGAGGCCTACAGAGCCGAAGGCGTCGCCCTGGACGATCTGGGCGCCCGGCACCAGGGCCAGGATGCTTTCGCGCGCCAGCGGGATGGCGGTCGAGCCGCCGGTCAGGAAGACGGCGGTGATGTCCTTGGCACCGACCTGGGCTTCGGCAAGCGTGTCGGCGACGGTAGCGGTGACACGCTCGACGGCAGTGCGGATCGTGTCTTCCAGACCTTGCCTGGTCAGCGATGCGGTGAACTTCGCGCCCGGCAGCTTGACGTCGATGGCGGCTTCAGCGGCGTCGGTCAGCTCGATCTTGGCCTTTTCGACCTTGGTTGCCAGTGCGTGGCCAAAACGCTGGTCGACGACCTCAATCATCCTGTCAATGAGATCGGGGCGCTGCGCCTCGAAACGGATCGCGCGCAGGTCGAGCATCGCCTTGGGCGTATAGAGCAGGTTGATGCGCTGCCAGGTGGCGAGGTCGATGAAGTAGCCCGCCGGCAGGTTGCGCTTGCCGTCCTTGGTCGGCGTGAGATAGCCGAGCTCGGGCATGACGTGGGCGATCGACAGCAGGCGGTCGAAATCGGTTCCGCCGATGTGGACACCGCGATTGGCCAAGATATCGGCCTTGCGGTCGCTGGCGGCGGCACGCTCGGGCGAGACGCGGACGATGGAGAAATCGGAGGTGCCGCCGCCCATGTCGACGATCAGCGCCAGCTCTTCGCGCGTCACCGTGCGCTCGTAGTCGAGGGCTGCCGCGATCGGCTCGAACTGGAAATCGATGTGCTTGAAGCCCTGCGCGCGGGCGGCCTTCTCGAGCTCGCTCTGGGCAGCAGCATCGGCCTCGGGATTGTCGTCGACGAACTGCACCGGGCGGCCGAGCACGACGTTTTCAACCGGCTCGCCGACATGGTTTTCGAGGCGATCCTTGAGATGGCCGACGAACATGCCGACGATATCGGTGAAGGCGATGTAGCGCGCCTTGATGCGGGTCTTTTCATGCACCAGCGACGAGCCGAGCACGCTCTTGAGGGCGCGCATCAGGCGGCCTTCGGCGCCGTCGGTGTATTCGCCGATGGCGCGGCGGCCGAGTGCTGTCTGGTTGTCCTCGAAATTGAAGAAGATGGCCGACGGCAGCGTGACGTTTTCACCCTCGAGCGCAACGAGGCGCGGACGGCCGTTCTCGATAACGCCGACGGTCGAATTGGAAGTGCCGAAGTCTATGCCGCCGAAAGCCGGTCGCATCACCTAGTCCTGAATTTTCTGCATGAATGAATGGGCGACCCCAAGCTTATGCCGGGCCGCAATCGGACCGTGCGCCTACACGACGGGGCGACGATTGTCGATGTCTGCGAGGCATTTTCCGGGAAAATGTGATCGCTGGCCCAATCCCCGCGGCATTCCCTGGAAACCGGTTTCGTGCGATATCGCAGCCATTCAACCGTGCCGAGTATCCGCCATGACCCTTACAGGTTTCCTCGCCTATAGCGGTGCACTTGCCATCGCTGCCGCCATTCCCGGCCCGGGCGTGACGGCACTTGTGGCGCGCGCGCTCGGCTCGGGCTTCCGCTCGTCGCTGGCCATGTCGCTTGGCCTGGTGGTCGGCGACCTGACCTATCTCACCGCCGTCGTGCTTGGCCTTGCCTTTGTCGCCCAGTCCTTCGGCATGGTGTTTTTGGCGATCAAATGGCTCGGCGTCGCCTATCTCGCCTACCTCGCCTGGAACTTCTGGACCAGCGGCATCACGCCGGAGACGATCGAGGCGAAGAAGGGCAAGGGTGGCCTGTTCTCGAGCTTCCTTGCCGGGCTGACGGTGACCTTGGGCAATCCCAAGTCGATGATCTTCTACATGGCGATCATGCCGACGGTGGTCGACCTGCATGCGCTGACGCTGGGCGACTATGGCATTCTGGTCGCCGTCACGATTGCCGTGCTGCTGATCGTGCTTGTGCCCTATCTGGCGCTGGCTTCGCAGGCGCGCTGGTTTCTCAAGACGCCGCGTGCGCTCAAGCTGCTCAACCGCACCGCCGCCGGTTTCATGGTTGGTGCTGCCGCTGCCATCGCCGTCCGCCAGTAGACAGGCGGACTGGAATTTCATTCCCCATAATTGGCGTTCACGGAAACATGTTTCCGTGAACCTTGCCTAATCAGCACGGCACCCACTCGGAATTTGCCCTGCGACCCCCTATCTTCGCAGTTCACATCTCAGGCCTTTTTCGGGAGCGAAATCGATGAACAAGCCCGTTACCTCCACGCGCGTACCAGGTCGCGGACGCATCTATGGCTCCATCACCGAAACGATCGGCGACACGCCGCTGGTGCGGCTCGACAAGTTCGCCAAGGAGAAGGGCGTTGCAGCGAACCTGATCGCCAAGCTGGAGTTCTTCAACCCGATCGCATCGGTCAAGGACCGCATCGGCGTCGCCATGGTCGAGGCGCTGGAGGCGGACGGCCGCATCGAGCCGGGCAAGAGCACGCTGATCGAGCCGACCTCCGGCAACACCGGCATCGCGCTTGCCTTCGCCGCCGCCGCCAAGGGCTACAAGCTGATCCTGACCATGCCCGAGACGATGTCGATCGAACGCCGCAAGATGCTGGCGCTGCTCGGCGCCGAACTGGTGCTGACGGAAGGCGCCAAGGGCATGAAGGGCGCCATCGCCAAGGCCGAAGAGCTGGTGCAGACAATTCCGAACGCCATCATTCCGCAGCAGTTTGAAAACCCGGCCAACCCCGAGATCCATCGCCAGACGACGGCCGAGGAGATCTGGAACGACACGCAAGGCTCGATCGACATCTTCGTTGCCGGCATCGGCACCGGCGGCACGATCACCGGCGTCGGCCAGGTGATCAAGGCGCGCAAGCCTTCGCTGCACGTCGTGGCGGTCGAGCCGGAGGGTTCGCCGGTGCTGTCGGGCGGCCAGCCCGGCCCGCACAAGATCCAGGGCATCGGCGCCGGCTTCGCACCCAAGGTGCTCGACACGACCGTCTATGACGAAATCATCAAGGTTTCGAACGAGGACGCGGTGGCGAATGCCCGCCTTGTCGCGCGCCTCGAAGGCGTGCCGGTCGGCATCTCCTCGGGTGCAGCGCTGCAGGCGGCGGTGATCGTCGGCTCGCGGCCGGAGAATGCCGGCAAGAACATCGTGGTGGTGATCCCGTCCTTCGCCGAGCGGTATCTTTCGACGGTGCTGTTCGAAGGCTTGGGCGGCTGAGCGAACGAGTCTGTATCTAAGATTGCCCCTCACCCTTACTCTCTTCCCGTGAAGAACGGGTGAGAGGGGTGTCGACGTCGCCGCTTGTTCTTTCTCCCCGTCAATACGGGGAGAAAGTGCCGGCAGGCGGATGAGGGGCGGCGCGAGCTTCCACCGAGAACATACCTTATCCAATCAGCGGGTGCTGACAGCCGCCCGCTTGCGCTTGAGGAATTGTCGCACGGCCTGGTCGGGCTCTAGGCCAATGGCGAGCTGGTAGGCTCTGTCGGCTTCGGTGAGGTTGCCTGATAGCGAGAGCAATTCGGCGCGGGCGGCCCAGTAGGGCTGGTACTCGTTGAGCCGGGCATCGTCGATGGCGTCGAGCAGGGCAAGGCCTTGTTCGAGCGCGCCGGCATAGGCCACAGCCACCGCATGGTTGACGGCAACGACCGGCGAGGCCGAGAGCGTCATCAGGCCGGCGTAAAGCGTTGCGATCGCCGCCCAGTCGGTACGGCCGGCAAAGCGCCGCGCGGCGTGGGCCGACTGGATCGCCGCCTCGATCTGGTAGCGGCCGATGCCGTCCAAGGCGCCGGCGCTCTGGAGCAATGCGTCGGCCTCGCCGATCAGCCCCGCGTCCCACAACAAGGTGTCCTGCTCGCTGAGCGGCACGAACTCGCCCAACGGGCTGCGGCGGGCGGGCCGGCGCGCCTCGGCATGCAGCATCAGCGACAGCAGGCACAGTGCTTCCGGTTCGTTTGGCAGCAGGTCGACCACCAGCCGGCCGAGCCAGATGGCTTCGGAAGCGAGGTTGCGGCGGCGGGATTCGGCACCGCTGGCGTCGGTCCAGCCTTCGGCGAAGGCGGCGTAGATCGCCTCCAGCACGGCCGACAGCCTTTCGTGGAGCTCGGCCTTTTCGGGGATGCGGAACGGGATGCCGGCCTGCTTGATGCGCGACTTGGCCCGCACCAGGCGCTGGCTCATCGTCGCAGGCGAGACCAAAAAGGCCGAGGCGATTGTCGCGGCATCGAAGCCGAGCACTGCCTGCAGGATCAGCGGCGCGCGCACGCCGGCCTCGATCGCCGGATGGGCGCAGGCGAAGATCAGGGCGAGCCGGTCGTCGGGAAATTTTTCGCGCGCCATCTCCTGCTCCAGTTCCTCGCCGATCAGCCTGAGATGGGCCTGACCCGCCTCGCCGGTCATGCGCCGCCGCCGCTGGTCGATGGAACGGCGCCGCGCAACCGTCAGCAGCCAGGCCTCGGGATGGTCCGGCACGCCCGTCTCGGGCCATCTCGACAAGGCCGCGGCAAAGGCATCGGCGAGTGCGTCCTCGGCACCGGCGACATCGCGGGTGCGCGCCGAAAGATAGGCGACGAGCCTGCCGTAGCTCTGGCGGGCAGCGGCTTCGGCCGCCGCCCGCGCCTGTTCGGCACCTGCCGCCATGCTAGCGGGTCGGCCAGATCGGACGGACTTCGACGATGCCATAGTTGGCGCTGGGGCAGCGTGCTGCCCAACCGAGTGCGGCATCGAGGTCCGGCGCCTCGATGATGTAGAAGCCGCCGAGCTGTTCCTTGGTCGTAGCGAACGGACCGTCGAGCACTTCGGTCTTGCCGTCGCGGACACGAACCGTGGTGGCCGACGACGCGCCGCGCAGGCGCTCGCCCGAGACCATGGCCCCGGCTTTGATCAGCGCTTCGTTGTAGGCCATGTAGGGCGCGCTCATCTTCTCCTGGTCTTCCGGGCTTGCCGCCGTAAACGGCGTGTCGTCGTGGTGAAGCAGAAGCATGTACTGCATTGTCGTCTCCTGTTGTTCCCGGCCGCTTCGTCGCGGGCCGAACGGAAGTCGCGCCACCTTGACGGATTTCGACAGGCTAGCAGAGATTTTTTCGGCCGCGCGCCAGTCGAATGCGAAAATCGATCCGGATTTCGCGGGATCGTGCAGCGCAGTTGCGCCTTTGCGGCTGGACCGGCGAAAAATCAATTCTGGCGAGCCCCTGCCCGCCTTGAGGAGGACGTCGGTGGCATGTCATATCCGGGCGCCCGGGGATTGCGGCAGGGGGACGGACATGCACAGGCTTTACACACGCGCCGGCAGCGGCGGCTTTGTCGTCGAGGCGGCGTTAAAGCTGGCCGGCGTGCCATTCGAGCGCATCGAGGTGGTCAAGGGCATCGAGCCCGCCGCAGAATTCCGCAACATCAGCCCGCTTGGCCAGGTGCCGGCGCTAATGCTGCCTGACGGGCTAGCGATGACCGAGTCGGCGGCGATGTGCCAGCTGATCGCCGAGCGCCACCCCTATGCCCGGCTGGCGCCATCAGTGGATGCGCCCGGGCGCGCCGACTTCCTGCGCTGGATGGCCTTCCTGACATCGGTGACCTACCCGGCGCTGCTGCGCGAATATTACGCCCATCGCTACACGACCGACGCCGGCGGCATCGAGGCAGTACAGGCGGCGGCGGTTGCCGAGGCCGAGCGCAGCTTCAGCGTCGTCGACGCGGCACTGGAAGGCCGGGACTGGCTGGCCGGCACGCATATGTCGATCGCCGACGTCTATCTGCTGATGCTGGCGTACTGGCACCCGGAGCCGGCCAAGCTCGCTGTGGCGTGGCCGAACATCGCGCGCCTGTGCGCGGTTCTCAGGGAAGATGCAGTGCTGAAAGAGCTGAACGCCAGTCACGCAATGTGGTGAAGGCGAAACGGCCCGTATGAACGGGCCGATTGGCAAGGCGCCCGCGTCGGCGAAGATGCGGGGCGCCAGATCGTCGTTTGTCTTGAAGCAGCCGGGCTTGCGCCGCCGGCGGGCGGGCAAGCCTTAGAGGCGCGTGGCGACAATCGCCTGGCGTTCGCCACGCAAGGTGGTCGAGCGGTGATCGCTGGTGGGCCGCGCGATGCGGCTTTCGTGACGTCCGGTAACAGTCATGATCAGTGGAACGTCACGCGCGACTGAAGCGTGTTTGTGCGGCGCGCGCAGGCAGGTCCCGGGCCGCGCATATAGTGACGCTCGGGGCGGTAGGTCGGTGCGATGAATTCGCGAAACGCCACAGCGGCGTAAGTGAGGTGGTTCCAGATAGCCATTGTTCTTATCCCTGTCCGTCCGGGGCTCGTCCCGAACGTGAAAGCGATCATAGCCGGCGGGTGTGAATCTTCGGTGAACGCGATGTTAATCTTCGTGTGAAAATGCGCCCGATCAGGGCTGAATAGTGTTTTTTTCTAGGCATTTAGGCCGGATCGGGCGGCATTGGTTAAGATGTGTCTTTTGCGCCACCGATGTAACGGCCAATTGCCGCGAAACTATCCACAGGTTTCGCGGCGCGGTTACATCGGCGGGGGCTGTCAGCGGGGTCGCTGCGACTGACCGAGCGTCAGGCGAGGAAGAGTTTCTCGAAAGCCTTGCGTCCGGGCGGAGTGAATTCGACGACGCGGCTGCCGTTAGGGCGGCGCGCCCATTTCTCGGCGAGGATCTTGTCGAGGATGGCGGTGCCGAGCGAGCCCGCCAGATGCGAACGCCTGACGCTCCAGTCGAGGCAGGCGCGGCACATCGGCCGGCGCGAATTGCTAAGGCCTGACGTGTCGATGCCGATGGCGGCGAAGAAGCCTTGGCCTGCCGGCCCGAGCCGGATCTCTTCGTCGTCGCGGACGATGATCTCCTCGGCGACGAAGCGGTCGAACATCGCCACCGCATGGTCGCCGGCGAGGTGGTCGTAGCAGACGCGGGCTTCGCGCATCGACTTGTCACGCGGACCGGGACGCGCGCGCTTGGGCCCGGAATGGGCGGCGACGCCGCTGATCGCCTCGATCATGTTGGCGACCTCGGTGCCTGACAGCGCGTAGTAGCGGTGCCTGCCCTGGCTCGCCACCGTGAGCAGCTTGCCGTCCATCAGCTTGGCGAGATGCGAACTGGCCGTCGGCAGCGACACCCCGGCTTCGAGCGCCAGCTCGCTGGCTGTCAGCGCCCCACCATCCATCAGCGCGGTCAGCATGTTGGCGCGCGCCGGGTCGCCGACCAGGCTGGCGATGCGGGCGATATCAGGACCTTCCTTCATGGCACAACTACCTCCATGGTTCGATGGTAGTCGAAGCATTCTCGTCAGGCAAGGCGTAGTCTCCAACCAGACAAAGGAGTGAGCCATGCCGACAAAAACCGAATTCGCCACCGCGCCGAAGCGCCTGGCGCTGGGTGCATTCGGCCGGGTGCTGACGTTACTGTCCCGCGGCTACGACAGGCATCTGCAACGGCTCGACCTTTCCGAACTGACCGACGAACAGCTCGACGACATCGGCCTCAGCCGCCGCGACGCCGAGCGTGAAGTCGCAAAACCCTTCTGGCGCTAGCACGCCGCATTGACCGGACGCTTCGATGCCGGCCGAACCATTGCCAACATTTCCGGAGACCAAGATGACCATCACCTGCTTCATCCGCTACGAGATCGACCCGTTCGGCAAGGCGGCTTTCGAGGAGTATGCCCGCAACTGGGGCCAGGCGATCCCGCACTGCGGCGCCGACCTTGTCGGCTACTTCGCCCCGCATGAGGGCTCGGCGACGACCGCCTACGGTGTCTACAACGTCGACAGCCTGGCGGCCTACGAAGCCTACCGGGCACGGCTCGCCGGCGACCCGCTCGGCCGCGAGAACTATGAATTCGCGCGGCGCGAGAAGTTCATCCTCAAGGAGGACCGCATCTTCCTGAAGCTGGCTTCGGGGCCGCATGCGCAACTGGTGAAGCCATGATTGCGGTGATCTTCGAGGTCGAGCCGGCGGAGGGCCGGCGCGACGCCTATCTCGGCATCGCCGCCGACCTGCGCCCGCTGCTCGATGGCATCGATGGCTTCCTGTCGATCGAGCGGTTCCAGAGCCTGGCCGATCCGAAGCGGCTGCTGTCGCTGTCGTTCTGGCGCGATGAGGAGGCGGTGAAGGCATGGCGCAACACCGAAGAGCACAGGCAGGCGCAGATGGCCGGGCGCGGTGGGGTGTTTTCGGGATATCGGCTGCGCATTGCCCAGGTGGTGCGGGATTATGGGCTGAACGAGCGGACGGAAGCGCCGGGGGATAGCCGAGAGGTGAATGGGTAGGTCGCCATCCTTCGCCTTCCCTCGCCCTGCCTGATATCTCCCCCACAAGGGGATTAGGCCATCGTCGGCGTTTGCGCTGCCCCTCATCCCCTGCCGGACTTTCTCCCCGTAATGACGGGGAGAAAGAGGATGGCCGCAACGCTGAAGCCCCCTCTCCCCGTCTTTCACGGGGAGAGGGTAAGGGTGAGGGGCAGCGCAAAGGCCTCAGGCATTCCCGATCAGCACGCCAGCGGCAAAGACCAGCGCGCCACCGAGGACCACCTGGAAGGCGGCGCGGAGGAAAGGGGTCTGCATGTAGCGGTTCTGGATGTAGGCGATGATCCAGAGCTCGAAGAACACCACGACCGCCGCGACCATCGTCGCGGTCCAGAAATGCGGGATCAGGTAGGGCAACGCGTGGCCGAGGCCACCGAGCGTCGTCATCAGGCCGGTGGTGAGGCCGCGCTTGATCGGCGAGCCGCGGCCCGACAGCTTGCCATCGTCCGAGGCGACTTCGGTGAAGCCCATCGAGATGCCGGCGCCGATCGAGGCGGCGAGGCCGACGAGGAAGGTCTGCCAGGTGTCGTGGGTGGCGAAGGCGGCGGCGAAGATCGGCGCCAGCGTCGACACCGAGCCGTCCATCAGCCCGGCAAGGCCCGGCTGGACATACGTCAGGATGAACTGACGGCGCTCGGCCAAGGTTTCCTTTTCGCTGACATGCGCCGGCACGTGCTTCTGCTCGAGCTTCTGGGCGAGCGATTCATGGCCCTGTTCGGCCAGTGCCAAATCGTCGAGCAGCTTGCGGGTGGTGGCATCGCCGGTGCGCTTGGACGCCTCGACATAGAAACGATAAGCCTGCCGCTCCATCTCTTCGGCCTGCTCGCGCACCTTGTCGATGCCGAGCGGCCGCACCAGCCAGTCGGGCTTGCGCTCGTAATAGCCGCGCACATGCTCGCGCCGGATCAGCGGAATGCGTTCGCCAAAGCGCTTGCGGTGCTGCTCGATGAGTTGGTCGCGATGGCCGTCCTCCTCCTCGGCCATATCCTCAAACACCTTTGCCGATTGCGGAAACTCGTCGCGCAAGCCGTCGGCATAGGCGCGGTAGATACGTCCGTCATCCTCCTCCGATGAAATGGCGAGAGCCAGGATCTCCTGCTCGGACAAGGAATCGAAAGCGCGGCGGCCGAAGCCGAATACACGGGACAACATCTGCGAATCTTCCAGATTAGAATTATTCTAAACTAGGTATTTGGCGCTCACCGGTCAATGCGCGCGGGCCGGGTGTGATCCATTTGCCGCATGCCAAATTAGGTGCTGCCGTGTCCCTTGTTGTAGGGAAATGTGTGGCTATATAGCCTAATCTCACCTGATAGAAGGATTGCACAATGGCGGCCAAGCAGCACGCGCATCACATTGACCCCAAGCCCGTGCTCGAGCTGATCGCCAGCATCGAAGCAGACCTCGCCCGCCTCAAGGGCATGCTCCAACCTCAGCCGGAACAGTTCGACCCGGCCAACCCGCACAACAAGACCTGCGACGGCAAGCTGACGCCCGACGGCGTCGAATGCTGCTACCGCATGTTCGACGAAGGCAAGTCGCGCTACTCGGTGGCCCAGGCGATGAAGATTTCGTTCGCGGCGGCGACGCACAGGTTCAATGCGTGGCGCAAGGCCGGCGGCGAGAGGCGGGTAAGGTCGTTGATGGGATGAGGAGACGTCCCTTCTCCCCTTGTGGGAGAAGGGGTAATCACGGTCGCCCCGCCACAAGGGGTAATTAGCTCTCTACGGCTCTTCATGCCCCGACAGCACTTGCGCAGCGCCTGAGACGGCATTGCGGAAGGCGTCGTCGAAGCCGACGCCTGATATGCCCCAGCGCGTGGCGGGCGGCGCGTCGGCGATGCGCCATTCGGCGACCCAGCCGGCAGGCTTGCTGTTCCAGACCATGGTGCCGACGAGCGCGCGTTCGCCGCCGGCCATGCGGGCCAGGGTGCCGAGGCGCGCCGGGTCGGTCTTTGCCAAAGCCGGAAGCGCCAGCCCCGCCAACATCAACTGTTGCTGCGACGGCAGCAGGATCGGCAGCGCGAGCTTGTCGGCGGCGCTGATGAGTGCTGTGCGCATGTCCTTGTCGCGCGGGGCAAGGCTGTCGCTGGCAAGCATGCTTGCAGCCCCCTTCATGTCGCGGATGCCGATGACGGCGACGAGCCGCGGGCGCTTGAGCCAGGGCTCGCGCTCGAACGACTTCAGGAAGGCGTCGAGTTTTGTCTGGTCGAAGATACAGGTCAGGTCGTGCGGGCGGTCGTAGCTGCCCTGCTCGTCGTGGATAGGTGTGCCGCTCATCCGGTCACGGAAGCTGTAGCTGGCGATCAGATCGCCAGCATGCCTGGCCTGTTCGGCAAGGCGCTTTTCATTGAGCAGCCTGGTGTCGCCGGTGGCGCGGACAACGACGTCGCGCAGGCAATTGGCAAAACCGATGTCGCGGCGTTCGGGCGCGGTGCCGCTGGTGATAGTGCCTACGGAATAGAGGTCGGCTGCCCCCGCGTGACCGAGGCCAGCGGTAAGCAGCAGGAGCGCTGCAAGCGCGTTGCGTAGTCCGCCGCGAAGCATGTGCCGCACCTTCCGCCGGGAAGCAGGCAGCCTAGCAGAGCCATGGGCGGCGCAAAAGCATGCGGCACAAGGCAACTGCCAGGGCTGTTTCAGTCCAGCGTGCGGCGGAAGCGGAACAGAGCGAGCCCGGCGAACACGGCGACGAACAGGCCGAGTATGCCGACCTCCATGGCGATCGCCGGGAACTCGGCGCCCTTCAGCATGACGGCGCGGATGATGCGCAGGAAATGCGTCAGCGGCAGGATTTCGCCCAGCGCCTGGGCCCAGCCGGGCATGCCGCGATAGGGAAACATGAAGCCCGACAGCAGGATCGACGGCAGGAAGAAGAAGAAGGTCAGCTGCATCGCCTGCATCTGGGTGCGGGCGATCGTCGAGATGGTGTAGCCGAGCAGCACAAGCGCCAGCACGAAGACCAGGATCGCCGACAAAAGCAGCGGCAGCGAGCCGATGAAGGGGATGGCGAACAACAGCTTTGAGGCGACCAGCACCACCGTCACCTGCACCGCGCCGACGACGAGATAGGGCAACACCTTGCCGAGCATGATCTCGGCCGGGCTCGCCGGCATGGCGAGCAGGTTTTCCATGGTGCCGCGCTCGGTTTCGCGGGTCAGCGCCATCGAGGTCATCATCACCATGGTCATCTGCAGGATGACGCCGAGCAGGCCGGGCACAATGTTGTATTGCGAGATGCCCTCGGGATTGTAACGGCGATGGACGACGACCTCGAGCTGTCCCTTGGCCGTCTCGGCGGAGGCGGCTTCCATGCCTTGGGCCCTGAGCAGCGCCTGGTTGGCCACCGTGCCAAGCGTCGACACGGCGCCGCTGGAGGCCGAGGGATCGGTGGCGTCGGCCTCGATCAGGATCTGTGGCGCGTCGCCGGCAGCGACCCGGCGGCCGAAATCGGCCGGGATGGTGACGACGAAGGCGACCTCGCCGCTGGCCATCAGCTCCTCGGCTTCGGCAGCGGTTTCAGCGATGTGGTCGAAGCGATAGTAGTTGGTGTTCTGCAGCGCCGAGACCATGGCACGGGTGTACTGGTCATTGCTGGTGGCGAGCAGTGCTGCGGGCAAGCTCTTGGGGTCGCTGTTGATGGCAAAGCCGAACAGCACCAGCTGCATCAGCGGCACGCCCAGCATCATGGCGAAGGTGATGCGGTCACGCCGCATCTGGATGAATTCCTTGGTCAGCAGCGCACGGAGCCGCGCAAAGGAAAAGAAGCCGTTGGCGGTCATGACATGTTGTCCCTGGAAGCGGCCATGAACTGGATGAAGACGTCCTCGAGGCTGGTCTCGCCCGGCTCGACGGTCACGCCTTCGCGGCTGCCGATGTCGGCAAGGGCGGCTTCGAGCTTATCTTTGTCGGAGCCGACGACATGGAGCGTGGCGCCGAAGGGGGCGACCTGTTCGACGCCGGGCCGGCCTTCAAGGGCGGAGGCGATCTGGTCGAGCCTCGGACCCGAGACGACGAAGGTGGTCAGCCCGGCATTGCGCACGACGTCCTCGACGGTGCCCGACGCCAGCATCTTGCCGTACGAGATGTAGCTGATGCGGTGGCAGCGCTCGGCTTCGTCCATGTAGTGGGTGGAGACGAGCACGGTGAGCCCGCCGCGCGCCAGGCGGTGGATCTCGTCCCAGAACTCGCGCCGCGCCTTGGGGTCGACGCCGGCGGTGGGCTCATCGAGCAGAAGCAGCTTAGGCTTGTGCATGATGCAGGCGGCGAGCGCCAGGCGCTGCTTCCAGCCACCCGACAGCGTGCCGGCGAGCTGGTTGCGGCGGGTGGTCAGGCCGAGCTCCTCAAGGGTCCGCGCGACGTGCTCCTCGACAGGTCTGAGCTTGTAGAGCCGGGCGACGAATTCGAGGTTCTCGCCGATCGTCAGGTCCTCGTAGAACGAGAACTTCTGCGTCATGTAGCCGACCTCGCGCTTGATCTTGAGGCTGTCGGTGCGCAGGTCGTAGCCCAGTACCTGCCCCTCGCCCTGGTCGGGCGTCAGCAAGCCGCACATGATACGGATGGTGGTGGTCTTGCCCGAGCCGTTGGGCCCGAGGAAACCGACGATCTCGCCCTCGGCGACGGTCATGGTGACATGGTCGACGACGGTCTTGTCGCCGAAGCGCTTGACGAGGTTGGTGACTTCGATGGCGTTCATGGGTGCCTCCGGCAAGGGTGTAGGGCAGTAAGGCAGTAGGGCAGTCATTCGAAGGCTGCCCTACTGCCTTGTTCCCCTACTGCCCTGCCTCCACTGCCACATCGACGATCTGGCCCGGCTGCAGCGCCGAGTTGGCGTCTTCGGGGCGGGCCTCGACGAGGTAGACGAGCTTTTGCCGGTTCTCGAGCGAGTAGATGACCGGCGGGGTGAATTCGGGATCGGGCGCGACGTAGCTGACCTTGGCGGTGAGCCCGTCGGCGCAGCCGTCGCAGCGCACGGCGAGCCGGGTGCCGACATGGACGGACGAAAACGCACTCTCCGGGATGAACAAAGTCAGCTTGACCGCGCCGTCGGGCAGCACCGACAGCACTGGCGACGACGGGCCGGCGGTGTCGCCGGCGTTGCGTATGACGTCGTCGATGCGGCCGGCGGCGGGTGCCGTCAGCGTGCGCTTGGACAACCGCCACTCGGCCTGGCCGAGCGCCGAGCGGGCCTGCTCGACCTGCTTTTCAGCGGCCTTGATCACCTCGCTGCGGGCCGGCAGGCGGCCAACGGCGAGATTGGCGGTGGCCTGGCCAAAGGCCGCCTGGGCGACCTCGAGCTTGGTCGTTGCATCGTCGAGCTGGGCCTGGGTGGCAATCGAGCGCCGGGCGAGATCCTGGGTACGGGTCAGGCTGCGCTGGGCATCGTCGGCCTGGGCCTGGCTGGAGCGCACGGCGGCCTCAAGGGCTGCGATCTCGTCGGGACGCTTGCCGATCTTAAGGTCGGCGAGCTGTGCCTCGGCCTGGGCAAGGGCTGCCTCGGCCTGTGTCACCGCGATCCTGGCGTCGCCGCTTTCAAGCGTGACGACGGGCTTGCCCGCCTCGACGCGGTCGCCGCGGCGGACGGAAACCGTTTCAACCTGCGCGACCTCGATCGGGGCGAGTTGGACATAGTCGCCCTCGACATAGCCGACGGCCAGAGGTGCCGGGCCGGCACAGGCCGAAAACAGCTGTGCGGCAAAGAGTATGGAACAAAGGATACTCATGGCTTTCCTGCCTTTCGCGCGGCGATGATGGCGGCGACATTTTCCTTGGCGATGCCGATGACCTTGCCGACTTCGGCGGGGCCGATGTCGGCCCAGTCCATGCGCCGCAGCACGGCGGCGCGGGCGATGCGGAAGTAGACGACCTGGCCGATCATCATGAAGACGCTGATCCTGACGCGCTCACTCTCGGCCTCCTCGCCGGTGGCGGCGGCCCAGAGGAGACACAGCCTGCGGTGCACCGGCTCGAACACGCCGCTGTAGATACGGTCGAGCGCATCGGTCGGCGTCGACAGCTCGCGCAGCACGAACTGGACGATCTCGCCGGCTTCGGGACGGGCAACCATAAAGCCGACCATGCGCTCCACCGCAGCATCGATCTGGGCTTCGGCCTCTTCGGGCGTGACCGCCTGCGGCAGGGCCAGCCCGGTGTTGCCGAGCGCCTGGCTGGCGATCGACTGAATGGTCGCCACGACATGATCGGCGGCGGCCAGCCTCAGGCCTTCCTTGCCGCCGAAATGATAGGCGATCGAGCCGATGTTGGCGTTGGCGGCGGTGGCGATCTCGCGCGTCGAAGTGCCGTCGAAACCCTGGCGGCCAAACAGTTTCAGTGCAGCCATCACCAGCGCCATGCGGGTGGCGTCAGCTGCGGAGGGATTCTGTGGGGTCTGTGTCTTGCTCATGGCGATGATTTAATCAATCGATTGATTAAAGTCAAATGAAATGTTGCGCCGGCTGCCGGGCCGCGCTTTATTGGCGCCATGGCCAAGGAAGTCGAACGCAAGTTCCTGGTGAGCGGACAGGAGTGGCGAAGCCTTGTCGAAGGCAGGATTCGCATCCGGCAGTTCTATCTCGCATCGAATACCGGCCGCTCCGTGCGGCTGCGCATCTCCGACGGTGAGGTGGCGACGCTGACGCTGAAGTTCGGCTCCAGGGGGCGCGTTCGCGACGAATTCGAGTACCAGGTGCCCCTCGCCGAGGCCGAGGAGATGATGGATTTCGCCATCGGCCGTGTCATCGAGAAGACACGTCACCATGTTAGCCATCGTGGCCGTCTCTATGAGATCGACGTTTTCGGCGGCGAACTGAGGGGGCTGATCATCGCTGAACTCGAGACGCCGGAGGATGTTCCGGCATCCGAACTGCCGGCTTGGATCGGCCGCGAGGTGACCGGCGATCCGCGCTACTACAACGCGTCGCTCGCCCATGGCGACGACGTCCCGGAGGCCGTTGCATGAGCTTTCGCATCGATCCGCGCCTGGCGCTTACCGGCGAGGTCCGCCGTATCGCCGGCGAAGAGATCGAGAAGATCGCCGCGCACCTGAACACCGCCCGCGACAATCCCGACAAGGGGCTGCACAGGGCCCGCCGGCGGCTCAAGGCGCTGCGTGCGCTGTTGCATCTCGTCTGGCCAGGCGACGAGGCCTTCTGCCGCACGGAGAACGACCGCTACCGCGCCATCTCGGTGTCGATCGCCGGCCCGCGCCAGGCCACCGCGCTGATCGAAACCATCGACCGGCTGGCCGAGGATTTCGCCGAGAACGCAGCGGACGCCGGGCTGACCACGATCCGCGCCATGCTGGTGCGCCACCGCGCCCAGGCCGCCCACGCCGAAGCCGGGCTGGACGCAGCGCTCGACACGGCAATCGCCGAATGCCAGGCAGGCTTCGCGGCACTGCAGACACTCGCGTTGCCCGACCTGCCGGAGAATGCCGCCGACGTTTTGGCCGAAGGCGCCTTGGCGACGCTCAGGCGGGCGCGCAAGGCACTGCAGCAATCGCGTGAGCGCGGCGAAGCCGACGATTTCCATGACCTGCGCAAGGCGGTGAAGCGGCATGCCGCGCACCTCTCCCTGCTGCGGAAACTCTGGCCCTCGCCGGTCAAGCCGCGCCGCGAGCGGGTAGAGGCGCTCGGTGAAAGCCTGGGCGAACTGCATGACGTGTTCGTCATGCGCCAGCTGATCGAGGCAGGCGAAGCGCCGTTCGACGGGCCTGAGCCGAAACATCTGGTCAGGCTGCTCAAGCGTTCCGAGAAGGCGCTGCGCAAGCTGTGCCTCGCCGATGCCGCCGAGCTGTTCGAGGACAAGCCCCGGCGGACTGTGCGCAGGCTGGCCAAGAAGGTCCGCGACGACCTCGGAACCATGGCGGATACCGAAGCCGACTAGCATCTGCCCCGCTGGCATCGCCGGCCCGGCTCATGTTACGTCCTGTGCGTCATGACGCAAAAGACCGACACCCTGCTCGACCGCCTCGGCCGTTGGCTCGCCGCCCGGCTGCAGGTCGAATCGTCCGGCTACGAGCCCTACACACCTTCGGACCCCGACACGCTGCGCCGGACGCTGGAACCCGGCGATATCCTTCTGATCGAAGGCAACCAGCGGATTTCGGCCGTCATCAAGTACCTGACGCAGTCGACCTGGTCGCATTCCGCACTCTACATCGGCGACGCGCTGCCGGAGCCGGAAGACGGCTCGGAGCGGCCGCGGCTGATCGAGGTCAATCTCGGCGAAGGCTGTGTCGCCGTGCCACTGTCGAAATACCGCACCTACAACACCCGCATCTGCCGGGCCAACGGCCTCTCGCCCGAGGATCGCGACCATGTCGTAAGGTTCATGGTGCAGCGGCTCGGCCTGAAATACGACCTCAAGAACATCACCGACATGCTGCGCTATTTCATCCCGCGGCCGCCGGTGCCGGTGCGCTGGCGCCGCCGCATGCTGGCCTTCGGCTCGGGCGACCCGACACGCGCCATCTGCTCGACGATGATCGCTGAGGCCTATGGCGAGATCCGCTATCCGATCCTGCCCGAGATCACCCGCGCGCCCGGCCGCGCCTCGGCGCAGTCGACCTACATGCGCCAGGAGATCATGCACATCCGCCATCACTCGCTGTACACGCCGCGCGACTTCGATCTGTCACCCTATTTCCGCATCGTCAAACCAACGCTGGAATACGGCTTCGACTACCGGCAAGTGACTTGGGGCGAACAAGACAGGGCCAAGGGATAATACTAAAAAGCTACTGCGAATATACTTTTAAAATATTCGCGACGGCGAATTTTTCATTTTCCATTAGCCTTTGCAGATCATGATTCCGGGATTGCGGTAGGTCCTTCCCGGAATTTGGACAGCGATGAAGATTTACAATCCAACGGTTTCCTACACGTCCGTTTCGGTCAATCTGCTGCAGCAGCTCAACGCGCGTGGCGGGTACCCAGCCGGCACCGACGCGCCAAAGAGCCAATCGCTTCCCGGCCTGAAGTTCGCCCCAAGTGCTGCGGCGTCCGCGATCATGCGCATCCTCATGGGGTCGGAAGGCGTCACGGCTTCCGCAAATTCGACCGGCAACTCGCTTCGGATGGAGATCGAGCGCTACACCCACGGGGAAAACGACCATATCACGCAGGTCAGGGCGGCTGGTTCGGGCGATGTTGATCTGGCGGTTGTGTCGTCGCGCAAGGAAAGCATCTCCGTCGTTACGGCGGGAGGCAATGACATTATCCAGGTCGTTGGAAACCGGGTGAGCGGCGTGTCCGGGGAGCGAGGCAACGACCATATCCAGATCGTTGGCCTCGCAAGCAAAAAGCTCGACGACCACACCGTCGGATTTGTCAGCGGCGATGACGGCAACGACACCATCGCTATCGCAAGCCGAGGCGAAGTGGATGTCGTAGAGGGCGGTGACGGAAATGACGCCATTGCCATCACAGCTCAGGGCGACGTGGACCGCGTCAGTGGCGGTGACGGTAACGACGCCATCGCCATTTCCACCGCCGGCTACGTTCTGCGTCTCGAGGGCGGAGATGGAAACGACGCCATTGCCATTGCCGCGGGCCGGGACGTTAACCTGATCGATGGCGGCGATGGGCGCGATACGATCGCCGTTTCCGCCAAGGGCAGTGTGTCCATGCTTGACGGGGGTGACGGCGACGACGTCATCAGCATCAGCGCCGACGATACCAGCTTGATCGATGGCGGCGACGGCAACGACACCATTAGCGTCACCGCCAAGTGGCAAGCATTTGCAAGCGGCGGCGACGGCAACGACGTGCTGAGCCTTTCCGGCCGAGAGGTGAGAGCTGGTGGGGGCGACGGCAATGATACCCTGCAGCTATCCGGCCACGACCTGATGGCAGTTGGCGGGACGGGCAACGACCGGATCAAGCTCGACAGCACGTCCGGCCAGGTCGCAACCCTGAGGATGGCGGAAGGTGACGGCAACGATGTCGTCGAGAGCAATACTTCACTGAACATTGCCCGCTACAGCAGCGACGGCACGGCTCGCCTTGATCCCGCGAATGCCACGCTTGCCCACAATGACGACGGCACCGTCACGGTCAGCTTCGAGGGCAGCAGCGACAGCGTGACCGTCAAGTTCACCGGCGCCATGGCCGGCCACGAGATCGGCATGCGCATCGAGAACGGTAATCTGGTAGTTGGCCCGGCGAACGGCCAGTCGTAACGAACGGACGTTCGGCGAACAGCCTGGCCCGAGCGCTGGGCTCAATCTTCCTGTTCGGAAAAATCGTCGTCGAGACGCTTTTCGAGGTCGACGAGGTCCTTGGGCAGCGGCAGGCCCTGGGCGCGCAGTTCGCTCAGCTTCTCGCGCAGCTGTTCCTGCAATTCGTGCGAGTCCTCGGGCTGGTTGACCATTTCCTGGAGCAGGACCGCTATCTGGGCCTTGATCTGTTCGAGCGCCATGGTCGGTCCTCCGTGGTTTCAACTCACCTCAGCATGCGCGAAATCAGCTGCGCCGTATAGTCGACCATCGGCACGATGCGGGCATAGTTGAGCCGGGTCGGGCCGATGACGCCGAGCGCGCCAACGACGCGGGCGTCCTTGTCGCGGTAGGGCGCGACGACCAGCGACGAGCCGGACAGCGAAAACAGCCGGTTTTCCGAGCCGATGAAGATGCGCACGCCCGAGCCTTCCTCGGCAAGGTCGAGCAACTGGATCAGCCCGTCCTGGGTTTCCATGTCCTCGAACAGGTGCTTGAGCAGCTCTATGTCGGCCTGGGCGGTGACGTTTTCGAGCAAATTGGCGCGGCCACGCACGATGAGGCGCGCCGGCAGGCCGCTTTCGGCACCGGCCCAGACGGCAAGGCCCTTTTCGACGAGATCCTGCGACAGCGTGTCGAGCGCTGCCTTGGTCTCGTCCTTGATGCGGGCGATCTCGAGCCGGGCTTCGGCCAGCGTGCGGCCACGGATATGAGCGTTGAGGAAGTTGGAGGCCTCGTGCAGCTGGGAGACGGTGACGCCGAGCGGCAGTTCGACGACGCGGTTTTCGACGTCGCCGTTCTGCGACACCAGCACGGCGAGTGCCTTTGTCGGTTCGAGCTGGATGAACTCGATGTGCTTGAGGGCGACCTCGTTCTTGGCGGCAAGCACGAGGCCCGCACCGCGCGACATGCCCGACAGCATCTGGCTCGCCTCGGTCAGCATGTGCTCGAGCGTGGCGCCCTCGCCCGAAGCCTTGACCTGGGCTTCGATGACCCGACGTTCGTCGTCGGACAGGTCGCCTAGTTCCATGAAGGCATCGACGAAGAAGCGCAGGCCCTTCTGCGTCGGCAGGCGACCGGCGGAGATATGCGGGGCGTAGACCAGTCCGAGATGTTCGAGGTCGCTCATGACGTTGCGCACGGTGGCCGGCGACAGCGATGACGGCAGCATGCGCGACAGGTTGCGCGAACCCACGGGCTCGCCATCCCTGAGGTAGGAATCGACGATGCGCCGGAAGATGTCACGCGACCGCATGTCGAGCGATTGCAGCGTGGGATCGGGTACCGCTTTGGTCATCTGCTTCATGGTCTCCGTCCAAAATGATATAGACCGCGTGGCCGCGAACACAACAGCTCCAGCGGCGGAACCGGTTTTCCTTTGCGCTGGTCCTGCCATGGAGCTACAAGCCGGCAACAATTTCCGATTTCGCCATAGAAAGTAGCCGTATGCGCCCCTCCAAACGCCAGTTCGACGAAATGCGCGCCATCTCCTTCGAGCGCAACATCTCCAAGCACGCCGAAGGCTCGTGCCTGGTCAAGTTCGGCGACACCCATGTTTTGTGCGCGGCGAGCCTGGAAGAAAAGGTGCCTGGTTGGATGCGCAACACCGGCAAGGGCTGGGTGACGGCGGAATACGGCATGCTGCCGCGTTCGACCGGCGAGCGCATGCGCCGCGAGGCCTCTTCTGGCAAGCAGGGCGGACGCACGCTGGAAATCCAGCGCCTGATCGGCCGCAGCTTGCGCGCCGTCGTCGACATGGGCGCGCTCGGCGAACGCCAGATCACCGTCGACTGCGACGTGATCCAGGCCGATGGCGGCACTCGCACGGCCTCGATCACCGGTGCGTGGATTGCGCTTTACGACTGCCTGCGCTGGATGGAAGCGCGCCAGATGGTCAGCGTCGAAAAGGTGCTAAAGGACCATGTCGCGGCGATTTCCTGCGGCATCCATGACGGCCAGCCGGTCATCGACCTCGACTATCTCGAAGACTCCTCGGCCGGCACCGACGCCAATTTCGTCATGACCGGCAAGGGCGGGATCGTCGAGATCCAGGGCACTGCCGAAGGCACGCCGTTCTCCGAGGAAGAGTTCCTGCAGTTGATGGGCCTCGCCCGCAAGGGCATTGCGCGTCTGGTCGACCTGCAGAAGATGGCGGTGGGCTGAGGCATTCGCCATGCGGCCCTCGGCGATCCTCGAATCCGCGCTCTACGTCACCGACCTCGATGCCGCAGAAGCGTTCTACGGCGAGGTGATGGGGCTGGAGCGGATCGCCAAGGTGCCAGGGCGGCATGTGTTCTTCCGCTGCGGCCAGGGCGTGCTGCTCCTGTTCAACGCGGAGGCGACACGTCAGCCGCCCAAGCCCGATGCCAGGCTGCCGGTGCCGCCGCATGGCACATCGGGCCCGGGGCATCTGTGCTTTGCCGGCACGGCTGAGGAAGTCGAGAACTGGAAGTCGCGGCTCGAAGGCGAAGGCATCGCCATCGAAGCCGATTTCGAATGGCCTAATGGCGGCCGTTCCATCTATTTCCGCGATCCGTCGGGCAATTCGCTTGAGATCGCCGAGCCGAAAATATGGGGCCTTTGATGCGCAAGCTTGCCGACAATGAGATCGTGATCGCCAGCCACAATGCCGGCAAGCTGCGTGAGTTCGCCGACCTGATGGCACCGTTCGGCATCGGCGCCAAATCGGCCAAGGAATACGGCCTGCCCGAACCCGACGAGACCGGCACGACCTTCGAGGAAAACGCCTACATCAAGGCGCTTGCCGCGGCGACCGCGACCGGCCTGCCGGCGATGTCGGACGATTCCGGGCTGGTGGTCGACGCACTCGACGGCGCACCGGGCGTCTACACCGCCAACTGGGCCGAAAAGGAAGACGGCACGCGCGACTTCGCCATGGCGATGCAGCGCACCGAAGACGCGCTGCAGGAGCGCGGCGCCAAGGTGGCCGAGCAGCGTACCGGCCGCTTCGTCGCCGTCATTTGCCTGGCATGGCCCGACGGGCACGCCGAGTACTTCCGTGGCGAGGCCGAGGGAAATCTGGTCTGGCCGCCGCGCGGCGAAAAGGGCTTTGGCTACGACCCGGTGTTTTTGCCGGAAGGCTTCGACAAGACCTTTGGCGAGATGAGTGCCGAGGAAAAGCATGGCTGGAAGCCGGGCCAGGCCGACGCGCTGTCGCACCGGGCGCGCGCCTTCCAGAAATTCGCCCGCGCCATGCTCGGTTCGGCCTGATGGCATTTGCGTCGCTCAGCCGCGACCCCGGCTTCGGCGTCTATGTGCACTGGCCGTTCTGCGCGGCCAAATGCCCTTACTGCGACTTCAACAGCCATGTCCGCCACCAGCCGGTGGACCAGGAACGCTTTGCGCGTGCCTTTGCCACCGAGCTCGCAAACATGCGTGCCCGCACCGGGCCGCGCGAGGTGACGAGCGTGTTCCTCGGCGGCGGCACGCCGTCGCTGATGCGGCCCGAAACCGTGGGCGCCGTGCTGGAGGCCATCGCCGCCAACTGGACGATCGCCGACAACGCCGAAATCACGCTCGAGGCGAACCCGTCTTCGGTGGAGGCCGAGCGTTTCCGCGGCTATCGCGCGGCCGGCGTCAACCGCGTGTCGTTGGGCGTGCAGGCGCTGAACGATGCCGACCTGCGCTTTCTCGGACGGCTGCACAATGTCGAGGAGGCGCTGCATGCCATCGGGCTTGCGCGCGAAATCTTCCCGCGCCTGTCGTTCGACCTGATTTATGCCCGGCCGGGCCAGCAACCTGATGCCTGGGCGGCGGAGCTGAAGCAGGCGATCGGCTATGCCGTCGACCATCTGTCGCTGTACCAACTGACCATTGAAGAGGGCACGCGCTTCTTCCAGCTCTACAATGCCGGCAAATTCGAGATCCCCGACGGCGAGCATGCGGCGGAGCTCTATGCGATCACGCAAGAGGTGACGGCGGCGCATGGCCTGCCGGCCTACGAGATTTCCAATCACGCCAAACCAGGCGCCGAGAGCCGGCATAACCTGACCTACTGGCGCTATGGCGAATATGTCGGCGTCGGCCCCGGCGCGCATGGGCGCTTCCTGGAAGAAGGCACGCGCATCGTCACCATCGCCGAGAAGCTGCCGGAACGCTGGGTCGAGCTGGTCGAGCAACAGGGCCACGGGGTCGTGGGCGGCGAGACGCTGAACCGCTCCGAAGAGGCCGACGAGTTCCTGCTGATGGGTCTCAGGCTCGTCGAGGGCATCGACCTCGCCCGCTACGAGCAGCTTTCCGGCAAGTCGCTGTCTTCGGCGCGGCTGTCGATCCTGCAGGGCGAAGGGCTGGTGGCGCCGATCGGCAATTCACGCCTGCGCGCCACGCCGGAGGGCATGATCGTGCTCGACGCGGTTGTTGCGGATCTGGCGCGGTAGGCGGAGACCGCGGTGAAGAACGTGCTCTTCGTCTGCAGCCAGAACAAGTTGCGCAGCCCGACTGCCGAGCAGGTGTTTGCCACTCGCAGCGACATCGAAGTCGACTCCGCCGGGACCAACCACGACGCCGAGAACCCACTGACCTCTGAACTGGTGGCTTGGGCCGACATCATCTTCGTGATGGAGAAGACCCACCGCGCCAAGCTGCAGAAGAAGTTTGCCAAGGCGCTGAAGGCGCGCGTCATCTGCCTCGACATTCCCGACGACTACGACTTCATGGACCCGGCGCTGATAGCGCTGCTGGAAGAGCGGGTGCCGAGGCACCTGCGCTGACTTGTCGACGCCCGAGCAGATCTGCTGAACCGCCCAGGCCGACACAGATGGCGGTGACGGACCGCGCGGACCAACCCAGACGCATAGTCCAAAACGGTTCGCGATCAGCTGGCGCGTTGGCGACCACCGTAGTCGAGTGCAGCATTTTGACCTCAGCGGCAGCTGCAACTTCACGGCATGGATCCCCGGGTCTCCGCAGTCGCTTCGCTCCTGCTCCGCCCGAGGATGACGAGGGGAAGGGGCGCCGCCGCTAATCACAAACGCAGCGGTTGGAAAATCGCTAGAGCCAGCGAAAATGTCGGCGGATGCGCTGCCGTGGGCGATTGGCGGAAGACCCCACAGCTTCGTCATCCTCGGGCGGAGCAGGAGCGAAGCGACTGCGGAGACCCGGGGATCCATGCCGTGACAGAACGGCCGGCCTCGACGGCTCAGGATGCTCTTGCATCCATCGCCGTCCAGACAGCGGCTGTCCTTCAGCGCGGCACCGACAGCAACGAAGACACTAGTGTCATACCCGCGCGTGGCGCCGGCATGACGTCCTCTCCGTCAAACCTTCCGCCGCATCGAAAACACGTTGGTTCCTTCGACATCTTCCTCGATCTTCTGCCAGCCCATGCCTTCGTAGTAGGCCGTCAGGCGGGGCTTGGCGCAGAGATAGACAGTCTCGAAGCCTTGCTTGAACGCGGCCTCGGCCGCTGCACGCGCAAGTGCTGCGCCGAGGCCGGACTTGCGCGCAACCTCATCGACCCACAACGCCGCCACCCACGGTGAATATTGCGGGCGCGATTCGAGATCTTTGTCGATCAGGTGGGCAGTGCCGAGGAAGGTGTCGCCATCATGGGCGACGAACGCCATGGGCAGGCCGGTCGAGGTGAAATTCTCGTCGACTAGGCCCCTGATGAAAGCAAGCTCGTGGCCGTCTGCGCGCCACCAGGCATTCCAGATGCGGTCGGCGACGTCGCCGGCGAATTCCGGCCTGTCGCGAAGATCGGAGATGGAATAGGTCTTGTGCGTCGCCATGGTGTCAGCCTGATTTCGAAGATTACAGGCGCCCGTTACAGCATGGGCAAGCAACGATCCAGCATCCAATAGATCAGAACAACGGAGCCAACATGAACACCGCATTCGCATCCTGGCAGTTCTGGGCAGTGCTTTCGGCCGTCTTTGCGGCGCTGACGGCGATCTTCGCCAAGGTCGGCATCGAGAACGTCAACTCGGATTTCGCCACGCTGATCAGGACCGTCGTGATCCTCCTGGTGCTGGCGGGCATCGTGGCCGCCACCGGGCAGGCGCAGGCGCTGGGGTCGATTTCGGGGAAGACCTATGCCTTCCTGGTCCTGTCGGGGCTGGCTACGGGGGCGTCGTGGCTGTGCTACTTCCGCGCGCTGAAGCTCGGAAACGCGGCGCAGGTGGCGCCGATCGACAAGCTAAGCGTCGTTCTTGTCGCGGTGTTTGGCGTCATTTTCCTTGGCGAGCGACTTGGCACGGCGAACTGGCTCGGCGTCGCGCTGATCGCGGCGGGCGCGGTGCTGGTCGCCTACAAGGCGTGAGGGCGGGGCAGCCTTGGTGGCGGCGTCAAGGCGGGAGATGAAAGCGTCGAAGCGATGGGGCATGGCCGGTACGATTGCCTCTGTTCACGAATCGCTATGTTCCGATCCGCGGCGGCGATTTGCTTCCCGCACTGTGGCAAAGCCATGGCAGAATCGATCACATCCTTTTGCAAGCCAGACCGGACCATGCCAAGGAAGGATTGAAAGCGAGGCGGCGTGCAGAACAACGAAAACAAGCGGGTCTATGTCATCGGCCAGACCGAGATTGCAGCACGGCCGCTTGTGCCCGCGCTCTATCTGGTGGCGACGCCGATCGGCAATTTGGGCGACATCACGCTGCGCGCGCTGGAGACGCTGGCCGGCGCCGACCATGTCGCCTGCGAGGACACCCGGGTGACGCGCGTCTTGCTCGATCGCTACGGTATCCGCCAGCGGCCGACCGCCTATCACGAACACAATGCCAGCGAAGCCGGGCCGCGGCTGATCGAAGCGCTGGAGAACGGGCGCAGCGTGGCACTGGTGTCGGACGCCGGCACGCCGCTGGTCTCGGACCCCGGCTTCCGCCTCGTCGGACAGGCGCAAGAGCGCGGCATCCGCGTCGTGCCGATCCCCGGCGCGTCGGCGGTGCTGGCCGCGCTGACCGCCTCGGGGCTGCCCTCGGATGCGTTTTTCTTCGCCGGCTTCCTGCCGGTCAAGGACGGGCAGAAGCGGACGCGGCTCGAAGAGGTCAGGGCCGTGCCGGGAACGCTGATCTTTTTCGAATCGCCACGCCGGCTGGCCGATACGCTCGAAGCCATGGCCGACGTTCTCGGCGCGCGCCAGGCGGCGATCGGGCGCGAACTGACCAAGGCCTTCGAGGAAATCCGCACCGGCACGCTGTCCGAGCTCGCCGTGCATTATGCCGAGGCCGACACGCCGAAGGGCGAGATCGTCATCTGCGTGGCGCCACCCGAGGAGCGGACCGAGACGGCCGACGATGTCGACAAGCTTTTGCTGTCGCTGGCCAAGGAAATGCCGGCATCGAAGGCGGCGGCGGAAGCCGCGCGCATGACAGGCGGGCAGAAGCCTGCGCTCTATCGCCGGCTGCTGGAGCTCCGGGAAGGGTCCGGTGACTGACCGGCTCGCCCGGCAGAAAGCACAAAGCCGTGGCCACCGCGGCGAATGGCTGGCCGCGCTCGCGCTGATGCTCAAGGGCTACCGGATCGTTACCCGGCGCTACAAGACCAAGCTCGGCGAGATCGACCTGATTGCGCGTCGCGGCGATCTGGTGCTGATCGTCGAGGTGAAGGTGCGGAAAACACTGGTCGAGGCGATGGAGGCCGTCGGCTACGGTTCCGAGCGCCGCATCGAGGGCGCCGCCGACCTGTGGCTGGCGCGGCAGCCCGATTACGGAAAACTTTCGGTGCGCTTCGACATGGTGGCGGTGCTGCCACGGCGCTGGCCGGTGCATGTCGAGAACGCCTTTCAGGGCCGGAACTGAGCATCGAGCGCCCCGTTAGGCCTTTACGCCTGCGGCCAATGCCCTTAACAGGCCTCGCAAAGCCCGCGCTGCGGGCAATCGAGGTTCGCGCCTGAGGGCGCCCGATTTACTGGAGATGGCAATGACCCTTCCCGACCGCCTGAGCAACGACCCGCGCAGCCCCTTTTTCAACGCCGAGGCGCTGCAGGCAGGTGTCGGGATCCTGTTCAACGGCAAGGAGCGCCAGGACGTCAGCGAGTATTGCGTCAGCGAAGGCTGGATCCGCGTGCCGGCAGGCAAGTCCAAGGATCGTTACGGCGAGCCGATCACGATCAAGCTCAAGGGTATGGTCGAGGCGTTCCCGAAGCCCTGATGCTGATGCGCTAGGCCCGCGTGGGTCAGCGCCGATAAGCACCTCCACTCCGGTTCGCTGCGCGAACCACCTCTCCCCCTGTCCGGAGGAGAGGAAGCTATAGTCGTCACTGCCGCTGCCCACTAGCAGCGGGGCATAGGGCGCGAACGCGACCTGACGTACACTTGTCAGCTGGTGATATCGAAGCCAGCTGGTACAGCCGCCGAATCAGCAGGCTCAGGCACAACACTTCTGACGTCGGCACCGGGCGGCCCTTGCCAGCATGCCTCGAGCATCGAGGCGACCGCTTCCTTCGAACCTGAAATCAGTGTGCTGACGGAGCCGTCACGCTCGTTGCGGACCCAGCCATTCAGGCCAAGGCGCTTAGCTTCGCGCTGTGTCCAGACGCGGAAGCTAACGCCCTGAACGCGGCCGGTGATGCGGACGAGAAGCGCGCGGTCGCTCATCTTTGCCTCCCTTTGATGGCCCTGGGTTTCCCCTCCCCCCTTGTGGGGAGGGGTTAGGGGTGGGGGTGCCTCTGGCACCGCATCGCTCTACGACTACCCCCACCCGGTATCCCTCCCCACAAGGGGAGGCGGCGTTGGCGTCGCGCCTTTCCATCCTTCGACAGGCTCAGGATGAGGCCGCCTAGCGCCTCGTCACCCGCATCGGCAGGCCGCCTTGCGGCTGGGTCGTCAGCTTCTGCACGGGCCATGGCTTGGTTTCGGCGACGGTGTCGAAGCGGAAGCGGGAAAGTAGGATGGCAAGGGCGATGATCGCTTCCTGCATGGCAAAGCTCATGCCGATGCAGACGCGCGGGCCGGCGCCGAAGGGCAGGTACTGGTAGCGGTCGATCTTGTCGCGGTTCTCGGGATGGAATCGCTCGGGCATGAAGGCTTCCGGCCTGTCCCAAAGCTTGCGGTGGCGGTGGACCGTCCAGGGCATGACGAGGACCTGCGCCTTGCGCGGGATCCTGAAGCCCCTGTACTCGTCCTCGGCGATCGGTTCGCGGTTGATCGAGGGCGCTGGCGGGTAAAGCCTGAGCGCCTCCTCGAAGGCGGCGCGGGTGAGCGGCATGGCGTCGAGCCATTTGACCGGATCGGGTGAGCGGGCCAGCACCTCGTCGATCTCCTGTTCGATGCGGTCGCGCTCCCAGGTGGCCTCGGCGAGGCAATAGATCGTCCAGCCGAGCGCCCTCGCCGTGGTCTCGTGGCCGGCGCCGATGAAGGTGATGATGTTGTCCTCGATCTCCTGGCGCGACAGGCCATCGGGGCCTTCGGCGCGCAGCAGGAGCGTCAGGAAATCCTCCGGCGCGCCGTCGGGATCACGCGCCAGCTTCTCGCTGCGCATCGCCACCGTGTCGGTGACGATCTTGCGGAAGTAGGCCATGGTCTTGCGGCCGCGGATGCGGGTGAGGCGCGGCAGCCATTCGGGCGCGCGCAACAGGTCGAGCGGGTCGACACGGCCCATGGTCTCGAACAGCCTGTCGATCTCGTGGGCGAAGCTGCCGGCCTCCCCCGCGATCTCGCCCGAAAACAGTGTCTCGGCCAAGATCTCGTAGGTCAGCATGGTCATGTCGTGGGCGACATCGACGGTGCCTGACACACCGTCGTAGCGTTTGACGAAATCGAGGGTGCGGGCGAGCATCGGCTGGGCGAAGCCGAAGATGTGGCGCGGCGTGAACACAGGCGCCATGGCCTTGCGCGAGCGCTTCCAGACGTCGCCCTCGGCGGTCAGGAGCCCGTCACGCAGGATCGGGCGCAGGATCATCTGGCGCACGGTCGCCATCTTGTAGTTCTTGGCGTTATCGACCAGCACGTGGCGGATGAGGCCGGGATCGTTGGCGATGACCAGCGGCCCGCCGACGCCGTTCACCGAAATCCACGGCTCGTTGTAGGACGGCTCGCCCCACAGTTCGAGCGGGTTGCGGTAGACGATCCGCATCATCTCCAGCGTCGACGGCGGCGTGGTGCGCGGCGTCGGCGCGGGCGGGACGAAGGGTTCGGGTCTCGTGTCCATCAAATCTGCCTCACCCGTCGAATGTAGGCATGGAGAGTGGGCGCGTCCATGCGGCGGAACGGGGCGATGACCTAGATGTGACGTACTTTGTGCATGATCCTTTCCGAAAATCGGCTCCGATTTTCTGGGTCATGCATAGGTCACCAAAAGGTGCCTTCTTGCCACTGGAGGGTTCGGACGACTATGTCCTGCCGGTCACTTTTTGATACCGCCCCCATTATCTGCCCAAGGACTGAAATCTTGAAACACCAGCTCAATATCGTCGTGGCCAGCACCCGTCCCGGCCGCGTCGGACCTGTTTTCGCCCGCTGGCTCGATGTCTATGCGCGCGAGCACGGCAAGTTCGAACCCGTGATCACCGACATCGAGGCCTTCGGCCTGCCGATCTTCGACGAGCCCAGGCACCCGAGGCTTGGCCAGTACGAGAACGAGCACACCAAGAAATGGTCCGAGGCGATCAACGCCGGCGACGCCTTCGTGTTCGTGACGCCGGAGTACAATTTCTTCGCAGCCCCTGCGCTGGTGAACGCCGTCAACTACCTGGCGCGCGAGTGGAACTACAAGCCGGCGGGCTTCCTGAGCTATGGCGGCGTCTCCGCCGGCCTGCGCGCCGTGCAGTCGGAGAAGATGCTTTTGACGACGCTGAAGATCATGCCGATCCCCGAGGCGATCGCGATCCCGGCCTTTGCCCAGCACCTCGACGAGGACGGCGCGTTCAAGGCCAACGATCTGGTCAAGGACAGCGCCAGGACCATGCTTGACGAGTTGCACCGCTGGAGCGAAGCGCTGAAGCCGCTGCGCGCCGCCTGACACGCCCGTGCCGCCCCGGAGCATCATCGGGGCGGCAACCGACCACCTGGAAAGACCTTGCCTGTCCCGACGGTGACAGCGTCGTTTTCACCACCTGCAATCATCGCCCGCACGGTGACTGCGACCGGCCCGCAGGGAGCCCATTATCCCCGCCCAAAAGCCCGGTAAAACTTGGAAAAACCACACTTAACGCCTATATCTTGGGGACCAACGGGCGTGCGATTCGGGGCCGATTTTGCCGCGTCCTCCTGCGGCAGTCAGACGAAAGTTTTTCATGAGCGACCAGTCCGAGAACCTTCCCGGCGCAGAAGCCGAGTACGGCGCAGATTCCATCAAGGTTTTGAAGGGGTTGGACGCCGTCCGCAAGCGCCCAGGCATGTATATCGGCGACACTGACGACGGCTCGGGCCTGCACCACATGGTCTATGAGGTCGTCGACAACGCCATCGACGAGGCGCTGGCCGGCCATGCCACGCTGGTGACGGTGTCGCTCAATCCGGATGGTTCGGTGACCGTGACGGACAACGGCCGCGGGATTCCGACCGATATCCACCCCTCGGAAGGCGTTTCCGCCGCCGAGGTGATCATGACGCAGCTGCATGCCGGCGGTAAGTTCGACCAGAACTCCTACAAGGTTTCGGGCGGCCTGCACGGCGTTGGCGTGTCCGTCGTCAACGCGCTGTCGGTGTGGCTGAAGCTCAGGATCCGCCGCAAGGGCCAGATCCACGAGATGACCTTCAACCACGGCAACGCGGTTGCGCCGCTGAAGGTGGTTGGCGAGGCCGGCGACGAGACCGGCACGGAAGTGACCTTCCTGCCCTCGTCCGACACCTTCACCATGGTGGATTTCGACTACGGCACGCTGGAACACCGCCTGCGCGAGCTGGCCTTCCTGAACTCGGGCGTGCGCATCGTTCTGTCCGACAAGCGCCATGCCGACGTGAAGGTGCAGGAGCTGCTCTATGATGGTGGCCTGATCGAATTCGTCAAGTATCTCGACCGCGCCAAGAAACCGCTGATCGCGGCTCCGATCGCCATCAAGGCGGAACGCGACGGCATCACTGTCGAAGTGGCGATGTGGTGGAACGACAGCTACCACGAGAACGTGCTGGCCTTCACCAACAACATCCCGCAGCGCGACGGCGGCACGCACCTTGCCGGCTTCCGCGGCGCGCTGACGCGCCAGGTGACCGGCTACGCCGAAACCTCGGGCATTTCCAAGAAGGAAAAGGTCTCGATCACCGCCGACGACACCCGCGAGGGCCTGACGGCTGTGCTTTCGGTCAAGGTTCCCGATCCAAAATTCTCGTCGCAGACCAAGGACAAGCTGGTTTCCTCGGAAGTCCGCCCGGTGGTGGAAAGCCTGGTCAACGAAGCACTCGGAACCTGGCTTGAGGAGCATCCCTCCGAGGCCAAGACGCTGATCGCCAAGGTGGTGGAAGCCGCAGCCGCGCGCGAAGCAGCACGCAAGGCGCGCGAGCTGACCCGCCGCAAGGGCGTGCTCGACATCACGTCCTTGCCCGGCAAGCTGGCCGACTGCCAGGAGCGCGACCCGGCGAAATCTGAAATCTTCATCGTCGAGGGTGACTCGGCAGGTGGCTCCGCCAAGAGCGGGCGCTCGCGCCAGAACCAGGCGATCCTGCCGTTGCGCGGCAAGATCCTGAACGTCGAGCGCGCGCGCTTCGACCGCATGCTGTCGTCCGACATGATCGGCACGCTGATTACGGCGCTAGGCACGTCGATCGGCAAGGACGAGTTCAACGCCGACAAGCTGCGCTACCACAAGATCATCATCATGACCGACGCCGACGTCGACGGCGCCCACATCCGTACGCTGCTGTTGACGTTCTTCTTCCGCCAGATGCCGGAGCTGATCGAGCGCGGGCACCTCTATATCGCCCAGCCGCCGCTCTACAAGGTTATGCGCGGCAAGAGCTCGCAATACCTCAAGGACGAGAGCGCTTTCGAGGCGTACCTCGTCGACGTCGGTCTCGACGAGGCCTCGCTGACGCTGGCGTCGGGCGAGGTGCGGACCGGGCAGGACCTGCGCGCAGCAATCGCCGACGCGCTTGGCGTGCGCACGCTGATCGACGGCCTGCATACACGCTATTCGCGGCCGGTGGTCGAGCAGGCGGCAATCGCCGGCGCGCTCAATCCCGACATCTTCAACGATCTCGGTCGCGCCAAGGCGATGGCCGAAACCATCGCCCAACGCCTCGACCTGATCTCCGAGGACATCGAGCGCGGCTGGACCGGGGAGATCGCGACCAGCAATGACGGCTCGGGCGGCTATGTGTTCGAGCGCACACTGCGCAGCGTCAAGGAAAGCATCCATCTCGACATGGCGCTGATCAACTCGGCGGACGCGCGAGCACTCGACCGTTATGCCGGCCGCCTGACCGAGCTTTATGCCCAGCCGCCGGTGCTGCGCCGCAAGGATAATTCCGAGACACTGGCAGGTCCGCTGGCGCTGCTGGGCGCGGTGTTTGCCTCGGGCCGCAAGGGCCTGACCATGCAGCGCTACAAGGGCCTTGGCGAAATGAACGCCGAGCAGCTGTGGGAAACGACGCTCGACCCGAACGTGCGCTCGCTGCTGCAGGTCAAGGTCAACGACGCCACCGACGCCGACGCGCTGTTTGCCCGCCTGATGGGCGACGAAGTGGAGCCGCGCCGCGACTTCATCCAGGAAAACGCGCTGAGCGTGGCAAACTTGGACGTCTGATCCCTGCGGGTTCTACGCTTGATGTTTCGCCCCCTTTGCTCAGCGGAGGGGGCGATTTTCGTTTCGGGGGGCGCATTTGCGCTGATCGCCTGTTGATGTAGCTTGGCGGCTGAAATCACTCAGGAAAACCACCTTGCCCCTTCGCCGCAGTCTGGCCTTCATCACCGCAATTGCCGCCTGGGCAGCACTTGGGCTGCAGCTCGTGCTGCTGGTCGGACAGATGACCGCTGACGGCGCGTCGGTCATCGAGGCGGTGTGGCGGTTCTTTGGCTTCTTCACCATCATCATGAATCTGATGGCCGCAGTGGTGGCCAGCGCCTTGGCGCTGAGCCCCGGCAGTGCGCTCGCCGGGTCGCGTTCGCGGCTGGTGACGGCTGCGGCGATCGTGTTCGGCGGGCTGGTCTACTCCGCGCTGCTGCGGGCGATCTGGCAGCCGACCGGCTGGCAGGCCGTCGCCGACCATGCGCTGCATGACGCGACACCGGTGCTGTTCTTCCTGACCTGGCTCGCCTGGGATCACGGCGGGCTGCGATGGCGCGATGCGCTGTGGGCGGCGGTGCCGCCGCTGGCCTATTGCGGCTATGCCTTTGCAAGGGGTGCTGCCGACGGCTGGTACGCCTACTGGTTCCTCAACCCGGAAGCGCTGAACCTCAAGCAGCTTTCGGCCAGCATCGTGCTGCTGACCGCGGCCTTCCTCGTCATAGCCGTGACGCTCGTTGGCATCGACCGCCTGCTGGCAGGCCGCAGCGGCGTGGCAAGGGCTGCCTAGGGGCTCATTTTCACTTCGAAGGCACCATCTCGTCGCGCTCTTCACGCAATCCCGGATAGCAAACCGCTACATGCGTTTCGTAGCGTCCTAGTCGGGTTCGCGCAGCCTGTAGCCGACGCCGGTTTCGGTGGTGATGTAGTGCGGCTCGTCGGGGGTCTTTTCGATCTTTTGCCTGAGCTGGCGGACATAGACGCGGAGATATTGCACGTCTGCAGACCCACCCCAGACATGCTCGAGCAGGAAGCGGTGGGTGAGCACCTTGCCGGCGTGCTGCACCAGAACGCGCAGGATGTCGTATTCCTTGGGCGACAGCTTCACTTCCTGGCCGCCAAGCCTGACGATGCGCTTGACCAGATCGACCGACAGCTCGCCGGTCTGGAATACCGGCTTTTCGCCCTGCTGCTGCAGCCGGTGTCGAAGTGCTGTGCGGATGCGCGCGGCGAGCTCGTTCATGCCGAAGGGTTTTGTCACGTAGTCGTCGGCGCCGAGTTCGAGCGCCTTGACGATGCCAGCCTCGTCGGTGCGGCTGGACAGGATGATGACCGGCACCTGAAGGCCCTCCTGCCGCCACACCGCGAGAAGGTCATGGCCACCCATGTCGGGCAGGCCGAGATCGAGCAGGATGAGATCGGGCTTCTCGGCCTTGACCATGGCGATCGCCGGCTTGGCCGCCGGCGCCTCGGAGATGGCGTAGCCCTGGGTGGAGAGCCCGACCCGCAGCAGCTTGCGGATCGGCGGCTCGTCATCGACGATCAGGATCTTCACCGACGCGTTGGTCATGCAATTTCGTCCAGGTTTGGTCCGTTTGGTCCGCCAAGATTTGGCCGCTCGGCCGGCACCGGCATGGTGATGGTGAAGACCGCGCCAGGCCGGTCGGCCCGGTTGGAGGCTATGACAGTGCCGCCCATCGCCTCGACGAAACCACGGCAGATCGACAGGCCAAGGCCGGTGCCGGCACGGACATGGTCGCCCTTGCGGACGCGATAGAACGTATCGAAGACCCGTTCCAGATCGGCCTGCGGAATGCCAGGGCCTTCGTCCATCAGCTGGATCGCTACTGTCGCACCGTCGGCCCAGCCGCGAATGCGGATCGTCGAGCCCTGGGGGGCATATTTCGCGGCGTTGTCGAGTAGGTTGAACAGCACCTGCTCGAACAGCACCGGGTCGAGCTTCAGCATCGGCAGGTCGGCCGGCATGTCGAGCTCGGTCTTATGTTGCGCGGTGATCTTGGCCGCGCGGCGCAGTGCTGAGCCGACAATGTCGCCGACATAATGCAGCGCCGAATTGGGCTCCATTGCACCCGACTCGATCTTGGTCATGTCCAGCAGGTTGGCGATGAAGCGGTTGAGGCGTTCGGATTCGTCTAGCACGGTCGAGACGAGCTCCGCCCTACCCTCCTCCGGCAGCGAGACGCCGAACTCGCGCAGCGCGCCCGCCGCGCCCATGATGCTGGCGAGCGGGGTCTTGAGGTCGTGCGAGATCGAGGTGAGCAGCGCCGAGCGCAGCCTGTCGGCCTCGACGGCAAGCTTGGCACGGTCGACATCGGCGACGAGTTGGATGCGCTCGATGGCCACCGCGGCCTGGTCGGCCAGCGCGTCGAACAGGCGCTGCTGCTCGGGCGTCAGAAGCGGGCCCTGGCGGTCGTTGTCGAGACCGACGACACCGACGGCCATTCGGCCGGTGCGCAGCGGCAGATAAAGGCGCTTGGCGCCGGGCAGAGTGTCGGCGCCACGGCCGGCAGCGCGGTTGTGCTCCCAGGCCCATTTGGCGGCGGCAATGTCGGCGTCGACGAGCGTGTCGTCGGGCGGATAGCCGGCCTTGACGACGATGATGCCATCCTCGGGCAGGAGCAGCACAACGCGGACCTTGAGCATCGAGGCGATCTGGAAGGCGGTGGCCCACAGAACGTCGTCGAGCGTGCCGGTGCCGGCGAGCTTCTTGGCGAAGAGATAGAGGTCCTCGGTCAGGCGGGCGCGCTCGCGGGCGGCGGCGGCCTGGCGCTGGACGCGGCCGGTGAGGTTCGAGGCGATGACCGCAACGATGAGGAAAAACAGCAGCGCGACAACGCTCTCAGGGTCGGAAATGTCGAGCGTGTAGAGCGGCGGCAGGAAGAAGAAATTGTAGGCGGCAGCACTGATCAGCGAGGCAAACAGCGCCGGCCACAGGCCAAGCGTGACCGCCGAGCTCAACACCGCCATCAGGAAGACCAGGGCGATGTTGCGGACGTCGAGGAACTGCTGCAGCGCCATGCCGACGACGAGCGCGCCGACGACATGCAGCCCCGCGGTGAGATAGGGCCATGGGTCGAAGCGCCGCCGAGCTGGCGCCGTCTTCACCCCTTGCGAAGCGGGTGCTGCATCCTGCTCGGTGCCCGAGGTGACATGGACTGAGATGTTGCCGGCCTGGCGGATCAGGTCGTGGGTGACAGAGCCCTCGAAATATTCGCGCCAGCGCGACTTGGCCGGCTTGCCGACGACGATATGGGTGAAGTTGTGGGTGCCGGCGTGGCGGACGATGTCTTCGGCCACCGACTGGCCGGGAATGGTGACCGCCTCGCCGCCAAGCTGCTCGGCCAGCCGCATGGTGGCGGCAAGCCGGTCCTTGTCGGCGTCGGGCAGATTGGCAGAGCGCGAGGTCTCGACGTGGAGTGCCGCCCATGGGCAACGCAGGCGGTCGGCCTGGCGGCGGGCATAACGAACCAGCGACGCGCCGCGCGGATGCTCGTCGACGGCCACAAGCACCCGGTCGCCGGCAGCCCACGGCCCTTCGATGGCGTGGGCCTGCATATGGGTGAGCAGTTGCTCGTCGACGCGCTGGGCGGTGCGGCGCAGCGCCAGTTCCCGCAGGGCGGTCAGGTTGCCGGGCGAGAAATAGTTCTCGATGGCGCGGCGCGCCGTGGTCGGCACATAGACCTTGCCCTCGTGCAGGCGCTTGATTAGGTCGTCGGGCGTAAGGTCGATGATCTCGACGTCGTCGGCGCGGTCGATGATCGAGTCCGGCACCGTCTCGCGCACTGTGACCCGCGTGATCTGGGCAACGATGTCGTTGAGGCTCTCGACATGCTGGATGTTGAGCGTGGTGTAGACGTCGATGCCCTGGGTCAGCAGCTCCTGGACGTCGAGATAACGCTTGGGATGGCGGCTGCCGGGCGCATTGGTGTGGGCGAGTTCGTCGACAAGTGCCAGCGCCGGCCGGCGGGCGATGATGGCGTCGAGATCCATCTCGTCGAGGATGCGGCCCTTGTAGTCGACCGCCTTGCGCGGCACGACCTCGAAGCCTTCGACCAGTGCCTGCGTTTCGCGCCGGCCGTGGGTCTCGACGACGCCAATGACGACGTCGGTGCCGTCGGCAAGCCGGGCGCGGCCCGACATCAGCATTTCGTAAGTCTTGCCGACGCCGGGGGCAGCGCCGAGGAAGATCTTCAGGCGGCCACGTCCCTCGCGCTCGGCTGTGTCAAGCAGCGCGTCCGGCGAAGGCCTGCCTTCCTTGTCCCTGATATCGTCTGGCATCTGTTCTTTTGCAGTCTGGCGCGCCGGAGTTCTGCTTGAACTCCGGCGCGACCTTGTCAGGGCGCAACCGCTGCGTCGAGGGCCAAATTGAGCTTGAGCACATTGACCAGCGGTTCGCCCATGAAGCCGAGTTCGCGTGCCTCGACATGGCTGTCGACGAGCTTGCGGATGGCTGCCTCATCGGCGCCACGGGCCTTGGCCACACGCGCCACCTGGAAGTAGGCGGCCTCGGGCGACAGGTGCGGATCAAGGCCACTGCCCGAAGTGGTGACAAGTTCCATCGGCACCGGGGCGCCGGGGTCGCTTGCCTTGAGCGCGTCCGCTTCGGTCTTGATGCGGTCGATCAGCTTGGTGCTGGTCGGGCCGAGGTTGGAACCCGAGGACGCGGCGGCATTGTAGCCATCGCCAGCGGCCGACGGACGGCCGTGGAAGTAGCGCTCGCCGGTGAAGGCCTGGCCAATCAGTTCGGAGCCGATGACCTTGCCGTCCTTCTCGATCAGGCTGCCGTTGGCCTGGTGCGGGAACAGGACCTGGGCGATGCCGGTCATGCCGAGGGGATAGGCAAGGCCAGTGATGACGGTGAGTGCTGCGATCATGACGAGCGCGGGTCTCAGTTGCTTCAACATGATGGATGTCCTTTACACGAGGCCGATGGCGTTGATCGCCATGTCGATGGCCTTGATGCCTATGAAGGGCACGATGATGCCGCCGAGGCCGTAGACGAGCAGGTTGCGGCGGAGCAGCGCGCCGGCGCCGATCGGCCGGTATTTGACGCCTTTCAGCGACAGCGGGATGAGGGCGACGATGATCAGCGCGTTGAAGATGATCGCCGACAGGATGGCGCTCTGCGGGGTCGAAAGCCCCATGATGTTGAGCGCGCCGAGCTGCGGATAGAAGGCCAGGAACATCGCCGGGATGATGGCGAAATACTTGGCGATGTCGTTGGCGATGGAGAAGGTGGTCAGCGCGCCACGCGTCATCAGCAGCTGCTTGCCGATCTCGACGATCTCGATGAGTTTGGTCGGATCGCTGTCGAGGTCGACCATGTTGCCGGCCTCACGGGCGGCGACAGTGCCGGTGTTCATGGCAACACCGACGTCGGCCTGGGCGAGTGCGGGCGCGTCGTTGGTGCCGTCGCCGCACATCGCGACGAGCTTGCCCTTGGCCTGTTCCTCGCGGATCAGGCTGAGCTTGTTCTCAGGCGTCGCCTGGGCGAGGAAGTCGTCGACGCCGGCTTCGGCGGCGATGGCAGCGGCCGTCATCGGGTTGTCGCCCGTGATCATGACGGTGCGGATACCCATGCGACGGAGCTCGGTGAAGCGTTCCTTGATGCCGCCCTTGACGATGTCCTTGAGGTAGATGACGCCAAGCAGGCGCGCATCACGAACCACCGCCAGCGGCGTGCCGCCGAGCTTGGCGATCTCGTCGGAGATGGCCTGGATGCCACGCACCGCTTCAGCATCGACACGCGCGCCCGAGGCAGAGGCGGCACCCGACTTGACGTGGTTGAGCACCGAGTCGACGGCACCCTTGCGGATGGACGAGCCGTCGAAATCGACGCCGCTCATCCGGCTCTGGGCGGTGAAGGGCACGAAATGGGCATGCAGCGAGCCCATGTCGCGGGCACGGATGCCATAACGTTCCTTGGCCAGCACGACGATCGAGCGGCCTTCCGGCGTCTCATCTGCGAGCGAGGCGAGCTGGGCTGCATCGGCCAGTTCCTGCTCGGTGACGCCCTTGACCGGACGGAACTCGGTGGCCTGGCGGTTGCCGAGCGTGATGGTGCCGGTCTTGTCGAGCAGCAGCGTGTCGACGTCGCCGGCGGCCTCGACGGCACGACCCGACATGGCGAGCACGTTGAAGCGGACGAGGCGGTCCATGCCGGCGATGCCGATAGCCGAGAGCAGCGCGCCGATGGTGGTCGGGATCAGCGTCACGAACAGCGCGACCAGCACGATGACCGGGATGTAGCCCCCGGCATAGGTGGCGAAGCTCGGGATGGTAGCGACAGCGAACACGAAGATCAGCGTCATGCCGGCAAGCAGGATGTTGAGCGCGATTTCGTTCGGCGTCTTCTGGCGCTCGGCGCCCTCGACCAGCGAAATCATGCGGTCGAGGAAGGTCGAGCCGGCAGCCGCGGTGATGCGGACGCGGATCCAGTCGGACAGCACCTGGGTGCCGCCTGTTACAGCCGAACGGTCGCCGCCGGATTCGCGGATGACGGGGGCTGACTCGCCAGTTATCGCGGCTTCGTTGACCGAGGCGACACCTTCGATGATTTCGCCATCGGAGGGGATGATGTCGCCGGCCTCGACGAGGACGACCTGGCCGACCTTGAGGCTGGTGCCCGGCACCATCTTGTAGGCGGTGCGGCTTTCACCTTCTAGCAGCTTGGCCTGGGTTTCGGTACGCGCCTTGCGCAGAGAGTCGGCCTGTGCCTTGCCGCGGCCTTCGGCGACAGCCTCGGCGAAGTTGGCGAACAGCACCGTGAACCACAGCCACAGGATGATCTGGAACGAGAAGCCGAGGCCGCCCGCGCCTGTGACCAAGTCCTTGACGAACAGCACGGTGGTCAGCGCCGTGACGACGGCGACGACGAACATGACGGGGTTCTTGGCCAGGCTGCGCGGGTCAAGCTTCCTGAACGCGTCGCCTATGGCGGGGAGGAGGATGCCAGCGTCGAGCAGGCTCGCGGATTTGTGGACACTCATGTGAGAGACTCCAGTCCTTTGGTTTTGCGGCGCTGCATCAGAACGTCTGGCCGACGATCATGGCGAGGTGCTCGACGATCGGGCCGACGGCGAGTGCCGGGAAGAAGGTCAGGCCGCCGACGATCAGGATGACGCCGGCAAGCAGGCCGACGAAAAGCGGGCTGTCGGTCGGGAAGGTGCCGGCCGAGGCAGGAACCGTCTTCTTGGTGACCAGCGAACCGGCGATTGCCAGCGCCGGGATGATGACCAGGAAGCGGCCCATCAGCATGGCGAGACCAATGGTGATGTTGTACCAGGGCGTGTTGCCGGTCAGACCGCCGAAGGCCGAGCCGTTATTGGCGGCACCCGAGGTGTAGGCATAGAGGATCTCGGAGAAGCCGTGCGGGCCTGGCGTGCCGACCGACGCCACGGCGCTGGGGATCAATACGGCGATGGCCGTGAAACCGAGCATGGCGAGCGGCAGGCACAGGATGGCGAGAACGGCCATCTTGATTTCCTTGGCCTCGATCTTCTTGCCGAGATATTCCGGCGTGCGGCCGACCATCAGGCCAGCGACGAAGATGGCGATGATGACGAACATCAGGATGCCGTAGAAGCCGGCGCCGACACCGCCGACGATGACTTCACCGAGCTCCATGTTGATCAGCGGGATCATGCCGCCAAGTGCCGTGAACGAGCCGTGCATGGCGTTGACCGCGCCGCAGGAGGCAGCGGTGGTGACGACGGCGAAGAGCGACGACAAGACAATGCCGAAGCGGACTTCCTTGCCTTCCATGTTGCCGCCATCGATGCCGAGCGCGTGCACCAGCGGATTGCCGGCGGCTTCGGCCCAGTAGGTGGTGGCGACGCCGGCGACAAACAGGATGCCCATGGTGGCGAAGATCGCCCAGCCCTGGCGCTGGTTGCCGACCATGCGGCCGAAGACGTTGGTCAGCGCTGCTCCGAGCGCGAAGATCGAAACCATCTGGATGAAGTTGGAGATGGCGTCAGGATTTTCGAACGGATGCGCCGAATTGGCGTTGAAGAAGCCACCACCATTGGTGCCGAGCATCTTGATGGCGAGCTGCGAGGCAACCGGGCCAACGGCGATGGTCTGCTGTGCGCCCTCGACCGTTGTGGCCGCGACGTAAGCGCCGATCGTCTGCGGCACGCCGAGCCAGACATAGGCGAGCGTGAGCACCATGCAGAGCGGCAAAAGCACGTAGAGCGTGGAACGGGTCAAGTCGACCCAGAAATTGCCGATCGACTTGCCCGAGGCGCGGGCGAAACCGCGGATTAGCGCCATGCCGATGGCGATGCCGGTGGCAGCCGAAACGAAATTCTGCACCGTCAGGCCGGCCATCTGCACCAGGTAGGACATGGTGCTTTCGCCGCCGTAGTTCTGCCAGTTGGTGTTGGTCATGAAGCTGACGGCGGTGTTGAAGGAGAGCTCTGGCGGCACAGCAGCCATGGCCGCCGGGTTGAAGGGCAGCGAGCCCTGGAACCGCTGCATCGCATAGAGCAGCAGGAAGCCGGCGATGTTGAACGACAGCATGGCGGCGGCATAGCCGGTCCAATGCTGGTCCTCGCGCTCGCTGGTGCCCGCGAGCCGGTAGAGCCCACGCTCAACGGGTCCGAGCACGGGCGACAGGAACGTGCGCTCGCCGTTGAAGACGCGGGTCATGTAGCCGCCGAGCGGCTTCACGAGCAGAATGATGACCGCGCAGAATGCGGCGATCTGTATCCAGCCATTGATGGTCATTTTGAGAACTTTCCGTGCGGGCGCTGAGCGGTCAGAACCGTTCGGGGCGGATGAGCGCGTAGGTCAGATAGGCAAGCAGGAACACGGTCACTGCGCCGCCGAGGATGTATTCGAGCAACATGTGGCGTCCCTTCAGAGAATGTCGCAGGCTTTGACGTAGGCGAAGCACAAGGCGAAGAAGACGACGCCTATGGCGAGAACGAAGATGTCCATCTTCGAGGCTCCTGTTCCGTTGAAACCTTGCACCGAGGGCACAAGGACCATGGCCACGCGCCAAACGACGGCGTCAGGCATTCTGACGACGCTGGCCGGGTCTGGATTTCGGAACGGAATATGGCTCTGTACCGCATTAAGGTTCGAGAGAGCGGCCTGGCCAAAGAAATAGGAATTGCATAAAGAAAACGGGCCTCTGGCGCGCGTGCCACGGCGGCCCGAGGCCATGTGCCTGTTGACTTGCAGCACCGTTACAAGCAAACATACCGAACGGTCGGTTTTACTTGAAGGGGTGCTTCTTGCGCACGATTGCCATTCATCGCCAGTTGCACGACGTGTTCGGGGAAAGGCAGACGGTGCCGGGGCTGGCCGTCACGCTGCTGTTCGGGCTGGGCGTGCCGGCACTGCTCGCGGCCACCGTGGCTGACATGCTCGGCGCGCTGCCATTGTGGCGGAGCGCCATCGCCTTGCTCCTGGTGCTCGACATCGCCGCCGGCAGCATCGCCAACTTCACGCGGTCGACCAACGACTTCTACGCTGCGCGGCCGCGCAATCGGTGGGCGTTCATCGCCGTGCATATCCATATGGTCGCGGTCGCCCTGCTGGTCGGCAGCGACCTCGCTGCGGCGATCGCGATCTGGGCATACACGATTGCCTCCGCGGTCGCGGTCAACCTGCTGAAGGGCGGCCCGCTTCAGACGGTGGCCGGCGGAGTGCTCCTGGCGACGGGATTGTGCTGGCTGCCTTTGTGGCCAGATCTCTCGCCCTTCATGGCCGTTACCGGCGCGCTGTTCATGCTGAAGGTCATCTTCAGCTTCGCCGTCGACCATTATGGCCAGGGCCGCGCATGAGCGAAGCGATCCGCGATCTCCAGCCGAGCGACAAGGCGGCGTTCGTTGCGTTGATGGCCGAGGCCTTCGCCCGCGACCCGCTGTTTGTTGCGGCCCTCGGGGAGGACGTTGGATGCCTTGGGAAAAAGGCAGCGACTGAGGTCTTCCTGTCGTTCCTGTTCGGCATGACCCGCATCATGGGAGGAGCGCCGCGCGGCCTCTTCGTCGATGGACAGCTCGCCGGCTGCAGCCTTGTCGAGCCGCCAGCCGGGAACCCCATTGTGCAGACATTCCGCCCCCTCGCCTCACTGCTGCGGTTCCTGCCTGTAGCCATCCGGCTGCCGTTGCGAACGACGGTGCTGCTGAACGACTACATGAAGGCGACGCGCGCGGCGGCGCCCGGCTTGCCACACCACTATCTCACGCTTGTAGGCGTGCTGCCCGAACGCCAAAGTCAGGGTCTAGGGCGCAGGCTGGTCGAGGACGCACTCGAACAAAGCCGGTGCCACCAGCGCTCCATGGGGCTGGCCCTCGACACGGAAAACCCTGCGAATGCGGCGCTCTACCGCCGCTGGGGATTCGAGATGCGCGAGACCGTCGACATCGGCAGCCTGACGGCCTACTGCATGTTCCGGCCCACCGGGGAGCACCCATGAAGGACACCAAGACCGCGATTGTCGAAGCGGCGTTCCGCCTGTTCCTGGAGCGCGGTTACGAGGGGGCGAGCATGTCCGACCTCGTGGCGGCCACGGGCCTGTCCAAGGGCGCGGTCTACCATCACTTCAGGGACAAGGACGCGTTGCACGACGCGGCAATCGAGCACTTTTTTCTGCGCTTCTTCGGCGGCGCAGAGACTGAGATCGTACCGGAGGCGGACCTGGAACAGGTGCTTGACGGCCTTTGCGTTTCCTATGTGCGACTGATCGAGGAGGTGTCGGCGACGGTGCCGGACATGGCCGCCTATTATCGCTTCCTGTTTGCGATACTGCCGAAGGTCCGGCCCTTCATCGAAGGGCAGCTCGTGGGTGCTCGTGCGTTGGTCGCCGATGCCGTCCGCCGTGAACAGCAGGCGGGGCGGATCGGTCTCCCCCATTCCCCCGACGTGGTCGCGGACCAATGCCTGGCGCTGATCGAGGGCGGCGGGCTGCTGTGCATTCTCCAGGGGAAACCAGATATCCGTGAGGTTTTCCAGCGGACGATCCCGCCTTACATCGCCCTATTGCGATAGCTATCAAAGAAAAGGCCGGCGCATGCGCCGGCCTCGTCGTCAGGGAACCCTTCTTGCGGCTTATGCCAGGCCTTCGGCGCGCAGAGCCTTCTGCACGGCCGGGCGTGCCGCAACGGTGCCGAGATAACGCTGGATGTTGGCGAACGAGGACAGGTCGATGCCGACATGCTTTGCCCAGCCGAGGATCGTCCAGAGATAGGCATCAGCCGCGGTGAAGGTTTCGCCCATCAGATAGGCGCGGCCGTCGAGCTTGCCGTCGACATAGGCCAGGCGCCTGGAGAGCAGCTCGCGGTTGATCTCCTTGGTGGCCTCGGGCGTGTTGGGCTTGAAGAAGGCGCCAAAAACCTTGTGCAGCTCGGTGGCGACGAAGGCCAGCCACTGCTGGACGCGGTAGCGCGCCATGTCGCCGGCCTTGGGCATCAGGCCGCTCTCGGGCTTCTGGTCGGCGAGATACTGCACCAGCACGGAGGATTCGGTCATCAGCTCGCCGTCGCCAAGCACCAGCGCCGGCACGTAACCGTTGGGGTTGGTGGCGAGGAAGTCCTGCTGGGTTTCGGTGGTCTTGGTCTTGCCGTCGACCTTGACGAGCTCGAGGTCGATGCCGACTTCGTTGGCGACGATGTGCGGGGCCAGCGAGCAGGCGCCGGGCATGTAGAAAAGCTTCATTTCGTAGAGAACTCCAGATGGTGGGTGGCCCTCCCCTCGCATGCGCGGGCGAAGGGTCCAAGCATCCATCCGGTGAACACTCTGTTGCCGCTGCCGCGAAACAAGCGGCGGCGACGTCGCTGGACGTCAAACCGTGACGGTCTTCAGGCGCTCGGCGATCAACTGGGCGAGGCGCTCGGCGACCTCTTCCTTGGGCAAGTCAGGCCATTCGTCGACGCCATTCTTGCTGACGATCTTCACCCGGTTGCGGTCACCGCCCATGACGCCACCTTCGTGGCTGACATCGTTGGCGACGATGAAATCGGCGCCCTTCTTGGCAAGCTTGGCCTGGGCGTTCTTGAGCACGTCCTGGGTCTCGGCGGCGAAGCCAATGACCAGGTAGGGACGCTTGGCGTGATGGCCGACGCCGGCGAGGATGTCGGGGTTCTCGACCATCTGCAGCGCGGGCGGGCCCTCGCCCGCCACCTTCTTGATCTTCTCGTCAGCGGAGGCGGCGGTGCGCCAGTCGGCGACGGCGGCGACGAAGACGGCTGCATCAGCCGGCAGCAGTTGCTCGACAGCGTCGCGCATCTCGCGTGCGCTCTCGACATGGACCGTCTTCACGCCGGCGGGATCTGGGATGGTCACCGGGCCTGAGACGAGGCGAACGTCGGCGCCGAGCCGGGCGAGCGAGGCGGCAAGGGCATGGCCCTGCTTGCCCGACGAGCGGTTGGCGATATAGCGGACAGGGTCGATGGCCTCGTGCGTCGGACCCGAGGTGATGATGATCTTTCGGCCCGACAGCGGTTTGGGGCGAGCGTCGAGCAGCTCCTCGACGGCGCCGACGATCTGCAGCGGCTCGGCCATGCGGCCCTCGCCAGCCTCGTTGCTCTCGGCCATCTCGCCTTTCATCGGGCCGATGAAATGGATGCCATCTTCTTCGAGCGTGGCGTGGTTGCGGCGCGTCGCCGGGTTAGCCCACATGCGCGGGTTCATGGCCGGCGCGAACAGCACCTTCTTGTCGGTGGCGAGCAGCACGGCGGAAGCGAGGTCCGAGGCATGGCCATTGGCGAGCTTGGCCATCAGGTCGGCGGTAGCCGGGGCGACGACGATCAGGTCGGCCTCGCGCGCCAGCCTGATGTGGCCCACATCCTGCTCGTCCTGGCGGTCAAAGAGATCGGTGAACACGTGGTCGGCGGTAAGCGCGCCGACCGACAGCGGCGTGATGAACTCCTGAGCGGCAGATGTCATGATCGCCCTGACCGAAGCGCCGCGCTCGCGCAACCGGCGGATCAGGTCGAGCGACTTGTAGGCAGCGATGCCGCCGCCGATGATGAGCAGGATGCGCTTGCCGGAAAGGAACATGCTTGGCCCTCAGGCCGGCTTCAGCGCCGGCTCGATGTCGGTATGGATGAAATCGTCGCCCTTGAAAAGCAGCGGGACATTTCGGGTTTTTGCCAGCGCGTAGGCGAAGCAGTCGCCGAAGTTGAGCTTTGCAGCATGTCCGGAGCCTCGGCTGAACTTCACCCGCGCCTCTATCGCCGCTTCGAGCTCCTGTTCGCCGAACGGGACAAGCGTGATCAGTGTGTCGGATACGACGCCTTGCAGGAATGCGAGCCCTCGGGTCGGCGCGACGCCGGCCAGCACGAAGACACATTCGAGATAGGTAGGAACGGCCATCAGCTTGCCAGGCGTTTCCGCCAGCATCTTGCTGAAGGCCAGTGCCTCGGGTTCACGGCGCGCAATCGCAACGATGGCCGACGTGTCGACGACCATCAGATCCCCTCGTACTCGCCGCTGAGCGCGTCGCTCAGTTCTTTCTGCGAGTAGTATTTGTAGCGGCTGTCGGTCGGCTCGTCGGCCTCCAGCTCGGCGGCCCGCCGCATGATCTCTTCGGCGCTAATACGGGATGCGGGGACATCCTGTGTGACAACCTGATCCGAGAGAATCTGGCGCAGGGCCTCTTCAAGCGAGTTGCCGTCCTGCGCAGCCTTGACGCGCAGGGCCTGCTTCACTTCTTCCGGCACGTTCCTGATGGTGAGGGTAGCCATGGACACCTCCATGCTGTCATTGACTGCAATGTAGTCATTGACAGCATTGGCGTCAAACAACTGCGCCTTTCAGAGCAACTGCCAGGCGATGTAGGCCAGCGTCAGCGCGATCACCCAGAGCGCGATGCGGCCGGAGCGGGTGTGGCGGGCTTCGGCCTTGCCGATGGCGCGGGCGGTGGCCTCGTCGAAGCGCAGGCCGTTTTCGGCCATGGCGTCGATCTCGCGCGACAGGCGCTCGGCGCGGGCGGAAAGGTCAGGAGCCTGGCGGGCAAGCGACAGCAGCGCGCCAAGACCGTCACGGGCATCGATCATCAGGCCGCGCGGACCGAGATTGCCAGCGATCCAGTTGCCGACCACAGGTTCGGCGGTCTTCCACATGTTGAAGGCCGGGTCGAGCGTGCGGGCGACGCCCTCGACGACGACCATCGTCTTCTGCAGCAGCACCAGTTCGGGCCGCGTCTCCATGTCGAACAGTTCGGTGACCTCGAACAGCAGGGTGAGCAGCTTGGCCATCGAGATGGTCTCGGCCGGCTGGCCGTGGATCGGCTCGCCGATGGCGCGGATGGCCTGGGCGAAGGCCGCGACATTGTGGTGGCGCGGCACGTAGCCGGCCTCGAAATGCACTTCGGCGACGCGCATGTAATTGCGGGTGATGAAGCCGTAGAGGATCTCGGCCAGGAAGCGCTGTTCCTTCTTGCCGAGACGGCCGGAGATGCCGAGATCGACGGCGACGATGTCGCCATTGGCGTCGACGAACATGTTGCCGGGGTGCATGTCGGCATGGAAGAAGCCGTCGCGCAGTGTGTGGCGCAGGAACGACTGGACGAGCGTCGCGGCGATCGCCTTGAGATCGAAGCCGGCGGCGCGGAGCCCTTCGATGTCGTTGAGCTTGACGCCGTCGATCCACTCCATGGTGAGCACGTCGCGGCCGGTGCGTTCCCAGTCGACTGCCGGCACGCGGAAACCGGGGTCGTCCCTAGTGTTTTCGCCAAGCTCGGAATAGGCAGCCGCCTCGAGACGGAAATCCATCTCGATCTTGGTCGTCTGGGCCATCGTCTCGGTGATTTCGACCGGGCGCAGGCGGCGGCTCGACGGGACGAAGCGCTCCTGCAGGCGGGCGGCGAGGAAATAGCTTTCGAGATCCTGGAAGAAGCGGCGGCGCACGCCGGGGCGGATGACCTTGACGGCGACCTTGCGCGGACCTTCCGGCGTCGCGACCTCGGCCGGGTGGACCTGGGCAATTGACGCGGCAGCGATCGGCGCATCGATGCTCATGTAAAGGTCGGAGACCTTGCGGCCGAGCGAGCCTTCGATGGCCTCGACGGCTTCCGACATCGGGAAGGTCGCCATGCTGTCCTGCAGCAGCGCCAGGTCGAGCGCGATGTCGTCGCCGACGACGTCGGGACGCGTCGCCAGGAACTGGCCGAGCTTGACGTAGGACGGGCCGAGGCGGGCGACCGCATTGGCAAGGCGATCACTGCGCACGCTCTTGCGGGCGCGGCGGCGGGTGAACAGCTTGGCCACCTGCCAGCCGAACTTAGGCAGGCCGGTGAGCTGGTCGCCCGGCAAAGCCGCGACCACGCCTTCACGCACCAGCACCCAGCCCGCGCGCGCGAGCCGGAAAGACGCCCCGAGACTGCTCATCGCGCGCCGTCCGTCAAAGCTTCCAGCCCGAATGAAGTGCTGCGATGCCGCCGGTGTAGTTGCGGAAGGTGACGCGATCGAAGCCGGCGCGGGTGATCATCGCGGCAAAGTTCTGCTGATTGGGGAACTTGCGGATCGATTCGACGAGATAGGCGTAAGGCTCGCCGTCGCCTGTCACGGCCTGGCCGATGCGCGGAATGGCATTGAACGACCAGGCTTCGTAGACCTTGTCGAGCAACGGCATCTCGACCTCGGAGAATTCAAGGACAAGTAGCCGCCCGCCCGGCTTCAGCACGCGGTAGGCTTCCGACAGTGCCACGTCGATGCGCGGCACGTTGCGGATGCCGAAGGCGATCGTGTAGGCGTCGAAGGTCTCATCGGCGAAAGGCAGCTCTTCGGCGTTGGCTTCGACGAAATCCGTCTTGTCGGCGAGGCCGCGCTTTTCAGCACGCTCACGGCCGACGCCAAGCATCGAGCCGTTGATGTCGAGCACGGTGGCATGCGCGTTGCCATGCGAGGCATCGACGATGCGGAAGGCGATGTCGCCGGTGCCGCCGGCCACGTCGAGCACTTTCCAGCCCGGACGCCGGGGCGGGTTGAGCCAGGCAACCATGGCGTCCTTCCAGATCCGGTGCAGGCCGCCCGACATCAGGTCGTTCATCATGTCGTAGCGGTTGGCGACCTTGTGGAACACATCGTTGACCAGGCCCTGCTTGTCGCCAGCACCGACATTGCGGAAACCGTAAGAGGTTTCCATGCCGCCGACAGCCGTCGTCCGTTGTTCTGACATTTTGTTGTCCAATCAAATCCGGCGGGACCATAGCCGATCACACCAGCGGGCGCTATTGTTTGAGGCGCGGTTTTAGGCCGCGCCCGCGCCGTCAAGACAAGGAATAACGAATGCCTTTGAAAGCCGAGCTGCACTGCCACATAGAAGGGGCGGCGGCACCAGAACTCGTCGTCCGCCAGGCGCAGAAATACGGCAAGGACGTCTCACCCTTCATCCAGAACGGCTCCTTCGTGTGGAACGACTTCACCTCGTTCCTTGCGGCCTACGACTTCGCAGCCGACCTTTTCCGCACCGAAGAGGACTACGCCCGGCTTTCCGAACACTACCTGACAAGCCTCGCCCGCGACGGCGCGATCTATTCGGAAGTGTTCACCTCGCCCGACCACGCCATCAAGGCCGGACTGTCGCCCAAGGCCTATACCGACGCGCTCGGCGAAGGCATGCAGCGTGCGAAGGCCAAGACCGGCATCGAGGGCCGCATGATTGTAACCGGCGTGCGCCATGTCGGCGTCGAATCGATCGAGGCCGCGGCGCGCTTTGCCGCCAAGTGCAACCACCCGCTGGTGACCGGTTTCGGCGTCGCCGGCGACGAGCGCATGGGCGAGTTCGAGGATTATGTGCGCGCCTTCGAGATCGCCCGCGAGGCAGGCCTCGGCATCACGATCCATGCTGGTGAATTGCTGGGCTGGGAGAGCGTGGCCGCTGCCCTCGACCACATCAAGCCGTCGCGCATCGGCCATGGCGTGCGCGCCATCGAGAACCCTGATTTGGTCAAGCGCATCGCAGACGAGGGCATCGTTTTGGAGATCTGCCCGGGCTCGAACATCGCGCTCAAAGTGTTCGACAGCTTTGCCGACCACCCCTTCCCCAAGCTCCGGGCGGCTGGCTGCAAGGTGACGCTGAGCTCCGACGATCCGCCCTATTTCTGGACCAGCCTGAAGCGCGAATATGACATTGCCACCGAGCATTTCGGCATGGACGACAAGGCGCTGATGGCGACGACGCGGACGGCGATCGAGGCCGCCTTCGTCGATAGGAAGACCAAAGCCGCCCTTCTTGCCCGTCTGGACGGCCACAAACGCTGATTTTGGCCGACAAAACTGTGGTTCAAGGCTGGCGCGACATTGGTCGGCGGCGCGCCAGCCGATAGTATGGCCTGAATTATCCGAGTTCCAGGAGCGTAAGCCATGACCGTGACCGTCGTCGACCATCCGCTTGTCCAACACAAGCTGACCATCATGCGCGACAAGGAAACCTCGACGGCCGGCTTCCGGCGGCTGCTGCGCGAGATCTCGCTGTTGCTCGGCTACGAGGTGACGCGCGACCTCGAATTGACCACCAAGATGATCGAAACGCCGATCGAGACGATGGAAGCGCCGACGCTCGAAGGCAAGAAGTTGGTGTTCGCCTCCGTGCTGCGCGCCGGCAACGGCCTGCTCGAAGGCCTGCTCGACCTGGTGCCTGCGGCACGCGTCGCCCACGTCGGGCTTTATCGCGACCACGAGACGCTGGAAGCGGTGGAGTATTTCTTCAAGGCGCCGAGCGACCTCGGCGACCGCCTGGTGATCGTCGTCGACCCGATGCTGGCAACCGCCAATTCGGCGATTGCGGCGATCGACAAGCTGAAGGGCCGCGGCGCCACCAATCTGCGCTTCCTGTGCCTGCTGGCCTCGCCCGAAGGCATCGAGCGCTTCACCAAGGCGCACCCGGACGTGCCGGTGTTCACCGCCTCGATCGACCGCGAGCTCAACGAGCGGGGCTACATCATCCCCGGCCTCGGCGATGCCGGCGACCGCATGTACGGCACCAAATAGGCCTTAACCCACGGTTTACCGCCTTTGACATTGGGAGGGCGGCGTTAAAGCCGCGATCACCTTGTCCGGACTATCGTGACTCCTCAAATCAGGGCGTCACATGCTGCGTAAGCTCATCATATTCGGTGTCTGTGCTGGCGCATCCGCGTCGGTGCCGATGCTTTGGGACAAGGACGGCGAGAAGTTCAAGGCGCTGACCGAGATGGCGACGGGCAACAGTGCACCCGCACCCCGGCCTATCGAGGTTAGCGCAGCGACCGCTTCCACGTCGGGCCGCAGCGTGACAATCAACGCCGACATGCGCGGCCATTTCACGGCGAGCTTCAAGATCAACGGGCGCTCGATCGACGCGATGGTCGACACTGGGGCGACGCTCGTGGCGATCAACCTTTCGACCGCGCGCAAGGCCGGGGTGAAGGTGGCACCGGGTGACTTCACCCAGCAGGTCAACACCGCCAACGGTGCGGCACGCGCAGCGCTTGCGCGCATCGACAGGCTGCAGATCGGCCGGATCAGCGTCGACGACGTGCCGGTGGTGGTGCTCGAGGACAAGGCGCTCGACGGCACGCTGATCGGGATAAGCTTCCTGTCGCGCCTCAAGAAGTATCAGGTCGAAAACGGCGCGCTGCTTCTGGTGCAGTGAGCCTCAGGCCGCGTTCTGCTGGTCCGCCGTCCTGAAATGGCCGGGAGGCTGGCCGATGACACGCTTGAAGGCGCGGCTGAAGGCAGCTTCCGAATCGTAGCCCAGGCGAGACGCAACGACCGAGATGCGCAGGCGATCGCGGACGAGCCATTGCCGTGCCTGATGCATCCTGACCTGGGTGACGTAGCGCGCCGGCGTTTCGCCGACGATGGCCGCGAAGCGGTCGGCGAAACCAGAGCGCGAGGCGCCCATCATCCGGGCCAGCGCCTCGACCGTCCAGTTGTGGCTCGGTTCGAGATGGATCGCGGCCAGCACCTTGCCGATCTTGGGATCCCTGACGGCGGCGATCCAACCGCTGGAATCGCCGCAGCCGCGCTCGACCCATGAGCGGATGATGATGGCGGCGAGCACGTCGGCAAGCCGGGCGACGATGCCAGCGGAACCGACGCGCTCGAGCTTGACCTCGCGCGCCATGGTTTCGAGCATGTGGGTGATGCCGGGATCATGCGCCTCGAGTTCGGTGGTGCGCATGACGTCGGGCATCATGCCGAGCAGCGGGTGCAGGCCATCGAGGTTGAAATACATGCTGCCGCAGAACAGCAGCGTGCCCGGCCGGCAGCCCTCGGTCGACAGGCAGAACACCTTCTCGCAGATCTGCTTGATCTCGTAGCCGTTGATCGGCGACGACTTGGCGCCCGGTTCGCTGGCGATCGCATGCGCCACGCCGCGCGGCAGCAGCACGGCGTCGCCGCAGCGAAGCTCGACCCACTCGCCGCTGGGCTGCCGCAGCCAGCAGGCCTTCTGGCCAACGAAGTAGAAGCGCGCCGTGGCCTGGGCCGGAAACTCGATGTTCCACGGCTCCTTCAGCTCCCAGCGACCGTATTCGACACCTTCCAGGCGCAAGCCGCGCAGGATGGCGGTCAGCGGGTCAGCGGCAAGTTTGGACGAACGATCATTCATGCTGGCGTTTCTAGCATGGAAACGCCAATTCGCCACCCCCATGTTGCACCGCACTGCAATCGGAGAGCCTCCCCCATGAACGATATCGCGACCGCAACGCTGGACGGTATCCCAATCCAGCAAGCGAAAGCCGAGGAGCGCGCGGAACCCCTGTGGGGTGCTGTGGTGTCGCTGTCGCTCGGCGTGTTCGGCCTTGTGACGGCCGAGTTCCTGCCGGCCAGCCTGCTGACGCCTCTGGCGCAGGATCTCGGCATCACCGAAGGCACCGCCGGACAGGCGGTGACGGCGACGGCTGTCATCGGTGCCATCGCCGCGCCGACCATGTCGATCATCACCAAGCGCATCGACCGCCGGCACGTCATGCTCGGCCTGACGCTTTTGCTGATCGTCTCGAGCGTGCTTGCGGCGACGGCCTGGTCACTGCCCTCGCTGCTGTTCGCGCGCGTCCTGCTCGGCATGGCGCTCGGCGGCTTCTGGTCGATGTCGGCAGCCATCGCGATGCGACTGGTGCCAAGCGACGTCTTCCCGCGCGCGATGTCCATCATCCTCACCGGCGTTTCCGTCGCCACCGTCTGCGCCGCACCGATCGGAGCCTATGTCAGCGACGTCTGGGGATGGCGCACCGCCTTCATGCTCGCCGCGGCAGTCGGCGTCGTGACGCTGATCGTCCAGTTCGCGACCCTGCCCAAGCTGCCTCCGGTGAGCGTGTCCAGCTTCCGCAGCCTGCTTGACGTCTCCAGGAACCCGATGGTCAGGGTCGTGCTGCTCGTCGTCCTTTTGACTGCCTCCGGGCATTTCGCCGGCTTCACCTATGTCAGGGCCTTCCTGGAACAGGTACCGGTGCTCACCATCGAAAACGTCTCGCTGGTGCTGCTGGCCTTCGGCATCGGCGGTTTCTTCGGCAATTTCGCCGGCGGCTTCCTCGCCGAGCGTAACCTCAAGGCAGCCGTCATGCTTGCGCCGCTGCTGATTGCAGTCTCAGCTGTTGCACTGCTGCTGCAGGGTGCATCGCCTGTTATCTCCGCCATCGCCGTTGCGGCGTGGGGTTTTGCCTTCGGCGCCGTGCCGGTTGGCGTGCAGACATGGATGGTGCGGGCTGCGCCCGACCAGGCGGAAAGTGCCGGCGGACTGCTCGTCGCGACCTTCCAGGTGGCGATCGCGCTGGGCGCCGTGTTCGGCGGCCTGCTGGTCGACAATTCAGGCGTTGCCAGCGCCTTCGCCTACAGCGGCGCAGCGACGCTGCTGGCTGCAATCGCCGTTGCCTGCTTCGGTAGGAAGCACGCAAGCTGACCTTGTCGGACGTGAGTTGCGCCGCGTGGCTAACTAGCTGCGCGGCGCAATGCGTCTGGCGATGACTTTTGCCGCTGCGGGCTTTGAGTCGTCCAGCGTGTAGGCCGCAAGCACCGAAGCGGCGGCAGTTTCCGCCGCAAACGGACTGCGGCCATGGACGTGGGCGAGCGCGTCGCCTGCCCGCACCTCGGTGCCGACCGGCAGCAGCCCGGTGATGCCGACAGCGTGGTCGACCTTGTCCTCGGGCCGGGTGCGGCCGCCGCCCAGCGCGACGACGGTTAGGCCGATGTCGCGGGTGGCGATGGCTGAGACAAAGCCGCTGCGCGGGGCTTTGACCACCAGTTCCACGTCCGCCTTGGGCAGGTACTTTGCCGGGTTCGCCACAAAATCGGCCGGACCGCCGAGGACTGAGACCATGCGGCCGAAGATGTCGGCGGCAGTGCCGTCGGCGAGCGCGGTGCGCGCCCGCTGAAGCCCCTCGCGCTGCGAGCTGGCCCGGCCAGCGGACAACAGCATCTCGGCGGCGAGCGCCAGCGTCACCTCTTCGAGGCGCGGATCGCGGAAGCGGCCGGTGAGGAAATCGACAGCGTTCTGGACCTCGACGGCGTTGCCGGCGGCGGAGGCCAGCGGCTCGTTCATGCCGGTGATCAGCGCGGTGGTCTTGAGGCCAGCGCCATTAGCGACCTCGACGAGGCTTGTGGCGAGTGCCGACGCATCACGCGCGCTTTCCATGAAGGCGCCATTGCCGATCTTGACGTCGAGCACCAGCGAACCGAGGCCGGCAGCGAGCTTCTTGGACAGGATCGAAGCGGTGATGAGCGGCACCGATTCGACCGTCGCGGTGACGTCGCGCACGCCGTAGAAGCGCTTGTCGGCGGGGGCGAGGTCTGATGTCTGGCCGATGATGGCGCAGCCGGCTTCACGCACCGTGCGGCGGAACAGGGCAAGGTCGGGCTGGCTGGCGTAGCCCGGGATCGAATCCATCTTGTCGAGCGTGCCGCCGGTGTGGCCGAGGCCACGGCCGGATATCATCGGCACATAGGCCCCGCAGGCAGCGACGATGGGCGCCAGCATCAGCGAGACGTTGTCGCCGACGCCACCGGTGGAATGCTTGTCGGTGGCGGGACCGGGCAGGTCCGACCAGTCGAGCACGTCGCCGGAATCGCGCATGGCTGACGTCAGCGCCACCGCCTCGTCGCGGCTCATGCCGTTGAAGAAGACGGCCATGCCGAAGGCCGCGATCTGGCCCTCTGACACAGCGCCCGAGGTGATGCCCTGGACAAAGGCGGCGATTTCAGCCGGGGCGAGCGCCTTGCCGTCGCGCTTGCGGCGGATGATTTCCTGCGGGAGCATCAGATGATGCTCCCGATCCGGGAAGGCTGACGCTCGACGTTGCCCCCCTCTGGCCTGCCCGCCATCTCCCCCTCAAGGGGGGAAATCGCCTGTGGCACCCTCGCTGCCCGTATTGCGGTGCTGGCGATTGGCGAAAGTGGAGATGAAGGCTGATCTCCCCCCTTGAGGGGGAGATGGCCGGCAGGCCAGAGGGGGGCGCGAAGGAACGAAATGTTCTCCGCAGTCGCCACCCTGTCCTCAGCCATCGAGCGGGCCCTTTTCGAACATCTTGCGCAGAACCGTCGCGAGGCGGCCGCCACCGATGGGGGCCATATCCTTGGTCTCGCGATGCGACAACTCGGCCCCCGTCATGCCGGCGGCGAGATTGGTGATGACCGAACAGGCGAGCACCTTGAGGCCGAGGAAGCGGGCAATGATCGCTTCCGGCACGGTCGACATGCCGACCGCATTGGCGCCGAACATGCGGGCCATGCGGATTTCGGCCGGCGTCTCGAAGGACGGGCCGGAGAACCACATGTAGACGCCCTTGTGCAGGTCGATGGCGGCAGCTGCAGCGGCAGCTTCGAACGCCTTGCGCAGACCGGCGTCATAGGCCTCGGTCATGCCGACGAAACGGCGGTCGGTCGGCTCGCCGAACAACGGGTTGGCGCCGGCGAAATTGATATGGTCCTCGATCAGCATGATCGAGCCGGGCAGCATTTCAGGATCGACGGAACCGGCGGCATTGGTCAGCACGAGCTGGGTGACACCGATGCCGGCAAGCGTCTCGAGCGCCGGCCGCATGACCGAGGCGTCGCCATGCTCGTAATAATGGGCGCGGCCGGCCATCATGATGACAGGCTGGCCGCCAAACAGGCCGGCAACGAGCTCGCCGGCATGACCGGTCACGCCGCTGCGGGGGAAACCGGGCAAGGCGGCGTAAGGGATGCGGACGGCGTTCTCGACCTCGTCGACCAGGCCGCCGAGGCCGGAGCCCAGCACCATGGCGGTTGCTGGAGCGAGACCGTCGAGTTGCTCGACGAGGCGATCGACGGCTTCCTTCATTTCAGGATCTCACCTTCAAAACCGTAGGGCAGCATCTGGCCCATGGTGACCGTTTCGACGATGCCGGCAGCGTCGCAGAGATACAGTTTGGTGTCCGGGCTGGTGAATTCGGCGAGGCGCTGGCGGCAACCGCCACAGGGCGTGATACGGGCCATGCGTTCGGCGACGACCGCGATCTCGGTGATCTTGCCGCCGCCGCCCATGATGTAGTGGCCAAGCGCCGTGGTCTCGGCGCACCAGCCCTCGGGATAGGACGCGACCTCGATATTGGCGCCGGCGAAGACCCGGCCGTCCTCGGTGCGCAGTGCCGCGCCGACGGGGAATTTCGAATAGGGCGCGTAGGCCTTGGCCATGGCGGCTGTCGCCGCCTGGAAGAGATCATGGGACAAGATCAGCGCTCCTTCACATAAGGCACGCCGCCTGCGCGGGGCGGGATGGCCTTGCCGATGAAGCCGGCGAGCAGGATGACGGTGAGGATGTAGGGCAGCGCCTGCATCAGCTGGACCGGCACCTTGCCGATGAGCGGCAGCGGCGTGCCCTGCAGGCGGATCGACAGCGCGTCGAGGAACCCAAACAGCAGGCAGGCGAACATCGCCGGCACCGGCTTCCACTTGGCGAAGATCAGGGCGGCGAGCGCGATGTAGCCGCGGCCGGCGGTCATGTCCTTGACGAAGCCGGCGTTCTGGGCGAGCGCCATGTAGGAGCCGGCAAGGCCGGTGAGGATGCCGGTGCAAATGACGGCGCGATAGCGCAGCCAGGCGACCGAGATGCCCGCAGTGTCGACTGCAGCCGGGTTTTCGCCCACGGCGCGCAGGCGCAGGCCGAAGCGGGTGCGGAACAGCACCCACCAGGTGAACGGCACGGCGAGGAAGGCGACGTAGGTCAACAGCGAATGGCCCGACAGCAGGCCGGAATAGAGCTGGCCGATGACGGGCACGTCGCGCAGGGCGTCGGCACCGGGCAGCTTGATCTCCCCAAAGCGGCCTTCCGGCGGCAGCGAGGGCGTGCGCCCACCCTGCTGGAACCAGGCCTGGCCGAGGATGATTGTCGACCCGGCGGCAATGAAGTTGATGGCTACGCCAGAGACGATCTGGTTGCCGCGATGGGTGATGGAGGCAAAGCCGTGGACCAGCGCCATGCCGACCGAAACCAGCACGGCGACGAGCAGGCCGATCCACGCCGAAGCGAACACAGCCGCAGCCGCCGCTCCGGCAAATGCACCGGCCAGCATCTTGCCTTCAAGGCCGATGTCGAAGACGCCGGCACGTTCCGAATAGAGGCCGGCGAGGCAAGCGAGCAGCAGCGGCACCGAAACGCGGATTGTCGAGTTCAGGATGTTGATGAGCGCGTCGACGAATTCCATTTCAGGCACGCTCCCCTTTGGTCGCCGTGATGCCGACCGATCGTGGACTGACACTGGCGAAGATGCCCTGGATCGTCGGCCGGAACATGTTTTCCAGCGCACCGGCGAACAGGATCACCAGGCCCTGGATGATGACGATCATGTCGCGGGAAATGTTCGGCATCTCGAAGGCGAGTTCGGCGCCGCCCTGGTAGAGCATGCCGAACAGGATCGCCGCCGGCACGATGCCAGCCGGATGCGAGCGGCCCATCAGCGCCACTGCGATGCCGACGAAACCGGCGCCGGAAACGAAGTCGAGCGGCACGTTGTGCTGGTCGCCCATGATCGGGTTGAGCGCCATCATGCCGGCGAGCGCGCCCGAAATCAGCATGGTGACGATGATGATGCGGGTTTCCGAAATGCCGGCGTAGCGCGCGGCCTTCGAGCTGAAGCCGAAGGTGCGGATCTCGTAGCCGAGCTTGGTGCGCCAGATCAGCACCCAGACCAGGAAGGCCATGACCAGCGCCAAAAGGAACGAGATGTTGAGCGGCGCCGACGGCCTGACGGTGAGGCCGAATTCGGCAAGAAGCCAGCCGAGTTTGGGCAGTTGCCCGCCCTCGACGAACTGACGCGTTTGCGGCGCCATCGAGCCGGCCGGCTTCAGCACGTTGACCAGCATGTAGACCATCACCGACGCGGCGATGAAGTTGAACATGATGGTGGTGATGACGATATGCGAGCCGCGCTTGGCCTGGAGATAGGCCGGGATCAGCGCCCAGAGCGCGCCGAACAGCGCGGAAGCTATGATCGCCATAGGGAAGACGACCCACCAGGGCAGCGTACTGTCGAAGGCCAGCACAACGACGGCGATGCCGAGGCCGGCGATATAGGCTTGGCCTTCGCCGCCGATGTTGAACAGGCCGCAATGGAAGGCGACCGCGACCGCCAGACCGGTGAAGATGAAGTTGGTGGCGTAAAACAGCGTGTAGGCGAGGCCCTGGCCGCTGCCGAAGGCGCCCTCGACGAGGATGACCGCGGCACGCAGCGGGTTTTCGCCGACAAGCAGTACGACAAGGCCGGCGACGACGAAGGCGACGAGCAGGTTGATGAGGGGAATGAGCCCGTAGTCAGCCCAGGCCGGGAGTTTTGCGTAAGGCGTGCTCATTCGGCGGCCTCCTTGTGTTCGACGCCTGCCATCAGAAGCCCAAGCTCGCCTTCGCTGGTTTCGGGCCCGCGCTCGCCGACGACGCGGCCGGCGAACATCACCAGGATGCGGTCGGACAGCGAGCGGATCTCGTCGAGCTCGACCGAGACCAGCAGCACGGCCTTGCCCTGGTCACGCATCGCGATCAGGCGCTTGTGGATGAATTCGATGGCGCCGACGTCGACTCCGCGGGTCGGCTGGCCGACGATCAGCACGCCGGGGTCCTGCTCGATCTCACGCGCGAGCACGATCTTCTGCTGGTTGCCACCGGAGAAATTGGCTGTCTTGAGCCGGGGATTGGCCGGGCGGATGTCGTATTTCTCGATCTTTTCCTGCGCGTCCTTCTGGATCGCGTCGAGATTGAGGAACGGGCCTTTGAGATATTGCGGCTTGTCGTGATAGCCGAGGATCGAATTCTCGCTTTCGTCGAAGGCGAGCACGAGGCCGACATGGTGGCGGTCTTCCGGCACATGGGCGAGACCGCGGTCGCGCAATTCGCCGGGATCGGCCTGGCCGGTCAGGTCGATTGGCTTGCCGTCGAGCATGACCGTGCCCGAAACCGCCTTGCGGATGCCGGACACGGCTTCCATCAGCTCCGACTGGCCGTTGCCGGCGACACCGGCGATGCCGACGATCTCGCCGGCGCGGATGTCGAAGGACACGTCGTCGACCATGGTGACGCCGCGCGAATCCTTGACCGTCAGGTTCTTGACCGCGAGCTTGACGGCGCCGGGCTTGGCCTCGCCTTTTTCGACACGTAGCAGCACGCGGCGGCCAACCATCAGCTCTGCTAGTTCCTCGACGGTGGTTTCGCTGGTCTTGCGGGTCGCCACCATCGTGCCTTGGCGCATGACCGAAACGTTGTCGGTGATCGCCATGATCTCGCGCAGCTTGTGCGTGATCAGCACCACCGTCTTGCCCTGCTCCTTCAGCTGCTGGAGGATGCGGAACAGATGGTCGGCCTCGGCCGGGGTGAGCACGCCGGTGGGCTCGTCGAGGATGAGGATTTCGGCGCCGCGATAGAGCGCCTTGAGGATTTCGACGCGCTGCTGCAGGCCGACGGGCAGTTCCTCGATGATCGCATCGGGATCGACCTCGAGGCCGTATTCCTGCTCCAGCCGGCGCAGCTCGGAACGCGCCTTGGAGATCGACTTGTTGAGCAGCGCCTCACCTTCGGCGCCGAGGATGACGTTTTCCAGCACCGAGAAATTCTCGACCAGCATGAAGTGCTGGTGAACCATGCCGATGCCTGCGGCGATGGCATCATTCGGTGTCTTGATGTTCGTCGGCTTGCCATTGACGCGGATTTCACCGCTGTCGGCCTGGTAGAAGCCGTAGAGGATCGACATCAGCGTCGACTTGCCGGCGCCGTTTTCACCGATGATGCCGTGGATGGTGCCACGCGGTATTTCGAGCGCGATGTCGCGGTTGGCGCGGACAGCACCAAAACTCTTGTTGATGCCGATCAGTTCGATAGCTGCTTCCGCCATACGACCGTCCCACCTCAGGTTTCTTATGTTCTTGTTATGGCTTGCCGAAAGAGCTAGCACGCCGATACTGCCCTGCCAATCGGCTCGCCCCGTGCCCCCAAGGAATTGACCGAACCGTGGCCAATTTCGACGCGACGACCGATATGACGGCCCAATGAGGATCGCCCATGACCACGCCCGATGACCGGCTGACGACGCTGGAAATACGCGCCGCCGAACAGGAGCATACGATCGAGGAGCTTTCCGGCCAGATCGCCGAACAGTGGAAGACCATCGAGCGGATGCAGAAGAAGCTCGACGCCCTCACCGAGCGTTTCCTGGTGCTCGAGGAACAGACGGCACCCGACACGCCGGTGACCAAGCCGCCCCACTGGTAAACCAGCTTTCCGATCACGATCCAGGCCGACCAAGGTTCAGGCCAGACCGGCCGCGTCGGATGGCTGCCACAGCTCGATCGGATTGCCCTCGGGATCGTGGATCCGGCAGAACCGTCCGACCTCGGAGTCCCACTCCGCCCGCGTTTCCACCGCGATGCCTGCGGCCTTCAAGTCGGACATCGCCGCGTCGAGGTCATCGACGCGCAAATTGATCAACCAATGCTGCTCCGGACGGCCGAAATATTCGGTGTCCCGGCTGAAGGGCGAAAGGATCGTCGGCCCCGCCTGTTGTTTCCAGACCGCGCGCGAAATGTCCGTGATGCCGAGGTGCTTTTCGTACCAGGCAGCGAGTGCTTGAGGATCATTGGCGCGAAAGAAGAAGCCGCCAATTCCGGTCACGGTGAACATTGACTGCCGTCCCAAAAGACTGGGCCACAACGATCCACGCCGCCGGACGCTGCCCGGCGGCGTGGATTTCGATCAGGCTAACCGATCAATAGGGGCACTTGTCGTCCGAGGTGTAGTCATGCACCTGGATCGTGCCGGCGATGATGTCGGCCTTGGCCTTTTCGACCGCTGCCTTCATCTCGTCGGTGACGAGCGCCTTGTTGTTGTCGTCCATGGCGTAGTCGACGCCACCTTCCTTGAGGCCGAGATTGTTGATGCCACCTTCGAACTTGTCGTTCTTGGCATCCATGAAGGCGTTGTAGACAGCGACGTCGACGCGCTTGAGCATCGAGGTCAGCACCTTGCCCGGCTGCAGGCCGTTCTGGTTGGAGTCGACGCCGATGCCGAGCTTGCCGCCGTCGGCAGCAGCTTGGAGCACGCCGACACCGGTGCCGCCGGCTGCTGCGTAGATGACGTCAGCGCCCTGCGAAATCTGGGTCTTGGTGATTTCGCCGCCCTTGGTCGGGTCGTTCCAGGCGGCAGGGGTGTCGCCGGTCATGTTCTGGATGACTTCGGTGGCACCGGCAGCCTTGGCGCCGCCGACATAACCGCAGCCGAACTTGCGGATCAGCGGAACGTCCATGCCGCCGACGAAGCCGACCTTCTTGGACTGCGAGGCAAGGGCTGCCATGACGCCCACGAGGTAGGAGCCTTCGTGCTCCTTGAACACGATCGACTTCACGTTTGGCTTCTCGACGACCATGTCGATGATGGCGAACTTGAGGTCCGGATAGTCGGCAGCGACCTTGGCGAGCGCCTCGGACCAGGCAAAGCCGGCCATGACGATCGGGTTGCGGCCATCCTCGGCGAAGCGGCGCAGGGCTTGGTCGCGCTGCGAGGCGTTGGAGACTTCGAACTCGACATAAGCAATGCCGGTCTCGGCCTTGAACTTCTCGGCGCCGTTGAAGGACGCTTCGTTGAACGACTTGTCGAACTTGCCACCGAGATCGTAGAGCAGCGCCGGCTGAACATCAGCAGCGAGCGCCGGAAGGCACATGGCGGTAGCCGCCAGAAGGCCGAGGACGATACGTTTCATGTGATCAACACCCTGTCGGTTGTCTTTTTTGCAATCGCCGCGCGAGCCGTTCCTCCGGCTGCCGCACGGCCTATGGCGAGGATCTCTCCCCCCGCGCATGGCCATATCTTGCACGGGCCAAGACAAAATTCACGCGGAATCTTGACCTTTTGGAAAAATGCACAGGCATCGCAAATGGCGCGTGAAACGAATGTCTAAACGGCGGCCTTCTCAGGGATTGCGCAAGCAACGCCGGTGCCCTTGAGGCCACAATAGCCATGGGGATTCTTGGCAAGGTATTGCTGGTGATCGTCTTCGGCGAAATAGAACTGGGGTGCTGTGCCAATCTCGGTGGTGATCTTTTCGCGTCCGGCAGCCTTGAGTGCTGACTGATAGGCATCGCGCGAGGCAATCGCCTCGGCCAGCTGGGCATCCGAGAAGGTGTAGAGCGCCGAACGGTAGGTGGTGCCGACATCGTTGCCCTGGCGCATGCCCTGGGTCGGGTCGTGGCTCTCCCAGAAGATCTTCAGCAACTCGGCATAGCTGGCCTTCGTCGGATCATAGATCACCAACACGACTTCGGCATGACCGGTCAGGCCCGTGCACGTCTCCTGGTAGGTCGGATTGGGCGTAAGCCCACCGGCATGACCGACAGCGGTCACCCACACGCCTGGAGTCTGCCAGAACAGGCGCTCCGCACCCCAGAAGCAGCCAAGGCCGAAAAGCGCCTGCTCGAAGCCTTCGGGATATGGCCCCTTGAGCGGGCGCTTGGAGACGTAATGCTTGGAGGCGGTCGGGATGGCCCGCTCGCGGCCGGGCAGCGCTTCGCTCGAAGTCGGCAGCTTGAGCTTCTTGTTCAGCATGTCGCTCAGGAAAAACATCTGCCTTCTTTCCTTGTCGTTGCGCCGAACCCTGTCGCGCCTCGGCTGCGGCCTCAGACCTCGCCGGTGAAGCGGCCTGCACGACGCCGGTGGCCAATCGCGTAGAGCAGGAAGGCGAGCACGGCGAAGACCGCGAAGCCCGGCTGGTTGAGCACCGGCACGACGAAGCTGTCCCAGACGGCCGGTCCGGTCTTTTCGCGGACGAATGTCTCGGTCGCGGCAAGGGTATCGGGCGAGGCCGTCGACCAGCTGGTGTCGAGCGGGGTCATGACAAGCCGTGACACGGCAACGGTGCGGGTGGCGTCGAGCACGGCCATGATGACGGCGACCGAGAGCGCTATTGCGGCGGCAAGACGGAACACGAAGCGGATCATCGGTGGTCCTGGATATCGATTATGAACGAGAAATAGGCCGCGTGGCCGGCGGGTGCAATCGAAGACACGGCTAATTGACAGGCGTTTGCGGCGGGACTGCCGGCTTCGGCTTGCGGCGATTGACCCGCCAGACGGCGAAGATGCCGCCCGCAACCGCGCCGACAAGCAGGCCGCCGAGGCCGATCAACACGACGAAATAGCCGCAGGCGCCTTCGAAGCAGCTCATGTCGGTGGCTTCGGAAATGGCAGTGCCAATCGCGAGCCCGAGACCTGTTCCCAGCGCCCCACCGACAACGACGCCGATGATGGCAGCAACGACAGAGACCAGCAGCCGCGGCCGCTCGTGCGGGGCTTTGCTCAACAAGGCCTGTGGCTGGTCCTGTCGGCCGACCAGCCAGATCATGGCAAGGCCGATGGCGATCTCGCCGCCGTCCCAGGCGAGACCTTCAAGGCCGAAGGCAAAGTTGGGCATGACAAGAATATAGATCTGCTTGAGGACGATGAAGGCGATGATCGTCCACTGCCAGATGGTGAAGTTGCGCGGGAAGCGAACATCGCGATTGTAGGCGAGCACGACCAGATAGATGCCCCAGGCAATCGTCACCGCGCTGAAGGCGACCGAGGCATAGATCAGCCCCAGCACTGCCGATGGCATCGAAAAATCGAGCATGATGGCAAAGCTGGCGTCGATGCCGCGCGCGCTGAGCGCCATGACAAGGCACAACCAGGCCACCGGCAGCCAGCGCCAGATGTCCCAGCCGGACGGTTCGTTCTCGGACGACATCGAATCTCCCCCTGCCCCTGAGGACCACTTTGTGACAGAGAGCCAGGCACTTGCAAGGACGGCAACGACGGCGCCGGGAACTCGCCCTGTGGCCGCGACCCGCCCCATTGCCGGCGCTGGATGCTACCGGGATCATTTTGCCTGATAACATTTGCCACGTCAGCGCTTGGCAAGCGGCGCAGGATCGACTAGATGAGCCCCGCAGCCGGACGCTCAAATGTGTTCGGCGGCAGGCGATGGGTGCCCGGCAGGTTGGCTGCACCCGAATGACGGCTCAACGAGCCGACGCCAAGGAGATGCGTGCACTCCCAACCGGCCCGGCATAACCAGCCGGCGCAAAGCGCGCATGCGGAGAGGTGGCCGAGTGGTTGAAGGCGCACGCCTGGAAAGTGTGTTTACGGGAGACCGTAACGCGGGTTCGAATCCCGCTCTCTCCGCCAGCTATCAAATTGCGAACCCCTGCATCCCGATTTGAACGGCGTTAGGCTGCAACCTCGAAGACAGGAAGGCTCGCCTCGATCATCTCTGCAGTGCCCGTCAGGCTGATCCGGAAATCCGTAGGCCGGTCGAAGAGCGTTCCCGGCATCACGAAGACACCTTGATCCGCCAGTCTGCGGGTGAAGCCAACCGACTCGCCGCCCGGCGCGCGGCCCCAGAGATAGAATGTGCCTTCTGGCTTGGTCATGCTGTAGCCCCATTGCGTCAGCGCGCCGTGCAGCCGGTCGCGTTTACGCTGAAGTGCGCCGATGTCGATGCTCATCCTTTCAAGATCGCCGACCGCATATTGCAGCGGCGCATCGGGAAAATTCCAGCCGCCACCAACCTGCGAAGTCAACGCCGCCGCGCGCAGGGCCTGCTTGTCGGCTTCTGGCATGGACGGGGAGATTGCGAGGTAGCCGATGCGCAGGCCAGGCGCGAGCAGGATCTTGCCGTAGCTGTAGTCGATGAGCGTGTGGGGGTAGACGGCGGCGGGGCTGGTGAAGGGCACGCCGTCGAAGCGGATGCGGCGGTAGGGTTCGTCGGACAGGATGAAGATTGGGCGGCCAAACTCAGCCGACTTGCGGGTGAGCATGGCGGCGAGTTCGGTCAGACGTTCCCGGCTGTAGATGACGCCCGTCGGATTGTGCGGGGTGTTGACGACAACGATCCGCGTGCGCGGCGTGATCGCAGCCTCGATGGCGGCCACGTCGAGGTCGAATGTTCCTTCGGCGAGCGGGACCGGAACCGGTACAGCATTGCGGGCGCGCAGTGTGGTGGCATAGCAGAACCAGCCCGGCAGCGGGATGACGCATTCGTCGCCGGGGTCAAGCAGCAGGGAAAAGGCGAGCGCGATCGCACCGAAGGCGCCCTGTGTCATCGCGATGTCCTCGGGGTGGAATGGCAGCCCGAGTTCGGCGCCAAGGGCCTCGGCAATCACCGTGCGCGGCTCCTCTTCGCTGGTCTTGTAAGCGAACCAGTTCGCGCGTTTCGGCTCCGTCCTAGCTTTGATCGCCGCCACCATCGCAGGCAGCGGCATTTCGTGCGGATTGCCGAAGGTGAGATCGGCGCGCACATCCTTGTCGTCGACGCCGTCGCGATAGCTGCTGAAGAACCTGAAAACCGTGTCGATGGCGTCGGCCGACGAGATCGCGCGCGCAGACAGAATGCTCATAGGGTCGCTCCCGGTGCTCGGCAAAGCATGCGCTCGGGCAGCGCCAGAGTAAACGGGGCGTTCAGGTGAGCCGGCAACCCGCTCGCCTGGAAGCGGTTCAGATTTCGACGACGGTGAGCGCCTGGACGACTGACGCCAGGGGATGCGCGACCCTGGCGAGGCCAGCCATTGCTGACCGCCCAGCCGCTGATCTTGTCGTTATTTCTAAATAGCTTTGCCTTTGCGGGCGGGCGCCGAAATTGCAGCAAGCTCGCTGGCTTCCCTTTCCAGCCGTAGCGCGCGCAAGCGCAAGGTCTTTTCCTCGCGCTGCTGAACGACCGCGTCGATCTCGGAGTTGATCCGATTGCGGGCAAGAGATTGCGACTGCGTCTTGCCGAAGGCTGACTCGGCTTGCTCTCGTGCCTTGCTCTGGGAATCGGTCATGCTTGTTCCTACAGTTTCGAAAAGAGGCCGCGCGCTGGCAACAAAAAAGCCAGGCAAACTGCCTGGCTTTTGTAGTCGCTCGCGCCCTGTAACGGTGCCAGTACATCCGTGGTCACCGAAGGGTGCAAAGTTTGATCAGGCGGCCTGCAGCTGGCCGGCAGACATCTTGCCCGACTTGTTGTCGCGCTCCATCTCGTAGGCGATCTTCTGGCCTTCGACGATTTCACGCATGCCGGCCCGTTCTACAGCGGAAATATGGACGAACACGTCCGGACCGCCGTTGTCAGGCTGGATGAAGCCGAAGCCCTTGGTAGCATTGAACCATTTCACTGTGCCAGTGGTCATAACAAACCCCTTTCGTGGCAAATATTCATCGACAGCCAGGCGAATGCACGGCTGTTTCACATCGCGATTTTATTTGAAGGGATGTTCGTTGGCGCACAGTGTTTTTGCGCAATAACAAAAATCGAACAAGCAAATATCGACAGCCGGTATTTATATTTATTAGCCGTCGCTGTCAATTTTATTATTCTGCTCGCCAAGATCGACGTTTCTCCGGCTGGAAATTCCAGGTCCAACGGGATGCGCGATCCCGGCGAGGCCGGCATCCCGATTGACGGTCAAACATCGATGCCGAGCGACGCATTGGTCACGCCGAGCGAGCCACCGCTACTTCAGCATGACGATGGCTTCGACCTCGAAGAGCATGGGGGCGACGGCGAGCTTGGGGACGGGGATCAAAGTCTGCGCCGGCAGCGTGTCGCCAAACATCTCCTTGACGTTCTGGGTCAGCACGCCAAGCTTCGACATGTCGTGGTCGACCACGTACACGGTGAGCTTGGCGACCTGGCCGGGCTTTGCGTCAAGCGCGTCGAGGGCGCTGCGCAGGTTGGCGTAGGCCTGCTTCACCTGCACCGCGAAGTCGGGCGACAGGCTGCCCGTGGCGTCCTGGCCACCCTGCCCCGAGATGTAGGCGACCCGCGCGCCGGCGGGCACGATAACCGCTGTGCTGTAACCGTTCGGCGTGGGGTCGTAGAGATTCTGAGGATTGACGATAGTCAGCTTGAGATCGCTCTCGTTGGCCGTCGTCGTGGTGGGAACTGCCATGGTCATGGTGAGTAGGCCTCCGACAAGCAGGTGCTTGATTGTGCGTGACATGATTTTTCTCTTTGGCTCCACGGACCGCGGGCAACGTGCGCTCGCAGCCGGCATCGAACTTCGGCCCACCGTCGACGGGATGACTCGTACGATGTGCGATTATTTAAATGGTACTGTGTACTAGTCAACTGCCGAACATCGACATTGCTGACGCAGCCTGCCAAAATCGAGGCCCCGGCCAGCGGTTCGATTCTGGAAAATCGCCTGGGGTTCGACATCAGGCGGGTGCGAATTTCAGCGTCGGGGTACTGGTAACTTATTGATTGCAATGTCGTTTCTATTTCGACTTTCGCCCGAAACACAGATAGCGGCGATGAGGCGGACTTCAAAGTCACGGCGGCGGCGAGGAAATTGAATGGCAGTCAAGCGCAGCGGCAAGAAGCGGTCTCAGGTCAAGACATTGGCGGCGCGGGAGCCGCGCAGCGAGCCGGCACTATCGCTGGAGCGGATCGTGGCGACCGCGGTGGAGTTGCTGGACAGCCAGGGCATCGACGGGTTGACGATGCGCCGGCTGGCCGACCGCCTCGGCTCGGGCGTGATGAGCCTCTACTGGCATGTCGACAACAAGGAGGACGTCTTCGACCTCGCGCTCGACAAGGTGCTCGAATACCGCGCGTCGCCCGAAATGGCCAAGCCCCAGGACTGGCGCGAAGACGCCCTCCATGTGCTCGAGGACTGGCGCGCCAGCATGCTGCGCCATCCCTGGTCGGCATCGCTTTTGCCGCGCCGGGCACTAGGGCCGAACATCCTCGGCCGCCTGGAACTGCTCGCCAGGGCCTTGTCCAGGGCCGGCGTGGCGGATGCGGATCTGAACGTCGCGATCTGGTCGCTGTGGAACCACGTGATGGGCTCGACCATCACCCGGGCGAGCTTCGAGCTGTCGGACGAAGACAAGGCCGCAGCACAGCAACGCCTCACCGGCCTAAGCGAACACTACCCGACGATCGAACGCTCCCGCTTGCTGCTGGACAGCGATTGGGACGGCACCTTCCGCAAAGGCCTCGACTATCTGCTCTATGGCCTTGTCCCGAGGCAGTGAACAGGCGCCATTCCCGGACGATACGGCGGGCCTTTCCTGCTAGCGCAGCATGCACCAGTTCTTGGGCAGATGTTTTGGTCTGGCCATGGACAGGCCGGCACGGAGGGCCTCGTCGAGGTCTGGCGTGATGTATGCAGTCTCCGGGCCGCCACCGAAATGGTTGACCCGATGGCTCCCGCCCCTCTTGCTCATGAGAATTCCAACCAGCCGCAGCTGTTCCTGTACTTCCCGATACGTCATTGTACGCAATCCCCGCCGTTCCCAGAAATCCCCCATCAACATTAGTGAGCACTAAAATTATGCGCTGAGCAAGGATTGGGTTAACGAATGGTGAATTCGGGCTGTAGCCGAGGGCAAGACATCGTCCCTTGCTCCGCGTGATGCCCAGAACTTCGAGCGAGGTGTTCCAGTCGTCTCCCACGGGCCTCAGCTACCGGCGCCATTTGCTCATGGGGAGGAACTCTGGGCGGCCCAGCGGGTTGAGGTGGTGGAGCGAAGATCCAGAACCACTTTTCGCTCTATCAGCGGGGCCTGCCGCGACCCCCTCCCGGCAGGCCTTCGCTGTTTCAGTGCGCGCGCGTCTCAGCTATGTCGGGTAGCGAGCTTTTTCAGGTCGTGCCCGGCCGCCGCCGCTTGGTCACACCGCTGTCGGCGCTCCGTGCGGATGCGGCTTCTCGGACTTGGGAAATAGCGAGAACAAAATTATCGATAAGCCAATCGATAAATCGCGGATACCTGCCCAACATGCCCTACGGTAATTCTGGACCTGGCCCTGGCGACACAGCCAAGGGCGCTGAACACCGGGCAAACCAAGCCTTCCAGTGCTGTTCAGGGAAAATAAAACCGCTGGACGAAAACCAGCCCCGTGGGGAATTGCCATGATCCGGAAAAATGTGAGGAACTCTCTTTCAGCCTGTGCGCTGCTTGCTGCGTGGGGCATTGCAGGCCAGGCCGCCCAGGCGGCTGAGGTGACCGTCGCCGTCGGCGGCGGCGTGATCCAGGAGGTCGGCCGCGAGACCCTGTGGGGACCGGCTGCCAAGACGCTCGGCAACACCGTGCGCGAGGAAACCATCAACGACGCCTATGCCTCGGTGAAGCTGCAGGCGGCGGCCAATGCGGTGACCTTCGACCTCGTCCAGACCAACGCCTTCCAGGCTGAAAAGGGCGGCCGCGAAGGCCTGTTCATGCCGCTCGACTACAGCGTCATCGACTCCAAGGACTTCATCGAGGGCACAGCGCAGAAGTATTGCATCTCTGCGCTGATCTTCTCCTGGGTCATGGCCTGGAACACCGACGCCTACAAGGACAAGGCGCCACAGACTTGGGCCGACTTCTGGGACGTCGAGAAGTTCCCCGGCCGCCGCGCCATGCGCAACGACGCCGAGGCGCAGCTCGAGATCGCGCTGCTCGCCGACGGCGTGCCGATGGAAAAGGTCTACGAGGTGCTGGGATCGGAAGGCGGCATGCAGCGCGCGCTCGACAAGATCGAGCAGTTGCGTCCGCACATCGCGGTGTGGTGGAATTCGGGTGCCCAGCACGCGCAGTTGATGAAGGACAAGGAAGTGGACATGTCGGTGGGCTGGAACGCCCGTTTCGAAGCCGCCAAAAAGGACGGTGCTGCGATCGACTACACCTTCAACCAAGGCGTCATGAGCATGGATTGCTGGGCGGTTCCAGTCGGAGCCCCGCATGCCGCCGAAGCGATGAAGATGATCAACGAGATGTCCAAGCCGGACGCCCAGGCGAAGTTCTCGGTCGGGGTGAAATATGGTGCTGCCAACAAGCGTGCCTATGAGACCGGCCTCATCCCGGACGACGTCTCGAAGAAGCTGCCGACCTATCCCGACAACGCCGCGCACCAGCTTGCCCAACGCAACGAATGGTGGGTCGAACATGTCGGCGAAGCCCAGCTCGGCTTCCAGGAAATGATGTCGCGCTGAGCGCGGCAGGAACGGGTCGGCTCAAACGACATGACAAGTGCAGCGTTCATCGAAATCCGCAATCTTTCGAAAGCCTACGGATCCTTCCGCGCCCTCAACGACGTCGGCCTCGACGTCGGGCGCGGCGAGTTCCTGAGCATTCTCGGCCCGTCGGGCTCCGGCAAGACCACGCTACTGATGGCGCTTGCCGGGTTCGTCAGGCCGGATCGCGGACAGATCTCCGTCGATGGACGCGACCTTGTCCGCCTGCCCGCCAACAAGCGCGGCATCGGCGTGGTGTTCCAGAACTACGCCCTGTTTCCACACATGAACGTTGTGGCCAACGTCATGTTTCCCCTGCGCGTCCGCGGCATCGGCCGCGCAGAGGCTTCCGAGCGTGCCCGGAAGGCGCTCGACATCGTCGATCTCGCCAGCATGGCCGAGCGTGACATCGCAACGCTGTCGGGCGGGCAGAAGCAGCGTGTGGCGCTGGCTCGCGCCGTGGTGTTCGAACCCCGGCTGATGCTGATGGACGAGCCGCTGTCGGCGCTCGACAAGAACCTGCGCGAGCAGATGCAGTACGAAATCCGCAAGCTGCATGACCGGCTCGGGCTGACCACCGTCTACGTCACCCACGACCAGCGCGAGGCGCTGACGATGTCGGACCGTATCGCCGTGATGCGCGACGGCGTCATCCGCCAGCTCGGCACGCCGGCTTCGCTGTACCACCGGCCTACCTCGCGTTTCGTCGCCGAGTTCCTCGGCGAGGCCAACATTCTCGAACTCGATGCCGTGGAAAATTTCGCAGCCCCCGCGCGGGATGCCGCCGGGCCGGGCCGCAAGCTGATGATCCGCGCCGAGAGGCTCTCGCTTTCCGATGCCAGCGGCCATGACAACGTGTCACTGGATGGCGTGCTGACGCGCTCGGTGTTCCAGGGCGACAGCTGGCTCATCTCCGTCGATCTGGCGAACGGTGGTGCCGTCTCGGCGCGCATCGCCGCAGCCGAGGCGGCGAATTTCAACCTCGAGGCGCTGACCGAAGGTGCCCCGCTCAAGCTGCATGTACGGCGCGATGCGCTGATCGCGGTGACCGACGCATGAGCGCGCCGGCCATGACCTTGCCGGCAGCGGCCGGTGCCTTCGACAACTCGGCCGCACTCAGGCGCGACCGCAAGCTGGCGCAGATTGGCTTTTTCGGCCTCGCTTTGCCGGCGGTGCTGCTCGTCACCATCGCCATCGTCGTGCCGCTGGCAGCGATGCTCTGGATTTCGATCGCCCGGCCAGATGGTACGGTGTCGCTCGACACCTATCTCAGGATCCTGAGCACGCCGGTCTATACGCGTTCGGTGCTGACGACGTTCCAGGTCAGCGGCATGACGGTGCTGACCTGCGTTGTGCTGGGCACGCCGTTCGCGCTGGTCATGGCCAGCGTCGGCCAGCGGCTCGCTTCGATCCTGCTGCTGGTGGTGATGCTGCCGTTCTGGACGGCCCTTCTGGTCCGCACCTACGCGCTTTCGGTGCTGCTGCAACGCAACGGGCTGGTCAACAGCTTCCTGATCGACATTGGGTTGGTCTCCGAACCCTTGCCGCTGATCAACAATTTCTTCGGCACCATCGTCGGCATGACCCATGTGATGCTGCCGCTGTTCATCCTGCCGGTCTATGCGGCGATCAAGCAGATCGACCACAACATCATCCGTGCCGCGGCGAGCCTCGGCGCCAGCAAGTTCCTGACCCTGCGCGCGGTGATCCTGCCACTGGCCGCCAACGGCATCTTTGCTGGCGCTGTGCTGGTGTTCGTGCTCAGTCTCGGCTTCTACGTCACGCCTGCCATCCTCGGCGGCGGCCGGGTGCCGATGATCTCGACCCGCATCGAGCAGAACGTCTCGGTGCTGTCCGACTGGCCGGCGGCAAGCGCGCTCGGCGTGCTGCTGCTGCTGTCGGTCGGGCTGGTGTTCCTGGTCACGTTCCTGCTTCGTCGCAGCATCAAGGCCCTGGGAGGAGCTGCCAATGTTTGACGGTTTCGATGTCTCGTGGCCGCTGCGCCTGGCGATCGGCTTGTTCACCGCGCTGGTGGCGACCTTCCTGCTCGCGCCTTCGCTGATCGTCGTGCCGATGTCATTCTCGGCATCCGAACTGCTGCAGTTCCCGCCGACCGAATTTTCGCTACGCTGGTGGCAGCAGTACTGGCAGTCCGACCTGTGGATGCCAGCGACCAAGACCAGCCTGCTTCTGGCCACCGTCACCGCCGTGGGCGCCGTGCCGATCGCCTTTGCCGCGGCTTACGCCACGACGCGGTCGCTCGGCTGGGCAAAACTGCCGCTCTATGGCGTGCTCCTGATGCCGGCCACGGTGCCGCCGATCCTCGTTGCCATCGGCCTGTTCTTCGTGCTGGCGCGCATGCACCTTGTAGGCTCGTTCCCGGGCCTGTGGTTGGGGCATACGGTGATCGCCATTCCGACCGCCTATGTCATCCTGTCCGCCGGTTTTGCCCGCTTCGACTTCACCCAGGAAAAGGCATCGCGCAGCCTCGGCGCCGGCTGGTGGCGGACGATGATTTCAGTCGTCATCCCGCAGATGCGTTTTTCGCTGCTGTCGGCCGCTCTGCTTTCCTTCCTGACGTCGCTCGACGAGGTGATCGTGTCGATGTTCGTCGGTGGCGGCGCCAACACGACGTTGACCAAGGTGATGTTCCTCGGCCTGCGTGACCGCGTTGATCCGCAGGCCGCGGTGATCTCGACGATCTGGATCGTACTTGTCGCCATCGTCGTCACGGTAGTGTTCGGACGCCAACGGCAGGAGCAGTCGTGACTGGCTGGTGGCCGGCGCCTGCACCGGCGCCATGCCCTTCCGCGTCCGCAGCTTTTCTGCCAAGCTGATGGTTCGGGCGGCGACAAATCGGTCTCGTGCAGTCCGCCAAGAGTGTGAAGACCATGCCGCTGACAATTGACCGGACCCAACCGAAGGCCGTGGTGTTCGGCTGTTCGGGCACCAGCCTGAATGCCGCAGAACGCAGCTTCTTCCGCGCCGCCCAGCCTTGGGGCTTCATCCTGCACAAGCGCAATTGCGCCGACCCGGCGCAGCTTCGCACATTGGTGGCGGAGCTGCGCGAAAGCGTCGGCCGCAGCGACGTGCGTGTGCTGATCGACCAGGAGGGCGGCCGTGTCGCCCGCTTGGCGCCGCCGCACTGGCGCGCGCCGCCGCCGGCCTCGCTGTTCGCCCAGATCGCCCGCACCGACGTCAAGCGCGCGCTCGACGCCGTGCGCCTCAACGCGCGCCTCGTGGCGGCCGAACTGTTCGATCTCGGCATCGACATCAATATCGCCCCCGTGCTCGACCTGCCGATCGGCAAAGGCGACCTGGTGATCGGCGACCGGGCGCTGGGCGACACGCCGGAGATGGCAAGCATTCTCGGCCGCGCCACCTGCGAGGGCCTGCTCGCCGGCGGGGTGCTGCCAGTCATCAAGCACATTCTCGGCCATGGCCGTGCCCGGCAGGACAAGTCCGAGGCGCTGCTGGTGGTCAACGCCTCGCTCGACGAGATGCAGTCGGCCGACTTCGTGCCGTTCCGTTCGCTGCAGGATATGCCCTGCGCCATGGCGGCACACGTCATCTACCGCGCCATCGACCGCGACGCGCCGGCCACCGCCTCGCGCACCGTCATCGACGAGATCATACGTGGCATGATCCGCTTCGACGGCGTGCTGATGAGCGACGATGTCTCCGATATCAGCCGCACCCATCCGATCGATGCCCAGGTCAGCGCGACACAGGAAGCGGGCTGCGACGTCATCCTGCATGGCAGTGGCGACATGGACGAGATGCAGCGCGTCGCCGATGCTGCCATGCCGTTGTCGGAGAATGCGGTCGAACGCCTGCACCGCGCCGAGCGCATGCGTCGCCGGCCCTCGGCGATAGACCTCGCCGAAACCGCACGCAAGCTGGAGGAATTGCTCAAGCCGCTTGGGGCGCGGGCCCGCCAGTCGGGCGCAACACGCTCGTCGGAGATCGTCGGCAATGTCGCCAAGAAGATCGAACGCGACATCGTGCTCGGCCGCATCCTGCCCAAGGAGCGGATCATGGAGGACGAGCTGGTCTACGGCCTCGGCGTCAAGCGCCACGTCGCGCGCGCCGTGCTGCAGGAGCTGGCACGCACCGGGCTGGTCAAGCTCGAACCTTATCGTGGCGCGGTGGTGCGCCACCTGTCGCCCGACGATTTGGTGAAGCTGCACGACGTGCGCCAACTTCTGATCGCCGCCGCCGTGCAGCGCATCCGCCTGCCGGTGTCGCCGGTGCTGATGAACAAGCTCGAACATGCCAGGCAGATCCACCGTTCGGCGCTTTCGGTCGGCGATCTCGAGCTGGCTTATGTTCAGGACCGTGCCTTCCACGACCTGCTGCTCGAGGCGACCGGCAACGAATTCATTGCCCGCTCGATCCATGATTGCGATGCCGGCATGCGCAGCATCGATGCCGCGAGCCTGATGGCCGACAACCTCGTCGAACCGGCGCTGGCCGAGCATGACGAGATGGTCAAGGCGCTGGAAGAGCAGGATCTCGAACGCCTTGGCAAGTTGTGCGCGGCGCATTTCGACCGGCCGTTCGCCCATCACATGGCGAACGGCGTCCGGCACTGACTGTCAGAACCTGCCACTTGCTCCATTGGCGGCATGGAAGGGCGCGCGCCGGTCGTACCAGGGGCGTGCCCGTTCGAGCGCCGCCGCGAGTTCGATCAGCGTGGCCTCGCCGGCGGGCGGTGCGACAAGCTGGACACCGAGCGGCAGGCCCGAGCGGTCCATGCCGAGCGGCAGCGACAGTGCCGGCTGGCCCGAGACGTTGAACGGCATCATGTAGACCGTGTCCTCGCCCATCGCCGAGGCGTCATAGGCGTCGACGTCCTTGGACATGTCGTAATAGCCGAGCGGGCGGGTGCCCTGCGGCAAGACCGGCAGCAGGACCACATCGTAGCGCGAGGTCAGCGTGGCGATGTGGCGGGAATGCCGGCGCATCGCCTCGATGTCGCGGCTGTGCTGGATGGCGCTCGTTGCGCGGCCGCGCTCGATGGTTGTCCAGATCGTCGCCGACATGTCGGACGGCTTGTTGGGAATTCCCCGCGCCCTGGCGTGATCGTCGAACTGCGCCGCCGTCTGGACCCGGATCATGCCGGTATAGGCGCGCCACACGCCTTCGAAATCATAGTCGAAATCGAACGGCTCGACCTCGTGCCCAAACGCACCGCAGAGCCGCGCGGCATCACAGACGGCCTCGTCGACGACCGCGCTGTTGGCATCGCCGCGCGGATTGTTGAGGCTGAAGCCGATGCGCAGGCGCCTGTTGGCCGGAGTTGTGCTGTCGAGGAACGAGGGCCGCTCCCTGATGTAATAAGGCTCGCCCGGATAGCCGCCCTGCAAGGCGTCGAGCATGGCGGCGCTGTCGCGCACCGACCTCGACACGCATGAGGACTGTCCGCCTCCGAACCAGAAGTCGGCCGCTTCCGGGCCCGGCGAGATGCGGCCGCGCGACGGCTTAAGACCGACAAGCCCGTTGATGGCAGCCGGCACCCGGGTGGAACCGGCGCCGTCGCCGGCGTCGGCCAGTGGAAGATATCCGGCCGCTACTGCCACCGCCGCCCCGCCGCTCGAACCACCTGGTGTCCGGTCGAAGGCCCAGGGGTTGCGCGCAGGGCCGTGCATCGGCGACTCGGTGGTCAGCGACCAACCCCATTCCGGCGCGTTGGTCTTGCCGAGCAGGATGAAACCGGCGTTCTTGGTCCGCTGGGTGATCAGCGAATCCGAATGGGAAACGGTGCCGGCAAAGGACGAGATGCTGTTGGTCGAGGCAACGCCGGCCCAGGAGGTGTGCAGGTCCTTGGCGAGATAGGGCACGCCGGCAAACGGGCCGGCGGGCGGCGTCGTCTCGGCAAGGGCGAGTGCCTGCTCGAAGCAGCGGATGACGACGGCATTGAGCGTGCCGTCGAGCGCCTCGATGCGGGCGATCGACGTCTCGACAAGCTCGCGGGAGCTGACCTCGCGACGGCGCACGAGATCGGCAAGGCCGAGCGCGTCGTAGTCGTCGAACTCCTTGAACGGACCGATTGGCGAGCGCGACATCGGCGTCTCCCGTTCAGATGCCAAGCCCGCGCAGGAAGGCGCGGCTGTCGCGGATGACGTCGTCAGCTGGGATCTCCCAGCCGAACAGGTGCGATTCATATTCGACCGAGGCAGAACCCGCGTAACCGAGCCGCCGCAAGGTTTCAGTGACGGCCTTCAGGTCGACCTCACCAGTGCCGAGCGGCACGCATTTGAAGTCGGGATAGAGGCCGACTGAATCCTTGACGTGGAAGTTGCTGATGCGGTCGAACAGCTGCTCCGCCGCCCTGACCGGATCCTCGCCGCGCAGCTGGAAGTGGGTCGGATCGAAAGCGACGCGGACATCGGAGCCGGGGATCGCCTTGAACAGGTCGAGATACTCGTCGGCCTTGGCGACGATATGCATCGAGCAGCCCTCGATGCCGAATTTGACGCCCCGGTCCCTGGCGTGGTCGCAGACCTCTTCCAGTGCTGCGGCCAGATGCTTGCGTGCGGTGGCAATATCCATGCCGCCGAAGGCGCGGCCGGTGAAGACCCAGACCATCGGCGCACCGATGTCGCGCGCCAGATCCACGGAGGCCTTGAGATAGTCGATGCCGGCGCGGCGTTCCTCGGCCGTCTCCTTGGCGAGATGCAGGCAGGCGCTCAATGCCGAGATGCTCATGCCGGCATCCGATATGGCACGGGCGACATCGACCCGACCGGCCGCGTCGAGCGCCGGCGTCACATGCGGCACGAAGCCGTTGCTCCATAGATCGCCATTGAGCTCGACCGACTTGTATCCAGCCTGCGACAGCCTGCCCGCCAACTCGGCGACGGGCAGCTGGTGCAGGAAGGTGCTGTAGAAGCCGGGCGTGATCATGACCGACCCGCCTGCCCCTCGAAATCGGGAAATGCGAAGGGCGCGTCGTCGGCCAGCGGCAGCGACACCCAGGAGCGAGCGATCTGCGAGCTGTACGCGGCATGGACCAGTTCGGTGGCGCGGGCGCCGTCGAAACCGGTGGCGCCGATATCGTCGCGGGTGCCGGAGAGGATTTCCTCGGCCATGCCGGCGAGCTGCTCGGTATAGGTGTCCCACTCGTTGCGCGGCGGCCAGATCGACAGCCAGCCGTCCCAGGCGTGGCGGTTCTGCTTGGAACGAGCTGTGGGATAGACGGCCTTGCGGATCGCTTCCGGCAGCTCATTCATCGGCACGGTAGTGTTGATGGCGAGCGGCACGTCGAAGAAAGGCGAGCCGGCGTTGGTCCAGACGAACAGCGAGCCCTTGGTGCCGTAGAGCTCGGTGGCGTCGCCCAGCACCGGGGAATAGCGGTCGGCGATGAAGGAGCCGCGCGCGCCCTTGTTGGTGCGCACCATGAGGTGGACGTTGTCGTCGACGACCGGCGGGATGACGCAGTGGCTAACATCGGCCACGACCTCGGCATAATCGTCGGCGAGCAGGTAGCGGAGCATGTCGAAGCGGTGGATCAGGTTGTCGTTGGTGGTGGCCCCGCCCGACTTCTCGAGATCCCAGCGGAAGTTGGTGCCGTCGACCCAGTTGTCCCACTTGGCCGAGAACACGGTGCGGAAGGAGAACACCTCACCGATCAGGCCGGCGTCGATGGCGAGCTTGGCCATGCGGATCTGGTTGAGATAGCGCTGGTTGAAGCCGGTCTTGAGCACGATCTTGTGCTCCTCGGCGATCCTGGCCATGGCGAGCGCGTCGGGATAGGTGACGGCCAGAGGCTTCTCGCACAGCACATGCTTGCCGGCGCGAGCGCAGGCCTCGAAATCGCGGCGATGCAGGTTGTTGGGCGTCGCCATGATGATGATGTCGACGGACGGATCGGCGAGCATCTTGTCCAGGCTGGTGTAGATGTTGGCGCCGCCATAGGTCTCGGCCAGCGTCCTGGCGCGGGCCTCGTCGATGTCGCACACTGCGGCGAGCCTGGTGGAGGCACCAGCCGCAACGGCCGGCGCATGGCCGTCGTGGACAATATTTCCGGCCCCGTAGAGGCCCACTCCCAATTGACGTGACATGGCAGTCCTTCCGCTTTCTCTGGCCGCAGGCCGGCAGTCCCGCCCGATGGGTCGAGCAAGGCATGCCGGTCGGGACCGGGCTTTCAGTTGAGGTTTGGCGTTGCGCTCAGCGCGCCGCGATGACGGCGATCTCGACCAGGTTCTTCGGCCGTGCCAGCGGCGAGCCGACGGTCGCGCGGGCCGGCGTGTTGCCCTTGGCGACCCAGGTGTCCCAGACGGCGTTCATCTCCTCGAAGGTGGCGACGTCTGTGAGCCAGATGTTGGCCGACAGGATCTTCGACTTGTCGGTGCCGGCTTCGGCGAGATAGGTGTCGATCTTGTCGAGGATCTGCCGTGTCTGCTCGGCGACCGACGGTACCGGATCGGTGGCCGTCTGGCCGGCGAGATAGACCGTGTCGCCGTGGATGACGATCTGCGACATCCGCTCGCCCTGGCGCAGCCGTTCAATCTTGCTCATGTGTTGCTCTCTTTCATTATGTGCCGGAAGTCGTTGGCTCCGGTGATCAGGAAATTGTTGGCGTGCTCGTAGAGAAAGCGGCATCCGCCACTGACGAAGGTGGCGACCGTGTCGCGCGTCACCAGCGTACCCGGCACCTTGCCGGCGGCGCGGATCCTCGCGGCGCAGTCGAGGACGAGGCGCTTGACGTCGGGATGATGGGTCTGGCCGTTCAGGCCCATCGAATGCGACAGGTCGTTGGGGCCCATGAAGAACACGTCGATGCCTTCGACGGCGACAATGGCGTCGAGGTTCTCGACCGCTTCGAGCGACTCGATCATCGCCACCACCACGGTGTCGTCATGGTTCTGCGGCCGGGCGCGGCGCACGGCGGCAACGATGCTGCGGGCGCTGTCGGCATCGTCGACATGGGGCACGATCAGGCCACCGGCACCGGCGTCGAGATAGCGGGTGAGCAGATGGTCGAGATTGGCCTCGGGTCGAACGATGGACTGCAGGCCGGCAGCACGCGCGGCGCGGCACATGTCCTGCACGGTCTGGATCGAGGCTGTGCCGTGCTCGCAATCGATGAACACGCCGTCGACGCCAAGCCGGCCGAGAAACTCGGTCAGCGCCGCAGACGGATGGTCGGGATTGACGACGACGACGGGTTCGTCCCGCTGCAGACGCTCTTTGAACGGATTAGCCATGATGTGCCCCTCAGCCGATGGCGATGGAAAAGACATGGCCGATGCCACGGGGAAGCGGATGCGCGCGCCAGCTGTCGCCGGCATCGTCGCTCAGGAAGACGTGGCCGAACTTGTCCGAGCAGACGAGCCGCTTCGGGTCGGTCGGGTCGACGGCCATGGCAAAGACGGTGCTCTTAAGCGGCGCTCCGAGATCGAGGCAATGGAAGCTTGCGCCACCATTGGTCGAGCGGAAGAAGCCGCCGAGGTCACCGTCAAAGTCGTTGCCGGCGCCGAGATAGATCGTGTCAGCCGGGCCCTGGCCGAGGATGCGGCAATAGGAGCCCTTTTCGCGCAGCGCCGGCACCGGCAGCTTGCTCCAGCGGCGGCCATTGTCGCTGCTCTGGAAGGCGCCGACGCGTGTCGTCACCGACACCTTGCCCTCGCCATCGACAAGCACCGAATGCAGGTCGACGGCATCCTCGACGACATAAAGCCCGTCGAGCGCCTGGCGCCAGCTGCGGCCGCCGTCTTCCGACATGATCAGGCCGCCGATCTCGATGCTGGCGTAGACCCTGTCGGCATTGGTGGAGTCGATGGCGATGCGGGTGATACGCCGTGGCATGCCGGCGGTTATGTCGGGGTAGCCGACCGAGACGTCGAGATTGCGCCAGCTGCGGCCATTGTCGGTCGACTTGAAGATCGCCGTGGGCTCGTAGCCGGCGAACAGCGTGTCCGGCTCATGCGGATGACGGGTGAGCGACCACACCGCGAACTCCGGCTTCGGCGCGTCGAGCCGGGTCCAGCTGTCGCCATGGTCGGCGCTGAGGAAAATGCCGTCCTGCGTGGCGGCGAACACTTCGCCCGGACGTCTGGGCTCGGCGAGCAGTGCGAATGTCTGCGGCACATTGGGAAAGCCTGTTTCGATGCGCTCCCAGGCGCCGCCATCGCGGCTGCGCAGCAGGCCTGAGCTCATGAAGCGGCCGGGATCGGTGTCGCCGGCTAGCCCCGCATAAAGGGTGATGGTCATTGTCATGGTCGCAGCCTGGATGAAAGGGATCAGTAGCTTTCCGGGTCGGTCGAATAGTCGACGACCGGCGCATCCTTGACGCCGAAGGCCATGGCGAGGGCCCGGATGCCGTTGTGCTCATGCGCCGGCTTGATCGAGTGCCGCGCATTGGGCGGGATCTTGACCAGGTCGCCGGGGCCGATTTCGCGGGTCTCTTCCTCGATGGTCATCAGCGCCCGGCCGGAGAGCATGAAATAGAACTCGTAGGTCGGGTGGTGGTGGGTGTTGACCTCGCCGCCGGCGCGGATCTCGAACTCGCTGATCAGCTCAAGGTGGCCGCCCAGCGTCTCGTCCCGCATCTCGCGCGGCGGCACCAGCCACCACACCGGCGTCGTGCCCTGGTGCTCGAGTGTCGGTCGCGTGAAATCGCTCGAGCGGATGTCCATCGGAGCGCCCCTTTAGCCGGCCAATGCTGATCTTGTTGTCTGGGCCTCACGGGCCCTGCGATGGATCGGACCTTACGAACGCCCCCCTGGTCTGGCCAGAAATGGGTTATCGCCAACTTTATTGATAAGCCGTGTGGCCCACGGGCGAGCGTCGAAGGCGGTCATCGCAGCCTCCGATTTTCCGGCGTAAGAGCCCATACCGTCGCGCTTCGTCCTCGACGCATGAATTCTGGTGTGTCACTCTCATGTTTCTTTGGCGCTTTTCTTGATTAAAGAAGTCAACAATGTTAGAGGCCCGACACAACACCTGCCTTTGAGTCATTTGCGTTGCGATCGGAGACTGCGGACATGAGAAGCATCTGGGGCATCACAAGCACCGGGACGGCTTTCGGGTCGCAAGCTCAGCATCGGTCCGGACGCATCATCGCAGCGGCGCTGTGCATCACGCTCAGCGCCGGCGCGGCATTCGCCCAGCAGGCCGCGCCGACGACGGTAGAGCCCGCAACGACCGCGCCGGTTGCTCCGGCAAATCAGCCAGCAGCCGCCACGCCGGCAGTCCAGCCCGCACCGCAGGCAGCACCCGCCGATACTTCCAATTCCACCACCAGCTCCGGCGCCGGCGCAGCCGAAGCGACGCAGCCACGTGTCAACGCTGTAGAGCAGCCAGACGGCAACACTGCGGCGCAGCCAGGTGCGAATGTCGCGGCACAGCCGGGCCAGGCCGCCGGCGATCCGGTCGCAGCCACGACACCCGAAGCCGGACAGCCTGCCGCAGCAACGCCGATCGACACGACCGTCGGCGCGCCAGCCGGTACCGACGTTCCCAAGAGCCTTTTGCCACACGACCTGTCGCCATGGGGCATGTTCATGGCCGCGGACTGGGTGGTCAAAGCGGTGATGATCGGCCTTGCCTTTGCCTCGCTGATCACCTGGACCGTCTGGCTTGCCAAGTCGCTCGAGATCGCCGCCTCCAAGGCGCGGCTGAAGAAGGCGCTGCGCGGCATTCTGCACGCCCGCAGGCTCGCCGACGCGTCCCAGGCCCTCGGTGACCGCACCGGGATCGGCAGCGTGCTCGTTCGCGCCGCCGTCGAGGAGTTCGAGATGTCGGGCCACGAATTCGGCCATGCCGACGCCTCCGGCATCAAGGAGCGCGTCGAGTCGCGGCTGATGCGCATCCAGGCGCAGGCCGGTCGCCGCCTCAGCCGCGGCACCGGCGTGCTCGCCACGATCGGCTCGACGGCACCCTTCGTCGGCCTGTTCGGCACCGTCTGGGGCATCATGAACTCGTTCATCGGTATCTCGGAATCGCAGACCACCAACCTCGCGGTCGTCGCACCCGGCATCGCCGAAGCGCTGCTGGCGACCGCCGTCGGCCTGATCGCCGCCATTCCGGCGGTGGTGATCTACAACGTCTTCGCCCGCTCGATCACTGGCTACCGCCAAGGCCTGGCCGACGCCGCCGCCGGCGTGCAGCGCCTGGTCAGCCGCGACCTTGACCGCCAGCCGCAGCGCAACGAGCGCTTGCCGGCCAATGAAGCCATGCGCGGCAACGGGCGCGTCGCGCCCGCCGTCGCGGTCTAGGAGACGGAGCCATGGCCGGCGGCATCAGACAGCAGGTTGAAGAAGACGATCTCCAGGAAAACCACGAGATCAACGTGACGCCGTTCATCGACGTCATGCTGGTGCTGCTGATCATCTTCATGGTGGCAGCACCCTTGGCCACCGTCGACGTCAATGTCGACCTGCCGGCTTCCACCGCGACCGCCACGCCGCGCCCGGAAGAGCCGCTCTACGTGACGCTAAAGGAAGACCTCAGCATCTCGATCGGCCAGGACACTGTCGCCCGCACCGCTTTCCAGCAACAGCTCGACACTGCCGCCAAGGCCGACAAGGAAACCCGCATCTTCCTGCGCGCCGACCGTGGCGTCGACTATGGCGAGCTGATGGAAGTGATGAACCTGATGCGCGGTGCCGGCTATCTCAAGATCGCACTTGTCGGGCTGGAGCAGGTGCGAGCCACGCCGCCCGCTGCCAGCGAGGGGCAAGCGCAATGAGTGCTGCGACGCATGACCAGTTCAGCTTCGGCGGCATCAGCCGTAGCGAAGCCTTGCTGTGGTCGACGGCGGCGGCCGTGATCCTCTCCGTCCACATGGCCGGCGCCTGGTATCTCAACCAGCAGCCGCCGATGATGATGGAAGACATGCAGGCGCAGTCCGCCGTGATGATCGACCTCGCGCCGATGGCTATGGCACCGGAGGCCGTGCAGCAGGACGCGACTGACATGGTCGACAGTGCTGCTGCCGAAAACGTCGAGGAAATGACCGAGACCATTCCACCCGATCCCGTCGAGCCGGTGACCGAGCCGGTGGAACCGGTCGAGCAGGTCGTGGAACTTACGCCGGAGCCTCTGGAAGAGGTCACCGAGGCCGAGCCGATCGAGGAAGTGATCCCCGATCTCGTAGAGGCTCCGCTGCCCGAGGTGGCGATGGCGATCCCCGAACCGCGCCCCGAGATCAAGAAGCCGAAGCCGGTGGAAAAGCCGGTTCGCGAAAAGAAGCCGGTGCAGAAGAAGCCGGAGCCGACCAAGGAAGCCAAGGTCGAGAAGAAGCCTGCACAGGCTAGCTCAGCTGCGAAGAAGTCGGCGCAGAACTCCGAAAGCGTGCGTGCACCTGCGCCTGGCCAGGGCGGCGGCAAGGCGATGTCGCCGGCGCGCTGGCAGTCGCGCGTCTTTGCCCATCTGAACAGGCACAAGCCGCGCAACGTGCGCAACCGTGGCGTCGCAGCCGTGCAGTTCTCGTTCAATGCCGGTGGCGACGTGCTGTCGGTCAGACTTATCAATTCGTCTTGCGACCCGGCCCTCGACGAAGCTGCGGTCAGCCTTGTGCGCCGGTCGTCACCGATCCCGGCGCCGCCGCCGGCGGTGCCGTCGGTGATCGTGGTTCCGATCGACTTCAAGCGCTAGCAGCCGCCTCCCCGCGGATTGCGGGACAGGTGCAAGCGTCATCGCAAACATTGCGATTCACTGCCGGCCGGCAAGGCCGGCTGGTGACTGGCTTCGCCCCCTGCAAGCGCCCTGTGTTGTTTCTGCTACACCCGTAAAACTTTCTTGCTGCGACAATCCATGCGGGCCGCCAAGCGGCAGCCGCAGTTAGTCCAGCAGAATCAAACACTAAACATGATAAAAATAGGAAGGTTTTAGGTTGAAGCCCCGGTAACACCGCGCTTTTCCCTAAGGTGTTGGGGTTGCAGGCACTTTTTTGATGGCCTATCGAACCCCTGTCGCTGTCGCCCCCAGGCATGCGCGATCGGAACTGGTGCAAAAACAAGAGTGAGAAAAATGGCACTCACCAGGCTGATGACCAGCTTTGCTACGTTGCGTCCGCGCATCGAGGCGCTGACGCGCGGACGCGTCGGCTGCAGCGCGACCGCCGAGGACATCGTGCAGGATACGTGGATACGCCTGTCCAACGTCCGTCACGACGACGCCATCGACAACCATGCCGCCTTCACCATGCAGGCGGCGAAGAATGCCGCGATCGGCCACTTCCGCAAGCAGCAGCGGCGCAGCGAGATCGACGCCGAGGTCAACGAACTTCTGTCGCCGTCGGTCGACGAGATCTCGCCCGAACGCATCGTCATGGGCAGAGACATGCTGCGCGCCGTCGACAAGGCACTTAAGACGATGCCGGAAAGAAGCCGGCGCATCTTCCTGATGAACCGCGTCAACGGCATCTCGCACCGCGAGATCGCGCGCCAGCTCGGCATCAGCGACGAGGCCGTCTACTACCATATCCGCCGCGTGGTCGAACGCCTGGCCGAGCTGCGCGACAGCAACGTCTGACCTGTTCCAAGATTTATTTTGCCGTGACGCTTAGGCGTGGTGCCATCTCGCGTGTCTATGATAGCAAGATGGTTAGTGTGCCCGAACAGATGGGCACCGCTTGCGTGACTGGCGATGGGCAAAGGGCAACACGGATCCGAGATCGACCGCGGCGTCGCACTTGATGCGCGTGACTGGATCGTTCGATTGAGCGCCGGCAATGTCAGCCGGCAGGATCTCGACCGATTCCACGCCTGGCGCGACCAGTCGCCGGAGCATGCACAGGCATTCGCCCGCGAAAAGGAGTTCTGGCAACTGCTGCAGAACGTCGATGGCAGCGGCCTGGATGTGGCTCCCGTTGCTGCGCCAATGCCTCGGCCGGCCGTCAGCCGGCGCAGGTTCCTCGTTGGTGGTGCTGTGGCCGCATCTGTCGCCGCTGCCGCTGCCCCACGGGTCCTTACCTGGATGCGATCGGACTTCACGACCGGCGCCGGCGAACAGGCGACGGCCACCCTGCCCGACGGCTCGACGATGCTGCTCAACACCAACAGTGCCGTCGACGTCGATTTCCAGCCGGGCCTGCGCCTGGTGAACCTGCTCTCGGGCGAAGTGGAATTCTCGGTCAGGCTCGACACCGGTGCTCCATTCCGCGTCGCAGCCCTCGGCGGCAACAGCGATGCTCTGGAAGGCAGCTATGCGGTGCGCGCAATCGCCGACGAAGTGACGGTCACGGCGTCGGCCGGCGCTATCACCGTCTCGGGCGGCGCCAAGGGTGATGCTGCCAACACCGTGTCGCTCGCACCCGGCCAGCAGACGCGCTACCTGAGCGGCGCAGCGCCGCTCGCGGCAGCCGACGTCAACCTCGCAAGCGAACTCGCCTGGCGCGGCGGCCGCGTCGTGTTCGAAGGCAAGCCGTTCGGCAGCGCCATCGGCGAGCTTGGCCGCTATGTGCCCGAACGCCTCGTCATCGCCACGCACACCCATGATGCGAGCCCGGTCAGCGCGGTGTTCCTGACACGCGACGCCCATGACGCGATCGAGGCCCTAGCCCAGACGCAAGGCATGACCGTGCACCGGGTTCCGGGCGTCGTCATCGTCATCTCCTGACCCCAACGAACGCGGCCCAATCTATTTCAGAAAAATCGCAACTGGCCCTTTAGGCAGTTGGCCCCGTCGCGCGTCACACCATCGAGGGCGCTCGGTGGATGCGTGCGCCAGACTTTCTTGGGGACTGCACGATGGGCAACAGCAACATGGATTTTGGCGGCAAGGCGTCGGGGCGCCTGCTGGCACGGCTTCTGGTGGGCACGGCGCTCGGCGCGAGCATGCTGACCGCCGCCGCGCCAACGAGCGTCGCCCATGCGCAGTCGGCAACGCGCGCGCAGAACATCAACCTGCCAGCGCAGCCGCTTGGCCAATCGCTGAAGCAGCTCGCGGCCCAGACCGGCCTGCAGATCGCCTTCGGCACGGCTGAAATCGGGGGGGCCAGCGCCCCGGCCGTCTCCGGCAACCTGTCGCCGGAACAGGCGCTGCAAAGCCTGCTCGCCGGCAGTGGCCTGAACTATCGCTTTACCGGACCCAACACCGTTTCGGTCCAGTCGGCTGCTGCAAGTGCCGCGACGGGCGGGCTCAGCGTTTCGGCCAATGGCGCGGTGGTTCTCGACACGATCGACGTGACCACGATGGGCTCTGGCGGCAGCGTCAACAACGTCCAGATCACGGCCGAGGACCTGGCACAGAAGGCGCCTGCCGACCTGCAGGAAGTGTTCGCCAACGAACCCAAGGTCGCCGTCGGCGGCTCGACCTCGTCGTCGCAGAAGGTCTACGTCCAGGGCATCGAGGAAAACAACCTTGCCGTGACGGTCGACGGCGCGCGCCAAAACAACAAGGTCTTCCACCATAACACCACCAACCTGATAGACCCGTCGCTGCTGAAGGCCGTTAGCGTCGACGCCGGCGTGGCACCAGCCGATGCCGGCCCCGGCGCGCTCGGCGGCTCGATCGCCTACGAGACCAAGGATGCGCGCGACCTGCTCGAGCCGGGCAAGAGCCTCGGCGGCCTGGTCACCGGCACCTACGACTTCAACAGCAAGACCTCGACCGTCGGCCTGTCAGCATATGGCATGAAGGACGGCTTCGAGTTCTTCGGCTATCTCAACTTCGCCAAGGGCGACAATTACACTGGCGGTGACGGCAAGGTTATCGATGGTACCAGCGCCAATCTTTTGAGCGGCATCGGCAAGGTGGCCTACCAGGCTGAAAACGGTCATCGCTTCGAACTGAGCCACGAACAGCTTCGCGACGACGCCCCGCGGCCGTTCCGCGCCAACATGGGCTCGATCACGAACCCGAAGAAGGGAGAGGTTCCGATCCGCGACTATACGCTGGATCGCAGCAGCACCGTCTTCACCTACACCGATGAATCCCCTGAAGGCTGGTGGGATCCGAAGGTGGTAATCGCTTACACGAGTGCCAGGGTGGAGATCCCGATCTATCCAGCGCCCACCTATCAGGGTATCGGCAAAACTGAGAGTTTCAACGGCAAGGCCGAAAACCGTTTCGCCTTTGATATCGGTACCGTCACCGCCGGCTTCGACTTCTACAAGGACAAGGCTCACCTCGACGCGAAGTCGGATACGTCGACTGAGCATGCGAGCAATGTCGGTATCTACGCCCAGGCTCGTCTCGAACCTTGGGAGCGGACGCGCCTGTCGTTCGGCGCGCGTGGTGACAATCAGTGGTTCGAAGGCACCAAGGGCCAGAAGTGGACCAATGCCGGCCTGAGCGGCAACATCTCGGGTGAGTACGACATCATTCCCGACTTCCTGACCGCAAAGGCCGGATACTCGCATGTCTGGGCCGGCGTGCCGCTGGCCGAGAATTTCATCATGAACCCGAACTGGAACTATGGCGCCGGCCCGAAGCCGGTGACATCGGACAACCTGACGGCTGGCCTTCTCGCCACCTATGAGGGTTTCACGCTCGAGGGCAGCATCTTCCGCACTGACATCTACGATGCCCGTACACCCCGTTATGGTGTTGGACTGGGCATCCAGACTCGCGACGTCCGCTCGCAGGGCTTCACCATCTCCGGCGGTTACGACTGGGGTGCAGGCAATGTCAGCGTCAAATACGCCAACATCGATGTCACCATCGACGGCAAGCCTGCTGATTCTGACACCGGCACCTATCTGGTAACGCCAGTAGGACAGATCATCACTCTGTCTGCCGTCCACCAGTTCGACGACTGGGGCGTGAAGGTCGGCGGAGACGTCGAGATCGCGCTCGAGGACAAGCTCCTCAAGGGGCACGAGGTCGTCAACATCTTCGCCGAATACCAGCCGGAGTCGCATCCGAACCTGACCTTCCGCGGCGAAGTGAAGAACCTGTTCGATGAAGACTATGCCAGCCGTGCAACCTACGGACAGGAATTCACCAACGTGAACCCCTTGCTGGAACCCGGCCGCTCGTTCCGGCTGAGCGCGACGGCGAAGTTCTGAGCATGATGGCCACGGACATTGTCCGTGGCCATTTCTGAAAGCATGGACGGAGAGATCATGTTTCAATCGACGGGACGGTTCGAGACCGAGCATGGCGCCAAGTACTTAACCCAGCTGTGCAAGCATTTTGCCCACAAGATCGAGGTGAGCCACGGCGACGGGCATGGCGAATGCCATTTCCCGTTCGGCCATGCCGTGATGAACGCCGACGCCACCGCCCTGACCATCGAGGTGGATGCGGCCGACGCCGATCAGCTGGCGCGGACCAAGGCCGTCATCGACGACCACCTCGTCCGCTTCGCCTTCCGCGAGCCGGAACCCAGCATCGAGTGGAGTGCCTGAGGCGTCAGGCAGCGCCCACGTTCCCGAGAAAATCCGTCAGATACCTAGCTGCTGCAAGGGACTCTATCGGTCAAACCATGTGGTGACGACAGATGAAGCTCACGCAGCGGCAGGTTGCCGAACACGCGACGTTCCAGAATTTCGCGAACTGCTATGTCCGCGAAATCTCGCCCGGCAGGGTGACGCAACACAGGACCGGATCGGAAGACCCCGTCGACTGCATCGAACTGGTTCTGGCAGCACAGCAGCTTGTGCTGCGGGCCGAGCTTGTGTCGCACTCGCTGTGCGGTCCGCACCGTTTTGGGCAGGTCTGGCAGCGTCGGGCGACGGAAGGCGGCTGGCGCAATGCCGAGCCCTTCGCCGCCCTCCAGCTGTTGCTGCAGGAGGCCTACAGGCAGCTGCATGATGGGCGCGGCGACGCGATGCGCGGCTGCGAACTCGAACTGCTCGGCCGGGCGCTGCAGAGCTACCAGCAGACGCTGCGCTACATCGAGGCGCATCGCGTCCGCGAAGACCACGACAGCTTCATCGCGGCCGAACAGTCGCTGGTGTTCGGCCATTCGCTGCACCCGACGCCGAAGAGCCGGCAAGGCATGAGCTCGTGGCAGGAGCCGAGCTACGCGCCGGAGCTGCGCGGCAACTTCCAGCTTGTCTATTTCGCCGCCGATGCCTCCGTCGTCAGCCACAAATCGGCCGCCAGCCAATCGGCACCCGAGATCGTCGCGTCGTTGGCGGGGCCCAGCAAGATCGAGACGCGGCCCGGCGAGACGCTGCTGCCGATGCATCCGCTGCAGGCCGAAGCGCTGCTGCTCGACGACGGCGTCCGTGGCCTGCAGAAAGCGGGCAAGCTGCGTCTCATCGGCCCCGCCGGCCCGGCATTCACCGCAACGTCCTCCGTGCGCACGGTCTACAACAGGGACCTGCCGTGGATGCTGAAATTCTCGCTGCCGGTGCGGATCACCAATTCGCTCAGGGTCAACAGCCGCAAGGAGCTGGAGGCGGGTGTCGCCATGGCCAAGCTTGTGCAACGCACGGGCATCGGCAACGACAGCGATCGCTTCAAGATCATCGCCGACCCGGCTTACATCACGCTCGATTTGCCCGACCGCAGCGAAAGCGGCTTCGAGGTCATCCTGCGCGAAAACCCGTTCGTCGCCTGCAAGGGTCGAGGCAAGATCACCATCGCCGCGCTGACCGCCGAGCCGCTGCCGGGCGAACAGTCGCGGCTCGAACGCATCATCCGCAGCATCTGCCTGAGGGACGGCACCCATCCCGAGCTGGTCTGCCGGTACTGGTTCCAGCGTTATCTCGACTGCGCGCTCGACCCGCTGGTCTGCCTCTATGACGATTTCGGCCTGGCGCTCGAAGCACACCAGCAGAACAGCCTTGTCGACGTCAGCCAGGGTTATCCCACCACAGGCTACTATCGCGACAACCAGGGTTTCTACCTGTCGAAACGTCATCGCGCCCGCCTCAGCCAGCATGTGCCGGAGGCGGCTGAGATCGCCTCACTCTATTACGACGACCGCGATATCCAGGACCGCTTCGCCTACTACCTGATCGTCAACCAGATCTTCTCGGTCATCGCCCGCATGGGACATGACGGTTTGATCGACGAGGAGGTCCTGCTGCACATGCTGCGCGACCGGCTGGAGGTGCTGTCGCGGACGACGTCGGGCGTCGGCCGCGAATTCGTCCGCAGCGTGCTCGACCGCCCGACGGTGGCCTTCAAGGCCAACCTGATGACGCGGCTGTTCGACGTCGACGAGCTGCAGACCAGCAACGAGCGCTCGCTCTACGCCCGCCAGCCCAACCCGCTCTTCGCGGCCATGACCGGCCTCTACCACGGAGACGGCAGTGCCCTTGCCTCTTGACCTGCCCGGCCGCCCCGACGAGCGCGTGGTCAGGCAGCTTGTCGAGGCCGTTCTGTATGAACGGCTCGTCGAGGCGGCGGTAACCGGAGACGGCGCCCAGCTCACCTTCACATGGTCGGATGGCGCCAAGCGGTTTCGCTGCGTGGGCATGAAAGGCGCGTTCGGCCGCATCCGCCTGGCGGCCGGCTCGGTCGAGAGCGAGAGCCGTGATGGGGCGTGGCAGCCAGCGACGCTCGACGAACTGGTCGCGAGCCTGCCGGCATCGACTGAAGACAAGCGTCGGCTGTTGGGTGAACTGCTCAGCACAGTCGCGCATTGCAGCTGGAACGACCGCAATCTTGACCACGGGTCGCGCCGCGAGCTCGGCTTCGCCGCCCTCGAAGGCGCGCTGCATGAAGGCCATGCCTACCACCCCTGCTTCAAGGCGCGGACGGGGTTCAGCGAAAGCGACCATCGCGATTTCGGTCCCGAAGCCGGCAACAGCTTCCAACTCGCCTGGCTGCTGGTAAAGCGCAGCAAGGTCAGCCAGCGGCTACCGGCGAATGAAGGCGCGTTCTGGAGCGTCGAGCTTGGCGCGGAGGTCTTTGCCCAGCTCGACCGGGAGCGCGCACGCCTGGGCCTTGCCTGGGACGACTATTGCCTGCTGCCCCTGCACCCCTGGCAGTGGCAGTCGTTGCGGGAAACGCTGCTTGCGCCATGGCTCGCCAATGGTACGGCGCATTTCGCCGGCATCGTTGGCGACCGCTACACGGCGAGCCAGTCGATCCGGACGCTGCTCAACGCCGACCGGCCCGAGGCGGCGAACGTCAAGCTGACGATGAACATGAGCAACTCGTCGTCGCTCAGGACGATCGAGCCGCATTCGGTGTGCACGGCACCAGTGATCTCGCGCTGGCTCGGCGACATCGTTGCCGGCGACCCGCTGTTTGCAACGACATATCCGCTTGTCCTGCTCGACGAATATGCCGGCATCATCGCCGGCCGCGACGGACCGCTGGCCGGCCAGCTTGCGGCGATTTGGCGCCGCAGCGTGACCTCGACGCTCGCCGATGGCGAACAGGCCGTGCCGTTCAACGCGTTGATGGCGACCGAACACGACGGGCGCCCGTTCATCGACGAGTGGGTGCGCCGGCACGGCTTCCGCAACTGGCTGGGGCAATTGCTGCAGACAGCGATCCTGCCGGTCTGGCACCTGCTCGTCGGGCACGGCATCGCCACCGAAGCGCACGGCCAGAACATGGTACTTGTCCATCGCGACGGCTGGCCGGTGCGGCTGGTACTGCGCGACTTCCACGACAGTGTCGAATATGTGCCCGACTTCCTGCGTGAGCCACAAAAGGCGCCCGACTTCCTGGCGCTCGACCCGGCCTATCGGGACGCGCTGCCTGACCAGTACTACTGGATGGAGGATGTCGAGACGCTTGGCGAACTGGTGACGGATGCACTGTTCGTCTTCAACCTGGCCGAGGTCTCGCATCTGCTGCAGACGTTCTATGGGCTGCAGGAAGCCGACTTCTGGAAAACTGTCCGACGGATGCTCGCCGACTACGCCGCCATCCACGGCCTTGGCGCACGCCAGCACCAGCTCGGGCTGGCCCGCCCGACATTGACGGCCGAAGCCCTGCTCGCGCGCAAGCTGAACACCGGCCGCTCCAGCCACGCCGTTCCCAACCTCCTCTCCACCCCCGACGCCTGAAGGAAAATCGATGCTCCAGATCGACGACAGGTACTATGACCGACAGAAGTTCGAGCAGATGGTCGTGCGAAGCGGCGACCAGGCCGGACTGAACCCCAATGGACGCTATGCCGTCTGCTTCAGCGACACAGCCGCCTGGCTGGCGCTGTTCTTCGCCATCCGCAACATCGGCGCCAGCGTCTTCCCGATCCACCCGGCAACGCCGCATGCCGCCGCTCGCCGCCTGGCGGTCGCCGCAGGCTGCAACGCGCTCTACTTCAACAGCCTCGACGCGGAGACGCTGTCGACCGAAATCGAGCTAGGTGCCACCGGCCAGCTGCTGCAGATGAGCTCCGGCACGACGGGCGCGCCGAAATGCATCGCCCGCAGCTGGGCCGAGATCGACGCCGAGGTAGCAAGCTATGTCGCGACCTTCCACCAGCCGGAGGAGATGACGCCCGTCATCGCCTGCCCGACGACGCATTCCTACGGCCTTATCTGCGGCATCCTCGTCGCGCTGAGGCGCCGTCGCACACCCGTCATCGTCGATGCCGGCAATCCGAAATATCTGCTCAGGATCCTGCGCGGCATCGAGCAGCCATTGCTCTATTCGTCGCCGGCTGTGCTGCACACGCTGGCCCGGCTGATGCCCGAGGGCGAGAAGCTCCATGCGGCGATGACCTCGGGCACGGTGCTACCCGAACCGTGGTTCGCGCGCATCCGGGCGCGGACGACGCATCTGTTCCAGCAATATGGCTGTTCGGAAACCGGCTGCATCGCCGTCAACCCTGACGTCACCGACGCCGCCGACATGGGCTTCGTGCTGCCGCACCACGCTGTTACCTGCAGCAACAGCGCGGTCGCACCGTCCGAGATGATCGTCAGCGGTCCGAACGGCGACGTCGCCACCCGTGACCTCGGCTATTACAGGCCTGACGGCATGCTGGTGTTCGTCTCCCGCCTCGACGACACCATCAATGTCTCCGGCCTCAACGTCTATCCGCGCGAGGTCGAGGACGTGGTGATGTCGATGCCTTCAGTCACCGACGCCGTCGCCTTCCGCAAGGCCGACACACTCGCTGGCGAGCGGGTCGGCTTGCTGTTCAGCGCCACCGAGCGGCTGGAGGGCCCTATGGTACGGCAATGGTGCGCCCAGAACCTCGCCAGCCACCAGCTGCCGATGGAGATCGTCCAGGTCGACGCCATACCACGCCAGGCCAACGGCAAGATCAGCCGGCGCGAGGTGGCGGCACAACATGCCGCGGGCCAGTTCACGGCAATGGCCAGGGAAGTCGCGTGATGAACACCGAACAGATGATCGAAGCGATCGGCGCCGTGCTGCGCGATCACATGAACCATGCCCATCTCGACCGTTTCCGCCCCGACGCACGGCTCAACGAGGACCTCTATCTCGACTCGGTGCTGATCCTCGAGATCTTCCTCAACCTGGAGCTTGAGTTCGGCCTGCCGGCGCCCGAGGAGGCGATCAACCGCCAGGATATCGAGACGGTGCGAGAGCTGGCGCAGCTGTTCACCGGCGAGGCCAGCACTGTTGCAGCGCGTCCCGAGACGGCTGGTGAGGGCGTGCATGGCGAGGACTACATCGACATCAAGGTGCATTGCTTCGTCAGCAGCGTCTGCGACGCGCTGAAGCGCTCGGGCATCGACCAGCGGCCGTTCTATTTCAGCGTCTGGGACGCTGGCTTTGCCATCAACGAGCGCTGGCAGCTCGCCTATCACGACAAGTCGATCAACCACGATTTCTTCCGCGCCTGGTACCAGCGCCTTTACGGCGTCGGCATGCATGAATGGTACGATCCGGCGCGCTCGAAGGACCAGAACATCGTCGTCATGCTCGACCTGCTCGAGCGCAAGCGCGACAGCGAATATCTGATGGTGATGCTGGACCTGTTCCACCTGCCGGAGCGGGAGAACAAGTTCAACCAGAACCCCTTCCCGCACTATCTGATGATCGAAAAGACCGACGATCCGAAGATTTGGCAGGTCAACGATCCCGACTTCCGCTGGGAAGGCCAGATCGCCCGCGACAAGGTCATCCACGCCATCCGCCAGCCGACCGTCGGCGGCGGCTATATCTTCGACCGGCTGGAGGCGCGCGTGCCTGCCGCCACCGACCTGCGCGACTTCTTCCTCGCCTGCTACCAGCCCGACCACAATCCGCTTGTCGACGGGGTGCGCCGCATCGTTTCCGCCCATCTCGAAGGCAGGGGTGACGTCAAGCTCGCCGATCTCGGCGCGGCACTGCGCGAGGTGCCGGTCATCTCGATCCGCAAATATGCCTACGAGCACGGCTTCGCCTTCTTCTGGCGCGAGATGAAGCTAGCGAACGCCGATTTCGAACACTGGTGTGACGAGATCGAGCGGGTGATCCAGGACTTCAAGGCGCTGCACTACGCCGTCATGAAGCTGGCCCAGACCGAGGACCGCAGCCTCGCCGACGATGTCTTCCGTCGCCTTGACACGCTGGACGGGCTCGAACGGCGGATCAAGGCCAGGCTCGGCGAAGCCTTCCAGGCATGGTGCTCGACAAAGGGCATCCCCCATACCATCCCCACCGAACTGCTCGGAGCAGCCGAATGAAGATCTCGCTCTGCACCATCACATTCCGCCATCATCTCGTTTCGCTCGAAGACATCGCGAGATGGGCTCGCGCCAACGACTTCCAGGGCATCGAGCTGTGGGGCGCGCATGCGCGCAACCTCGCCTACCAGCCGCAATGCGACGCCGACTGGCTGGCCGACCAAGGGCTCTATGTGCCGATGGTCAGCGACTACCTGCCGCTCGACGGCGATGCCGAGACGCTGCGCAAGAAGACCATCGACCTGTGCCGCCTCGCCCGCCACTGGCGCGCCGGCAAGATCCGCACCTTTGCCGGTAGCCGCGGCAGCCGCGACACCCCGGCCGAGGTCAGGCGCATCATCACCGCGCGGCTGCATGAGGTGGCCGGGATCGCCGGGGATTTCGACCTCGAACTCCTGGCCGAGACGCATCCCGGCACGCTGGCCGATTGCGGCGCCTCGACGCTCAGGCTGGTTGCCGAGGTCGACCATCCCGCCTTCAAGCTCAACTTCGACACACTGCATGTCTGGGAAGGCGGCGACGACCCTGTCGCCGCACATGCCGCGATGCGCCCGCACATCCGCCACTACCACCTCAAGAACGTGCGCTCGCGCGCTGACCTCCGCGTCTTCGAGCCGGCTAACGTCTATGCGGCAGCCGGAAGCCGCGAAGGCATGACGCCGCTGTTCGACGGCAAGGTCGACTACCGGCGCTTCCTCGCGGAACTGCGCGACGACCCCAATGTCGAGGCATCGCTCGAATGGTTCGGCAATGATTGCTTCAACGTGCTGCGCAGCGACCGCCAAGCAATAAAGCGCTTGAAGGGCCGAGACGAAGTCTTGCTGCGCACCGGCAGCTTCTGATATGCGCAAAAGAAGAGTATATTGCGAAGGTTTTAAGCAACCGGCGCAAATCCACGACGACGGAGACAAAAGATGAAGTTTGTTCGGCTGCTGGCCAACCTTACGGCGGCACTGGCTATTGCCACGACACCCGCCCTTGCCGTCGAGATCACCACCGCAACCGGTCCCAAGACCATCGACAAGGTGCCGGCCAAGGTCGCCGTGTACGACATCGCCGCCATCGACACGCTGACCCGCCTCGGCATCCAGCCGGCCGGCATCCCCGACAAGCTGTTCGTGCCGGAACTCGCCGGCGTCGCCAAGGGCGCCACAGTCGTCGGCACGCTGTTCGAGCCGGACCTCGAGGCGCTGAACGCGCTTGCACCCGACTTGGTGATCGTCGGCGGCCGCTCGTCGACGCAGGTCGAGGCGACGTCGCGCGTGGCGCCAACCATCGACATGACCATGGACGGCGACGACCTGGTGACGCAGGCCAAGGCGCGCCTCGCCGCCTATGGCGAGCTGTTTGCCAAGCCGGACGAAGCCGCCGCAGCTGCCAAGGAGCTGGATGCCGCCGTCGAAGCCGCCAGGCAGGCCGTCAAGGGCAAGGGCAAGGCGCTGATCCTGATGACCAACGGCCCGAAGATCACCGCATACGGCCCCGGTTCGCGCTTCGGCTGGGTGCACAAGACGCTCGACCTCGAGCCCGCTGTCGCCGACGTCGAGGCGGCAACGCATGGCGAGGCGATCTCGTTCGAATTCATCAGCAAGACCAATCCGGACTGGCTGCTGGTTCTCGACCGCGCCGCGGCGATCGGCTCGAACGACCAGGGCGCCAAGGCGACGCTGGACAATGAGCTGGTGGCCCAGACGACCGCATGGAAGAAGGGCCAGGTGATCTTCCTGCCGTCGCCCGACTTCTACATCGCCGCTGGTGGCGTGCAGTCGACGCACCGGGTGCTGTCGACCATCGAGCAAGCCTTCGCCAAGGCCAAGTGATGGCGGCGTTGCCCCACACCCGGCTGCTCGTCGCTGCCGGGCTCGTCGGGCTTTTTGCCGTGAGCCTGTGCATCGGCGTCGATGATCTGCCGATGGGCAGCGTGTTCACCGATGCCGGCGCACTGCAGCTTCTTTTGGTCAGCCGCCTGCCGCGAACCGTGGCCGTGGTGCTGACCGGTGCCGGCCTGGCGATTGCCGGGCTGGTGCTGCAGATCCTGGTGCGCAACCGCTTCGTCGAGCCGATCACCACCGGCACCGGCCAGAGTGCCGCCCTTGGCGTGCTTGTCGTGACGTTGCTGTTTCCGACAGCTTCGATCGCGATGAAGACGCTGGGTGCCAGCGTGGCCGCATTGGCCGGGACTTCGATCTTCCTTGGCATCGCGCATCGGCTGCCGCCGACGCAGCCGTTTCTCATTCCGCTGTTCGGCCTCGTCTATGGCGGTGTCATCGGTGCTGCGGTGACCTTCATCGCCTGGCAGACCGACCTGCTGCAATATGTCGACGTCTGGACCAATGGCGAGTTCTCCGGCGTGCTGCGCGGTCGCTACGAACTGTTGTGGATCACCGCTGCGATGGTGGCGCTGGCCTGGTGGGTCGCCGACCGGCTGACCATCGCCTCGATGGGCCGCGAGGTCAGCCTCGGGCTCGGGCTCAACTACCAGCGCATCGTCCAGCTCGGCCTGGTCATGGTGGCGGTGATCTCGTCGCTGGCCGTCGTCGTTGTCGGCATGATCCCCTTCGTCGGGCTGGTGGTGCCGAACCTCGTGTCCCGGCTGATGGGCGACAATCTGAAGAGCGTCCTGCCCTGGGTGGCAGTGACAGGTGCCGTGCTGCTGCTCGCCTGTGACATCATCGGCCGCCTCATCCGCTACCCCTATGAAATTCCCGTCGGCACCGTGCTCGGCGTCGTCGGATCGGGGCTGTTTTTGTGGATTCTGTTCGGGCGGACCCAGCGTGCCTGACAAACGTCTCCTGATCCTCGCTGCCCTGGCAGTGGTGGTGGCTGTCACCTTCATGACCGTCGGGCTGCGTGGCAATATCGGCTTCGCGCTCGAACTGCGCGCCGTGCGGCTGGTGACCCTGATCCAGGTCGGCGTGGCGATCGCGATCTCGACTGTCGTGTTCCAGACGGTCACGGCGAACAGGGTGCTGACGCCGCAGATCATGGGCCTCGATGCGCTCTACATGTTCGGACAGATGGCGCTGGTGCTGGCGCTCGGCAGCGTCGGCTACGTCGCGCTCGACCCGCGCCTGAAATTCGTTGGCGAGGCCGGCCTGATGATGGCGATGGCGCTGGTGCTGTTCCTGCCGATGCTGCGGCGGCGCTTCGACATCGGCTTGCTGCTTCTGACCGGCGTGGTGCTGGGCGTGCTATTTCGCAGCCTCGCCTCGTTGATCGCACGGCTTATCGACCCGAACGAATTCGCCGTCGTACAAGGGTCAAGCTTCGCCGATTTCAACACCGTGCGGCCGGACCTCGTCATCGTCGGCCTGGTGGTGACGACAATTGCCGCCGTCATCATCTGGCACCAACGCCACCTGCTCGACATCGTCGCGCTTGGCGCCGACAGCGCCACCGGCCTTGGCATTTCGTGGACCAAAGCGCTGGCCGGCCTGCTGCTGTTGGTCGCGGCCCTTGTGGCCGTGTCGACGGCGCTGGTCGGGCCGGTGACGTTCTTCGGGCTTCTGGTGGTGGCGCTGGCCGAGCGCATCGTCGACAGCCGCCGCCACCGCCTGCTGCTGCCGGCGGCGATGCTGACGGCCGTCATAGTGCTGCTTGGCGGCCAGATGGTGCTGCAGCACGTGCTGGGCGGTGCCGCGACGCTGGGCGTCGTCATCGAATTCGTGGGGGGCATCGTGTTCCTGGCCATGCTGATCACAACGAGCAAGCGATGATCGAGATCAAGAATGTTTCGCTGCGCCTCGGCGACACTCAAATCCTGGAGGATGTGTCGCTGACCATGCCCAAGGGCGGAGTGACGGCGCTGGTCGGCCCCAACGGCGCCGGCAAGTCGAGCCTGTTGTCGCTGATCGCCCGGCTGCAGCCGCTGCAGAGCGGTGCCATCTCGGTCGACGGCCTGCCGGTCGACACGACACCGAGCCACCGGCTGGCCAAGACGCTCGCCATCCTGCGCCAGGACCCGGCGGTGGCAAGCCGGCTCAAGGTGCGCGAACTCATCGGCTTCGGCCGCTTTCCGCACCAGCGCGGGCGCATCGACGCCAATGACCTGAAGCTGATCGAGGCGGCCTTGCAGCAGTTTGGCCTGATGGATCTGGCCGACCGCTTCCTCGACAATCTGTCGGGCGGCCAGCGCCAGCGCGCCATGGTCGCCATGGCCTTCTGCCAGGGCACCGACTACATGCTGCTCGACGAGCCGCTGAACAATCTCGACATGCTGTTTGCCCGCCAGCTGATGCGAGACCTGCGCGCGGCCGCCGACAAAGACAGGCGCACCGTCATCGTGGTGCTGCACGACATCAACCACGCCGCTGTCTATGCCGACCGCATCGTGGCGATGAAATCGGGGCGCATCGTCGCCGACGGATCGCCAGCCGAGGTGCTGCAGCCCGACGTGCTCGCCCGGGTGTTCGGCTATGACATGGCCGTCATCGAGGTCGGTGGCACGCCGCTGGTGCTGCACCACCGCTGATTTTTCCTAACTCCAGACGGAAACCGCTGCACGGTTTCCCCGGTATTGCCCTACGCCTCGACCTCGATCGCCGACAGCGGCTTCGAGCAGCAGGCGAGGATGAAGCCGTCGTCGATCTCGTGGTCGAGGATGCCGCCATTGTGGCTCATCTCGACCTCGCCGGAGAGCTTCCTGACCTTGCAGGTGCCGCACAGGCCGAATTCGCAGGCCGCCGGGATGCGCACGCCCGAGGCGCGTGCCGTCTGCAGCACTGTCTGGCCCGACAGGCAGTCGGCGTCGACATCCGACAGCGAGAAGCGGACTGGCAGAACGGCATCCGGCACCGTTTCAGTGCCCTCGCCCGGCATCGAGAACGGCGCAGGAACCTCCTCGACGACAGGCGCAGCAAAACTTTCCTGATGGTAGCGGGACATGTCGAAGCCCGATGCCTCCAGCATGCCGCGCACGGCGCGCATGAATGGATCGGGCCCGCAGCAGAACACCTCGCGCTCGCGGAAGTCCGGCGACAGCAGCGGCAGGCGCACCGCATCGATGCGGCCCATATGGCCGAACCAGCCTTCACGGCTCGACCGCTCCTCGATCATGAAGCCGAGCGAAAGGCCGGGCATGTGGGTGCCAAGGAGCTCAAGTTCCTTGCGAAAGATGATCTCTTCCGGACGGCGCGCGCAGTTGACGAAGGCAACGTCCGTCCACGGCGCGCAGTCGTTGAGCCAGCGCAGCATCGACATCATCGGGGTAATGCCGGAGCCGGCCGAGACGAACAGATATTTTGCCGCCGGGTGCTGGTGCAGCGAGAAGTCGCCTGACGGGCCATAGGCCTTGATGCGGACGCCCGGCTTCAAATGGTCGAACATCCAGCGTGTGCCGATGCTGCCGGCTTGCGCCTTGACCGTGACGGCGATGGAGAACGGCCGCGATGGGCTGGACGACAGTGTGTAGGTGCGCATGACGGGCGCCGGCTCGGCCGGAAGCTCGAGCGTCACGAACTGGCCGGGCTTGTAGCGGAACCAGGTCTGGTTGTCCGAGCGGAAGGTGAAGGTCTTGACGTCGGGCGCCTCGTCGGTGACGCCGATGACCTCCAGCACCTGGAGCCTGTCGTTCCAGGGCACCATTTCGTCGAGGTTGCGGTAAAGGCCGAGATCGGACATCGCGTTCACAGCTCCCTCCTGATCAGGCAACGTTGCGCAGGGCCGGCTTGCCGCCATCGGCCAGCCGCGGCTCGATGAAGCCGGCATACCACTCGATGAACTGCATCACGCCGCCCTCGTGTTCCTCCGAATAGGGTCCGGGCTCATAGGCCGGCGATTTGATGCCAAAGGCATTTTCCTCGACGATGCGCCGGTCCTGGTCGTTGGTCTCGGTCCAGACATGGGTCAGTTCGGCAAGGTCGTAGTCGACGCCTTCGACGGCATCCTTGTGAACCAGCCATTTGGTGGTGACGGCCGTTTCCGTGGCGCTGATCGGCAGCACGCGGAAGGTGACGGCATGGTCGCCGAGCACGTGGTTCCAGGTCGTGGGATAGTGATAGAGCAGCAGCGTGCCGATCTTGTCCGCCGAGACGCTGTCGGAAAGGTTGCGCTTGACGGCGCGCTTGCCAGACATGGTGTAGCTCACCGCGTCGCGCAGCAGCGGCGCGCGCGTTGCGCGGTACTGGCCGCCGGCATCGATACGGAACTTGCTCGGCAGCCCGGCAGCCTCGCACTTTGCCCAGTGCGCCAGCATCTCGGGATCGCTCTCAGCACCGTTGACGCCGGTAACGTTCGGCGCCTCGGGAAAGGTCTTGCAGAGCTCAGGGTGGTTGCCCGCGCAGTGGTAGCACTCGCGGTTGTTTTCCCAGACCAGCTTCCAGTTGCCCTTCTCGACGATGGTGCTTTCGAAGGCGACCTTCGCCTCGCGCAACCGGTGCGGCAACAGGTAGGGCTCGACCATCGCCCGCATCGGCGCGAAATCGGCCGGCTCGTCAGCGAGGCAGATGAAGATGTAACCGCCGACGGATTCACAGGCGACCGGCTTCAGGCCGAACTGGCTCTTGTCGAAACCCTCCGCCATCTGGCGCGCGAACAGCAACCGGCCGTCGAGCTCATAGGTCCACTGGTGATAAGGGCAGACGAGCTTGGCCGCCGTGCCCTTTTCCGTCGCGCAGACCCGGCTGCCGCGGTGGCGGCAGGAGTTGTGGAAGGCGCGAAGCTCGCCCCTCTGGTCGCGGACCAGCACAACAGGATAATCGCCGACCTGGACGGTGAAGAAGCTGCCCGGCTTGGCCAGTTCGCAGTCATGGCCGACAAACAGCCAGTCGCGATACCAGATGAGCTCCATGTCGAGCCGGAAGAAATCCGGGTCGATGTAAAAGGGCTGTTCCAGGCTGAATCCGTCGCGGCGGCCGCGCAGCAGGCTCAGCATCTCATTCTTCGTGTCCATGTCCTGTCCTCGCACCAAGGACTGAACTGGTGGTGATGTCGGGAAGAACGACTGCCCTACGGACGCAAGGTCCGCGCAGCAACGATCCGCCTCTTGACCGCCCACCGCGATCAGTCGAGTTGTTTCAGGTTCAAGGCTGGTTTCCGGGCTCCGGAGCTGTCCTTTCGGACTGTCTCGACACCTTCCCAGGCCGGCCGGCCCAGTGGTCTCCCGTCGAAACAATAACTCCGCCACCGTTGCGGGGGCAGCGCCGGTATCTCACCGGCTTCCCAATTCTCCGCTTCGTCTCACAACTCGAAGCAGCACCTTGAACATGACCGGATCAGACCACGGAACGGTGGCCGGGCACGAGCATGAAAACGACACGGGCTCAGCGCAAAGGCGACAGAGCCCGTGTGAAGTCAGTGTGTTGCTATTCGGCCGCTTCGGCGAACGAGGCCGGCACGTAGTTGAGGATCGGCCCGAGCCAGCGCTCGACCTCGGCGATGGTCATGTCCTTGCGCCGCGCATAATCCTCGACCTGGTCGCGCTCGACCTTGGCGACGCCGAAATAGTAGCTCTCGGGGTGGGCAAGATAGATGCCCGACACCGACGAGCCCGGCCACATCGCCATGCTCTCGGTGAGGCTGACGCCGGCATTCTTCTCGGCATCGAGCAGGCGGAACAAGGTCACCTTTTCGGTGTGGTCGGGCTGGGCGGGATAGCCCGGCGCCGGACGGATGCCGCGATAGGGCTCACCGATCAGGTCGTCGGGCGCGAGATTTTCATCCGGCGCGTAGCCCCAGAACTCCTTGCGCACCTTCTCGTGCATGCGTTCGGCGAAGGCCTCGGCGAAACGGTCGGCCAGAGCCTTGACCATGATCGAGGAGTAGTCGTCATTGGCGCGTTCGAAGCGCTCGGCGATCGCTACCTCCTCGATGCCGGCGGTGACGACGAAGCCGCCGAGATAGTCCGGCTTGCCGCTGTCGGCAGGGGCGATGAAATCGGCCAGCGCGACATTGGCCTTGCCGTCGCGCTTGGTCAGCTGCTGGCGCAAGGTGAAGAACGTGCCAAGCTCCTGCTTGCGCGCCTCGTCGGTGAACAGCCTGACGTCGTCGCCGACGGCATTGGCCGGCCAGAAGCCTATGACGGCCTTGGGTGCGAACCACTTCTCGTCGATGATCTTCTTCAGCATCGCCTGCGCATCCTCGAACAGCTGGCGCGCCGCGGCACCCTGCTTTTCGTCTTCGAGGATCTTGGGGTAGCGGCCCTTGAGCTCCCAGGTCTGGAAGAACGGCGTCCAGTCGATGTAGCGGGCGAGCTCGGCCAGGTCCCAGTTCTCGAATACCTTGGTGCCAAGGAAGGACGGCTTCGGCGGCGTGTAGGACCTCCAGTCGACCTTGTGCGCATTGGCGCGGGCCTTGGCCAGCGGCAGCCGTTGCTTGTCGGCCTCCGAGCGGGCATGGGCGTCGGCGACCTTCTTGTATTCGGCCTGCACCTGTTCGACGTAGCCGCCCTTGGTCTCGGCGGACAAAAGGTTCGACACGACGCCCACCGCACGGCTGGCGTCGGTGACGTAGACGGTCTGGCCGGCGCTGTAGCGCGGATGGATCTTCACCGCCGTGTGGACGCGGCTGGTGGTGGCTCCGCCGATCAGCAGCGGGATGTCGAAACCGTCGCGCTCCATTTCGGCGGCGACATGCGCCATTTCGTCGAGCGACGGCGTGATCAGGCCGGAGAGGCCGATGATGTCGACCTTCTCGTCCTTCGCGACCTGCAGGATCTTGGTTGCCGGCACCATGACGCCGAGGTCGATGATCTCGTAATTGTTGCAGGCGAGCACGACGCCGACGATGTTCTTGCCGATGTCGTGGACGTCGCCCTTCACCGTCGCCATCAGGATCTTGCCGGCGGTCTGGCGCTCGCCATTGTCGATGCCGTTGGCGGCGTTGGCTGCCTTCTCCGCCTCCATGTGCGGCAAAAGACCGGCGACCGCCTGCTTCATGACGCGGGCCGACTTGACGACCTGCGGCAAAAACATCTTGCCGGCGCCGAACAGGTCGCCGACGACATTCATGCCGGCCATCAGCGGGCCTTCGATGACATGCAGCGGACGCTCGGCCCTCAGCCGCGCCTCGTCGGTGTCGGCGTCGATGAACTCGGTGATGCCGTTGACCAGCGCGTGGCTGATGCGCTGCTCGACAGGCCAGTCGCGCCAGGCGAGGTCACGCTCCTTGGCCTCCTTGCCGGCCGTGCCCTTGTAGCGTTCGGCCAAATCCAGCAGCCGCTCGGTGGCGGTGCCGCCGGCCTTGGGCGCCCGGTTGAGCACGACATCCTCGCAGGCCTCGCGCAGCTCCGGGTCGATCGATTCATAGACCGCGAGCTGGCCGGCATTGACGATGCCCATGTCCATGCCCGCCTGGATGCAGTGATACAGGAACACGGCGTGCATGGCCTCGCGCACCGGCTCATTGCCGCGGAACGAGAACGACAGGTTCGACACGCCGCCCGAGATATGGACATGCGGCAGGGTCTCGGTGATCTCGCGCGTGGCCTCGATGAAGTCGACGCCGTAATTGTCGTGCTCCTCGATGCCGGTGGCGACAGCGAAGATATTGGGGTCGAAGATGATGTCTTCGGGCGCGAAGCCGGCCTGCTCGGTCAGAAGCTTGTAGGCGCGGGTGCAGATCTCGACCTTGCGCGCCTTGGTGTCGGCCTGGCCCTGCTCGTCGAAGGCCATGACGACGACGGCGGCACCATAGGCGCGGCAGAGCCTGGCGTGATGCAGGAAGGCCTCTTCGCCTTCCTTCATCGAGATCGAATTGACGATCGGCTTGCCCTGGACGCATTTCAGGCCCGCCTCGATCACCTCCCATTTGGAGCTGTCGATCATGACAGGCACACGCGCGATGTCAGGCTCGGCGGCGATCAGGTTGAGGTACTCGACCATAGCCTTCTTCGAGTCGATCAGGCCCTCGTCCATGTTGATGTCGATGATCTGGGCGCCATTGACGACCTGGTCGCGGGCGACGTCGAGAGCAGCGGCATAGTCGCCGGCGGTGACCAGCTTGCGGAACTTGGCCGAGCCGGTGACATTGGTGCGCTCGCCGACATTGACGAAGGGAATCTCGTCGGTGAGCGTGAACGGCTCGAGACCCGACAGGCGCATCTGCGGCCTGAGTTCCGGCACCTGGCGCGGCGGATACTTTGCCACCGCTTCGGCGATGGCGCGGATGTGCTCCGGCGTCGAGCCGCAGCAGCCGCCGACGATGTTGATGAAGCCCTCGCGCGCGAACTCCTCAACCTGGGCGGCCATGAATTCTGGGCTCTCGTCATACTGGCCGAAGGCGTTGGGCAGGCCGGCATTGGGATAGGCGCAGATGAAGGTCTCGGCGACATCGGACAGCTCGGCGAGATGCGGACGCATGGCGGCAGCACCCAGCGCGCAGTTGAGGCCTACCGTGAACGGGTCGGCATGGCGGATCGAGTTCCAGAAGGCCGACGGCGTCTGGCCGGACAGCGTGCGGCCGGACAGGTCGGTGATGGTGCCCGAAATCATCACCGGCAGGCGCACGCCCTTTTCGATGAAGATCTCGTCGCAGGCAAAGATCGCCGCCTTGGCGTTGAGCGTGTCGAAAATGGTCTCGATGAGGATGATGTCGGCGCCGCCGTCGATCAGGCCTCGCAGTTGTTCGCCATAGGCGATGCGCAAATCGTCGAAGCTGACGGCCCGGTAGCCGGGATTGTTGACGTCGGGCGAGATCGAGGCGGTGCGGTTGGTCGGCCCAAGCGCGCCCGCAACGAAACGGCGCTTGCCGTCCTCCTGCTGCGCCCGGATGACGGCGCGGCGGACCAGCCGCGCGCCGTCGCGGTTGAGCTCGTAGACCATGTCTTCCATGCCGTAGTCGGCCTGGGCGATGGAAGTCGACGAAAACGTGTTGGTCTCGATGATGTCGGCGCCGGCGATGGCGTATTTGTAGTGGATCTCCTCGATCGCCTTGGGCTGCGACAGGATCAAAAGGTCGTTGTTGCCCTGCTGATGGCAGGCGCAACCGGTGAACTTGTCGCCGCGGAAATGGTCTTCGTTGAAGCCGAGCCCCTGGATCTGGGTGCCCATCGCGCCGTCGAGGATCAGGATGCGCTCGCGCGCCGCAGCTTTCAGCGCCGCAAGCACCTCCGAGCCGTCAGGCTTGGCGGCAACCGACCCAAACAGGGCGTCGAGCGAGGTGGCGTTTTGCGACACTTTTCATCCTTTCGGCGACAAAGCCGTCAGGTCACATAAAGACATCTTTATGTCAATATGTCGAGAGCGTCGTTAGCGCATTTGCGACCACGGGCAATACGAACAGCCTCCGAGCTAGTCCGGTTGCTTCAGCAGATAGGTGTCCATGATCCAGCCAGTTTGCTCGCGCACCTTGCGGATGCGCTCCACTTCACGACTGTATTGCCTTTCTCCGGCCGGCCCTGCAGTCAAGCTCGGCGGCGAGATCCAGGAACAACAATCTGAGCTGGCGCGGCCCCGGATGCCCACCAGCATACTCGGCGAGGCGGTTTGCCTGTCGCGAGGCCGCCTCGTGAAGATTGCCGCCTTCGGGCTGCGCGACCAGCCACGCCAGGAACACCTGTTCTGGCTCGGGCACAACTGGCGCAACGATGGGGCAGTTCCAGTTCAGTCCCATGCCAGCGCTCCACCGTTCTGGTATTCGTTGACCCGGGTCTCGAAGAGGGACACGGTCTCGGAACCCTGGCTGAAGGCTGACGGAATCCTGTCGGTTCCGCTTGATAGAAGAGTAGAGGTCGCCGGCATCATCTTCCCCGATGGTTTGGGGGCGAGGCCTTGAGCGGACGCGTGCTGGATTTCGGCCGGCGTAAGCCGGCAGAACGCAAGCGCACCACCGGACACCCCGCCCGTGGACGTTCAAAAATCTATCGCGGCAGGTCTCCTGGCTCGCAGATCATTGCCGCTGTCTGGCCTTCCCAGCGCCCATTGGCGCCAGTGGCACTACGCGACAGCAACTCACTGCTTACAGTTGCGGGGGCAGCGCCGGCATTGCGAAATCGCGCACCGGCTTCCCTCTTAGCTCCCGAGCTGGAATCAACTCGAAAGAACCACGACATCTACATGTAGTATGAGTGACGGGTATCGTGTCAACAGATGGAAAGAAATCATTTCCATCTGTTCGACCCGCTACGTCAATGACGGTCAATCCCTGACGTAGTCGCGCCAGAGCGCCTGATAGACGGAGCACTCGGCGCTCAGGTCCTCATGGCTGCCTGTGCCGACGATCCTGCCTTCGTCGAGCACGACGATCATGTCGGCCGAACGCGCCGAGAAGAGATGGTGCGTGACGATGATGACGAGGCGGTCGCGGCCGAAGGCCAGAAGCTCGCGCTCGAGCGACATCGCCGATTCGGCGTCGAGCGCCGAGGTCGGCTCGTCGAAGACGGCGATGTGCGGATCACGCAGCACGGCGCGCGAAATCGCCAGGCGCTGGCGCTGTCCGCCGGACAGGTTCTGCCCCGCCTGCACCAGCTCGGTGTCGATGCCCTTGGGCAAGCCTGCGGTGAACTTGTCGGCTGAGGAAAACGCCAGCGCCTTGTCGATCTCGCCGTCGCGAAGCGAACGCGGCAGCGATGCCTGAAGATTCTCGCGGATGGTGCCGGAAAACAGCGACGTCTCCTGGTCGACGACACCGATGCGGCCACGCAACCAGCGCGGATTGTAGGCACGGACGTCTATGCCGCCGATCGCGACCTTGCCATCATAGTCGCGCTCGAGCCCCAGAAGCACGCGCAGCAGGCTGGACTTGCCGGAGCCGTTGCGGCCGACGATTGCAACGACACCGGTCGCCGGCAGCGCCAGGCTGACATCGTTAAGCGCAGCAGCGGTCGCCTCGGGATAGCGGAAGGTCAGGTCCTCGACGCTGATCGGACCGAAATCGGCAGCACGCAGCGCCGGGGCAACGATGGCGCGCTCCGGCTGGCGCTTGAGGAAAGCCGCAAGGGCTGAGACAGTGGCACTCACCGAATGGAACTGGATCAGGATGCCGGCGCTCGTAAGCATCGGCATGGTCGCCCGGGTGACGAGCAGCTGCAGCGCAAGCAGGCCACCGATCGTCAGGTCGCCGCGCAGGATGCGCCAGCAGCCGACAAGAACGACGAGCAGTGTCAGAATCTCGCTCAGCAGGCCAAGGGTGAACGAATAGGAGTGCGAAAGGTCCAGGATGCGCCAGCGCGCCTTGATGGCGTCGGCCGATTTCGCTGCCCAGCGGCGGATGAAGAAGCGCTCCACCGCATTCGACTTGATGCCGCGGATGTTGCCCACCGTCTCGGCGGTCGCCCCTTGCAAGACGCCATTGAGACGAAACGAGCTGCGGCTCGCCTCGCCCAGCTGCGCATTGGTCTTGCGGGCAAAGACAGCGAAGACCAGCGCAACAGCAAAGGCCAGCAGGCAGATGAGATAGTCATAGTACAGCGCAACGGCAAACGAGACGGCGGCACCCAAAATCGTCAGGAAGAAATTCGGCGCGGCGCTCAGCATGAAGCTGGCGACACGCTGGGACTCGTTGAGCAGGTTGATCGTGCTTCCGCCTGCGGATGCCGAGCTCTCATAGGGGATGCGCATGAGGCGGAAGTAGATGCGCCTGGACAGCCGGGCGGTGAATCTGGCGTCCACGTCGTTGATCAGCGAATTGTGCCAGCGTGACGTCATGTGCCTGATAACCGCCGCCACGATGGCGATGGCGGCGAACTGGGTCGCGGCCCAGCCGTCCTTGCCCACCATGACGCTGTCAACGATCTTCTGCGAAAGGATCGGAACCGTCACCGAAAGCACGATTCCGGCCAGGGAAAGCGCGATGGCGAGGAAAAATTTTCGACGGTAGATGCCCAGGATCCGCATCAGTATCCGCCAGTCGCCAAGCGGTATCTTGCGCAAGGCGTTCAGTTTCTCTCGAAATTTCATCGCCAACCCGACGCCGCTCGAACAACAGGGACGGGTTCGCTAGGTCATTCGCGCTTTCCTGTCAAATAATATGACAATGTTAGTCATATTTTCATGGAACGCTTCGGTAAAATCGCCCGTTACGTCGGAGCGACGCGTAAAAAGTCTTCCAAGTCCTCGCAAACCGTAGCTGGCCGTCGCGGGAATGCACCTGTTGCGGGTGAGGCCAGGTGTCGCGCCGGGCCGGCCCCGGCTTGCGCTCACCGCAGGACCGATTATACAGCCATCCATAATCTTGAGTCATAGACTCATATTAACTTACGCCAGCCCTTCGTTCGCGGACAGCCAGCTTTTTCCAGACTTTCGATTGGGGGGCTGTCATGTCTAAAGTTCACACCGGTCGCGGTTCGCGGTCGCAGATGCTTCTGGCCGGCGTTTCGCTGCTGTTGCTGCAATCGGCCGGCATCGCCAGCGCCCAGACCGCAACCACGCCGGTGCCGGCAAAGAAGGTCGAAGAAGCAAAGCCACTGCTGAGCAATGAAGAGCGCATCGTGCTCGACAGGCTCGTTGTCACCTCGGCGCGCACCACCGGCAAGGTGCTCGACATTCCGATGTCGGTCTCGGTCATCGACCGCGAGACGCTGCAGCGCCATGTCGTCCGCGACATCCAGGACATGGTTCGCTACGAGCCGGGCGTCACCGTCTCGCGCACGACGTCGCTGACCAACCCGTTCGGCCAGCTCACCGGCTTCAACATCCGCGCCATGGGCGGCAACCGCGTCCAGATGACCGTCGACGGCAGCCGCATCCAGGAGCAGATCATCGACGGCAGCCGCGACTTCGTCGACCCGTTCAACATGCGCAGCGCCGAGATCGTGCGCGGCCCGAACTCGGTGCTCCAGGGCGCCGACGCACTCGGTGGCGCGGTTGCCTTCCGCACGCTCGACCCCGACGACCTGCTCGACGGCTCGAAGTCGTGGGCGGTCGAGAAGAAGACCGCCTATGACAGCTACGACGATTCATTCCGCAAGCAGGTGAGCGCTGCCGCGGAATCCGGCGACTTCAAGTTCCTCGGCAGCTTCGGCCATCTCGGCGCGTCGGAAGGCGATTTCAGCAACAGCCGCGCCGATGGCGGCCAGTGGGGCTGCCCGCGCCAGGCGATCTGGCCCTGCAACAAGGCCTTCCCCGCCGACACCGACGCCTTCAACGGCCTGATGAAGCTGCAGTGGAACCCGACCGAGGATCACGAGGTCAAGCTGACCGGCGAATGGTTCAACCGCAACACGACGATCCAGCAGATGTACGACTCGTCTGCGGGATCGACGTACGTCAACACCAGCTGGCAGCGCGAACTGGAGATGGAGCGCTACAGGCTGGCCCTATCGCATGACTGGAAGGTCGACGCGCCCTGGCTCGATGAGATCAAGTGGCAGATCTCATACTCGCCACAGAAGCGCGACACCTACAGCAACCAGCTGCGTACCTATCCAACCCGCCTCCAGCAGAACATCCAAGTCCGCAACTATGGCGAGGATTTCCTCGAGGCCGATGTGCAGGCCAACTCGTCCTTCGAACTGGGCGGCCTGTCGCACAAGCTGACCTATGGCTTCGACGGCGACCTGACCAACAGCAGCTATTCCGGCTACAACATCACCAACAACCTGACGGCTGGCACCTCGGCCACGGCCAACAACCAGGGCTTCAACTTCCCGAAGGTCGACACCGTCCGCGCCGACATCTACCTGCAGGACGAGATCAAGCTGTTCGACGACCGGCTGACCATCACACCTGGCGCGCGCCTGGCGCACTATTCGATCGATCCCACCGGCGACGCCGACTACAAGCCGAAGCCCGGCTTCGAGCCAAAGAAGATCGACGAGACCAAGCTGATCAAGCGCATCAGCGCGATGTACGAGCTGAACGACACCTATACGCTCTATGCCGGCTATGGCGAAGGCTTCAAGATGCCGACGTCGCAGCAGTTGTTCGTGTCGTCAGACAATCTTTTTACGTCTCCGCCATCCGTCCTGATCCCCAATCCGAATTTGAAGCCTGAATCCGTGCGCAGCTATGAAGCCGGCATTCGCGGCGAGCTCGACAAGGGCTACTTCAGCCTCACCGCGTTCTACGCCGACTACAAGGATTTCATCCGCTCGCTGCAGGAAGTGCCGGGCAGGCCGAACCACTACACGTCAGACAATGTCGAGGACGTGAAGGTCTGGGGCATCGAGTTCGGCGGCGAATACGAGGTCTACGAAAACCTCTACCTGAACGGCTCGATCTCCTATCAGAAGGGCACGCAGCGGATTTCGGCGAGTCCCGCCGAAACGGCGTTCGACGGCGCGGTGCCACTGACCGCGGTGCTGGGCGGGCGTTATCTTATCCCCGACTGGAATCTCGAAACCGAGCTGGTCGCCACCTTCGCCCATGGCGTCACCGAACGCGCCGACCCCAACGCCTTCAAGCCGGGCGGCTATGCGGTGTTCGACGCCTATGCCCGCTGGAAGCCGACGGCAAATGTCGATGTCGATTTCGGCATCCAGAACATCTTCGACCGCCGCTATTTCCCCAACACGCTCACCGGCGTCACCAACGTGATCTCGGGACCGGTGGCCAACGCCAACAATCCGGAAATGCAGGTGGCTCCAGGCCGCACCTTCAAGCTCGGCGCGACAGTGCGCTTCTGAGCCAAATCGACAGCGATCCGGCGCAGGGCACGTTGTCCTGCGTCCTTGCATGAAAGGCCATCGCGGTGACCAACGTCCTCAGGCAGTTCGTTCGCCTGCTCAAGCTCTGCATTGCCGGCAAGGGCGGCAAGACGAGCCTCGTCTATCTCGCCGCGGTCATCGCGCTGCAGCTGGCTGGCATCTATTTCACCATCAGACTGGTAAGCTGGACCTCGGAATTCTACGGCGCGCTGGAAAAGGTCGACGCCAAGGCGGCGGTCTGGCAGATCTGGATTTTTGCCGGCATCGTCGCGGCCAACTCGGTGCGCTCACTAACGGCAGATTACCTGCAGAAAATGTTGCACATCAGGTGGCGACAATCACTGACCGAGGCAGCACTCGGCTCGTGGTTCGCCGATCGCGCCTATTGGCGGCTGACCCAGGGCGACTGCCCGCGCGACGTCGACAATCCCGACCAGCGTATCGCCGACGATTGCGGCCTGTTCGTCAAGGGTATCCTCGACGAAGGCATCGAGCTGATCACCAAGATCGTCGGCATATTCTCCTTTCTCGCACTGCTGTGGGGTCTGTCGACCTTCGCGCTCAGCTTCTCGCTGTTCGGTTTCGACGTCTCGATCCCGCGCTACATGGTCTGGGCGGCATTCATCTATGTCGCTTTGTCGAGCGGGCTGACGCACCTGCTCGGCCGGCCGCTGAAGTCGCTGTTTTACACGCAGCAGAAGCGCGAGGGCGATTTCCGCTTTTCGATGGCGCGCATCCGCCAGTCGGCCGACGAGATCGCGCTGATGGGCGGCGAGAATGTCGAGCGCGCCGGGCTCGACCGCCGCTTCGACGGCATCGCCCAGAACTGGCGCAAGCTGGCAGGCCGCGAGTTCCTGCTCGGCTGCTTCACCTTCCCCTATTCGCACACCGTGCTGCGCATTCCGCTGTTCGTCGCCCTACCCGGCTTCCTCGCCGGCAACATCGCTCTTGGCGGCCTGATGCAGATCGCCATGGCGTTTTCCAATGTGGTCACCACGCTGTCGTGGTTCGTCTTCTCCTACAAGCCGCTGTCGAACCTCGTCGCCGCATCGTCCCGCCTCGACGGCTTCCTTGCCGCGACCGAGGCAGTGCGCAGCCGGCCTTCCGGCATCGTCGTCGAGGCGTCGTCAGGCGGCCTGCATCTCCATGATCTGAAGCTCAGGACACCCGAGGGCCGCGCGCTGCTGTCGATACCGCGCCTCGATATCCGCCCTGGCGAAACAGTGTGGCTGCGCGGCCAGTCGGGGCTCGGCAAGACCACGCTTCTGAAGGCGATGGCCGGCGGCTGGGATCATGGCGACGGACGCATCGAGATGCCTTCGGCAAGCAAGCTGTTCCTGTCGCAGAAGGTCTACTTCCCGCAGGGCGACGTCTTCGGTGCGGTCGCCTACCCCGCGTCCGCCGACGCCTTCACGCGACAGGAATTGCGCCAGGCCATCGAAGCCGTCGGCTTCGGCGACAGCGACATGCTGCGGCTCGAAGATGCCGCGGAAGGCCATCCGCTGGTGCTGTCGGGCCTCTCCGGGGGCGAGCTGCAGCGCCTGGCGCTGGCCCGCGCGCTTGTGCTCAAGCCGGACTGGCTGTTCCTCGACGAAGCGACAAGCGCGCTCGACGAGGCAGCCGAGGCCGACCTCTTCGCGACGCTCAAGAAGCATCTGCCGACAACGACATTCGTCATCGTCTCGCACTGCAATCCCAAGGCGCTGGGGACCTTGCGTGTCATCGATCTTGAGCCGAAAGCCGAAGCGGCGAACGAAAATCCAGTCCTGCAATTCGCATAGGAAATGCCCATGACCACCCGCACGCCCCATAAACGCGAACGCCTCGACGTCGCCCCCGCCGCCCTGCTTGCGCGGCTGCCGGCGATCGGACGGGTGATGATCAACTCGGAACGCCTGGGCGCCACCCACGAGCGCATCGGCACGGTCGAAAAGGTTCGCATCGAGGATGGCTGGCTGGTCTGCGAAGGCGCCGAGCACAACTCCCGTATCAAGCTGGCGGCGATCGCCACCGTCATCGTCGACCGCACGCCGGTCATGCGTGAGAAATCCTATCCGCGTATCGAACTGCGCGGCGCCGACGGCGAGAACATCGCCAACGTCACCGGCTTCGAGGGTCTCGATCCGTTCGACGCCGTGCTTGGCGAGTTCCCGCAAGGCACCGAGCTTGCTGTCGAAGAACGGACTGGTGGCAGCCTGGACGAGCGCAAGGAGCTCGACGCTGACGACGCCGGGCTCGAGCCGTTCGCGGCTGCCGAGCGCAGCGGTGGCCGCGTCAGGATCGAGTTCAGCCGGCCGTCCTTCTGGCAGGCCTGGGAAGGCGACATGCCGGCGGTCAAGCCGGTCTTGGGCTACGTCAACGTCATGCGGCCGGACTTCCATCTGCACCTCAAGGGCGGTTCGGTCGGCGGCTGGCGCCGCGAGGACGATGCCAGCGAGGCGCGCTTCGTTGCGCTGACCACCGACGGCGCCGAGACGGGGCTCACCGTTTCGGGCGCGATTGGCAGCTTCGGGTGACTGATATGACTGAATGGAACCACCCTGTCGCCAGCTGGCTCGATCCCGACAGCGGCGCGCTGCTCGATCATCCCACACTGATGCGGGAGGTTGCACGGAGCCACGTGCTGCTGCTCGGCGAAACGCATGACCGCTATGACATCCACCGCTGGCAGCTGCATGTCTGCACGGCGATGCGAACGCTGCGCAATGACATCGCCATCGGCTTCGAAATGTTTCCGCGCCGGTTGCAGCCGGTGCTCGACCAATGGGTCGCCGGCGATCTCGAGCGGGACGAGTTTCTGAAGGCCGCCGAGTGGGGTAAGGTCTGGGGCTTCCCGGCCGAGCTCTACCTGCCGATCTTTCATTTCTGCCGCGAGTTTGGCGTGCCGATGCTGGCGCTCAACTGCTACCGCGAACTGGTGACGCGGGTCGGCAAGGAAGGTTGGGGCGCCATCCCACTCGGCGAGCGCGACGGGCTCACGCCCTCGGCGGATGCGACGCCGGCCTACCGGCAATATCTGTTCGACATCACCGGCGGTGGCTCGCCGACGCGCAAGGTGACGTCGCCGCAAGCGCCGGAGTTCGACCGCTTCGTCAGGGCGCAGCAGACGTGGGATCGGGCGTTTGCCTGCAACATCGCCAGGGCGCGGGCGACCGACGATCCGCCGCTGGTGATCGGCATCATCGGCCGCGGTCATCTCGAATTCGGCCACGGCACGCCGTTCCAGCTTGCGGATCTCGGTGTCGACAAGGTGACGACGCTGCTGCCCAACGACACGGCGCAGGTCGACCAGGGCAAGGTCAAGGGAATTGCCCGGGCGCTGTTCCGGCTACAGCCCCAAGCGGACGCCAGACCACCCGCCTGAAGCGGGCACAACGGTTTCGGGAAAGCTCTCCAGAAAAGAAAAAAGCGGGCATAGGCCCGCTTCCCTCTGGCTCCTGAGACTTGCACGCCGCCGGTACATTCGTGGTCGGCCAGCTGTCAATCAGGGCAAATGCAGCATCCCGCGGCAAAACCCACCATCGTATCTCGATGAGCGTCTCGCTCCCGGCGGAATGCCGATAGACCGCATATGGGGAGGGTGGTCGGATAAAACAATAGGCTTGCCGACGGTTCATGCCCGGCGCCATCGAACAAGCATCAGCCGACTACCCATCCTGCCTGAGCAGGAGTGGCAGCCTTGGTGGCCAGGCAAAGGTACCGCTTGCTACTTTGCAGCGCGCGTCATGCGCTTCTTCTTGGGTTCTACGGGTTTCAGGGCCTCAGCGGCGCGATCGGCCTCGTCCTTGGCCAAGCGCAACTCACGCAACTTTGCGGTCTTGATGGCCCGGGCTTTTGCTTCCGACTGATATTCGGCCATTGCGCTGTTGCGCTCCGCTGTTTTCTTCTGCGCCTCGATCGAGCGAGACTGAGCTTTTTCCAGAAAATTTTCCATGACTACATCCAATATCTGAAATCCTCTTCGTGCGCGGAAAATAAAAATTCCACTGCGCCTTAAATAAGGTTTCTCTGCCCGGAATTCAAATTTCCCGCCTATTTGTCGCTGAATCGCATTTTTAGGCCACCGCGCGATCTTGTTATTTTTGAATACTCTCGCACCAGGTGGAATAATTTTTGGCACTCCTGTCATTCGAGTGCCAAAGGGCGTACATAGGAAATGCGGTCCCCTATGCGCCGGCTGCAGAAAGAACATTCATGAAATTCCGACCACTTCACGACCGCGTCGTCATTCGGCGCGCCGAGGGCGATATCAAATCCAAGGGCGGCATCATCATTCCCGACAATGCCAAGGAAAAACCCCAGCAAGGCGAAGTCGTTGGCGTCGGCCCAGGCTCGCGCGACGACAGCGGCAAGCTGATCCCGCTCGACGTCAAGGTCGGTGACACCGTGCTGTTCGGCAAATGGTCGGGCACCGAGGTCAAGATCGATGGCGCCGATCTCCTGATCATGAAGGAGGCCGACATCATGGGCATCGTCGACACGAGCGAAGCGGCCAAGAAAGCCGCCTGACCCGGCTACGGCCTCAAGAACGAACTGGACGAAAAATCATGTCTGCCAAGGAAATCAAATTTTCGAACGATGCCCGCGACCGCATGTTGCGCGGCGTCGAGCTGCTCAACAATGCCGTCAAGGTGACGCTTGGCCCGAAAGGCCGCAATGTCATCATCGACCGCGCCTATGGCGCTCCGCGCATCACCAAGGACGGCGTCACCGTCGCTAAGGAGATCGAGCTTTCCGACAAGTTCGAGAACATGGGCGCGCAGATGGTGCGCGAAGTGGCCTCGAAGACCAACGACCTCGCCGGCGATGGCACAACGACGGCAACGGTGCTCGCGGCATCCATCCTGCGCGAAGGGGCCAAGCTGGTGGCCGCCGGCATGAACCCGATGGACCTCAAGCGCGGCATCGATCTTGCCGTGGCTGCCGTGGTCAAGGACATCAAGGCGCGGGCCAAGAAGGTCAAGTCTTCGGACGAGATCGCCCAGGTCGGCACCATCGCCGCCAATGGCGATGCCACCGTCGGTGCGATGATTGCCAAGGCGATGGACAAGGTCGGCAATGAAGGCGTCATCACCGTCGAGGAAGCCAAGACCGCCGAAACCGAACTCGACGTCGTCGAGGGCATGCAGTTTGATCGCGGTTACCTCAGCCCCTACTTCGTCACCAATGCCGACAAGATGCGTGCCGAGCTTGAAGACCCCTACATCCTCATCCACGAGAAGAAGCTCGGCAATCTGCAGGCGATGCTGCCGATCCTCGAAGCCGTGGTGCAGAGCGGCAAGCCGCTGCTCATCATCTCGGAAGACGTCGAAGGCGAGGCCTTGGCCACGCTCGTCGTCAACAAGCTGCGTGGCGGCCTGAAGGTCGCCGCCGTCAAGGCGCCCGGCTTCGGCGACCGCCGCAAGGCGATGCTGGAAGACATCGCGGTCCTGACCGCCGGCCAGATGATCTCGGAAGATCTCGGCATCAAGCTCGAGAACGTCACTATCGACATGCTCGGCCGGGCCAAGCGCGTGCTCATCGACAAGGACGCGACAACCATCATCGACGGCTCGGGCGGCAAGGCCGGCATTACGGCCCGGATCGCGCAGTTGAAGATGCAGATCGAGGAAACGACCTCGGACTACGACAAGGAAAAGTTGCAGGAGCGCCTGGCCAAGCTTGCCGGCGGTGTTGCCGTGATCCGCGTCGGCGGGGCGACCGAGACCGAGGTCAAGGAAAAGAAGGACCGCATCGACGATGCGCTCAACGCCACCCGTGCGGCCGTTGAAGAAGGCATCGTTGCCGGCGGCGGCGTGGCGCTGCTGCGCGCCAAGGCAGCACTTGAGACGCTCACCGGCGCCAACGCCGACGTCACCGCCGGCATTTCGATCGTGCTGAAGGCGCTCGAGGCGCCGATCCGGCAGATCGCAGACAATGCCGGCGTCGAGGGCTCCGTCGTCGTGGGCAAGCTGATGGAAGGCAAGGATGCCAATCTGGGCTTCAATGCGCAGACCGAAGCCTATGTCGACATGATCAAGGCTGGCATCGTCGATCCCGCCAAGGTCGTTCGCACCGCACTACAGGATGCCGGCTCGATCGCCGCCCTCCTGATCACCGCCGAAGCCATGATCGCCGACATTCCGGCGAAGGAAGCCTCCAACGGCGGCAACCCAGCCGGCATGGGTTACTAAGCGACACCTGAGCCATCCGGCCGCAATGCGGCTGGATGGTGACTTCCCACTATCAACAAGGAACGTTTCCATGGCTATGCAGAGCAACCAGAAGCAGTCCCTCGCCGCACGTTGGGAGAACTACCAACCGTCCAAATCAACGCTTGTCTGGACATGCGTCGGCACCGCCGTCGCCACGATGATCATCGGCTTCAGCTGGGGCGGCTGGGTCACCGGCGGCACTTCGCAGACACTTGCGCAGACGGCCGGCGACGTGGCGCGCGGTCAGCTCGCCTCGACCATCTGCGTTGAGCGGTTCAATGCGGCACCCGATGCTGCGGCAAAGCTGGTCGAACTGAAGGCCAAGTCCGTCGGCTACGACAGGCAGAAGTTCGTCGAGACGGGCGGCTGGGCCACCATGCCGGGCGAGACCTCTCCCGATCGCCGCGCTTCCATTGGTTGCGCTACCGCGCTCGCAGCCTAATATCTGGCGAAACTTCCTAGCGTCCGCGCCGGAGACACCGGCGCGGACAGTTAGCGCTCTGCCAGTTGTCAAACTCAGCCTGATTTTCTTCCCGAAAGACTAGTGCTGCCGCCGCCAGGACATTTCCCGGCGGGCTCCTCGGCTTCAGCAGAATAGGATTTCGCCCATGATCAAATTTTCAAGCAAGACCGGCACGCCGCCGAAGCCGGCAAATGCCGAAGAAAACCGGTTTGATTTCATCCGCAAGACGGCAGCCGCTCAGCACAAGAAATCGGACGATGATATCAGGCGGCGTGATCCGCAAGCGACCGAAGACGACCAGACGGAATGAGTTTCCGGGCAGCTAGCTCGCCGAGGGGCGGGCGAAGCTGATATCACCCGCCGAAGCCACGATCGTCACCTCATCGCCCAGCGACCACTCCGCGGCGCGCGCGGCGAGATGTGCCGGAACACCCTCAGAGCCGCCCGGGCCGGGCGGCACGTCGTAGGTAGCGTGGCCGTCATGCGGCAGGATCGCGCCATAGCCGATCGCCATTGCGGTTCGCGCTGTCGCCGCCAGGCACATCTCCGACAGCATGCCGCAGAAGGCGATGGTCTGGACGCCGGCGGATGCCAAAAGGTCGCTCAGGCCGGTGCCGTCAAAGCCGTCGTCGACCTGCTTGCGCACGACATGCTCGCCTGGCCGAGGCGTGAAATACAGCTGCCAGCCTGGCGTGTGCGGCTCGTCGACGGCGCCTGCCGGGCCGTCGTTCTGGATGAAGATGACGGGCACACCCGAGGCACGCGCATTCTCAAGCAACGTCGTCACCGCAGCCAGGAGCCGCGCGTGACCAGGCACCGCGTCAGTGCCTGATACAAACGCGTTCTGGACGTCGACGACGATCAGGGCATCGGCGGTCGGCGTTTCGTCTATGTCGGCTTCCGGATTTGCCTGCACGGATACCCCCCTCGCCCGAATGAACACGGGATATGGGGAGTGGCTCAGACAATGTCATCGAGCGCTTTGCGCTGGCGGTGCATTTCCAGGAACACGCGATAATCGCGGTCGAAGCGTTGCCGCGCCAAGGGGTTGGGCTGGCGCGCGCGGCCTTCCTGGCGCATCGCGGTGCAGGCCCCGGTGAGGCTTGGATAGAGCCCAGCCGCGGCAGCTGCCGCCATCGCCGTCCCCAACAGCACGGCATCGCCGCCCAGTGGCTCGACAACGGTGCAGCCGGTGGCGTCGGCGTAGAGCTCCATCAGCAACGGATTGCGGGTGTGGCCGCCGGTGACGTGCAGCGTATCGATGCCGTAGCCATTGGCGTTGAGCGCATCGAGCACGTGGCGAAGCCCCAGCGCTATGGCGACAGCGGTGCGCCAGTAGAGCCGGCACAGGCTGTCGAAGGAAGAATCGAGCGTCAGCCCGCTGATCACCCCAAGCGCATGCGGATCGGCGAGCGGCGAGCGGTTGCCGTGGAAGTCGGGCAGTACATGAAGGCGGCCGGCGAGGTCGAGGCCCTCGATGGCGCGCAGTTCCATGATGCGCTCGGTAATGCGCCGGTGCAGCACAGCGTCGGGTTCGCCGCCGGCGCCGTGCCAGCGGATGACGTGGTCGAGCAGCGCGCCCGTCGCCGACTGGCCGCCTTCGCTCAGCCACAAGCCGGGCAGTGCCGCGCCGAAATACGGCCCCCAGACGCCGGGAAAGGCTCGCGGCTCGGGTGACATCGCCATGACGCAGCTCGACGTGCCGGCGATCAGCGCAAGGTGACGCTCGATGCCGGACAGGCCGCCGATGACGCCGATGGCACCGGCAAAGGCGTCTATCATGCCGGCACCGACACGGCAGGCCGTGCTCAGGCCGAGCGCTTCGGCGGCGGCCGACGTGAGCGGGCCGAGATCGGCACCAACCGGGCTGGCGCGCTCGGGCAAGGCGGCATGCTCGAAGATATCGGCGAGCCCGACGGCAGCGAAGAAATCGTGACGCCAGGCCTCGCGCTCATGGGCGAGATAGGTCCATTTGGCGGTCAGCGTGCATTGCGAGCGGGCAAGCGAACCAGATGCCTTGTGGCTGAGGAAGTCGGCGAGATCGAACAGCTGGCCGGTCCGTGCCCAGCTGTGCGGCAGGTGGCGCTTGACCCACATCAGCTTGGGCGTCGCCATCTCGGGCGACATCACCCCACCGGCATAACCAAGCACATCGTGGCGGGTGGCGGTGCATTCGTCGGCCTCGGCAAGGGCGCGATGATCGAGCCAGACGATGGTGTCCCAGCGCTGCTCGCCATTGCTCGAAACGCCGACCTGCTCACCCGCCCGGCCCCGGAAGACCGTCGAGCATGTCGCGTCGAAGCTGATGCCGACGATTTCGGCCGGGCCGATGTTGGTTACCTTGCGGGCACCGCGCACGGCTTCGCAGACGGCCGACCAGATCTGCTCGGAATCATGCTCGCAATGGCCGGAGGCCGAGCGGTTCATGGCGATGGCGTGTTCGGCGCGTCCGAGCAGCTTGCCCGCGGCATCGAAGATACCAGCGCGCGCGCTGCCGGTGCCGACATCGACCGCACACAGATAGGCCGCCATCAGAACGACGACGCCCCAAAATGCGCGATTGCGCGGCGGCCGAAGCCTGCCGGCGGCAATTTCAGATGAGGCAGAAATGCGCGGATCAACATCATGATGCGCAGTCTATATGCGCGCCATGGCCAATTCCAGCGGTCAACGGCGCCTCGGATTTGGCTCAGAGGCGATCGCCGAGATAGCGCGTCAACGTCTCCTTGGTGCCCAGCTGCCAGAGCATGTCGAGGCTGTCGCCGAAGGCGGCAGCAAAGGGTGCCGACTTGCCGACGTCGCCGTAGATGTCCTCCATCGCGAGCCAGGCCGCATGCGCGTTCTTCGCCGCCTGCGCGGTCTGCTGCAGCCGATCCCAGTTCGGGTCGTTGGGCTCGATGACGGCACCGGAATCGGTCACGCCGAAGCAGTAGCGGCACCACAGTGCCGATTCGAGCGCCAGCCCCGATATGCCCGCACCCGCCTTCAGACGATCAGCGATCGTCGGGATGATGAATTTCGGTTGCCGGTTGGATCCGTCAAGGCACAGCCGGCGGACTGTGTCACCGATCTTGGGATTGGAGAAGCGGCGCTCGATGAGCTTGCAATATTCCTCCAGCACGACGCCCGGCACCGGCGGCACCGTGGGCATGATCTCCTCGCGCTCGAGCTTGGCCAGGAAGGCGCGCACCAGCGGATTTTCCATCGCCTCGTGGACGAAATGGATGTCCATCAGCCCGGCGGGATAGGCGATGGTGGCATGGCCGCCGTTGAGGATACGGATTTTCATCAACTCGAACGGGGCGACGTCGTGGACGAACTGGACGCCGACCTTTTCCAACGCCGGCCGCCCGTCAGTGAAACGGTCCTCCATCACCCATTGCTTGAACGGTTCGCAGAACACTGGCCAGCTATCCTCGACGCCGAAGTCGCTGGCGAGAATGCCGCGCTCGCGGTCGGTTGTTGCGGGCGTGATGCGGTCGACCATGGAGTTCGGGAAAGCGACGTTGTCGCGAACCCAGTCGGCAAAGCTCTCGTCGGCGAGCCGAGCCAGGCCGATCACCGCATCGGCTGTCACCCGGCCATTATGGGGAATGTTGTCGCAGGACATGACCGTGAAGGGCACGATGCCGTCCTGGCGCCGGCGCCGGAGGCCGGCAAGGATGATGCCGAACACGGTTTTGGGTGCCGCTTGGTTCTTGGCGTCGGCGACGATGTCGGGATGGGTCGGGTTGAAGATGCCGGAGGCCGGATCGATGAAATAGCCGCCCTCGGTGATGGTCAGCGAGACGATGCGGATCGCCGGGTCGGCGAGGCGTTCGATGATGGCAGCAGCATCGCCTGGGGTCAGGAAGTCGATCATGACCGAGGTGACGCGGGCGCTCATGTGGCCGCTGTCCTGCTCGACGACTGAAGTCAGCCAGTCCTGCCCGGCGAGCTTTGTTTGTCCGATCTTCTCGCCCTCGAACACGCCGGCGCCGACGATTGCCCAGTCATGGCCGGTGCCAGTGTTGAACAGCTCGTCGAGATAGATCGCCTGATGCGAGCGATGGAAATTGCCGACGCCGAAATGAACGATGCCGGCTTTCAGCGACGCGCGGTCGTATGTCGGGCGCGCGACCTTGGCGGGCAAATCCGGCAGCGTGGCGAGGGAGAGCTTCACGGTCATGGTTCGACGCTTTCTCTTGTTCGGCGCAAGCGCCTCCGATCCCTTCGCCCCGTTTACGGGGAGAAGGTGGCCCGAAGGGCCGGATGAGGGGCTAAGCGAAATCTCGAAGGTTCTCGCTGCCCCTCACCTGCCTGCCGGCATCCTCTCCTCGTGAACGAGGAGAGGATCGCTGAATTCAACTCATCCAGTTGCCGCCATCGACGTTGTAGGTCTGGGCGACGACGTATTGGCTTTCCTGTCCGGCGAGGAAGATCGCCATGCCGAGCAGATCCTCGGCGGTGCCCATGCGGCCGAAGGGAACGGCCTCGCCGACGAGGCGCTTCTTTTCGCCGCGGGGCCGGTTCTCGTAGCGGGCGAACAGCTCGTCGACATGTTCCCAATGCTCGCCCTCGACCACGCCGGGCGCGATGGCATTGACGTTGATGCCGTGCTTGATCAGGTCGAGCCCCGCCGACTGGGTCAGGCTGATGACGGCCGCTTTGGTGGCGCAGTAGACGGCAACGAGGCCCTCACCGCGGCGCCCGGCCTGGCTCGCCATGTTGATGATCTTGCCGCCCTTGCCACGCGCGATCATCGAGCGGGCGGCGGCCTGCAATGTGAACAAGGTGCCGGCGACATTGACCGAAAACAGCCGGTCGTAGCTCGTCCTGGAAATCTCGACGATCGGCGCGAGATCGAACAGGGCGGCGTTGTTGACCAGGATGTCGAGCCCGCCAGTCTTCTGTTCGACGACCTTGATCGCCGCCTCGATGGAACTCTGATTGGTGACGTCGAGGCTGACGGCATAGGCCGACGGGCCGATCTCGGCAGCCGTCTTCATCGCGGCGTCGAGATTGATGTCGCCGATAGCAACCACCGCCCCTTCGCGGATATATGCCTCGGCGAACACCCTGCCGATGCCGCGCGCGGCACCGGTTATCAGCGCCGACTTGCCCTCGAGACGACCGCTCACATGGCCCTCCCGTCGGCGCCGAAGCGATGGATCTTGTTCGGGCTGGGGGTGAGGAAAATCGTATCGCCGTGGCGCACGCCAAGTTCGCCGTCGGCCCGAACCGTGAGCGGGCCGACATCGCCTGCCTGGACATGCAGGAAGGTGTCGGAGCCGAGATGTTCGGCAACGCCGACGGTCGCCTTCCATTCGCCAGCGGTTGTCGAGATGCCCAGATGCTCAGGCCTGACACCGATCGTCGTTGCACCATGCTTTGCGGCGGCGGCACCATTGATCAGGTTCATCTTGGGCGAGCCGATGAAGCCCGCGACGAACAGGTTCTTCGGCGTCTTGTAGAGTTCCATCGGCGAGCCGACCTGCTCGATGTTGCCGGCGTTCAGCACCACGATCTTGTCGGCCATGGTCATCGCCTCGACCTGGTCGTGGGTGACGTAGATCATCGTCGTCTTGAGCTGGTGGTGCAGTTCGCTGATCTCCAGCCGCATCGTGCCGCGCAGCGCGGCGTCGAGGTTGGACAGCGGCTCGTCGAACAGGAAGGCCGAAGGCTGGCGCACGATGGCGCGGCCGATGGCGACACGCTGGCGCTGGCCGCCGGAGAGCTGGCCCGGCCGGCGCTCGAGATAGTTGGTCAGGTTCAGCACACGCGCCGCGTCCTTGACCTTCTTGTCGATGACAGTGGCATCCTCGCCCGCCATCTTCAGCGGGAAGGCGATGTTCTTGTAGACGGTCATGTGCGGATAGAGCGCGTAGGACTGGAACACCATCGCCAGCCGGCGCTTGGCCGGCGCCTCGCCGGTGACGTCACGGCCGTCGATGCTGATCGTGCCGGCGGAGGTGTCTTCCAGCCCAGCGATCAGCCGGAGCAAGGTCGACTTGCCGCAGCCCGACGGCCCGACGAAGACAACGAACTCGCCGTCCTCGATCTGGAGGTCAATCTCCGGGATGATTGTCGTTGCGCCGAAGGACTTCGACACTTTCTTGAGCGTGATGTTTCCCATGGTTTCCTCCCGCGGGGTCGACTACTTCACGGCGCCGAAAGTCAGGCCGCGGACGAGCTGGCGCTGGGAGAACCAGCCCATGATCAGGATCGGTGCGATGGCGAGCGTCGACGCTGCCGACAGCTTCGCCCAGAACAGCCCCTGCGGACTGGAGAAGGAGGCGATGAAGGCGGTCAGCGGGGCCGCGTTGGTGGTGGTCAGGCGGATCGTCCAGAATGCCTCGTTCCACGCCAGGATGATGTTGAGCAGCATGGTCGAGGCGATACCGGGAACCGCCATCGGCGTCAGCACATGGACGATCTCGCCCCACAAAGTGGCGCCGTCCATGCGTGCCGCTTCGAGAATCTCGCCGGGGATTTCGCGGAAGTAGGTGTAGAGCATCCACACCACGATCGGCAGGTTGATCAGCATCAGCATGACGGTCAGGCCGATGCGGGTATCGAGCAGGTAGGTGTCGCGGAAGATCAGGTAGATCGGCACCAGCACGGCGACCGCCGGCATCATCTTGGTGGAGAGCATCCACATCAGGATGTCCTTGGTCCGCTTGGTCGGCGAGAACGCCATCGACCAGGCCGCCGGTATCGCCACCAGCAGCGCCAGAATCGTCGAGCCGACGGCGATGATCACCGAGTTCAGGAAGAACTTGAAATAGTTGCTCTGCGCCTGGACCTCGGCATAGCTCTCCAGCGTGCCCGACGGCACCAGGCTGAAGCCGGCGATCGCCTCGGTCTCGGACTTGAAGCTGGTGATGATGGTGTAGAGGATCGGGAAGAAGATCAGCAGGGCAACCACCCAGGCTGCCACGGTGAAGCCGATCTTGCGTCGTGTCGAGACTGCGCGTGCCATCGTCTCCTCCTCACTTGTCCAGGTTCTTGCCGACGGCGCGCATCAGGAAGAAGGCGACGATGTTGGCAAGGATGACTGCGATGATGCCGCCGGCCGAGGCGCCGCCGACGTCGTAGCCGAGCAGTGCCGTGCGGTAGATCAGGAACGGCAGGTTGGTGGAGGCGTAGCCCGGTCCGCCATTGGTGGTAACTAGAATCTCGGCATAGACGCCAAGCAAGAAGATGGTCTGGATCAGGATGACCACGGTCACGGCGCGCGAGATATGCGGGATCGTCAGGTAGATGAAGCGGCTGACGAAGCCGGCGCCGTCCATCTCGGCGGCTTCCTTCTGCTCGCCGTCGAGCGACTGCAGCGCCGTCAACAGGATCAGCGTCGCAAATGGCAGCCATTGCCAGGCGACGATGATGATGATCGAAAACAGCGGATATTGCGCAAACCAGTCGACAGGCTGGGCGCCGAAGAACTTGGCGATGTCGGCGAACACGCCATAGCCCGGATGCATGATCATGTTCTTCCACACCAGTGCGGCCACCGGCGGCATGACGAAGAAGGGCGAGATCACCAGGATGCGGACAATGCCCTGGCCGAACATCGGCTGGTCGAGCAGAAGCGCCAAGGCGATGCCGCCGACAACCGTGATCAACAACACGCCGACCACCAGCACCAAGGTGTTCCAGATCGACTGGAAGAAGGCCGGGTCGGTGTAGAAAAACTTGTAGTTGAACAGGCCGGCAAAGCTGACATTGGCAGGATTGAGCAGATTGTAGTTCTGGAACGAGAACCACAGGGTCATCGCCAGCGGCACAATCATCCAGATGAAAAGCAGGATCACCGAGGGCGCCATCATCAGGCGCGCCAGCGAGCTGGTCTGTCGAGTAGCCATGGCGATCACCCCGGTTCGGACAGATAAGGTTTCAGGTCACCGAAAGGGGCCGTCCGGACTGGGAGACCGGACGGCCAGGCAGGGAGGATCTGCCTATTTGATGTAACCGGCGCGGGTCATCTCGCGGACTGCTGCGGTCTGTGCTCCGGCAAGCGCGTCATCGACGCTCGACTGGCCGGCGAGTGCCGCCGAGAACAGCTGGCCGACGGTTGTGCCCAGTCCCTGGAACTCGGGAATAGCGACGAACTGGACGCCGACATAAGGCACCGGCTTGACGGTGGGCTTGGTCGGGTCGGCCGAGTTGATCGAGTCGAGCGTCATCTTGGCGAAGGGCGCGGCCTTCTGGTACTCGGGGTTGTTGTAGAGCGAGGTGCGCGTGCCGGGCGGAACGTTGGCCCAGCCTTCCTTCGAGGCGACGAGGTCGAGATAGCCCTTGCCGGTCGCCCATGAGACGAACTTCTGCGCGGCTTCTGCCTTCTGCGTGCCGGCCGGAATGCCGAGCGACCATGCCCACAGCCAGTTGCCGCGCTTGCCGAGACCGGTGTCGGGAGCGAGCGCATAACCGACCTTGTCGGCGACCGTCGAGTCCTTCGGATTGGAGACGAAGGAGGCAGCGACGGTGGCGTCGATCCACATGCCGCACTTGCCCTGCTGGAACAGTGCCAGGTTCTCGTTGAAGCCGTTTGAGGAAGCACCGGACGGACCGGCATCCTTCATCAGGTCGACATAGAACTGCAGCGTCTTCTTCCATTCGGGCTGGTCGAACTGCGGCTGCCACTTCTCATCGAACCAGCGTGCGCCGAAGGAGTTGGACATGGCGGTCAGGAAGGCCATGTTCTCGCCCCAGCCGGCCTTACCGCGCAGGCAGATGCCGTTGATGTCGGCGGCGCGGTCGGTCATCTTGCGCGCCGCGTCGGCGATGAAATCCCAGGTCGGCGCATCGGGCATGGTGAGCCCTGCCTTCTCCATCAGGTCCTTGCGGTACATGACGAACGAGCTCTCGCCATAGAAGGGCGCGGCATAGAGCTTGCCATCAGCCGAAAGGCCACCGGCGATGGCCGGGATGATGTCGGCAGCGTCATAGTCGGCGCCAAGATTGTCGAGCGGCAAGAGCCACTGCTGCTTGGCCCAGATCGGAACCTCGTAGGTGCCGATGGTCATCACGTCATACTGGCCGCCCTTGGTGGCGATGTCGGTGGTGACGCGCTCGCGCAGCACGTTCTCTTCGAGCGTGACCCATTCGAGCTGGATGTCAGGATTTTTGGCGGTGAAGTCGTCCGTCAGCTTCTGCATGCGGACCATGTCGCCATTGTTGACAGTGGCGATGGTGATGGTCTCGGCATGAGCGGCAAACGCAAGCGCGCTCGCTCCGCACAAGCCCAGGAAGAGCGTGTTCAGTTTCATCGAATTCCTCCCAAAAGCCAAAGTGAGCATTTGCCTTGGCTGTGGGCAATTATTCATCTGATGTGATTTATGTCAAGCGGGAATCTGGACATGACGGTGCAACCGCATGTCTGGCAGCGGCTTGCAGGCGCAGGTGCCGGGAAATTGCACACGACGGCGCACCGCGCTGATGCGCGGTGCCGGGCATTTCGGAAAAGGAAGGACTACCCGGCGAGCAGTGCCGCGGCGGTGCGTTCGTCGGTGATCAGGCCGTTGACGAGGCGGCGGGTGACGGCGGCCAGGATGCCGGGCAGCTTGCGCTCGCCCATGGCCAGCGCGACCACCAGCGAGCGCTCGCGCGACGGCAGCGGTGCGGAGGCGACGCGGTCGTTGGTGATGCCGTCGATCAGCTTGCCGTCGCGGTCGAAGGCCCAGCCGACGATCTCGCCGACGGCACCGGCCTTCTGCAGCGCCTTGAGCTCGGCCTCGGTGATGAAGCCGTCCTCATAGAGCGGTGCCTGCGGGCCCATGTCGCCGACGCCGACGAAGGTGACGTCGGCCTGGGCGGCAAGCGCCAGCGTCGGCTGGATCAACGGCTGGCCGTGCAGCATGCGGCGCTCGTCGGAAGACGAAGCGATTGCCGGCAAAGGCATAGGAAAACTGCGCGCCTTAATGGTGTCGGCCATGGTGAAGATGACGTTGTAGAAGGCCGCCGAACCGTCCGGCGAGATGTTGCCGGTGAGCGAAACCACCTTGTGCTGCGGGCACTCCATCGGCGGCAGTTGCTCGATCGCAGCCTTCAGCGTGCGGCCGGTGCCGATCGCCATGACGATCGGCTCGGGCGAACGCAGCCACTTTTCGATCTCGGCGGCGGCGGCCTGGGCGATACCGATCGTCGTTGACGACGAATCCGGGTCGCTCGGCGTGACCTCGACGAGATCGAGCGCAAAGCGCGAGCGGAGCTTGGCGGCGAGGTCGAGGCAGTTGGCGATCGGATGGTCGACCCTGACCTTGATCAGGCCTTCCGACATGGCAAGCGAGACCAGCCGCTGCGCGGTCTGGCGCGAGACGCCGAGCTTGGTTGCGATCTGGTCCTGGGTGTTGCCGGCGACATAATAGAGCCAGCCGGCGCGGGCGGCCTCGTCGAGCCTTGGGTTTTCGCTCCGGGAACTCATGCGTCACGCCTCTTCAATCTGCCGAGGCAGTTTCGCAGGGTTTTCGGAAATGCGCAATTGCCCTGAAATCGCGCATTTGCTCGATATCGGTTTTGGACAGAGCGCGGCAGCCATGGCCGCGCCCTGTCGGCGCGGGTCAGTCGGCGCTGGCCAGCGCGGAGGTGTCGACGACCTCGAAATCGTGGGTGATGACCGCCGACTTGGCGAGCATCGCCGAGGCCGAGCAGTATTTCTCGATCGACAAATTGACCGCGCGCTCGACCTTGGCTGGCGCCAGGCCGCGGCCCTTGACGACAAAATGCATGTGGATGCGGGTGAACACCTTGGGGTCGGTCTCGGCGCGGTCAGCATCGAGCTCGACGGAGCAGTCCTCGATCGCCTCGCGGCCCTTCTCCAGGATGTGGACGACGTCATAGGCCGAGCAGCCGCCGGCGCCGATCAGCATCAGCTCCATCGGGCTCGGGCCCGGCGTCTGGCCGCCCGGCTCCTTGGAGGTGCCGAGCACGATCTTGTGCCCGCTGCCGGACTGGCCGACGAAGGTGCGATCCTCAACCCATTTGATGCGTGCCTTCATGACGGCAATCCTTCCCTGCAAAAACCTTCCGCAACTGCGGTCAGCGTTCATAGCCGGATGCCGGCGGGAGCGTCGAGTACCCGGCCATGCAAGCACGGTTTTTTGAGCCGGAAAAATCGTCGCGGACCACGATCCGAAACTTATCTGCGATGGCAGCCGTGTGTTCGAGAGACGGCCTCCCGTGCAGCCGAAAGTTGAGACGAAATCCCGATCGAGTGCCCGTGAAATCCGGTCCCGGCCAAGGCAGATCGAAGCCCGCGCCGCGCCACAATTCGACGCATGCAAACTAAATCTTCAATCACGACATTCTGTGCGGAACTTTGCCTGTTCAGGGAAGTTGAGAGGAAGGCAAAAGGTCGAAGTGGTGTTACACTCCCACCGTCTTCGGCATTGTGAGGGTGCCATGCAAACACGTGAAAACGACGTCTTCAACCTCTTCTCGGAAATCTACGGCAGTCAGACAACCGAGGAGATGAGCCTCCAGCAATATCTGCTCGCCTGCCGCGACCAGCCTGCCATGTACGCGACGGCAGCCGAACGAATGGTCGACGCGATCGGCGCGCCCACGCTCATCGACACCAGTGCCGACCCGCGCATGGGCCGCATCTTCGCAAACCGAACAATCAAGGTTTATCCGGCGTTTGCCGAATTCTACGGCATGGAAGACACGATCGAGCGCATCGTCGGCTACTTCCGTTACGCCGCGCAAGGGCTCGAGGAACGCAAGCAGATCCTCTACCTGCTCGGCCCCGTCGGCGGCGGTAAGTCGTCGCTTGCGGAGCGGCTGAAGAAGCTGATGGAGGAGCGGCCGATCTACACGCTCAAGATCAACGGCGAGCTCAGCCCGATATTCGAATCACCCCTCGGCCTGTTCCATCCCGAACGCATGGCCAGCCTTCTCGAAGACAAATATGGCATCGCCCGGCGCCGGCTAACCGGTCTGATTTCGCCATGGGCTGCCAAGCGGCTCGAAGAAATCGGTGGCGACGTTTCGAAGTTCTCCGTCGTCAAGCTGACGCCGTCGCGGCTGCGCCAGATCTGCATCGCCAAGACCGAGCCCGGCGACGAGAACAACCAGGACGTGTCGGCGCTTGTCGGCAAGGTCGACATACGCAAGCTCGAAAATTTCAGCCAGGCCGACCCCGACGCCTACTCCTACAGCGGCGGCCTCAACCGAACCACGCAGGGGCTCCTCGAATTCGTCGAGATGTTCAAGGCACCGATCAAGGTGCTGCACCCGCTGCTGACCGCGACACAGGAAGGCAACTACAACGGCACCGAGAGCTTCGGCGCCTTCCCCTATCAGGGCATCGTGCTGGCCCACTCCAACGAGTCCGAGTGGCTGCAGTTCAAGAGCAACAGGAACAATGAGGCGTTCCTCGACCGCATCCTGGTGGTCAAGGTGCCCTACTGCCTGCGTGTCACCGAAGAGCGCCAGATCTACGAGAAGCTGCTGCGCGAGAGCGAGCTGGTGAGCAATCCATGCGCACCCGAGGTGCTCGACATACTGAGCCGCTTCACCGTGTCGACGCGGCTGTCCGAACACGAGAACTCGCCGCTCTACACCAAGATGCGCGTCTATGACGGCGAGAACCTGAAGGATGTCGACCCCAAGGCCAAGTCGATGCAGGAGTATCGCGACGCCGCCGGCGTCGACGAAGGCATGAACGGCGTCAGCACGCGCTTTGCCTTCAAGGTGCTGTCGGAGACGTTCAACTACGACACCAAGGAGATCGCCGCCGATCCGGTGCATCTGATGTATGTGCTCGAACAGGCGATCAAGCGCGAACAGTTCCCCGGCGAGATCGAATCCTCCTACCTCGATTTCATCAAGTCGGAGATCGCGTCCCGCTATGCCGAGTTCATCGGCCACGAGATCCAGAAGGCCTATCTCGAATCCTACAGCGAGTACGGCCAGAACCTGTTCGACCGCTACATCGCCTATGCCGATGCCTGGATCGAGGACCAGGACTACAAGGACCCCGACACCGGCCAGATCCTCAACCGCGGCATCCTCGATTCCGAGCTGTCGCAGATCGAGAAGCCGGCCGGCATCGCCAACCCGAAGGACTTCCGCAACGAGGTGGTGAAGTTCACGCTCAGAGCGCGCGCCAAGAACAATGGCCGCAACCCATCCTGGACGAGCTACGAGAAGCTGCGCGAGGTGATCGAGAAGCGGATGTTCGGCCAGGTCGAGGACCTTTTGCCTGTCATCAGCTTCGGTGCCAAGCGCGACAGCACCACCGAGAAGCAGCATGCCGAATTCGTCGAGCGCATGACCGAGCGCGGCTACACGCAGCGCCAGGTGCGGCGTCTCGTCGATTGGTACATGCGGGTCAACAAGGCAGGCTGACCGGGAGCGAGCGGGGACCGAAATGCCGAACTTCATCGATCGGCGCCTCAATCCCAAGGACAAGAGCCTTGGCAACAGGCAGCGTTTTCTGAGGCGCGCCCGGGACGAGTTGAAACGGGCGATCAACGACCGGGTCCGGTCCGGCAAGATCGATGCGGTGGGAGAAGACCAGGTCATACCGATCCCGCGCAAGGGGATCGGGGAGCCGACGTTCCAACGCGCACCGCATTCGGGCCGCCGGGAGGAGGTCCTTCCCGGCAACAAGACCTTCGGCACGGGTGACCGCATCCCGCGTCCCGCGGCCGGCAGCGGCAAGGGCTCGGACCCCTCGTCGTCTGGAGATGGCGAGGACGATTTCCAGTTCGTGCTGTCGCGCGAAGAAGTCCTCGACCTGTTCTTCGAGGACCTCGAGCTGCCCGACCTGGTCAAGCTCAATCTCAAGGAAGTGGTGACGTTCCGGCCACGCCGGGCCGGCTTCACGATGAGCGGCAATCCGACGAGCATCAGCGTCGGCCGCACCATGTTCAACAGCTTCGGCAGGCGCATCGCGCTGAGACGGCCCAAGCAGGCCGAGATCGACGCGGTTGCGGCGGAGCTCGCCAAGCTGGAGGGTGAGAGGCGGCCAAGCGCCGCCATTCTCCAACGCATCGCGGCCCTGCGCGAAGAGCTTGCAACGCTCGCGCGGCGGCGAAAGCTGATCCCCTACATCGACCCTATCGACATCCGCTTCAACCGGTTCGAGCCGCAGCCGGTGCCGAACGCCAATGCGGTGATGTTCTGCCTGATGGACGTCTCGGGCTCCATGGGCGAACGCGAGAAGGATCTCGCCAAGCGCTTCTTCGTCTTGCTGCACCTGTTCCTCAAGCGGCGCTACGCCAAGACCGACATCGTCTTCATCCGCCATACGCATGAGGCTTCGGAGGTCGACGAGGACACCTTCTTCTACAGCACCCAGAGCGGCGGCACGGTCGTGTCCACAGCACTCGATGAGATGCTGCGCGTCATCCGCGAACGCTATCCCGCCAAGGAGTGGAACATCTACGCCGCACAGGCTTCCGACGGCGACAACATTCCCAACGATTCCGAAAAGTGTGTGTCCATGCTCGACAGCACGCTGATGCGGCTTTGCCAGTACTACGCCTATGTCGAGATCATCGACGAGCGCGAAAGCGAGATGTTCCGCCACGCCGACAACGGCACGTCGCTGTGGAACGCCTATCGCGAGGTCAGCGCCGAATGGCCGAATTTCGAGATGACGCGCATCGCCAAGCCGTCCGACATCTATCCCGTCTTTCATGAGTTGTTCGCCAAGGCGCCGGCCCCGGCAAAACGCGGATGAGGATGCAAGTTGGAAAAGCGTTCGAAACAGTTGCCGCTGCTGTTCACGAGTTCCGACTGGAACTTTGACGACCTGTCGCGCGCCTATGACGCGATCCGCGAGATCGCCGTCAACGAACTTCGCCTCGACTTCTATCCCAACCAGATCGAGGTGATCTCGTCCGAGCAGATGCTCGATGCCTATTCCTCGATCGGCATGCCGCTGATGTACCAGCACTGGTCCTTCGGCAAGCATTTCGTCCACGAGTCCAACCTCTACCGCAAGGGGCGGATGGGGCTCGCCTATGAGCTGGTGATCAATTCCAATCCCTGCATCACCTATCTCATGGAAGAGAACACCATGGCGCTGCAGACGCTTGTCATCGCGCATGCGTCGTTCGGCCATAACCACTTCTTCAAGAACAACTACCTGTTCCAGCAATGGACCGACGCCGGCGCGATCCTCGCCTATATGGAGTTCGCCAAGAGCTTCATCGCCCGCTGCGAGGAGCGCTACAGCCCGGCTGCCGTCGAGGCCGTGCTGGATGCCGCGCACGCGCTGATGCCGCAAGCGGTGTTCCGCTACCGCCGCCGCCCGCGCCTGTCGGTCGAGCGCGAGCAGGCGCGCATCCGCGAGCGGCTTGAGCATGAGGAGCGCACCTTCTCCGACCTGTGGCGGACGCTGCCGCAGGCAGCCGAGGCCGAGGCACCGCGCGAGGTCGAGACCGACAAGTCGGAGCGGCAGTCGGTGATCGAATACCCCGAGGAGAACCTGCTCTACTTCCTCGAAAAGAACAGCCCGGTGCTCAAGCAGTGGCAGCGCGAGATCCTGCGCATTGTTCGCGTCATCGCGCAGTATTTCTACCCGCAGCGCCAGACCAAGGTGATGAACGAGGGCTGCGCCACATTCGTCCACTACACCATCATGAACAGCCTCTACGACAAGGGCCAGATCAGCGAAGGCACCATGCTGGAGGTGCTGCAGAACCATTCCAACGTGGTGTTCCAGCCCCATTTCGACGACCCGCGCTATGGCGGGCTGAACCCCTACACGCTGGGCTTCAACATGATGCGCGACATCCAGCGCATCTGCACCGAGCCGACGGCGGAGGACCGCGACTGGTTCCCCGATTTCGCCGGCAATGGCGACTGGTGCGGCACGCTGCTCGACGCCTGGGCGACGCACCGCGACGAATCCTTCATCCGCCAGTTCCTGAGCCCGGCGCTGATCCGCGACATGCGGCTTTTCTCGCTGCAGGAAGAATCCTCCGACCCCTACTACGAGGTGACGGCGATCCATGACGAACGCGGCTACGAACGCGTGCGCTCGAGCCTCGCCAACAGCTACGATGTCGGCATGACCCAGCCTGACATCCAGGCCGTCGATGCCGACCTCAAGGGCGACCGCAAGCTGCGTCTCAAGCACACGGTGCACAATGGCGCGACGCTGGTCGAGGAAACGCGCAACGAGACGATACGCTACATCCAGCGTCTCTGGGGCCACGAGGTCAGCCTTGTCGGCGTCGATGCCCAAACAGACAAGGTGCTCTACGAAGTCTCGTCCAAGGAGCTGGGCGAGAAGGCCTGACCTAGACGAATGCGGCCTTCATCCTGCGCACGATGCCGGCATCGGTGTGCTTCGGCCTTGGCGCCACAAAGCCGAGTTCCAATGCCTTGCCGTCGGGCGCATCTGATGCCACCGAGCAGGATGAATGGATTTCGCGCAGCGGCAGCCGTGCCTTGATCGCAGCGACAGTGTCGAGATTGACGCCCGACCCCGGCATGATGACGACACGGCCTTGGGCTTGGTCGAAGCACGCCGCCAGCGCGTCGAGCCCCTTCAGCGCCGTGCTTTCGCCGCCCGAGGTCAGGATGCGCTCGAAGCCGAGCTCGACGGCGAGCTCGACCGCTGAAGCGAAATCGGGCCCGGCAAGGTCGAAGGCGCGGTGCAGCGTCATGCCGAGCCCCTTGGCGTGGCCGGCCAGGCGCGAGAGCACGTCGCGGTCCAGCGAGCCATCGAGCCTGTTGGCGCCGAGCACGACACCTGCGAGGCCGGCTGCGCGCACGGCGTCGATGTCGGCCAGCAGGGTGGCGACATCGGCATCGTCGAAGACGAAGTCGCCGGGCCGCGTGCGGATCATCGCATAGACCGGGATCGGCGCCTTGGCGGCAAGCGCCATCAGGCCGGGCGACGGCGTGAGGCCGCCGGTTTCGAGTGCCGCGCAGAGTTCGATGCGGTCGGCGCCGCCTTCAATCGCCGCAGCCAGGCTTTGCGGGCTGTCGACGCAGACTTCGAGATGGATATCTTCAGACATGAGCGAGCTCCTGGTATCCGACAGCTGACGCGCCGATGAGGCCCGGCTCAGTGGTCAAGGCTGCCTTGACCAGCAGCGGGCTTTGCGAGCGCCGCAGCGTGCGGCTGCGCACCTGATTGTCGAGCCCCTCGATCAGTTCGGGCACGTTTGACAGGCCACCACCGACAGGAACGACGGAGGCGCCAATGATGTTCATGGTCAGCGCCAATGGCACGCCGACAAGTTCGAGATAAACCTCCATCGTGCGGCGCGCCTTCAGCTCGCCGTCGCGCCAGCGGTCGATGACGTCGGTGCTCGACAGCACCTCGCCGCACAGGAAATGGTGCAGCTTCTCGACGCCGCGCGCGCCGCCAATCGTGTCGACGCAGCCGGCCTGGCCGCAGCCGCAGGCGAAATGCGGGATGTCGACCGGCGGCGTGCCAACGCGCGTGGCGAGCGCCTGGCCGTGGCCCCACTCGCCGGCATAGCCGCCAGCACCCGTGACGAGGCGCCCGTCGATGACCAGGCCGCCGCCGACGCCTGTTCCCAGGATGATGCCGAAGACATTGCGGTGGCCGCGCCCTGCCCCTTCAGTCGCTTCTGCCACGGCAAAACAGTCGGCATCGTTTGCAATCCAGACCGGCAGGCCGACTTTGGCTTCGAGATCGGCGGCAATGATGCGACCGTCGATGCAAGGGATGTTGGCGCATTTCAGGCTGCCGGAGGCAGGATCGACGACACCGGCGATCGAAATGGAAACGCCCCGGGTGACACCGCGGTCAAGCGCCACGCGCTCGGCAATGACTGCAGCGAAGGCGGTGAAGTCGTCGAGCGGCGTCTTCACCCGATCGATGATCTCGATTTCGCCGGCCGAGCGCGCGCGGGCGCTTTTTATCGTTGAACCGCCAATGTCGAAGCAGGTAAGCATGAAATCAGTTCCCGGATGGATGAATGCTGCGGGACGTCTGGCCACGGCGCCCGAATTTCAAGACGACAACTCGCAAAGGCACTTATGGACAGTTCGCGCAAACGACGCACCTCGCCGACCATCGCCGATGTCGCCGAGCTGGCCGGCGTGTCGCGCGCGATCGCCTCGCGGGCGCTGTCGAGCGAAAGCCGACCCGTCTCCGCCGACAAGCGCGCGCGTGTGCTTGAAGCAGCAGACAAGCTCGGCTTCAAGCCCAATCTTCTGGCGCGCAGCCTGACCACCAAGACGGTCAACCTGATCGCCGTCATCGTCAACCACATCCACGACTTCTCCGACCTCGACCTGTTCGATCTCTTGATCAGCGACATCCAGTCGATCGGCAAGCAGGTGATCTTCCTGCGCGTCGGATCGGTCGAGCGCATCGAGGAGTTTTTGCGCAACGGCGTTGCCTATCACGTCGATGCCGCACTGGTGTTTTCCGACTTCGCCGACGCCGAAAGCGTGCGCAAGATGTTCCGCAGCGACGACGTTCTGATGCTCAACGGCATGCATGACGGCTCGTCTCCTTCAGTCGTGCCCGACGAGGCAATTGGCATCGCCGGCGCTGTCGCCGACGCGGCCAGCAAGGGTGTTGCGACAGCGGCACTGGTGACCGGCCGCGTGTCTTCCCCGGTCGAGCAGCAGCGCATCGCCAACTACAAGGCCGAGATGGCAAAGCGCGGCATCAGGCTGGTTGCGGAACTGCGCGGCGACTACTCCTACCAGAGCGGCCGCAGCGTCGCGCTGTCGCCGGAATGGCCAGTGACCGACGCGGTGTTCTGCACCTCGGATGCGATGGCCATGGGCATCATGGACGTCCACCGTGACGCCTTTCCCGGCAACAGGCCTGAGCGCTTCCGGCTCTACGGCTTCGACAATCTGTCGCTGACGGATTTCGAGGCTTATCCGATCTCGTCCATCGGCTATGACAAGAAGACCTATGTCGGCGAGATCCTGCGCTTCCTTGCGACGCCTGAGCAGTTTGGCAATGGCCACGCCGAGGTGACTGTGCCGACCTTCTTCGTGCCACGCGCGACGTCGTGAATGCAAAACGGGCAGGCTTCCCGCCTGCCCGTTGCCTCGGCTCTGTCTTACCAGAGCGGAGTCAGTGCCGGCGGGTTGGCGGTTTCGCCCCACCACTTCTTGTAGTTGGTCTCATAGGCGCCGCTCTGGATGTAATCGGACACGAACATGTCGATCCAGCGGACGAAGCCCTCGTCACCCTTGGCGACAGCGATGCCGATCGGGTCGTTGGAATGCAAGCCCGGCAGCGTCACCAGGTTTTCGTTCTTGGTGGCGAGATAGTCGAGCAGCGAGGAGTCCTCGATGGCCGCGTCGACGCGCTTCTGCTGCAGCAGCAGCACACCTTCCGGCGAGAAGTTGTCGGTGTAGACGAGCTCGGCCTGCGGTGCCGCCTTCTTGATGAAGGTCTCGCCCGTCGAGCCACGGCCGACGACGATCTTCTTGCCGGCGAGGCCTTCGAGCGAGGTGATGCCGGCGTCCTTCTGGACGATGATGCGCAGGCCGGCGCGGTTGTAGGGGATCGAGAAATCCACCGACTTGGCGCGCTCGAGCGTCGCCGAGGTGTTGGCAACGGCGATGTCGATCTGGCCCGACACCAGCATCGAGATGCGGGCATCGCCCGACACGTCGACGAACTCGACCGGCACGCCGAGCTTTTCGGCCAGCATGGTGGCGACGTCGACGTCATAGCCGACAGGGTTGTTCTGGGCATCGCGGAAGCCGATCGGCTCGCCACCGAGCGACACGCCGATGCGCACGGTGCCGCGCTCGCGGATCTCGTCGATCTTGCCGGCCTGGGCAGCGCCAGTGGCAGCAAGGCCGACGGCCAGCGCCATGCCGGCCAGTTTCGTGATCAGGTTCTTCATTTTCCCTCCTCGGGTTGTTAGGATGTGAACGGTTCGGCGAAGCGATGTTCCGGCTCGGGCAAGTCGGTGTCCCAGAACCAGTATTTGATCTGTTCTTCGCAATTCAGGCTGACGACCTTGTGGTTGCCCTTGGCGTCCAGCGCGTGGATGACGACGCCAGCAAGGAAGCCACTTTTCAGCTCGCGCAGCTCTTCGATGGCAAGGGCGATAGCCTGCTCCAGCGAATGGCCGAGACGCATGGCCAGCACGATGGTGCGCGCGGTGCCGCAGCGCATTGTCATCTCGCCGGTGTGGGTGCAGGCGGCGGCGCCGAAACGGCTGTCGGCATAGAAGCCGGCGCCGGGAATCGGCGAGTCGCCGAGACGGCCGGGATACTTCCAGGCCCAGCCCGAGGTCGAGGTCACGACGTTGAGTCCGCCGAGGCTGTCCTTGGACAGGAACACGGTGGTGTCGCGCACCCGCTCGGGATCGGTGATGGTGCGGCTGAGCGGCGCGAGCGCGATGTCGGGGAACTTCGCCAGTTCTTCAGGCGTCAGCTCCTTTTCGAGCCGCTGCCACCAGACACGCCTGCTCTCTTCATAGAGCGTCTCGTCATGGGGGAAGCCGATCTCGGTGGCGAAGCGGCGGGCGCCGTCGCCGGTCAGCATGACATGCGGCAGGCGCTTCATCACCTCATGCGCAAGCGCTGCCACCGGAATGGTGTCGGGCACCGCACCAACCGAGCCCACTTCGCGGGTCGTTCCGTCCATCACGCCGGCGTCGAACTCCATGCGGCCAAGCATGTTCGGCCAGCCGCCGAAGCCGACTGAGCGAACCTTCACTTCACGCTCGACCTCGCTGATGCCGGCGACCATGGCATCGATGCCGTGGCTGCCGCCTTTCAGGAGTTCGACGCTCTTGGAGAAGCCGGGCCAGGCCTCGGAATTGGCAAGCAGGATCATTTCAGTCTTTACGCATCTTGGAGAGGAACTGGGCCACGCGCGGCAGGGCCATGCCCGTGGCGGAGAAGAAGTCTTCGGTCGGCAGGTCGGCGATGAGCTGGCCCTTGTCGAGGAAGGCGATGCGCGACGAGATGGAGCGCGCGAACTCGATCTCGTGGGTGACGAAGACCATCGTCGTGCCGCCCTTGGCGAGTTTGGCCAGGATCGACAGAACCTCGGACGTCATCTCGGGGTCGAGCGCGCTCGTCACCTCGTCGAGCAAAAGATAGCTCGGCTTCATGGCGAGCGCCCGGCAGATGCCGACGCGCTGGCGCTGGCCGCCGGACAGCTGCGAGGGATAGGCGTCGGCGCGCTCGGTCAGCCCGACGGAGTGCAGCAGCTCGCGCGCCTCGGCCTCGGCCTGCTTGCGCGGCACCTTCAGCACCTCGATCGGGGCAAGTGCCACGTTCTGCACCGCCGTCATGTGCGGGTAGAGGTTGAACAGCTGGAACACCGTGCCCGAGCGCTTGCGCGCTTCCGAAAGCTCGCGCGGCTTGGAGACATCGAAGCCATCGACAGTGATCTTGCCGGCGTCGATCTTCTCCAGGCCGTTGATGCAGCGGATCAGCGTCGACTTGCCCGAGCCGGACGAGCCGAGCACCGAGACGACTTCGCCCTGGCGGATCTCGAGGTCGATGCCGTTGAGGACGGTGGCGGCGCCGAAGGCTTTGCGCAGGCCGGTGATGCTGATCATTTACAGACCCTTCCAGGCGGTATGGGCGCGAAGCCGCTTCTCGAAGCGCGCGCCGGCATAGGTCACCAGCTTGGCGGTGAGGTAGTAGAGCAAGCCGACGGCAGTCCAGACGAGGAACGGCTTGAGCGTGCGCAGGTTGAGGATGTTGCCGACCTTGGTCAGGTCCATGACGCCGATGACCGAAATCAGCGAGGTGACCTGCAACTGGTTTACCAGCAGGCCTGTCAGCGGCCCGATGGCAAAGGCCGTTGCCTGCGGCGCGATCACCCGGCGCAGGATCTGCCAGCGCGTAAGGCCGAAGACGCGCGCGGCCTCGATCTGGTCGCGACCGACGGATTCGATGGCCGAGACGGCGATGACATAGATGAAGGCGGCACTGTTGCCCGAGAGCGTGATGACGGCGGCTTCGGTTGGCGTGACGTTGATCTTTAGGAAGGCAGGCAGGCCGAAGAACACCAGAAACAGCTGCACAAGGACGGGCGAGTTCTTGAGCAGTTCGGCGACGAAGGTGACGAGCTGCATCAGCACCGGCACGCGGTAGAAGCGGATCACCGCCCACGCCGTGCCGATGACGAGGCCGATCAGCGTGGTCGAGACGAACAATGCCAGCGAAACGCCAAGACCTTGCAGCAAAAGGACGATGTCGAACGGCGTGAAATCCCCGTAGCGCATCAGACGGCTCCCTCTTCCTGGTGACGGTTGAGGTAGCGGTGCAGCATGCCGATCAGGATCGACACGGCGTAAGTCAGCGCGGCGTAGGCGACGAGCAGGACGAAATAGACCTCGAACGGACGGAAGGTGTTGGAAGCCACGATCTTGGCCGAGCCGGTCAGCTCGTTGAGCGTGATCGTCGACAGGATCGACGAGGTCAGGATCAGGTTGATGAAGACCGAGCCCAAAGGTCTCACCGAGGCGCGCAGGGCAATCGGCAGAATGATCTTGCGGAAGATGGTGATCTTCCTGAGACCGCTGACCTGCGCTGCCTCGATGACGCCCGGGTCGATTGCCAGGATGCCCGAGCGGATGACGTCAGAAGTGAAGGCGCCGCCGGCGATCGACAGCGCGACAACGCCCGTGGTGAAGGCGTCGATGTAGATGCCGATCTCGGGCAGGCCGAAATAGAAGAAGAACAGCTGCACGATGAAGGGGATGTTGCGGAAAATGTCGATGTAGATGGCCGCCAGCCGGTTGAGCAGCGGCGAGGCCGAGGTGCGCATCGCGCCGACAACGAGACCCAGCACCAGCGAGCCGACAACGGCAAGCGCACAGGCCTGCAACGTCAGCCACGCCCCTTCCAGCAGGAAGGGGATATGCTTGGCGAGGATCGACAGGTCGAACTTCAAGCGGCACGTTCCCAGAGAGTGAAACCGGTTTCACTCTGCAAAACGGCCAAGACGATGTCAACGCCTGGAACGGCCATGCGATCAGTTTTTCAGGGAAAGAAATGCGCCACTGCACGGGCGCCCCAACATCACTGGCGGGTTCAGACCGGCCAGCATGAAGACGATCAACCGGGCGTCCACCGAAGCTCCTCGAATTGCCTCGGGTGACCGGACGCCCGGCAGAGCGCTCCCCTCAAGCAAGACACTCGCTACAGGCCGGCTCAACAGTTGCCCAACGGCGGGCTGCGGAACTAGTCCGCATCTATGACTGATTGATCCCTAGCCGGCTGCAACGAGCCTACTTGTTGTGGCCCTGATCGCCGCCTTCGTGGTGATCATCGCCACCGCCATGATGATCGTCGCCACCACCGTGGTGGTCGTGATCATGGTGGTGGTCGTGATGGTGGTCACCGCCGCCATTGTCGCCACCGCCGTTGTCGCCGCCGCCGCTGGTGCCGCCATTATCACCGCCGCCACTGGTCCCGCCCGAAGGACGGTTACCATCGCCGCTCGAGCGCTCATCGTCGCCGGACGGGCTGTTGGCCACGCCGATGACCGCCGTCGTCAGGGGCGGACATTGATTAAGCTCGTAAGGGGTGAGGATCTGGCTCCTGTTCAAAGCAATGCAACAGCTTTGATAGTTGGAACCGGTCAGCGGGCTGCATTTTGCGGCCGACATCATCGGTCGAACCGCCGCTTGGGCATGCCCCGCCAAGTAAAATGAAGAAGTCGACAGCGAAAGCACTACGAACAAGGCTTCAGCTACGGATTTCCGGATTGCAGACATTGCCTGTCTCCATGGGACTGCGCCGCAACCGCAATTATCTAACTGCTTCAAATGTTATGTATTCAAGTTACAATTTGTTAAGGATTTGGACACTTTTCGGCCCCGACGTCATTTTAGCAACCGCTCATTAACCGCATTAGCCCATCCTTAGAATCACGCATCGGGGACTATCACTGTGAAACGTTTTGTCGCGCTGATCGCGTTATCGGCGTCGTTTGCCTGCACTTTTGCCGCTCAGGCCGGTACGCTGATGACAACCGCCGGACCGGCTTTCGCGCCGCCCGCCTTCTCTCCGTTCTGTGCGCGCGAGCCTCGGCTGTGCAGCACATCGGGCGGTAAAAAGGTCGTGACCTTGCAGCCGGAGCTGCATGAACAGCTCAAGCAGGTCAACCGCTCCGTCAATTCGCGCATCAAGGAACGCAACGACACCGGCGACGACTGGCGCGTGCCCGTCTCCTCCGGCGATTGCGAGGATTTTGCCATCCTGAAGAAGCGCGAGCTGCTCAAGCGCGGCTGGCCAGCCTCGGCACTGCTTTTGACGGTGGCGCGTTATCGCGGCCAGGGTCACACGGTGCTTACCGTGCGCACCAACGAGGGCGACCTGATCCTCGACAACCTGACCAGCTCGATCCGCGACTGGTCCAGCACGCCTTACAACTACTTCGCCCGCCAGGCCCAGGGCAACGGCCGAAGCTGGGAACGCATCGGTGGCGCCAAGCCGGTCACGTCAACCGCCGTGGGCGGCTGACCCGACCGAGCCTTTCCGCTCGAGCAGGATGGTCGGACCATGATAGGTGGTCCGGCCGATCTCGCGGTAGCCGTTCTTCTCGGCGACACGCAGTGATGCACCGTTTTCCGGATCGATGATGCAGACAGTGTGGCCAACAAATCGGCTATCGGCCCAGCGCACGAACGCAGCCACCGCCTCGCTGCCGATGCCCTTGCCATGCATGTCGGCGACAAAACCCCAGCCGGCCTCAGGGATGCCTTCTATCGAAGGTGTGATGTCACGCTTGAGATCGTGGAAGCCGCCCTCGCCGATGAAGCGGCCCGTCGCCTTTTCCTCGATCGCCCAGAAACCGTAGCCGATCAGCGACCACGATCCGGCATGACGCAGGAAACGCTGCCAACTTTCCTCACGCGTGCGCGGCTTGGCGATGAAGCGGGTGACGACAGGATCGGCCCACATCCCGGCATAGGCCTCGAAATCTTCAAGTCGATGCGGCCGCAGCACCGTTCGCTCGGTCTCGATGACGGGAATGTCGGCAAGGGAAAAGGCGGCCATCGTCGATCTCCATGAACAATGGCAGCGGGTCTAGCACAGATGGCCGACATGGCAGCAGGCCAGAAGACAGTGACGCTGTCCGCCAGTGCCCTGCCCGTTCCAGTCCGAGAAATGGAGCAGGCCGGCTTCCTTTCGGAGCATGATCTTATCCAGAAAACGACCCCATTTTTCGGGACGTGCTCTAGCCGTGCCAAGCCATGCGCATGTAAACGCTGCCGCGCTCGAGCTCATCCAGCATCTGGTCGAGCCGCTTGCGGCGGGTTGTCTCCAGCTTGGCGCGATCGATCCAGCCGAGATAGTCGTTGCGCTGGTAGTCGGGACGCGCCTCATAGGTGCCGACCAGGCCGCGCGAGACGAGCTCGCTGCGGATCCAGTCAGGCATCGGGTTGATTTGTCGTGTCAGCGCCATGGTCGATACGTGTATTTCCTCAGTCTATTCGTCAATTCGACAAGTGACAGACAGCTGACATATGCTGACATCTGCCTCGTCATATGCATGCCCTAGGTCCGTTGCTAAGGTGCCGCGGTCGAGTCGCATCACGAGGCACTGATGACTGACCTTATCCTCACCATCATTCACCACCTTCTGGCATTCGCGCTGGCGGGCGTGCTCGCAGCCGAGGTGATACTGGTTCGCCCCGGGCTCGGCCGGCGCAATCTCGCTTTGCTCGGACGCATCGACGCGGTCTATGGCGGGCTCGCCGCACTGCTGGTGCTCATCGGCGCGTCACGTGTCTACTTCGGGCTGAAGGGCTGGGAGTTCTACGTCTACAACCCGACCTTCTGGGCCAAGATGGTGGCTTTCACGGCAGTCGGGCTGTTGTCGATCGGGCCGACGATCCGGATCGCACGCTGGCGCGGTGCCGGCGGTGGCGAGGCTTACGTCGTTCCGGACGCCGAGATCGCCAGGGTGCGCAGCTTCCTCAAGGCGGAAGTCGCCGTCTTCGCGCTGATCCCGATCTTCGCTGCGGCGATGGCCCGCGGCTACTGAGCCGCGACTTCCGCTTCCGCAACCTCGATCGGATCGATGTCGTCGAGAGGCACCAGCGGCGCCGGTTCGCTCGTCGACTTTTCCGGCGACTTGCAGATGTCGGCGATGACGCAGCGCCAGCAGTCAGGCTTGCGCGCCTTGCAGACATAGCGGCCATGTAGGATCAGCCAGTGATGGGCATGGCGCATGAACTCGTCGGGGATGATCTTGACCAGGATATCTTCGACCTGCTCGGGCGTCTTGCCCGGCGCGAGGCCGATGCGGTTGCCTATACGCAAGATATGCGTGTCGACGGCCATGGTGTGCTGGCCGAAAGCCATGTTGAGCACGACATTCGCGGTCTTGCGGCCAACGCCGGGCAGCTCGACGAGCTGGTCGCGGTCGTCGGGCACCTCGCCGCCATGGTCGCGGATCAGCGCCTCGGACAGGGCAATCACGTTCTTGGCCTTGTTGCGCCACAGGCCGATGGTGCGGATGTGCTGGCCGACGGTCTCCTCGCCAAGCGCCAGCATCTTCTGAGGCGTGTCGGCGATGGCAAACAGCGCGCGTGTCGCCTTGTTCACGCCGGCGTCAGTCGCCTGCGCCGACAGCACCACCGCCACCAAAAGCGTAAACGCGTTGACGTGTTCGAGCTCGCCCTTCGGCTCCGGCCGCTGGACCGAAAAGCGACGGAAGATCTCGCGCACCTCCGCGGCCGAATAGAGCGAACGACGGCGCGTGGCGCGCGGCTTGGCTGCGGCACCCGACGTGCGGCCTTTCGGCAGGGCCTTGGCCTTATCTTTGGGCTTGGGGTTTTTCATAGCCCCTCTATAATTGTCAGGCATGAGCGAGACAAACGCCACTTTTGCCGCCGACGAGCCATTCTTCAAAGCGTTGCTTCTGCCGCACCGCTCGCTCGGCCGCACCGGCTTCATGATCCTGATGGGTACGCTGACATTCGGCTGCATGGTCACCGGCGCCATCTTCCTGAGCCATGGCGCCTGGCCGATCTTCGGTTTCCTCGGCCTCGATGTCGTCGCCCTTTATGTCGCCTTCCGGCTCAACTATCGCGCCGCGCGCGCCCGCGAGGAGGTCAGCGTCTCCCGCACCAGCCTCGACATCCTGAAGACCGCCCCGTCGGGCAAGTCGGAGCAATATCACTTCAACCCGTTCTGGGCGCGATTCGCGATTTCGCGCCACGAGGAGATCGGAATCACCGGCATGGCCGTCGAGACGCGCGAAAAAAGTGTTGCGATCGGCAGTTTCCTCAATCCCGACGACCGTGAGAGCTTTGCCACGGCTTTTTCCAGGGCTCTTGCAACCGCAAGGAGCAGATGAGCAGGAATCGGGTGGGAAATACCCACAGCCAACGCGATATTGGCGTCCAAGGAGATCAAGCCATGAACGCCCAGACGCAAATGAAGCCCGTAGCCACGCTGCAGCACGACATCACGCCCACCGGCTCGGAATATGAGACAGTGCGCCGGGTGATCGAGAAGATCAGCATCGACTATCGCGACCAGCCGTCGCTCGAGACCTTGGCGGCCGAAGTCGGCGAAACGCCGACCAGCCTGCAGAAGCTGTTCAGCCGCTGGGCCGGCCTGTCGCCGAAAGCCTTCCTGCAGGCAGTGACGCTCGACCACGCCCGCAAGCTGCTCGACGACGGCCTGCCGCTGCTCGAAACCTCGTTTGAGGTCGGCATGTCCGGACCGGGCAGGTTGCACGACCTGTTCGTCACCCATGAGGCGATGTCGCCGGGCGACTACAAGACGCGTGGCGCAGGCCTCACCATTCGCTACGGCTTCCACATCTCGCCCTTTGGCGTCGCCCTCGTCATGGTCACCGATCGCGGCCTCGCCGGCCTGTCCTTCAACGACGCCGGCGAAGAGCGCGCGGCCTTCGCCGACATGTCCGGCCGCTGGCCGAACGCCACCTATGTCGAGGACATGAGTGCGACGGCGCCTTATGCCGCGCACATCTTCGACCCGACCCGCTGGCGCCAGGACCAGCCCTTGCGCGTGGTGATGATCGGCTCCGACTTCCAGGTGCGGGTGTGGGAAGCGCTACTCAAGATCCCGATGGGCCGCGCCTGCAGCTACTCGGCCATCGCCTCGGAAGTCGGCTCGCCCAAGGCCAGCCGGGCCGTGGGTGCTGCGGTCGGCGCCAACCCGCTGTCGTTCGTCGTTCCCTGCCACCGGGCGCTTGGAAAGTCAGGCGCGCTGACCGGCTATCACTGGGGCCTGACGCGCAAGCGGGCTATTCTGGGCTGGGAGGCGGGACAGCTGACCGCTGCGGACGCGAAAACAGCCGTGGCCCGAACAGGTTGATGCACAGGCCCGCAATGACAAGACTGGAAGCGACGAGCTTCCAGTCTTGCAGCGGCTCGCCAAGCAGCACCGCTGAGCCAAGAAAGCCGAATACCGGCACCAGCAAGGTGAAGGGCGCAACCGTCGAAACCGGATAACGGGCAAGCAGCCCACTCCAGGCGGCAAAGCCGAACAGCGTCGAGAGATAGACGATGTAGGCGATCGAACCGACGGATGCCCAGTCAAGCCCGGTGAAGCTGCTGACGAAATGCTCGGGATCGAGGACCAGCGCCACGGCCAGCAGTGGCGGCAGGGCAAACAGGCTGCCCCAGACGACGAGGCCGAGCACGTTGGGCGCTGCCGCCGCACGCTGCGAGATCTGCTTCGACACGACGTTGCCGCCACCCCAGGCGGCAGCCGCCGCGATCAGCAGCAGCAACCCCGCCATGGTCACGTCACCTCCGACATGCAGCCCCACCAGGCCAACGCCGCTGAAAGCCAGTGCCGCACCGGCCAGCTGCCAGGGTGTCGGCCGCTCGCCGAGCAGGATCATCGACAGGCCGATGGTGAAGAACACCTGCAGCTGCAGGATCAACGACGACAGCCCCGCACTCATGCCGATCTTCATGCCGGTGAACAGGAAGCCGAACTGCAGCGCAAAGATCAGCAAGCCATAGGTGGCGATCATCGACAGCGGCACGTTGGGTCGCTTGATGAAGAACACCCACGGAAAGGCGGCGAGAAAGAAGCGCGCGACACCGAGCGCCAGCGGCGACACCTGCTTGAGGCCGATCTTGATGATGGCGAAGTTGACGCCCCAGATCAGAACGATGCTCAAGGCGAGCAGCAGATGGCGCGGGCGCATGGTTCAATTTTCCTGACGCTATCGATCAAATATTTGAATTCATTGACTTTTTATCCTATACGATGATGGCGTGGAGGGAAAGGCCAACCTCAGGGCTTCAGCTCTGACCTTGGTTGGTCGTGCTCGTTGGCAGGAATACCTTGAGGCGTTTGATGGACTATTGGTTGGTGGAGCGGCATGATCCGCAGATTCGGAAGGGACGCCCATGCCTGCAAAATTCGAGAACACGACCAACACGCCGAACCTGATCAACGTACACATCAACGCGCTGGAGCCGGGGAACCTTATTGTTCGCCTGGAGTACGTGACCTCTCAGGAGCACATCGAGCAGGTTCGTCGTGGAGAGACTACGGCTGATAGTGTGGAGCTTCTGATAAAGCCCCACCAGGCACGAAAAATTGCGGAAGGCCTTGTTCGCCAGGCGGACCTGATCGAAGCGTCAAAGCAGCCCACTGGCAGCTCAAAGCAGTAGCGCTACGCATTATGGTGTCCTGACCCGGCCTATTGTCGGACAAGCTCCATCTACTGAGTTGAACCGGTAAGCTTCATCTTTTGCTCAAGCTTGGTGCTAGTCAGCGTGTTCATAAGCGCGCGCTGCAGCCGGTTCGATCACAGGTCTGACGCTGCCCAAGCTCGTATGCCTGTTCCGCACGAGCCGGGCGAGATTATATCAGCCATCGGTCATATTTGTTTGAAAGAGACTGCGGCACAATCCTGATATGCTTAGTCGACGTGCATATTCTTGCGACCGCGGATCAAGCTAGTTACGCATCTGGATCAACCATCAGGCGCAGATACTTGAGAGCCCGGCCACATATTTCAAGCAATTCATTTGCCTCCATACAATAATAATTGATCTATACTTTTCTTTGACGTAGCAAACAATATTGACACTGTGTCAAAAATCTCGAAATCACGTAGAATAAATTATATGCACACAAACGAACTTTTGAGTTGAGTTTGACGTTAATACCAAATTAACCATAACGGATCACCGTCGCCTCCAGGACAGATGCATTTACGCGGTCCCGGAGAGCAGAATGAAATACTGCATTCTCACCACAGGGCTTGCCATCGCGGCCTGCTCGATTGCGCAGCCGGCGCTCGCGGCCACCGGCAACGTCACCTTCAACGGCACTGTCGCGGCCATCTGCACGCTGGTGGTCACCAATGGCAGCGGCACTATGACGGTAAGCCCAGGCCTGCAGTCGCTGAGCTCGCACAATGCCGGCGGCGTGGCCGGCACCATCACTGCCACCACAACCGGCAATGTCGCGATCAGCATTGGCGCGCCGACTGCGATCACCATCCCGCCGGCCGATGTCACCCCGATCACCTGGGCGCCGACCTATTCGGTGGCAGGCGCCCATACGGTTGCAGAAACCGGCGCCTCTTCCAACCTGTCGACGCCCGGCGTCGACACGGTCACCGTCCACCTCACCGGCACCAAGACCGGCTCCGACATCTTCGCTGCCGGCAACTATTCGGCCACCGTCACCGTCACCTGCCAGTAGCAGCTTCGCAGACAAGAACGACAGGGGGAGCTTGATGTTACGAAGTCTTGCAATTCCGTTCTTCGGATTGGCGCTGGCGGCCACCGCGGCGCACGGCCAGTCGATGTCGCCGATGCGCGGCGAGGTGACGAGTTTCACCGACGCCTTCGCTGTCAGGGTGTTTCCGTCCAATCCCTACAACAAGAAGATCCGGATCGATATCAGGGTCTATGACCAGAATTTCCAGCCGGTCGACGCCAGGATAGCGCCCGACAGTTTCATGCTGGGCGCCGAGGCGTCACGACCGGTTCTCGTCGTCGTGCCGTTCGACGGCAACAATGAGCGTAAAGTGCGTATCTGTACGGAAAGTGTGCCATTTCCAAATGAACAGACGCAGATCAAGGCTCAGATATGCGGAAAATTTCTCGGAACGCGGCGCTTCTGACGCTCACGAGTCTCGCTGCGCTGGCGCCTTGCGCCTCCTGGGCCGAGGACGTCTACAATCTCAACCAGAACCAGAGTGGCTTCTCCTTGCCGGGCGTGACGTTGCCGCAGGGCCAGGACGAGGTGCGCGCCGCGGATGGCACGACCTGCCGTTCGGCGGTCTCGGGCAGCGGTGCCTATCTCGATGTCGGTGTGATCCAAGGCAACAACCGCGAGAACAATGACCTCGCCACCTATGGCCGCGTCGTCATCCCGATTGGCCGCACACCCAAGCGGCTCGACTGCTCCAAGCTTTATGAGCTCGAAGTGGCACGGCTGCAGATGGAGCTGAAGCTGCTCAAGATGGGACTGAGCGGACAAGGCAGCGGCGACGTCACCGGCTCGGTCCAGCATTCCAAGGCCGGCTGGGCGGACAGCGGCTGGACCGACGGCAAGACTCCGCCGCCAAAACAGACGGGGCAGTGACCATGCGCGTCGGCGCTTCAGCCCTAGGGCTCGTGAGCCTCTGGCTGGCCGCTGCTCCCGCGCAGGCGGCCATCATCGGCACCTGTACCATCAACGTCCAGACATCAGGCACGCTGTCGCCCAATCCGACGATCAACGTCTTCGGCTCGACCCAAGCCGGCGGCTCGGCCGCCTCAGTCAGCGTGACCACCAGTTCGCTGCTGTGCTCGCTTCTCAACCTGCTCGACTGCTACGGTCTGTCGGCACCTGCACCCGTCAACTTCCTGTCGGGGCCAAGTGGAGCCGACACCAACGTAACCTTCGCCTCCACCTACACGGTGGATAGCGTGACTTATGGCGGTAGTACCATCACGCGGGTGTCGAACGGCACCAGGATCATCCCGGTCAACCTGACGGCGACCAAGTCGACCGGCATCTTCCCGGCCGGCACCTACCAGGCCCAGGTCGTTTTCCGCTGCGAATGACCGGGCGGCCATCTGGCAAGCGATCGCGACACACTGTAGTTTCCGCCTAACTTTTCAGGAGACTGCCGTGATCACTGTTGTCGGATCCATCAACCTCGACCTCATCGCAACCGTCGGCCGCCTCCCCGGCCCGGGCGAAACCGTGCCCGGCGGCGACTTCAAGTCGGCGCCCGGCGGCAAAGGCGCCAACCAGGCGCTCGCCGCGGCACGCGCCGGCGCTCAGGTGCGCATGGTCGGTGCCGTCGGCAAGGATGCCTTCGCCGGTGAGGCCGTCGCCTATCTCAAGGACGGCGGCGTCGACCTTTCCGGCGTGGCCGAGATCCAGGCAGCCACCGGCATCGCGTTGATCCTGGTCGGCGGCGACGGCGAGAACATGATCGCGGTGGTGCCTGGCGCCAACGGCTCCGTGGTGCCTGGCGACCTTGCCAAGGCCCAGTTCAAGAAGGGCGACATCGTGCTTCTGCAGCATGAGATTCCGCTTGCGACTGTCGATGCGGCGATCGAGGCCGCACGCAAGGCCGGTGCCGTGACCATGCTGAACACCGCTCCCTTCCGCGCCGAGGCCGCCAGCTTCGTCGGCAAGGCCGACTATGTCGTCGCCAACGAAACCGAATTCGACCTCTACGCCGAGGCGCTTTCGCTGCCCGCCGGCGAACGGCCTGTGCGGATGGGCGAGTTCGCCCGCAGCACCGGCGCCACCGTCATCGTCACGCTTGGCGGCGACGGCGTGCTGGCCGCCAGGGGCGACGAGCTCGTCCATGTCGATGCGCTCAAGATCGTCCCGGTCGACACTGTCGGCGCCGGCGACACCTTCTGCGGTTATCTCGCCGCCAGCCTGTCGGCAGGCCTCGACCTCGAGGACGCGCTCCGCCGCGCCGCCGCCGCCGGATCGCTCGCCTGCCTGAAGCCGGGCGCCCAGCCGGCGATCCCGCTGGCTAGCGAGGTGGACGCGACACTCTGATCCTGCAGCTGCAGCCTGTCGAGCGGGCAACGGCTAGTTCATCAGTTCTACCGGCTGCAGATATTTGTGGTTCTTGAGAGGATTAGGGAACTTCTGGAACTTACGCTTCGCAAGCCCGATCGCCTTTGTGTCAAAAGCAGGATCACCTGATGTCTTGCTGATAGTGACCGAGCTCATCTTACCACTATTGTCGGTGGTAATACTGACATGGGCGGTTCTTACGGCGCAGCCACTGGCCAAGAGCACCAGAGCAAGGGCGATTGATTTCAGAACTGCGCTCACGTCTTTTCCCCGGCGATAATCTTGTCTCGGTAAGTCATGTTTTTCATGATTGCCGCCGCCGCGCAATGAGGCCGCAGGGATTTCGCCGTCGCTTTTAGGCGAGGCTATAACTCCAGCAAGCAACCCTGACGGCACAGCGATGCGCATCCCACGGTTGCCCCCGCTTCATCTGGACAGCCGGAAACTCCGCGTGCTTAGTGTTGGGCGACCGCCGGAGGAACGGAAAATGTCGCTCGAGCTCTACGCCGCCTATGTCGTCGCCTGTATCGTCATCGTGCTGATCCCGGGGCCGACCGTCACGCTGATCATCGCCTCCAGCATCAGGCACGGCACGCGCGCTGGCCTCGCCAATGCCGCCGGCACGCAGATCGGCGTTGCCATGATGATCGCCATCGTCGGCATCGGCCTCAACCAGATGATCGAGGCGATGGGCCACTGGTTCGAATGGGTCCGGCTGCTAGGCGCCGCCTATCTGATCTGGCTCGGCATCCAGATGTTCCGCTCGGGCGGCGAGCTTGCAGCCGACGGCACGCCCAGGCGGCCGCGCGGCGGCTTTTTCCTGCAGGGCTTCCTTGTTGCGATCAGCAACCCCAAGACGCTGATCTTCTTCGGCGCCTTCATCCCGCAGTTCATCGATCCGACGGCCAACTACGCCCAGCAGATCGTCATCATGGGCGTCACCGCAATGGTGTTCGCCGCCATGTCGGACTCGGCTTACGCGATTGCCGCCGGCCGCGCCGGCAAGTTCCTGTCGGCAAAGCGCCTCAAGCTGATGACCCGCATATCGGGCACGTTCCTCGTTGGCGGCGGCGTCTGGCTGGCGTTCTCAAGGGCGAAGTAAGCCACTGTACCGCACTGTCTGATCGTTGAAGTATCGCGCGCCTGTTCCCATGTAACTCCATGTGGGGTTACGCGCGATGCTGAAGGCATATTTGGTGGCTGCTGCGAAGTACATCGCGGCGGCTGTTTTGGCCTTGATGTGCGTGGCTTTTGCCTTCCAACCCATCTTGCAGCTTTGGAAGCCGAGTCCGGTTGTGTCTATAGATTCCGTAGTCGGAGCGATCGAAGTTGTCTCAACAAGCTCCGGTCGAGGCGTCCATGGGATCAGCTACCGCTACGGTGTGAGAGTCGGAGACAGGCTCGTTTTCCTGCAGGACTGGCGAATTCGTATGCGAGGCTCGGCCATCGTGCTTCGGCGTATAAACTATGAGAATGGGAAGGCTGACTACCAACTGAACTGACGCACGCCGACGGCGACCGCCTCCCCGCGAACGGGGAGTCGGAGAAAGCCTTTAGAGTCGGCCCAAACGCTCGACCAGCAGCACGAAGAAGCCGTCATGGTCGATGTCGCGCATGACAATGGCGTTCTTCGGACGCTTGGTGACGCCCCACCAGTCGATGACGGTCATGCCCATGGTCAGCTCCGAGGAGGTTTCCACGGTCACGTTGCAGTGGCGGCCCTGGAACAGCTCCGGCTTGAGAAGGTAAGCGATGACGCACGGATCGTGCAGTGGGCCACCGTCGGTGCCGTACTTGCCTTCGTCATAGCGCTCGAAGAATTCCAGCATCTGGGCCGTGGCCAGGCCGACCTTGGTGCCGAGCTTGCGGAAAGCATCGATGCGCTTGGTGGTGGTCAGCGCCTTGTGGGTCACGTCGAGCGGCATCATGACGATCGGCACGCCCGAGCGGAACACCACGTCGGCCGCATGTGGGTCGACATAGATGTTGAACTCGGCCGCCGGCGTGATGTTGCCGCCTTCGAAGAAGCCGCCGCCCATCAGGACGATTTCCTTGATGCGCGGGGCGATCCTGGGTTCGCGGATGAGGGCGAGCGCGACGTTGGTCAGCGGGCCGAGCGGGCACAGCGTGATGGTGCCGGCTTCCTCGCGCATCAGCGTCTCGACGAGATAGTCGACGGCGTGCTGCTCCTGCAGCTTCATGGTGGGTTCGGGCAAATCGGGGCCGTTCAGGCCGGTCTTGCCGTGCACTTCCTCGGCAGTGACCAGTTCGCGGATCAGCGGGCGGATGGCGCCGGAATAGACCTTGATGTCGGGACGGCCTGCCAGCTCGCAGATCTTGCGGGCATTGTTTTCAGTCAGCTTGAGCGGCACGTTGCCGGCGACAGCGGTAATTCCCAGAATGTCGAGCTCGGAGCTCCCCAGCGCCAGCAGAATGGCGACGGCATCGTCCTGACCGGGGTCAGTGTCGATGATTATCTTGCGCGGTACGGGCATTTTCTTTCCTTGTTGGGCAGTTTTTTGCAGTCTTGAAGTTGCCGACGGCGCGGACCATATCAACAACAGACGGGAAAATGCCATCCGGGTTTTTCCGCATTATGTCGCTCTCGGAGGACAAGCTGTAACATGAGCCGTATGACGCCCTTCTCGAGCCCGCTTCTCCTGGGCTTCGACACGATGGAAAAGACGCTGGAGCGCCTTGCCAAGTCGGGCGACAGCTACCCGCCCTACAACATCGAACGCATCAGGGATGCCGACGAACGGGGCGAAAGGCTGCGGATCACGCTTGCGGTGGCCGGTTTCGCCGAAAACGATCTCGAAGTCACCGTCGAGGAGAACCAGCTCATCGTGCGTGGCCGACAGAGCGACGACAAGGAGCGAGAGTTCCTGCATCGCGGCATCGCCTCACGGCAGTTCCAACGCTGCTTCGTGCTGGCCGACGGCATGCGGGTGATCGCGGCCGATCTGAAGAATGGTCTGCTCTCGGTCGATCTCGACCGGCCGGAAGCCGAACGACTGGTACGGAAAATAAACATATCGGTAGCAGACTAAGCACTGCCGATGGCTCTCATGCGGGATGGCCGTGACGGCATCCTGGCTAGAAGGAGGCTACAATGCCCAATACTGCCCAGAGACACACGATGACCACGGGCGAACTCGCCCATCTCGGTGAAGGCTCCGTCGCCTATCTCAGGAAGGTATCCAGCGACGATCTGCGCGGCCGTTTCCCCGGCCTGACCGAGATCGATCCCGGCCTCGAGCTTTGGGCGCTGTTTGCCGCGACCGGCGAACCGATCCTGTTGTCCGATGCCCGTGACCGCGCCCTTGCGGGTGCGATGGAAAACGATCTGACGACCGTAGCCATCCACTGACCTTCAGCGCCGGCCCCCCTGCCGGCGACAGGATGGCTAAACGGCAAAGGGCCGCAAGATGCGGCCCTTCCCAAACTTTTCCCAAAATCGAAATCAGGCGGCGTGCGACGCCGGCGTTTCCGACAGCAGGGCGTGGATCGCCGACGCATCGCGCGTGCCGCGAATCTTGGCTACCGTGTCGGCGTCGCGCAGCACGCGTGCGATGCGCGACAGTGCCTTGAGATGGTCGGCCCCGGCCCCTTCGGGGGCCAGGAGCAGGAAGACGAGATCGACCGGCTGGTCGTCAAGTGCTTCGAAGTCGACGGGCGTTTCCAGGCGCGCAAAGACGCCGGTGATACGCTTAACGCCTGCGAGCTTTCCATGCGGGATGGCGATGCCATTGCCGACACCCGTCGAGCCAAGACGCTCGCGCTGAAGGATGGTGTCGAACACCTCCCGCTCGGGGATACCGGAAATCGATGCGGCCCTTTCGGCGAGAAGTTGCAGAAGCTGCTTCTTCGAATTCGCCTTCAAGGCCGGCATGATTGCCGGAGCCTCGATCAGATCACTCAGATCCATGCTGAAATTCCCTTGCTGTGCTCACCGCCGCATTGCCCCAAAACCCCACATGCGGTGGCGGCTACTATCCCTGGGCGACCTTTGCGGTCGAGGGATCTATCCAGCCGATGTTTCCATCAGACCGGCGGTAGACGATGTTGAGGTGCTCGTTGCCAGCATTGCGGAAGACCACAACAGGGCTATCCTTGGTGTCGAGTTCGATGACGGCTGATGCTACCGACATCGTCTTCAGAACCATCGTCGACTCGGCAACGATGGCGGGCGCGAAATCTTCCGGCACATCCTCGTCGTCGTCGACGAGTGCTGCGACCACCGAATAAGCGACATCGGTCAATTCACCGTTGCCGGCGCCCAGATTGTGCGACTTCAGCCGACGCTTGTAGCGCCTCAGGCGAGTTTCGAGCTTGTCGGCCGCCGCGTCGAATGCGGCAGTCGGTTCTTGGGCGTCACCGGTCGCTTGCAACGACATGCCCGAATCGAGCCGTACCACGCAATCGGCGGTGTAGCGCGAGCCAGACTTCACGACGTTGACGTGCCCGGAGAAGCCGCGATCGAAGTATTTGCCGATCGCTTCGCCGATACGTCCCTCAATGCGCGTACGAAACGCATCGCCGACGTCCATGTGTTTTCCCGAAATACGCAGGCTCATCTGAAAACTGACCTTTTCTGTTCAGACTTCAAACCGGTCCGAGTTTATACCCGTGGCAGATGCAAACAAGCGTTGGCTCGCTTGTCGCACCAATTTTAAGTCCGAACTTGTCGGCTGATCTTGGGCCACCCACCGGCAGCCGCTGGCTCGTGTCGCAAGCCATCCTGTGCCGCATCTTTCCTCGGTGGGCTTAGCCCTCTTCATGCGGGCGGGCTTCTAGACACTTCATTAAGGATTGTCAATCAAGCGCTGAAATGACCGGAAATCCGCGCCTTTTGGGCTAGCCGGCGGTGCCCGCTATAGCGCGTTTTTCGCGCCGGCGCTGGACCGACGAGGCGATGTTCATGCCTTCCCGGTACTTGGCGACAGTGCGCCGGGCGATGTCGACGCCACTTTTCTTCAGGATATCCACAATGGCATCGTCGGACAGCACGTCGGAAGCCTGCTCTTCCTCGATCATCTGGCGGATTCGATCGCGCACGGCCTCGGACGAATGCGCGTCGCCACCCTCGGCCGAGGCGATCGAGGCGGTGAAGAAGTAGCGCAGTTCGAACACGCCGCGCGTCGTCAGCATGTATTTGTTGGCGGTGACGCGGCTGACAGTCGATTCGTGCATGCCGATGGCATCAGCCACGGTGCGCAGGTTGAGCGGCCTGAGGTGGCGCACACCGTGAACCAGGAACGCATCCTGCTGGCGCACGATCTCGGAGGCGACCTTGAGGATGGTCTTGGCGCGCTGGTCGAGGCTGCGGGTCAGCCAGTTGGCGTTCTGCAGGCACTCACTGAGGAAGTTGCGCTCGGCCGGATCCTTGGTGCGGCCGGTGACCTGGGCAAAATAGACCTGGTCGACCAGCACGCGTGGCAGCGTCTCGGGATTGAGCTCCACCGCCCAGCTGCCGTCGGCCGCTTGGCGCACTTCGACGTCAGGCACGATGGTATCGGCGGAACCGCCGGCAAAGGCCCCGCCGGGCCTGGGGTCGAGCGCGCGGATCTCGGCCAGCATGGCGAGCAGATCCTCCTCGTCGACGCCACAGATGCGCTTGAGGCTCTGGAAATCGCGCTTTGCCAGAAGGTCGAGGTTGTCGATCAGCGCCGCCATCGCCGGGTCGAGCCTGTCACGACGAATGAGCTGGATGCGCAGGCATTCGGCGAGGTCGCGGGCAAACAGGCCGGCCGGGTCGAAACCCTGGCAGCCGCCGAGCACCCTCAGCACGAAAGCCTCGTCAACGCCGAAGCGCGCCGCGATCTCGTCGGCTTCGCCACGGAAATAGCCAGCTTCGTCGAGCCAGTCGGTCAATTCGGAGGCAACCAGCCGCTCCGCAGGTTCGATGAAGGCGAAGGATATCTGCTCACCGACATGGTCACGCAGGGTGATTGCGGCCGCCGCCATGTCCTCCATGTCGAAGCCTTCGGACGCACCGCCTGAGCTTGAGCCCGGGGAGGACGACTTCCATTGCATGGCAAGGTCGGGGCCCATGCGCTCGACAGCACCGGGATCGTCGGGAAACAGGTTTTCGAGCGAAGTATCGAGCTTCTCGGAGATGGCTTCGGAGCTCCAGCCGGCCTCGCCTTCGAACCAGTCCTCGCCGGCAGAAGCGTTCGCCTCGCCCTGGGTCTCGATCTTGGGGAATTGGTCGGCGGGCGCGTCATCAGGCACTTCCGCCCGTTCGAGCAGCGGATTGCGCTCGATCTCGTCGTCGATGAAACGTTCAAGCTCGGTGTGGGTGAACTGCAGCAGCCTGATCGACTGCATCAGCTGTGGCGTCATCACCAACGATTGCGACTGCCGTAGCTGTAGTTTCGCCGACAGCGCCATTGCTTAAAGAGGTCCAATCCCGATCAGGCGCGGCCGAAAATCGGCGCGCTCGCCAGCCGCGATAAAACTGGCCCGGCTTTTGCATGTCAAGCAGATTGGGGGTTTGGCATTGCGATTGGCGACGCATTGCCCGGCAATCGCGAATGAAGACTGCGCATTTCGCCGGCACGTTGCGTGCCGGCGGCAGCCTAGAGCGTGAAGCCCTCGCCGAGATAGAGGCGGCGAACGTCGGGATTGGCGACAACCTCGTCGGCGCGGCCATGCGTCAGCACCTCGCCGGCATGGATGATGTAGGCGCGGTCGATCAGGCCCAGCGTCTCGCGGACATTGTGGTCGGTGATCAGAACGCCGATGCCGCGCTTGGTCAGGTGCCGGACGAGCTGCTGGATGTCGGCGACGGCGATTGGGTCGATACCAGCGAAGGGCTCGTCGAGCAGCATGTAGTTGGGACGGCTGGCAAGCGCACGCGCAATCTCAAGGCGACGGCGCTCGCCACCCGAAAGGGCGATCGCCGGCGACTTACGGAGATGGCTGATGTGGAATTCCTCGAGCAGCGCATCAAGCGACTTCTCGCGCTCCTTGCGGCTCTTTTCGACCACTTCGAGAATGGCGCGGATGTTGTTTTCGACCGACAGGCCCCGGAAGATCGAGGCTTCCTGCGGCAGGTAGCCGATGCCGAGACGGGCGCGGCGGTACATCGGCATCGCCGTAACGTCGAAGCCGTCGATCTCGATGGTGCCCTGGTCGACGGGGACGAGCCCCGTCACCATGTAGAAACAGGTCGTCTTGCCCGCGCCGTTGGGGCCGAGCAGGCCGACGGCCTCGCCGGCGCGGACACCGAGCGTCACGCCCGAGACCACCTGCCGGCCCTTGTAGCTCTTGGTCAGTCCCTTGGCGATCAGCGTGCCCTTGAACTTACCGTTCTTGGCGCTGCCTGTTGTCGCGGGCGCGGCAAGTTTTTGCGCCGAGCCAGGCTTCAGACGCGACAACAGCGAGGATGCCTCAGTCATTTATTTCTTCTGCGAACCCGGTGTGATCGACATCATGACGCGACCATTGCCCTTGGTCCCCTTGTTGCAGCCGTCGACCTGGGCAAGGCCGGTCTTCATCTGCACGGTGAGCTTGCAGCCGACCAGGACGTTGTCGCCTTCGGAAAGCACGACTTCCTTGCCGGACATCACCAGCACCTCGGTCTTCATGTCAAAGGTGCCGCGGTCGCCGGTGGCCACCTGCTTGTCGGACTTCACATAGACCTTGTCATCGACTTCGAGCCTGTCGATGTTGGCCGAGCCGGTTGCGGCCGAACCGCCATCCTTGGCGTAATAGACAGTCATCTTGCCCGACTTCATGACGGTCGGGCCCTGGGTGACGCTGACATTGCCGGTGAAGATCGCGAGATTCTCCGATTCGCGGACCTCGAGCTTGTCGCTCTCGATCTGGATCGGCTGGTCGCCGGAGAGCTTGAGGCCGGAAAGCCGGCTCTGGCTGTCCTGCGCAAGAGCGCCGGCGGTGCACAGCATCACGCCCGCGCATGTTAACGCGGCCAATGACCGCCAAGACCTAATTTGCCGCACTCCCGCCTCCGCTGCCATTCTGCGCCGCCTTCATCCGCGCGGGATCGATGTCCACGCGTACCTTTTTCTCGAACACGACAACCTTGCCGTTTTCGAGCATGGACATCGAATCGGACGTGATCTTCGAACCGTCAAGGCTTATTTCGACCGGTTCGTCAGACTTCATCGCGCCACTGCCCATGTCGAGATACGCCGATTTGAGCTTGGCGACCATACCGTCGCTCGTCTTTACGATTACTTGCTCGGTCAGATTGAGGGTATTGCCTTCGCGGTCGTAGACGCCGCGGACAGCATCGACCTTGGCAATGTTGTCGGCGGAGATCGGCAGGTTGGCGTCAATGCCGAGCAATTCGACGACGCCCTGGTTGGCCGGATCCTGCACGGCACGGTCAGCCGTCATCGAATAAGGCAGGTTGTCGCGGGTAAAGCCGCTGAGCTGGGGTTTGGCCATCACCAGCTTGCCTTCGGAGAAGGCGGCACCTTCCGCCTTGACCTTCAGCGACGGCGGCGCGGCAAGATAGGTATAGCCGCCGAACAGCGCGGCCAGCGCGAGCGCCGCCAGCGGCAAGGCGCGCTTGAGGAAGCGGACGCGCCGCGAATGGCGCGCGGCGAGGTCGAACGCATCGGCGCGCGAAGTCGCGAGCGCAATCGCGGTGTCAACCGCAACGCCGCCACCGCCGCCACTCGTCTCGATTGGTCGCGCCAACTGAAATGTCCTTCTTCGAACTGTCCAAGCCGCCGTTCAGGCCGGCACGGTGAAGCGGATGAAAGCCACGAAAATATGACCATAAGGTCAAAGAGTTGCGACCGAACGCACTGCTGCCCCGCGTCCGGCTGCCTAATGCAAACCCCGATATGGCTATTTAGCTTACAAATCCCAAGTCCCGCAACGTCAGCTGCGGCAGGAAAGCTGTGGCTCTCGCCAAAGCGTTGCTTTAAAAGCGCTAGCCTGCACAGCATGCGAGGCACGCAATGTCCATGAAAGCCGACGATCTGATCGACCGACGCCGCTTGCGGCGCAAGCTGACCTTCTGGCGCATCGTAGCCTTTCTCATCGCCGCCTTGGCCGTCGTCGGAATGTCGACATGGCTTGCAGGCGAACGCATTCCCGGTGTGACCGCCAGCCACATCGCCAAGCTCAGGATCGAAGGCACGATCACCGAAGACGAGGACCTGCTGCGCCGCATCGACGAGGTCCGCAAGTCGGCCTCGGTCAAGGGCGTGATCCTGTCGATCGATTCGCCCGGCGGTACCACCGCTGGCGGCGAGGCGATCTACGACGCGGTGCGCAAGCTCGCGGCTGAGAAGCCCGTCGTCGCCCAGGTCGGTACGCTGGCGGCATCCGCAGGCTACATGATCGCCTCGGCGTCCGACCACATCGTGGCACGCAAGTCGTCGATCGTCGGCTCGATCGGCGTGCTGGTGCAGTTTCCCGACCTGACCGGACTGATGGACAAGCTCGGCGTCAAGCTCGAGGAGATCAAGTCGTCGCCGCTGAAGGCCGAGCCCAATCCGTTCAATCCGACGACCGACGAAGAACGCGCCATGATGCGCAACATGATACTCGACAGCTACGACTGGTTCGTCGGCATCGTTGCCGAACGCCGCTCGATGTCGAAGGCCGAAGCCACCGCCCTTGCCGACGGTTCGGTGTGGACCGGGCGCCAGGCGCTTGCCAACAAGCTGATCGACGAGGTCGGCGGCGAAGACCAGGCCATCGCCTGGCTCGGCACCAAGGGCGTCGATGCCAAGCTCGAAGTGATTGAGTGGAAGCCGGCCCGCACAGGCAGCTTCTTCCTGCCCAGCTCCGTCGCCCAGGCCGTCGGCCGGGCGCTCGGCGTCGGCGACTTCTCGTCGGAACTGATCAAGGAAATGGGCGCCGACCGCTTGTTCCTTGACGGTATGCTGTCGCTCTGGCAGGCTGAAAAAGCTGTGTCAGGCGGCTGAAAAACAAATAAAATCATCACCATCTCGACGGGGACCGAGCACATGATCAAGTCTGAACTGGTGCAAATCATTGCCACACGCAATCCGCATCTGTTCCTGCGGGATGTCGAGAACATCGTCAGCGCCATTTTCGACGAAATCACCGATGCCCTTGCCGATGGCAATCGCGTCGAGCTGCGCGGCTTCGGCGCGTTTTCGGTCAAGAACCGCCCTGCCCGCACCGGCCGCAACCCGCGCACCGGCGAATCCGTCGAGGTCGAGGAAAAGTGGGTGCCGTTCTTCAAGACCGGCAAGGAGCTGCGCGAGCGGCTGAACTCGGCGAAATAGGCCGCCAGGCGGCTGCGGCGGCGGGGCTTTAAACGGGAATATCCATGTTCAACCGCTTCATGCTCATCGTTGTGTTCGTACCGGTGGCGATCGTGCTGATCGCACTCGCCGTCGCCAACCGCGCGCCCACCGCATTCACGCTCGACCCGTTCAATCCCGGCAATCCAGCTCTGACCATCCAGGCGCCGCTGTTCGTGCTGCTGTTCGTGGCGCTGGCGCTGGGGGTGATTCTCGGTGGCGCCGTGACCTGGTTCAAGCAGGGCCGCTTTCGCAAGATCGCCCGCCAGCGCGGCCTCGAGGCCGACAGCCTGCGCCAGGCAGCGGCCCAGCGGCCGCCGGTCGCCCAGGGCCCGGCCCTGCCGCGCCCCAACTGATCCGCTCCGGCGCGACATACTTTCAGGGAGAACTTCATGCTGCACTTTTCGGCCGATGACATCGACCGCGCGTTGACCTTTCCGGGATTGGTCGAGACGTTGCGCACGGCCTTCCGCGAGGGCGCGGTGCAGCCGGTGCGCCATCACCATACCGTCGAGCGCGCCAAGGGCACCGATTCGACCCTGCTCCTGATGCCGGCCTGGACCGACTTCAAGGCCGCAGGCGCCGGCGCCGACGGGCATATCGGTGTCAAGATCGTCACCGTCTCACCCGACAACAACGACATCGCCAAGCCGGCGGTCGTCGGGCTCTACCTGTTGCTCGACGGCGTCACCGGCGAACCGCAGGCGCTGATGGACGGTCCGCGCCTGACGCAATGGCGCACGGCTTGCGCCTCGGCACTCGCCGCCTCCTACCTGGCACGCGAGGATGCCTCGAAACTGCTGGTGATCGGCGCCGGCGCGCAGTGCAAGTTCCTCGCTCGGGCGCATGCTGCGGTGCGACCGATCAAAGAGATCCGCGTCTGGAACCGGACGCTCGCCAACGCCGAAACGCTCGCTGCCTCGTTGCGTAGCGAGGGCTTCGAGGCAACCGCCGTCTCCGATCTCGATGCCGAGCTGAGCTGGGCCGACATCATCACCGCCGGCACCATCTCGACCACCCCGCTGGTCAAGGGCGCCAGGCTGAAGCCCGGCTGTCACGTCGACCTCGTCGGCGGCTTCACGCCCGGCATGCGTGAGGCCGACGACGACGCGATCCGCAAGGCGCGCGTCTATGTCGACACCCGCGCCGGCGCCACCAAGGAAGCCGGCGACATCGTCCAGCCGATCGCGGCAGGCGTGCTCAAGGCCGACGACATCGTCGCCGACCTGCACGAGCTCGCCCGCGACCAGAAGCCCGCCCGCCAGTCGGCGGACGAGATCACGCTGTTCAAGTCGGTGGGCGCGGCACTCGAGGACCTCGCCGCCGGCATCGCTGTCTACAAGACGCTCAAGCCGAAAGCCTGAGCCCCTCTTCCATGAAGTCCGCCTCCATGGCTTCCGCGATCAAGCGGAAGTCGTGCTCGCTTAGCGGACAAAGGCCAAGACGCAGCTGGTAGCCCCAGTTGCGGCCGGCAGTGAAGTCGAGCTGGCCGAGCAGCATCGCGACCGGAGTCTCGCGAGACGTTGCCCAATCGACATCGCGCCGGAACGGCTGGAAGCCGCCGCCTCCGTCGAAACGATAGGGCTCGCCCGCGCGCACCTTGCCAATTGCGGTGAAGGATTTGAGCCCGTCCTTACCGCCCATGACGGTCGCCGGCGAATAATAGACGACGCCGTCACCCGCACCGATCCGGCGCAGCGGGCCTGCCTTGCCGTGGCAGACCTGCATGAAGCCGCTGGCCCGGCCGCGCCGGACATGCTCGGCCGAAGCGACGGCGAGCCAATGGCCCGAGCCCGGGTTCATGACTGCGTCGCCGCTGCTTCGTCGAGGCAATAGACGCGCAGGCGATGGTTGTCGGGATCGAGCGCAACGAAGGTGCGGCCGAAATCCATGTCTGCCGGCGCCTGCAGGATGTTGAGCCCGCGTCCGGCCCATTCGGCATGGGTGGCATCGACCGCGCCAGGCGTTTCCACGGCCAGAACCAGTTCCGCGCCGCCGCCTGATGAAGTTGCCGCCGGCTTGGCGGAATGCCGCGACCACAGTCCGAGCTTGAAGCCGTTGTCGAGCACGAACATGACGAAGGTCGGTGACGTCTCCACCGGCTGGCGGCCGAGCAGCTTGGTATAGAAGGCACCGCTGGCTTCAGGGCGGTCGACGTAGAGGATTATGAAGTTGGGCGTGCGCATCTCTGTTCTCCTTGTTGGGACGAGGAGAACCATAGCTGGCGCCACTGTCAGATTCTGGCAGTGGTGATCAACGCTTCCTGGACGTTTCGAGCGTCGCCCGCCACTCCTTCAGCATGGCCGCGCGGCGGCGGGGATAACGCGTGTCGGTGGCGGCGAGATCGGAAATGCGGTCGGCGCGGAAGTGCCTGAAGTCCTCACGCATCTCGCACCACGCCACCATGACGCGGACCTTGTCGAAGAAGCCGAGCGCGAATGGCCAGACGATACGCCGCGAGCCCGCTCCCGAAGCGTCCTGATAGGTCATCTCCAGCTTACGCTCGGCGCGGATCGCCTTGCGGATGATGCCAAGGTCGGCGCCCTCGCGTGTCGCCTCGGCACTCGGGCCGACCAGGAGGGCCGTGGCGTCGAGTTCCTCGCGGAGGTCGTCGGGCAGCACGGCGGCGATCTTGGCGAGGGCATCGGTGGCCGCGGCCGACAGCCTGGTGTCGGGCTGCTTCGCCACCCATCGCGAGCCGAGCACGATCGCCTCGATCTCCTCGTCGGTGAACATCAGCGGCGGCAGCATGAAGCCGGGTTTCAGCACATAACCCAGCCCCGGCTCGCCTTCGATCGGTGCGCCCTGCCCCTGCAAGGTGGCGATGTCGCGATAGAGCGTGCGGATCGACACATCCAGCTCGCCGGCAAGCGTCAAGCCGCTCACCGGACGGCGGTGGCGACGCAGGATCTGGATAAGGTCGAGCAGGCGTTCTGAGCGCGACATGATTCTCGGACGGGTTTGGCGGCTACGATAGGCCGGGGTGTGCATCGCCGGAAGGCGTGGAGTGGCGAAAGCCCTTCAGTAGCCCTTGTGGTGAGCCTGTCGAACCACGAGGGCGCCGGGCGCGATATGCGCATGGCTCCAACACCCTCATGGTTCGACAGGCTCACCATAGGGTGTTGGAGGAGCCACGGCCTCCCCCGCGACCGCCCGTCCGGTTGCGGTGTATCGTGGCCTGTGTCAAAAGCGGCCAACCATCCGGAGACGCCGTTCCTTGAAGCATCCGCGCGACAAACGCCGCGACAGCCGTCCGCAACCGCCCCGCAAGGGCGGTGCCGCCCCTGCGCAGATGCACGACCGCACCGAGCGGCAGCCGGAGCGCAAGCCGGAGCAGCGCCCTGCCCCGCGCCAGGACCGTCAGCCAGAACCGAAGCATCAGGCAGAGTCGAAGTCGGAGCCGCGCAAGCTGACGCGTCGCGAAGGTGCATTTCCTGCCGAGCGCCTGCCGCTGATCCTCGAGGTCGCGCCAAATGACGACTACGCCCTGATTGACAGCGGCGACGGCCAGAAGCTCGAACAATACGGCCCCTACCGCATCGTCCGACCCGAGGGCCAGGCGATCTGGCAGCGCGCGCTGCCGGCCAGGGAATGGGAGCGCGCCGACGCCGTCTTTACCGGCGACACCGACGAAGAAGGCATGGGCCGCTGGCGTTTCCCCAAGGAACCGCTCGGCGAAACCTGGCCGATGCGCCATGACGGCCTGCATTATCAGGGCCGCTTCACCTCGTTCCGCCATGTCGGCGTGTTTCCCGAACAGGCGACGCACTGGGATCACATGGCCCGGCTGATCGTGGACGCCAAGCGCCCGGTCAAGGTGCTCAATTTGTTCGGTTACACCGGCCTTGCCTCGCTGGTCGCCGCCCGCGCCGGCGCCGAGGTGACCCATGTCGATGCCTCGAAGAAGGCGATCGGCTGGGCTCGCGAAAACCAGGAGATGGCCGGCCTCGCCAACAAGCCGATCCGCTGGATCTGCGAGGACGCGATGAAGTTCGTCGAGCGCGAGGAGCGCCGCGGCAGCCGCTACGACATCATCCTGTTCGATCCGCCGGCCTATGGCCGAGGCCCCAAGGGCGAGGTGTGGCAGCTGTTCGAGAGCCTGCCCGCCATGACCGACATCTGCCGCTCGATCCTGACGCCGAAGCCGCTGGCCGTGGTGCTCACCGCCTATTCGATCCGCGCCTCGTTCTTCGCCATCCACGCCCTGATGCGCGATACCTTCGCCGGCATGGGCGGCACCATCGAGTCGGGCGAGCTCGTCATCCGCGAGAAGTCGGCAGGACGCGCGCTTTCGACATCGCTTTTCTCACGCTGGGTGGCCAAATGAGCGAACACCGCACCGGAGCCCCTGGCCGCGTCAAGGAAGTGACCAGCCTCGCCAACCCGCTGGTCAAGGACATCAAGGCGCTGGCGCTGAAGAAATTCCGCGACCAGCAGAACGCCTTCATGGCCGAAGGGCTGAAGCTCGTCATCGACGCGCTCGATCTCGGCTGGACGATCAAGACCCTGATCTTCGCCAAGTCGGCGCTCGGCAACCAGGCGGTCGAGAAGGTCGCGGCACGCACTGTCGCTGCCGGCGGCGACGTGCTCGAAGTCTCCGAAAAGGTGCTGACGGCGATCACCCGCCGCGACAATCCGCAGGCGGTCGTCGGCGTGTTCAGCCAGCGTTTCGTGCCGCTCAAGGACATTCGCCCAAAGGGCAATGACGTCTGGGTGGCGCTCGACCGGGTGCGTGACCCCGGCAATCTCGGCACCGTCATCCGCACCGTCGATGCGGTCGGCGCCAAGGGCGTGATCCTCGTCGGCGAGACCACCGATCCGTTCTCGCTCGAAACCGTGCGGGCAACGATGGGCTCGATCTTTGCCGTGCCGGTCGCCAAGACAAACCCGGAAGCATTCCTTGCCTGGCGCAAGGATTTTGCCGGCACTGTCGCCGGCACGCATCTCAAGGGCGCTGTCGACTACCGCTCAGTCGATTTCGGCAACCGCCCGGTGCTGTTGATGATGGGCAACGAGCAGCAGGGCCTGCCCGACAATCTCGCTGATGCCTGCGACAAGCTCCTGCGCATCCCGCAGGCGGGCCGAGCCGATTCGCTCAACCTCGCGGTCGCCACCGGCGTCATGCTGTTTGAAATCCGGCGCGGCGCGCTGAAGCTTTAGGAGCCGCTGTTGAAGCCAGTCGCAGTCTACGGGATCGTCGCAGCTCTCGCCGTGGCGCTCGACCAATGGATCAAGGTGCTGGTCGAGGCCAATCTCGTCATGCACGAGAAGGTCGACCTGCTGCCGTTCCTGGCACTCTACCGCACCTACAACACCGGCATCGCCTTTTCGATGTTTTCCAATGTCGGTGATACCGGGCTGATCGTGCTGACGACGGTGGTCGTCGCCTTCGTCACCTTTCTCGCCATCAAGACGACGCCGGCGCAGGTCATCTCGCGCTTCGGCTTCGCGCTGATCGTCGGCGGTGCGCTGGGCAACCTCATCGACCGCACCGTCTACGGTCACGTCATCGACTACATCCTGTTCCACACGCCAGTGTGGTCGTTTGCCATCTTCAACCTCGCCGACGCCTTCATTTCCGTGGGTGCCGCCCTGGTCGTGCTGGACGAATTCCTGGCCTGGCGGCGCGGCCGCAGCGAGCCCAAGGCCGCCGACGAATAGGCCCGGCAGCATCGATCAAGTCACAATACAATATGTGACAAAGCCGTGAGGTCATCCTCAGCTTACCCACAGACTTGACTAAGCGGTTAAGATTTTTTTCACTAAGGTCGCAATCGGGTCCAAGGTCTGCCACAATCGCTCATCATGGTGCGTTCGGTGGACGGGCCGAAAGGTACCGACTGAACCTGTTTTGCGGCGACGCGGCGTAGATTTGCGGGTCGAAACGACAGGTGGGGGAGCTCGCTATTCCGAGCGCTTTGGGGCCTGAGTGGAGAGTTGCTAGTGAAAATGCCCTTCGGGTTGGGCGCAGCGAATCAGCCGCGCTCCGCGATGATGTTCATGAAAGCCGAGCCGGCTTCCTGGCGCGAGAACGCGCCGAACCGCGGCCTGGTCTGCGGCGTATTGGCAATGACCGCCCTGATGAGCGTCACCGCCGTGTCCGCCCTCTTCATCGTACCGCATATGGGCCAGAGCTCCGCCGACACCGTGCAGGAAGCCAGGCAGGCCGAGGCCGAGCCGTCCAAGGAAAAGATCACTACCATCATTGCCGAACCGACCGGCCGCAAGAGCCGCGTCGCTTCTGCTGCCAGCTCGATCATCGTTTCTGACGCCGTTGCCGAAGAAGCGTCCGACATGCCGCTGGCCGCCGACCCGCGCTGGGCGCAGGTGGTGAAGGCTGGCGCAACGCAGCCTCTCGAAGCGATGCCAGCCATTCCCGGTGCCGAAAAGGTCATCGCCAAGGACCCGACCGAAACGGCGGCACTGGCGCTTACCGACACCAATGCCAAGACCGACCCGGCTGAAACCGCCGCGGTCAAGGCGATCGAAGCCGAAGCCAAGCCCGCCGAGGCCAGCGAGGGTGGCAAGGCTGCCGTCATCAAGCGCTCGGTCAACATGCGCGCCAAACCGCAAAAAGGCGGCGAGGTGCTTGGTGTCATTCCGGCCAAGACGTCAGTCGAACTGGTTTCCTGCACCCAATGGTGCGAAATCGTTTTCAACGGCAAGCGCGGCTACGTTTACAAGAGCTACATCCAGTAATCGTAGTATTTTCTCGGCCGTCGCACGGCTAAAACGCACGACCGCTAAAATTCGAACTATCTGCCGAAATCTTCCCTAAGCTCTCGGTGTTAGGCTTCCGCCATGATGACGGAATCCGGCACAACGGGAGAAAAGACGACGCAAGGTGCGGCCATTGCCGACACCGACACGCAGTCGCATCGCCGCATCATCACCCCGCCTTCGCTTGCACCGGCTTTGCCGAAGGAGCCGCCGCGCGGCCTCTACTTCACGATCCTCGTCTCGGTCCTGGTGCTGTCGGGTCTTGCGCATCTGACCGGCGCGCCGATCTTCATCAGCGCAAGCCTGTTTGCCATCGGCCTCGCCGGCATGGTGCTTTTGTCGCGCAGCCTGGGCGAGCGCGCGCGCGCCGCCGAGGCGATCACCGAGAACGCCTCGCGCAACCGCGCCGAGATTGAGACCCTCGCCGACCGGATGTGGGAGCTGCAGGAAAGCGAAGAGCGCTTCCGCGGCCTCATCGACGCACTTGGCGACCTCGTCGTCCACCGCGACCGCGACGGCCGCATCGTCTACGCCAACAAGGTGTTCGCCGAACTCATCGGCCAGGATGCGCGCGACCTCGCCGGCCGCACGCTGGCCGAGCTCGGCGTCGATGTCGGCGTGGTGCCGGATGCCGCCTTCTCCGACGGCGAATGCCTGAGCTCCACCGATGTCGGCATCCGCTCCAATGGCGTCGTGCGCTGGTTCTCCTGGATCGAGCTTTCGGTACGCGACAAGGCCAGCAATGCGGTGTCCCACCGGGCGATCGCCCGCGACATCACCGCCCGCAAACGTGCCGAAGCCGCCTTGATCGGCGCCCGCGAGCGCGCCGAATATGCCAGCCAGGCAAAGTCGCGCTTCCTGGCAACCGTAAGCCACGAAATACGCACGCCGATGAACGGCATCATGGGCATGGCCAAGCTCCTGCACGACACCGAGCTGTCGCCGGAGCAGCGCACCTATGTCGGCGCCGTCTCGACCTCGGCCAGCGCGCTCTTGGCGCTCATCGAGGACCTGCTCGACTATTCCAAGATCGAGGCTGGTCGCTTCGATCCCGAGCCACAACCGATGTCACCGCGCGAAATCGCCGACAATGTCGTCGAGCTTTTGGCGTCGCGCGCGTTTGGCAAGGGCATCGGGCTCGGCTGCCATGTCGCGCCCAACGTGCCGCAGATGATCACCGCCGACCCCGGCCGCGTACGCCAGGTGCTGCTCAACCTGATCGGCAATGCCATCAAGTTCACGGACGCCGGCGGCGTAAGGCTCAATGTCGAGCGGACCGGCGACGATCATCCCGGCAAGATCCGCTTCACCGTGACCGATACCGGCCCCGGCCTGCGCGCCGAGGACGTGGAACGTATCTTCGAGGAATTCGAGCAGGCCGACGGCACGTCGACGCGATCGCATGGCGGCGCCGGACTGGGGCTCGCCATCTCCAAACGCCTGGTCACCGCCATGGGCGGCACGATCACCGTCACCAGCCAGCTCGGCGAAGGCTCGGAATTCGCCTTCGAGCTGCCGGCCTTTGGCGCCACCGACACGCCCCAGACCAACGCCGATGCGCTGGCCGGCCGACGCGCCGTCATCCTGTCGAAAAACGCCACCGAAGCGGAAGCGCTGGCCGAGACCATTCGCGCGCATGGCGGCCGCGCCGACATTGCGGTCACCCCCGAACAGGCCGCCGCCTTCGCCGAAGGCTGCAATGCGCTGCTGGTCGACGCCGCACTCGAGGACAATGACGGCCGCATGCTCAAGCAGCTGCGCGAAAACGGCTTTGCCGCCAGCGAGGCGGTCACGCTGATTGCGCCCACCGACCGCGGGCTGCTCGGCGAACTGCGTGCCAGCGGCTATGCGACCTTCCTCGCCCGGCCAGTGCGCGGCGAGACCCTGCTGCGAATTCTGCTGGCGAATCAGGGCGTCGTACCGGGCAAGCCGCAGCTCACGAGCCGGCGCACTGCTGCCAAGCCCGCGAATCATTCGCAGCTGCGCGGACTGTCGGTGCTGATCGCCGAGGACAACGACATCAACGCCATGCTCGCCCGCGCCGTTCTGGTGAAGGCAGGGCACCGGGTCGACGTCGTCAACAACGGCAAGGCCGCCGTCGAGGCGGTCACCGGAGCCAGCCGCAAGCGGGGCTACGATGTCGTGTTGATGGACATGCACATGCCCGTAATGGACGGATTGGACGCCATTTCGGCCATCCGCCGGCACGAAGAGCAGCATGGCATGGCTGCCGTGCCGATCATGGTGCTGTCCGCCGACAGCCAGGAAAAGACCCGCCACGCGGTGCTCGCCCATGGTGCCAGCGGCTTCGTCACCAAGCCGCTTGACCCCGATGTGCTGATCAATCTCGTCGAACAGCGCGCCGCCGCCTGAACTAAATCGGTGCGATTTTCCTAGCCGGCTACCCGACGTTGCTTGCTGGCCCAGACTTGCCGCGACAGGTTGATCACGATACTGTCACAATCCTGTAGCACCGACACCGTATCCCCGCGCCAGGAGGGATGGCTCGAAGGAGAATCACCCGTGCATACAGCCTTGCCGGACAGTGACACTCAGAAAGCCAACGGCGCCAAGGTGACAGTGCCTTCCAAACCTTTACTGCCAGGGACACCGCTCGGACGGATCGGGACACTCGAGGTTCGCCTCGCCCGGGACGAGGCGGAAATCGCCGCCGCCCAGGAAGTGCGCTACCGCGTGTTCTTCGACGAACTCGGTGCCAGAAAGCAGGCGCTGCACTCGATCGAACGTCGCGACGCCGACCGGTTCGACAACATCTGCGACCACCTGCTGGTCTTCGACACCTCGATCAATGGTCCCGAGCATCGCCGCATCGTCGGCACCTACCGCCTGCTGCGCCAGGAGCGCGCGACGGAGGCCGGCGGCTTCTACTCCGACGACGAATTCGAGCTGAACAAGCTCATCGCCCGCCATCCCGGCCAGCGCTTCCTCGAGCTCGGCCGCTCCTGCGTGCTGCCCGAATACCGCTCCAAGCGCACCATCGAGGCGCTGTGGCAAGGCATCTGGGCCTATCTGAACCGCTACGACATCGACGTCATGACCGGCTGCGCGTCGTTCCATGGCACGGTGCCGGCAGCGCATGCCGAGGCTCTGACCTATCTCGCCCATAACTGCCGCACCAGCGCGGATTGGGACGTGCGGGCGGTGGCCGGGCGCTATTGCGCCATGGACCTGATGCCGATCGAAGCGGTCAACGCCAAGTCGGCGATCGCCGCGATGCCGCCGCTGATCAAGGGTTACCTGCGCGTCGGCGCCAAGATCGGCGACGGCTGCGTCATCGACCACGACTTCGGCACGACCGACGTCTTCATCGTCATGCCGGTGAAGGAAATCGGCGCCCGCTACATCAACTATTACGGCGGTGAAACCCAGCGCTTTGCCGCCTAGTGCCGTGAGCGACGACCTCCAGCCTGCTTTCGACAAGCTGCTGGCTGCGGCCGAAGGACTGGCGGAGGTGGTTGAAGGCACCTCCTACGGTACGCCATCGCTTCATGTCCGCAAGAAATTCCTCTGTCGCGTCAAGGATGCCGACACGGTGGCGGTGATGTGTCCACTTGAGGAAAAGGAGATGCTGATGGAAGCCGATCCGCATCTCTATTTCGAGACCGCCCACTACAAGGACTGGCCAGTGATCCTGGTGCGCATCCACGACATCCCCATCGATCAGTTGCGGACACGGCTCGAACGCGCCTGGCTGATGCAGGCGCCGAAGACCCTGATCAAGGCGCGGCAAGCAGCCGGCTGATGGGACGGGCGGCCCGGCGCGAGGAGACACATGGCAGGCGGCGGTGAAACGAGACGGACAGACGCCGGATCGCGGCTCATCAAGGCCGCGCCCGACGTCATCTACCAGGCACTGATCGAGCCCGAAGCCGTGGCAAGCTGGCGTCCGCCGCAGGGCATGCGCGGTGAGGTCCTGGCCTTCGACTCGCGCGAGGGCGGCACCTTCCGCATGGCCTTCATCTATGAAGACGATGGCGGGCACGGCAAGACCACCGACAATGCCGATGTCTTCGAGGGCCGGTTCGCCGAACTGGTGCCTGGCAAGCGCGTCGCCGAGCTTGTCGAGTTCGAATCGGACGATCCTGCCTTTGCCGGGTCAATGCGGATCGTGACAACGCTGGAGCCGGTCGACGGCGGCACAAGGGTCACCGTCAGCTGCGAAGACGTGCCTGCTGGCATCAGCGAGGACGACCATCAGAAGGGCATCGCCTCGTCACTCGAAAACCTCGCCGCCTTCGTCGAAACCTGAGCACCGGTCCTGCAGGGTCCGGCGCCTGGATCAGCCGCAGGTTTCGGAGGCGAGCTCGTTCAGCCGCTGTTCCCTGACGGCGTCGGCGACGTTGGGTATCAGTGCCAGGCAGATCAGCACGCAGGTGCCGGCCGCCAGCAGCCGAAACGGCTTCCTGAAATGCCTGCCGTTCAGCACCGCTCCCGCACCATAGATGGCAAGTCCGAGAATACCGAAGAACAGCACAGGGCCCGGACCGTCGCAATCGATGCCGGACCCGCCCCAGGCCTTGTACTCATTCGCCGGCATCAGCCCGAGAAAGACGACGGGCAGTGCGACAACAAGCGCGGCATAGCCAAGGATGGCTGCAAGGCTGCGCCGCTGTTTCAACTCGGTCATGCCCCGGCGAACGCGTTCGTCATTGAGGCGCGGACGACGCTTGCATGGCGCCTGCCGCAGGCGGCGTACGCACGGCATCGGCAGTTGCTGCCTCGTCGTCGGCAGCAACCCCGCCCGCGTCGATCTGCGCCTCGCCCTGGGTGATCAGCCGGGCGCCGCGCTGGTTGCGGGCGTGAATCCACAGCCAGTTGATGGCCACGCTGAGCCGCGCCCGCGAGCCGATGAGGAAATAGATGTGGGCGATGCCCCACAACCACCAGGCAAGTGCGCCTTTCAGCTTGATCCAGCCGAAATCGATGACGGCGCGGCGCTTGCCGATCTGCGCCAGGCTGCCCTGATGGCGATAGCGGAACGGCCGCGGTCCGGCATCGCCACGCAACCGCGCCTTGATGGTGGCGGCGACGTGCTGGCCCTGCTGCTTGGCGGCAGGCGCGATACCGGGGGCAGGTTTGCCGTCCGGCCCGTTCACCGTCACCGTGTCGCCAATGGCGAAAATATCGGCGTGACCGGGCACCGTCAGGTCGGGCATGACCTGGAGCCGGCCTGCCCTGTCTGCCGGGGCACCAAGCCACTCGGCGGCGGGCGATGCGCGCACGCCGGCGGCCCAGATGATCGTCTTCGTCGCGAGGCGAACGTCGCCATAGGTGACGCTACCGGCGTTACAGTCGGAGACCGCGCGGCCGAGCTCGACCTCGATGCCGAGCTTGCGCAGCGAGCGCAGCGCATATTCGGACAGGTCGTCGGGGAAACCGCCAAGGACGCGCGGCCCGGCCTCGATCAACACCACCCGCGCCCTGCCGGTGTCGATGTTGCGGAAATCGCGCGGCAACGTATCCCGCGCCAGTTCGGCGATCGTTCCGGCCATTTCCACGCCCGTAGGGCCGGCGCCGACGATGACGAAGGTCAGAAGTGCCGCCTGCTTTTCCGGGTCGGTCTCGCGCTCGGCGCACTCGAACGCCACTAGGATGCGGCGGCGGATCGTCGTTGCGTCCTCGAGCGTCTTCAGGCCAAGCGCGAACTGCTCCCACTCGTCATGGCCAAAATAGGCGTGCCGCGCACCGGTCGCCAGCACCAGGCTGTCATAAGGCACCGTCTCGCCGCCTTCGAGCAGGACCTGGCGCCGTTCGGCATCGACGCCGGTGACGCTGGCCAGGATGGTCGTCACTTCCGGCCTGTTCGAGACAAGAGAGCGGATCGGCCAGGCGATCTCGGAGGTGGCCAGCGAAGCCGTCGCCACCTGGTAGAGCAGCGGCTGGAACAAATGATGGTTGCGCCTGTCGATGAAGGTGATGCTGACCGCAGCACCCGCCAGTCCCTTGACGACTTCCAGCCCGCCAAAGCCGGCGCCTACGACCACCACGCGATGCTGCATCGAATCTGTCCTCTGCTTCCTCAGCGCATAGTAGAACCAGCTTTGTGGACAGGTATAGAGCCTGATATCTCAGGGAATATCTTCGGGACGGCGGCCCGGACGGCTGCGATAGGCTGGAAAGGTCCAGCCGAACTTCAGCGCGCCGCCACGCACCATGAAGGCGGTGACGAAGGCGACGAAAGCCGACACCTGAGGCGGCAGTTCCGCCAGTTCGGCGAGCGTGTAGATGGCTGCCCCCACCATCGCCGCCGAGACATAGATCTCAGGCTTGAGCAGCACCGAGGGCTCGCCGGCAAGCAGATCACGCAGGATGCCGCCGAAGGTGGCGGTCAGCATGCCCATGATGATGGCGACGGTGGGCGATCCCGTGGCCTCCAGGCCCTTGGCCGCACCGATGGCGGCATAGGCGGCCATGCCGAGCGCATCGAGCCAGAGCAGCAGCTTGTAGCGGGATTCGACAAGGTGGGCGGTGAAGAACACCCCCACGGCCACCGCGGCGCAGACCAGCACATAGGCCGGATTGACCACCCAGAACACCGGCAGGCCAAGGATGACGTCACGGACGGTGCCGCCGCCAATGCCGGTGAAGCTCGCCAGGAACAGGAACCCGATGACGTCGAGCTCCTTGCGCGAGGCGGCAAGCGCACCAGTGGCAGCAAACACCGCCACGCCGGCATAATCGAGGTAGAGCAGTGGGTTCATGGACGACCAGCGAATAGTGAGTAGCGAATAGTCAGTAGGGAGAAAGGCGACCTGATGCTCAAGTGAGCACACATTACTCGCGAATTCCCTACTCACTACTCCCTATTCACCACTCACTTTTCGTCGCTATTCGCTTTTCAGGCGTCTTTTTCGGCCTGTTCGTTGACCGGGCCGGGCTCGGCCGGGGCATCGGCGACCTGCTTGGGGCCGCCCTTGGCGATGCCGACCATGGCCGGACGCAGCACGCGGTCGCCAATGGTGTAGCCGGACTGGGCGACATGCACGACCGTGTTGGCGGCAACGTCGGGGTTCGGCACTTCGAACATCGCCTGGTGGAAGTTCGGGTCGAACTTCTCGCCGAGCGGGTCCAGCTTGCGCACGCCGTGGCGCTCGAGCGCCGACAGCATCGACCGCTCGGTCACCTCGACACCCTCGATCAGGCTGGCGAGGCCGGCACCGCCTGCCGTCTTGGCCTCGTCGGTGACCGCCTCGATCGCCCGGCGCAGGTTGTCCGAGACCGAGAGCATGTCGCGGGCGAAATTCGCCGCCGAATAGGTACGGGCATCCTGGACGTCGCGCGCCGTGCGGCGGCGCAGGTTTTCCATCTCGGCTGCGGCGCGCAGGGCGCGGTCCTTCAGCTCCTCGTTTTCCTTCAGCAGCCGCACGAGGGCTTCATAGTCGCCTTCGACGCTGCCTTCGATCTTGTCGGCCTGGGCCTCGGCAGTCGCGGCTTCGTCAAGCGCGCGTTCGTCTTTTGCCTGGTCGCTCATCGCCATTTCCCGTTGTTTGGACACGTTCTAAGTTGCGCCCGATATCGAGGTTTGGGTACCAAAAATCAAGGGGCAAGGGCCGCCGGGACGGGATGCCGCGCCTTTGGACGCCCTCGTCTGCCGCCAGCCATTCAATGTTAATTCAAGTTTTACCATACGGGCCGACCATGTCTGAGGCGGGCAAGCAATGTGGGAACCATTTGCATCTGGCGGGAGTTTTGCCAGCGAACACAGGTTTCAGTCATGTCCAGCACACGCATCAACAAGACAGCAGCCAAGGTGGCGACGAACATCAGGCGAGAGCTTGCCTCCGAAAGCAACCTGCGCGTGCTGGAAGCGCTGCCGGCCTTCCAGGCCGACAAACAGCTGCCCAAGAAGCTGTGCCGCCTGCTCGACAAGCTTGAAGCAGCCGAGCAAGACAAGCCGCTTCGCAAGATGCTTGGCACAAGCTAGCGCGCCGGGCGTTCCCGCCCAGGGTTTCAGCTGTTTTCAGGTCGCGCTGCGGCGCCAGGAGTACTTCGCACCTTCCGACGGTGTTGCCGACGGCTTGGCGGTTGGCTGGTAGTAGAGCGACAGGCCGCCGACCTGGCCGGCTTCGAGCCGCTTCAACAGCACCGGATGCGATACCTCGAACTCGTTGAAGCCGACGCGCAGCATGTGCGGCAGCTGGTCGATCAGCACCTGGCCAGTCGCGCGCACGGCACCTTCGAAGCCGTGGCGGCTGCGCAACAGTTCGGCCTTCGAGAAGGAGCGGCCATCGTTGAAAGCGGGGAAGGCCAACGCCACAAGCGAAAGCTGGGCGAGATGGTCGACGATCTCCTCGAGCTGGTCGCCGGGCTGGAGCAGCACGCCGAGGCGCTCCTTGGCCGCTTCGCGCTGTTCGGGCGAGAGTTCGAGAAAAGCCTGAAGCGGCAGGATGACCCGGCTGTTGCCGGCCAGCGCGCTGGCATCCTCGGCATGGGTCCAGCCATCGTCCCTGAAGCCTTCTGGTGTCCAGAGGCGCGGCGCCGGTGTCGCTTCGGTCATGAAGAAGAATTCCTAAAGTGATGCGTCGGTCAGCGACTGTTCGAGACCCGAAAGATGGATGCCGCACTCGGTCTTTGCCTGTCCGGCCCAGCGTCCGCTGCGCGCGTCCTCGCCCGGCTTGACGATCTGCGTGCAGGGAAAGCAGCCGATCGACAGGTAACCATAAGCGACCAGCGGGTTCTCGCGCAACGCATGCTTGCGCATGTAGTCGGCAAGGTCGGAGGTGGTCCAGCGCGCCAGCGGATTGATGCGGAAGCGCGGGCCGACCTGCTCAAACACCGGCAGTGCAGCGCGGGTCGCGGCCTGGAAACGCTTGCGGCCGGTGAACCAGGCCCGGAACGGCTCGACGCCGCGCGCCATCGGCTCGACCTTGCGCACGTCGCAGCAGGCGTCGGTGCTTGTCTGGTGCAGATTGCCGGTCGGGTCGATGCGGGCGAGTGCCGCCTCATCAGGCGTGATGACGCGAATGTCGGTCAGGCCGAAATCGGCGGCGAGCGCGTCACGGTAGTCGAGCGTCTCGCCGAAATGCTTGCCGGTGTCTAGGAATATCACCGGCAGCTTGCGGTCGACTTCGGCGATCATGTGCAGCAGCACGGCCGAGTCCGCGCCGAAGGACGACACGGCCGCGATCTCGCCAGCAAAGCGTTCGGTTGCTGCGCGCGCGATGATCTCGACAGGCGTCAGGTTTCCGTAGAGCGCGTCGAGCGCCGCAGCCTCGGCAAGAACCTGCGCTTCGATCCCGGCCTCAGGCTGCCTTGGCTTCGCTAGCATAGAGCGCCTCCTTGAACGGCGCTGGGCCGACGCGGCGATAGGCGTCGAGAAACTTCTCCGAACGGTCGAGCCGGATGCCGAGATAGGTCTCGACGATCGTTTCGATGGCGTCGGTGATCTCTTCCGGGCCGAAGCCGCGGCCGATGATCTCGCCGACCGAGGTGTGCTCGTCGGCCGAGCCGCCAAGCGTGACCTGATACAGTTCCGCGCCCTTCTTCTCGACACCGAGGATCCCGATATGGCCGACATGGTGGTGGCCGCAGGCATTGATGCAGCCGGAGATCTTGAGCTTCAGCTCGCCAATGTCGCGCTGGCGCTCCAGCGAGGCAAAGCGCCTTGAGATTTCCTGCGCCACCGGGATCGAGCGGGCGTTGGCCAGCGCGCAATAATCGAGGCCCGGGCAGGCGATGATGTCGCTGATCAGGTTGGAGTTCGCCGTCGCGAGATCGATCGCCACCAGCGCGTCGTAGACCGTCTTGAGGTCGGCGCGTGCGACATGCGGCAGGATCAGGTTCTGCTCGTGGCTGACGCGGATCTCGTCAAAGCCGTACTTCTCGGCGATGTCTGCCACCGCTTCCATCTGGCTGTCGGTCGCGTCGCCCGGCACTTCGCCGATACCCTTGAGCGAGATCGTCACCGCGGCATAGTCGGGATTGCGATGGGTGAAGACGTTCTGGTCGACCCAGTCGCCAAAGCTCCTGGAATCGAGCCGTGCAAGCTTGACGGTTTCGTCGCCCTCGGGCCGCGCGGTCAGCGCCGGCGGCGCGAAGTAGGACTGGATCGCGGCGACGTCGGCCTCGGGCAGCCTGAGCTCGCCGTCCTTCAATGCCTGCCACTCATGCTCGACCTGGCGGATGATCTCGTCGACGCCGGTCTCGTGAACCAGGATCTTGATGCGCGCCTTGTACTTGTTGTCGCGGCGGCCGTGCAGGTTGTACACGCGCAGGATCGCGGTGGCGTAGGACAGCAGGTGCTGCTCGGGCAGGAAGTCACGGATCTTCTTGGCGACCATCGGCGTACGGCCCTGGCCGCCGCCGATATAGACGGCAAAGCCGAGCTCGCCCTTGTCGTTCTTCTTCAGGTGCAGGCCGATGTCGTGGGTCTGGATGGCGGCGCGGTCGCGCTCGGCACCCGTCACCGCGATCTTGAACTTGCGCGGCAGATACGAAAACTCCGGATGCACCGACGACCACTGGCGTAGGATCTCGGCATAGGGGCGCGGGTCGGCGGCTTCGTCGGCGGCGGCACCGGCGAAGTGATCGGCGGTGACGTTGCGGATACAGTTGCCCGAGGTCTGGATGGCGTGCATCTCGACAGAGGCGAGGTCGGCGAGGATCGCCGGAATATCGGACAGTGCTGGCCAGTTGAACTGGATGTTCTGGCGCGTGGTGAAGTGGCCGTAGCCCTTGTCGTATTTGCGGGCAATGTGGCCGAGCATGCGCATCTGCTTCGAGCTGAGCGTGCCGTAGGGCACCGCGATGCGCAGCATGTAGGCGTGCAGCTGGAGATAGACGCCGTTCATCAGGCGCAGCGGCCGGAACTGGTCCTCGGTGATCTCGCCGGCAAGACGACGCTCGACCTGGTCGCTGAAATCGGCGACGCGGGCCTTCACGAAATCATGGTCGAACTCGTCGTAACGGTACATGGTCGTCTTCCGGTCTGTGTTCAGGCGGCGCCGGCGGCGGGCCGGGCTTGCTTGCCAAGGTCGAGGCGATTGCTGGGACCAGCGGCGCGGATGACCTCGCGCAGCCTGAGCGGCTGGATCGCGCCGTTGACGACGCTGACGTCGATGAGGTTGACGTCAACGACTTCGTTGTTGTCGTAGGCAGCCTTTCCGATCGCCTCGAGGCGGGCTTCGCCGGCCTTGTCGCCGACGGTCTCGGCGACATCGATGGTCTCGGCCCAGCTGCCGTCGGCCGCGAACCACACGGCCTCGCCGTCGGTCAGCCTGTTGGCGGTAAGGATCTTCATGCCCTGCTTCCTTCGAGCGCCGCGCGGGCGGCCTGTTCGTGCCTGTGTGCCGCGAGCGGCTCGGAAAGTTCAAAATTGGCGCCGGCGACCGCGTCGCCGATGATGGTCATGACCGGTCCGTCGAGATCGCTGCGCGCTTCGAGCGAAGGCAGGTCGGCGAGCGTGCCGTGGAAACGGCGGCGGTTCTTCAGGCTGGCGTTCTCGACCACGGCCACCGCCGTGTCGGGCGACAGCCCGGCGTCGATCAGGCGGCCGGCGACATCGGCGGCGACCGAGCGGCCCATGTAGACGGCGACCGTCGCACCCGAGATGGCAAGCTTGGCCCAGTCGGGCAGCGAGCCGCCTTTGAGATCGTGGCCAGTGGTGAACACCATCGAGGAGGTGACGCCGCGCAGCGTCAGCGGCAGCTCGAAATCGGCGGCGGCAGCGAAGGCGGAGGTCACGCCCGGCACGACCTCGTAGGACACGCCGGCATCGCGCATCGCCTGCATTTCTTCGCCGGCGCGGCCGAACACCAGTGGGTCGCCCGACTTGAGGCGCACCACGCGCTTGCCGGCCTGCGCCAGTTCGACGAGCAGGTCGTTGATTTCGGATTGGGTCTTGGAATGGCAGCCCTTGCGCTTGCCGACCGGCAGGCGCTCGGCATCGCGGCGGCCCATCGAAATCACCGCCTCGGGGACCAGCGCGTCATGGACGATGACATCGGCTTCCATCAGAAGGCGATGGGCGCGCAGGGTGAGCAAATCCTCGGCGCCGGGGCCGGCGCCGACGAGCGCGACGTGGCCCTTGATCGAGCCTTTCTGCAGCAAAAGCTCGGTCGCCGCGTCATGCGCCTCGGCAAGCTGGCCGTTGTCGAGCGCACGCGCCGGCGCGCCTTCGAAGAATTCGCGCCAGAAGCCGCGGCGGACATTGCCCCTGGGCAGCAGGCGTTCGACGGCGTCGCGGAAGCCGGCACCCAGCGTGGCGAGTGCGCCAAGCTGCGGCGACAGCATACGGTCGACGCGGGCGCGGATCATCTGCGCCAGAACAGGCCCTGCCCCTTCGGTGCCGATGGCAACGGCGACCGGCGCACGGTTGACCAAAGCGGGGGTGAAGAAATCGCAGAGCTCGGGGCGGTCGACGGCATTGACCGGGATGCCCAGCTCCCGCGCGTCCTGCGATATCAGGCGGTCGAGCGCCTCGTCGCCGGTCGCGGCGAACACCATCACGGCGCGCTCGATCAGCGACGCGTCATAGGCAGCGTGAATGCGGGTAGCGCCGTTGGCGGCGATCCAGTCGCGCAGATGCGGCTCGACATGATCGGCGATGATGCGGATTTCGGCGCTCGACTGGGCCAGCAGGCGGGCCTTGGCCAGCGCCTCGTCGCCACCGCCGACGATGACTACGGCTTCGCCTTCGACCTTGAGGAAGATCGGGAATGCGTTGAGCTTGGCGGCGGCTAGGGTCATGACGCGATGGGTTCCGGATACCAGCCATTTCTAGCCGCCCTTGCTGCGCTGCAGAAGAAATGCACTCGCGCGCGCCGATAAGGGAGGCAATCGCTTTTGCCCGGCCCGATGCCCCAAGAGAAAATTATTCCACGACTGGCCGGCGAGCACGTTTCGGGGCTGTGCCTGCAGCCAGGACGATGAGGTGCTGGCTTGCCACCCGCAGCCCTTGAAATCATCGGTGTTTGCCACAGTTGCGATGCATCGGCTGCACTGCCGAACCACAATGGAGCTCAAAGCTGCCCGGGCGCATTTATCCTAATTTCTACTAAGTTAGTAGAATTAAGCCTGAAAGCGCTGGGAGCCTTGTTTGCCGCTCGCCGGAACATCTTGAGATGCCCGACGTTCCCCAAAGGGGCATCAGCATAAGGAGCACGATATGACGCACATCAATCTGAAGCACGGAATCTGGGTGCTGGTAGCAGATGGCGAGAAAGCGCTGTTCCTAAAGAACAAGGGCGACACCAAATATCCGAACCTCGAAGTCGTGCGCGAGATGGAGCAGGACAACCCGCCGACGCGTGAACAGGGCAGCGATCGTCCCGGTCGCTACAGCGACGGCCCCTCGATCCACCGCAGTGCTGTCGACGACACCGACTGGCACCGCGTCGCCAAGGAGCGCTTCGCCGACGAGATCGCGGCGCGGCTGTACAAGTTCGCCCATGCCGGCGATTTCCGCGAGATCATCCTGGTGGCGCCGCCACTGGTGCTCGGCGAGTTGCGCAAGAAACTGCACAAGGAGGTCGACGAGCGCGTTTCGGCCGAAATGGCCAAGACCCTGACCAATCACAGCGTTAGCGACATCGAGACGATCCTGATGGCGGCCTGATCCAGCCCGCTGTTCCAGAGACCCCATTCCCAGAGTGCCGGCAGTGATCGCCGGCACTTTTTTCGACATCTGCCAAGTTTCTTGGCCGCTTAGGGTTGCGCATGCGCGCCTGCGTCCACCATATTGGAAATGCAGCGGATTTCTCCGCCGCACCCCAACACAATGCTCATTTTCGAAAGGTGCCGCCGGGACAATGCCGCATGACACGCCCCTCATCGCTACCATCGTCGCCGGTCTGGGGCTGGCATTCATCTTCGGCGCGCTCGCCAATCGCTTCAAGGTTCCGCCGCTCGTAGGCTATCTGGTCGCCGGCGTGCTGGTCGGGCCGAACACGCCCGGCTTCGTCGCCGACCAGGAGCTGGCGCTGGAACTCGCCGAGATCGGCGTCATCCTGCTGATGTTCGGCGTCGGCCTGCATTTCTCGCTCAAGGATCTTCTCTCCGTCCGCGCCATCGCCGTGCCGGGCGCGATCGTCCAGATCGCCTTTGCCACAGCCCTCGGCGCTGGTCTCGCATGGATGCTCGGCTGGTCGCTCGGCGCCGGTCTCGTCTTTGGCCTGGCGCTTTCGGTCGCCTCCACCGTCGTACTTTTGCGCGCGCTGCAGGAGCGGCGCATGATCGAGACAGAGCGCGGCCGCATCGCCGTCGGCTGGCTGATCGTCGAGGACCTGGCGATGGTGCTGGCGCTGGTGCTGCTGCCCGCCCTTGCCGGTGTGCTCGGCGGCGAGGCGCAGACGACCGAAGCTCCCAACATCCTCGCTTTGCGCTTCGATTTCGGCGTCTGGGGCGTCATCGGCCTCACCCTGGCAAAGGTCGCTGCCTTCGTCGTCGTCATGATGGTCGTCGGCCGCCGGGTCATTCCCTGGGTGCTACACTACGTCGCCCACACCGGCTCGCGCGAACTGTTCCGCCTGTCGGTGCTGGCGATCGCGCTCGGCGTTGCCTTCGGTGCCGCCAAGCTGTTCGGCGTGTCGCTGGCGCTGGGCGCCTTCTTCGCCGGCATGATCATGAGCGAGTCCGAGCTCAGCCATCAGGCGGCGGAAGAAACCTTGCCACTGCGCGACGCGTTTTCGGTGCTGTTCTTCGTCTCGGTCGGCATGCTGTTCGACCCGACCAGCCTGCTCAGCAACACCTGGCCGATCCTCGCCACGCTGTTCATCATCATCATCGGCAAGTCGGTCGCCGCCTTCCTGATCGTCGTCGCCTTCGGCTATCCGGTGGCAACCGCATTGATCATCTCAGCCAGCCTGGCGCAGATCGGCGAATTCTCGTTCATCCTGGCCGAACTCGGCGTCGGGCTCGGCTTGTTACCCGAAAAGGGCCGCGACCTGATCCTTGCCGGCGCCATCCTGTCGATCGTGCTCAATCCGGTGGTCTTCGCCGGCGTCGCGCGGCTGAAGCCGTGGCTGGAAAAGCGCTCGGGCAAGGTGCCGGAAACAGTCGAAGCCGTGCCGATCGGCCCGGCCACCGAGCCCGGCGAGGTCGCGACCACCACCCCGGTGGCGGCAGCCAAGCTCGACGACGACACTCCGCCGCCGACCAAGCTCACCGACCACACCATCCTGATCGGCTATGGCCGCGTCGGTTCGCTGGTCGGCCAGTCGCTCAAGGACGCCGGCCTGCCCTTCCTGGTCATCGAGGACTCTGACAAGACCATTGCCAGGCTGCTGGCCGAAGGCGTCGAGACTGTCGCCGGTAACGCGGTCAAGGGCGAGGTGTTCGGCGCGGCCAATGCCGCCGGCGCCAAGCGCCTGATCCTGGCCATCCCCAATGCCTTCGAGGCTGGCCAGATCGTGCTCAAGGCCAAGGCCGCCAATCCCGGCATGCTGATCATCGCTCGCGCCCATTCCGACGCCGAGGTCGAGCACCTGACCGGGCTCGGCGCCGACAAGGTGATCATGGGCGAGCGCGAGATTGCCCGCGGCATCGTCGAACAGGTCCTGGAAGGTTCGGGCAAACCGCCGGCCGACGATCCGGAGCCCGACGCGCCACCGGCCGCTGCCTGAGCCGGCGGAAGCTAGGCCCACTAAAGCAAAAGGTCGCGCAATCGCGCGGCCTTTTTCATTGGCGAGCGGGCACAGCCCGCAACCTTCCTCAGAGGAAGGGGAACGGCATCACGAAATTGGGCTGATAGGTGTCCATCGTCGCGCCGTTGCGATCTTCGTCGATCAGCGTGCTGCTGCCGAAGCTGGCGCGCAGGCCAACCATCACCTTGTGCGAATCGAAGCTGGCATCGCCGAAACCTTGCGAGATCGAGATGTTCTCGTACTGGTAGCGGCCGAACACCGACCAGGGCGTGCCATCGAAACGGTAGGTCGCCTGCAGGGCTGCCGCAATCGTATCGAAATCAGCCTCCAGGTTGCCGACGCTCAGGTTGGCGCGATGGAAGCCAAGCTCGCCGTCGAAGCGCAGATTGTCCTGGGCGAAGTAGCGCACCACGCCGCGGATACCCATGAGATCGACGTCATAAGGCAGGAAGTCGGCTTCCAGGCCGCCATAGTAGGCCTGCGCGTAGACCGTCACGTTGCCGAAGTAGGCTTGGGCCTCGGGGCCCACCTTCCAGCTCCAGAGATCCACATCCGATCCACCTGAAAATCCGTAGGTGCTGGCCTGGACGAAGCCGCCGAAGGCGTAGGAAGCCGGGTCGCGCCAGAACAGGTGCGCCGCGCCGCCAACGCCGTGCAGGCTGTTGCCGTCCCGGCCGACGGCATCGACGGTGAAGTCGCCCTGGGCGTTCCAGCGCTCGGCAAACGGCACGTTGATGCGCGCCGCGCCACCGGCCGCCCACAGCGTGTCGTCGGAGAATTCGCTGATCCACAGCCCGCCGCCATAGATCTGGCCGTAGCCGGAGACCTGGCGAACAGTTTCCTCGACCGGTTGCGTCGGATCGGCGGCAAAGGCCGGTGTCGCGAGCACGGCAAGCCCGGCGGCAGCGAGCAGTTTCTTCATGGATAGCCCCTCAGCAAGAATGCGATGCAACATCTCATATCGCTAAATTACCTAACGGAAAGGTCTCGGTTCGCAATCGGGCACAACCCTGGCTGGTTTCGGCGGGACTGACACATTCTCGCAACACCGGCGTCGCGATGCAGGCGCTGTGCACCAGCGCCAATCGAGAGAGGGATGGATTAGTCCGGCAGGAACGGTGCGCCGACAACGCGGACCTTGCGAGAGGCCGCCACAGGGCCTTTCGGCGCCTCCGGCACGAAGGCAGTGACTGTGCCATCGAGCAATTCGGGTTTGGCCTGCGGCAGCGGTATCACTGCGGCTTCCATGTTCTTCGGCGTCACCGTCCGCGCCCGCATCTCGTCGGCGCGGCGATAATAGCGTGGCAGGTCGCAGCCCTGGAAATCGGCCTTGTCGCGGTAGGCGAAAGCTGCGGGCAGGTCCTTGTAGGACTGGCGTGTCTTCACCGAAGCCATCTCCTCGGTTTCCCGGCCGATGTCGTCGAGCTCATAGACGTCCATCGCCTTGTCGTTGCAGATGAAACGGCAGCGATCGAGCGTGTTGTCGTAATAGCCGGCATTGACGAACTGGGCGTTGGGTGCCGGGAAATAATATCCGTCCTTGAGCCGCACGCAGTAGAGCATCGCCTGCCCGGAGTAAGACAAGGGCCGGTCCGACTTACGGCGGTCGGCACGCACCATCTGGGTGCAGCCCAACGCCGACAAGCGGGCCCTGATCGCAACACTGTTGCCTCGGCCCGATGCAGCCTGAATTTCGCGCTCGACGCCTGCACGGCGTCCGGCAAGGTCGCGGCATGGATCGAAGAACCCGCCGCTGCTGCGGCCGCTGCACTGCCGCTGGCGCTCCAGCGCCTTGATCGCTGCGAGTTGCCTGGTCAGATGCGCGGGAGCCGCATTACCGCCGCCAAGCTGGGCTCGAAGGGCACTGCAGGCATCGGCGTTGGCCTGGGACAGGCCGGCCAGCAACAAGATTGCCAGCCACACGAGCGTTGCACGAACATTATAGCAAGCTAATTTACATAGCCTCATACCGTCCAAAGCCCCGCCAGTCTTAAGCAAGACTTCGTCAGTATCACGACTATCCACTACTTCAAAATTGGACCTGTTATCTGCGTTAACGTCTCGAACGCGACTGCTGCATATCGCTAACGCAAGAACTTCGGGCAGCTCAGATGGCTGCCGTCGCAGGCGCATGGGGTACAAGCAAGCCCGGCCCGTAACACGAGCTAGCCTAGTTCCCCAGCAGCACGTCGAGGATGGAGGTCTCGCGGCGCTGGGTCGGACCGCCGACTTCGCCGGGCGGAACCGGGCGACCGCCGCCGACATCCGCAGGGGGCACGGGCCGGCCGATTGACGCGGTTGGCTGGTCTTGCCTAGCGTTTACGGCACCGACTTGCTGCCGCACCGGCTGCGGCGCTGGCGGGAAGGTGTTCTCGTCCACCTGCTGCGCCGGCTGGTCGTCGACGGCGACGTCGGGTGCCTCGCTTCCTGGCGTCCACGAGCCCGGCAAGGCCGCCATCGGCACGCCTTCATGGGCAGCGACCATGAATTCGTGCCAGGCGAGCGCCGGCAGCGCGCCGCCGGTGACCTTCTTCATCGGCTTGCCGTCGTCATTGCCGAACCACACGCCGGTGGTCAGGTTCGCGGTGAAGCCGACAAACCAGGCGTCGCGCGAGTTCTGGCTGGTGCCGGTCTTGCCGGCCGCCGGCCAGGCGAAGGCGGCCTTCTTGGCCGTGCCCTCCTCAACCGCGCCGGTCATCATCGCGTTCATCATGCCGACGACCTCGGGGCTGATGACACGCGGACCGCCTCCAGCCGTATTCTCGTAGAGCACCTTGCCCTCGGTGGTGGTGACGCGGCGGATGATGTGCACCTCGGGCCGGTAACCGCCATTGGCGAAAGGCACGTAGGCAGCGGTCAGCTCGAGCGGCGTCACCTCCGATGTGCCGAGCGAGATCGAGACGTTGGGCTGCAGCTCGGATTCGATGCCCATGCGGTGGGCGGCCTCGACGACCGCGTTGGGCCCCACTTCCATGGCAAGCTGCGCCGCCACCGAGTTCAGCGACTTCGCCAGCGCGGTCTTCAGCGTCACCCGGCCATAATATTTGCCGTTATAGTTTTCCGGCGTCCATTTGCCGATCTTGATCGGCGCATCGTTGCGCATGCTGTCGGGCGTGCGGCCCTGCTCGAGTGCCGCCATGTAGACAAAGGGCTTGAACGCCGAGCCCGGCTGGCGCCTTGCCTCGGAGGCTCGGTCGAACTGGCTGGTGGCGTAGTCGTAGCCGCCGACCATGGCGCGCACGGCGCCCGTATTGTCGATCGACACCAGCGCGCCCTGGCTGACGTTGAGCTTCTGGCCGTTCTCGTCGACAAGCCGCCGGATCGATTTTTCGGCAATCTCCTGCAGTGTCATGTCGACGGTGGTGTCGACCACGATGTCGGACTGCACCTCGCCGATGAGCTCGGGAAGCTCCTGCATGACGCGGTCGGCGACATAGTTTTCGGAGCCGGTCCAGAACGAGGCGACACGGGTCGCCGGCGCATTCATGGCGTTGGCCAGTTCCTTGTCGCCGATCATACCCTGGTCGCGCATCGCACTCAGTACCAGTTGGGCGCGGTCGCCCGCGGCCTTGGGGTCGCGTGCCGGCGACAGGCGCGACGGCGCCTTGAGCAGGCCGGCCAAAAGTGCGGCCTCGGCCAGCGTCACGTCACGCGACGACTTGCCGAAATAGCGCCGCGAGGCGGCTTCCACGCCATAGGAGCCCGAGCCGAAAAACACCCGGTTGAGATACATTTCAAGGATTTGGTCCTTGGTGTGCTTCTGCTCCAGCCACATCGCCAAGAGCACTTCCTGGACCTTGCGCTCCAGCGTACGGTCTGGCTTCAGGAACAGGTTCTTGGCCAGCTGCTGGGTCAGCGTCGAGCCGCCCTGGGTGAAGCGGCCGTTGAGGAAACGCGTCGAAACGGCGCGCGCCAGGCCGATCGGGTCGAAGCCGAAATGCGAATAGAAGCGCTTGTCCTCGATCGCAATCACGGCTTGCGGAATGTAGGGCGACATCTGGTGCAGGCCGACGGCCTCGCCACCGGTCATGCCGCGATTGGCAACGAGCTGGCCGTCGACGCCGACGATCTTGATGTTGGGCGAGCGATCGGGAATGGCCCAGGTCGTGGCGCTGGGCATCTTGGCGCCGTAATAGACGACGATGCCGGCTGCGGCGATGCCGCCCCAGATGGCAAGCACGAAGCACCAGTAGACCAGGCGGCCGAAGATGCCGAACAGGCCGCGCTTGGGCTTGCGCGAACGGCCGCGGCTGCGTTCGGGCGCGCGCGCCTTGGACGATTTACGCTTGGCCGGGGCCTTGCGGCGGCTGGGCACGACGCGGTCCTCCTCGCGCACCGAAAAGACGTCGTCCTCCGCATCATTGCGCGGTCCATCGAAGCTAGGCTCGATGCGTCTGTCGTTCCGGTTCGCCATACCTGTTTGTCCGGCCCCCATGCCAATGGCGTTCCGGTTGGACAGTAAATGCGGCGATTTAAGGGGGCGTTAAACATCCGGTCCGGTGGGCCTGTGGGCAAAGCACGACGATCGGCCGGGCAGATTTTGCGACCGACACGGCAAAAGCCGCCGTCCTTGCGGGCGGCGGCTTGTGGCAGCCTCGTCAACTTATTGCGGGATCGGATCGGGACGCGGATCGTTCGGCTTGTCGGGGCGATCCGGCTTGTCGCTGCTCTTGTAGCAGGGGCTCGCCGGATCGTTCTTGTTGCAGCAGTTGCTGCTCTGCAGATAGCGCGGATCCTTCGGCTTCCATTCACAGCGGCGGATCTCGGTCGACTGACACGCGGTCACCGCCGAAGCGGCGACGACGGCCAGAATGATGTTGCGGAATGCACTCATGGTTCTCTCCTTTGAATTGAATTTTCCCACCTCACGAGACTGGGTCGTCGCAGGGGGAGAAATGGTTCAAAGGAAATTTCAGATTTTTTGCGCTGCCCTGGATTCTGCCAGCAATCCAGGCGGCAAGCGCCTAAATAGCGGCTCAAGACGCGCGGCGCGGAACCGTCTGCCACGCCTTGGAACCAGCAAGAGAGTGAGCTTGCCGCTTTACGGCCCGGTGGTTTTGTTGAGCGCAGCAGAGACCCGCTCGCGTAGGATTTCGGCGATGTCGGTGGCCATATGCAGGCGAACGCGGCCGCCGCGGGCATCGACGAGCGTCACGGCGACGCCGTCGAGCGTATCGTCCTTGGCGGCCTCGACGGCCGCCACCATGAACTGATGTTCGTTTTGATCGGATTTTTCGGCCATGGCTAAGCTCCCTGGCTGGCAGACCCGATCATACGCCTATTCGTCGTCTTCGTCGCTGCCGCCAGATTTGGCCCAGGAGTGCGGGCTGATGCGTTTCTGGGTGTCGCTGTCGACATAGGCCCACCAGCCGGCGTCGCTGTCGTCCCACTGCCCGCCCGCAGCCTTGAGGCGATCCAGCGAACGGTACTGCGCGACCGATTCATTTTCCTGGCCGTCGCGGTCGGTCCAGTAGACCGTGACCTTCGAGCCATCGGTGGCTGCGGAAGCGATCGGCAGTTTGGCGCTCATGTGGGTCCCTCGAAATGCTGCTGGCCAACGATAGACGACCGCGCGGCCCGGTAAAGCCACGCGGCGGCAAAAGTCATCGGCGGCTGAGCAGGGCGGCGAGAAGACCGAATATGGCGACGCCGACGAGCGCCGTCGTCATCGGATTGTCCTGGGCGGTTTTCTGCGCAACGCGCGCCTGCTTGCGCATCGCCGGCAGGGCATCGGTGAAGCGGTCGTACAAACCTTCGTAAAGCTCGGACGCGCTTTCGCGGCTGTCGGCAAGGGCTGCGGAGCCGCGCTTGGACATCGCCTTGGTCAGCGAAGCGACCTGCTTGGTCAACTGGGAAACCTGTTCTTCGAGGTCGGCCTGGATTTCTTCACGGGTGGAAGCCATTCGTATGCGTCCTTTCATCTGGTACGCACCCAAACGGTTCAGGCAGGCTTGTTGTTCCCTCGACAAGCATCACAGCTGGCGCTCCAGCCCGACCGCCTGCAGCGGCCACCGGGCTGGATCATTCACGATATCAAGAGTTTAAGAACTCAGCTGTGAGCGAAGATGTCTTCTTCGTCCCAGCCCATCAGGTCGAGCTTGGCGCGGGTCGGCAGAAAGCGGAAGCAGGCTTCGGCCTCCTTGGTGCGGCCATCGCGCTCCAGCCTGGCGGCGAGCACGTCGCGCAGGCGGTGCAGGTGGAGCACGTCGGAGGCGGCGTATTCGAGCTGCTCCGGCGACAGCGTCTCGGCGGCCCAGTCGGACGACTGCTGCTGCTTCGACAGCGACACGCCGAGAAGCTCGTTGCAGATGTCCTTGAGGCCGTGGCGGTCGGTGTAGGTGCGGGTCAGGCGCGAAGCGATCTTGGTGCAGAACACCGGCTCGGTCATCACGCCGAAGGCGTTGTAGAGCACGGCGATGTCGAAGCGGCCGAAATGGAACAGCTTCGTCACCTTGCGGTTCTTCAGAAGCGCGGTGAGGTTCGGCGCCTTCTTCTGGCCGGGCGCGATCTGGATGACGTCGGCGGTGCCGTCGCCCGGCGAGATCTGGACGACACAGAGCCGGTCGCGATGCGGGTTCAGGCCCAGCGTCTCGGTGTCGATGGCGACGGCATCGACGTCGTAATGCTGGAGGTCGGGAAGGTCGTGCTTGTGAAAGCGGATGGTCATGCGTGTCTCCGATCGCGGCTTGGAAACTCAGTTGCCGCGATCGGAGCAAAAATCAATAGAAACCTCGGTTTCTAGCTCACTTGCGCGTCAGCGCCTCGAGAATGCGCGCCCAGGAGCGCTGGCCCTTGTGGAACGAGGCCAGGTCGTATTTCTCGTTCGGCGAGTGGATGCGGTCATCTGGCAAGGCAAAGCCGACAAGCAGCGACTCCATGCCGAGGAAGCTCTGAAAGTCGCCGACGATCGGGATCGAGCCTCCCATGGCGAGCATCACGGCCGGCTTCGGCCACTCGTCCGACAGCGCGTCCTTGGCCTTGGCCAGGAACGGCGAGTCGTAGGACAGCTGAATCGCCGGTCCGGCACCATGCTCGTGGAACTCGACGCTGCAGTCGGCCGGGATGCGCGCACGCACGAATTCGCGGAAGGCGGCGCGGATCTTGTCGGGGTTCTGCTTGTGCACCAGACGGAACGACACCTTGGCCGAAGCTTCCGCCGCGATGACCGTCTTGAAACCCTTGCCGGTGTAGCCGCCGGTGATGCCGTTGAACTCGGCGGTGGGGCGGGCCCAGACCAGCTCGAGGATCGAGCGGCCCTTTTCGCCCGAGGGGATCGACAGGCCGATCTCACCGAGGAAGTTTTCGGCGGTCTCGCCGAGCGTTTCCCAGGATTTCAGCACCTGCGAGGGCGTTTCTTCGACGCCGTCATAGAAGCCGGGGATGGTGACGCTGCCATTGTCGTCATGGATGGCGGCAAGCACCTTGGCGAGGATGCGCACCGGGTTGGCGGCCGCACCGCCATATTCGCCCGAATGCAGGTCGCGGTCGGCGGCCTTGACGATCACCTCCTCGCCGACGAGGCCACGCAGACCGACGCAGATGGCGGGCGTCTGGCGGTCCCACATGCCGGTGTCGCAGACCATGGCGAAATCGGCCTTCAGTTCTTCGGCATTGGCCTCGAGGAACGGCTTCAGCGACGGCGAGCCAGACTCCTCCTCGCCCTCGAACAACAGCGTGATCTTGCATGGCAGGCCGCCATGCACTTCCTTCCAGGCGCGGCAGGCCTCGACGAACAGCATCAGCTGGCCCTTGTCATCGGACGAGCCGCGGCCGGTGATGACCTTGATGCCGCCCGCGATCTCCTTGATCTTGGGATCGAAGGGATCGTCTTCCCAGAGGTTCAGCGGGTCGACCGGCTGCACGTCGTAGTGGCCGTAGAAGAGCACATGCGGCGAGCCTTCCGGGCCGTCATGATGGGCGACGACCATCGGGTGGCCGGGCGTATCGCGCACGCTGGCATCGAAGCCGATGGTCTTGAGGTCGGCGACCAGCCATTCGGCGGCCTTGCGGCAGTCGCCGGCAAAGGCCGGGTCGGTGGATATCGACTTGAGGCGGAGCAACTCGAACAGGCGATCAAGGGACTGGTCGAGATTCTTGTCGAGGCGATCGAGAACGGGTGCGACAGCGGACATTGGGGTGCCTTTCGATTCTTCTGGCGCGCAACCTAGTGGGCCGATGTGAAAACGAAAAGGCGGCAGGATTGGGCCAGCGGCCGACGCTGCGAAAGCTCTTAGGAAAGCGGACAAAAAAGTGCCGCCGTGGTGGAGGGGGGAGCCACGGCGGCACATTCTTAAACGGTGCGGCAGCCCGGAGAGGGGGATGAGGCTGCCGCAGGGTCCGGATAGGCGGGGGACGGGCCTGAGACCGGACTTCGGCAAAAACTGCCGATGCCCTACATTTGTTCCTTTGAACGTGGCGATTCAAGGGCACGAAGATTACACTTTTGTAACATGCGCGTGATCGCCCCGCCGCCTTGTTCAGCCCTTGCCACGCGCGCGACGGTACTGTTCGACCGGCATTCCACCGACGCCCCAATCCTCCAAATCGACTTCATTTATAACCACGAATGTCGTTGCTGGATCCTTGTCCAGGACGTCGACGAGAAGATCGGTGGTGCCCTTGATCAGGGCGGCTTTCTGCTCCGGCGTCACGCCTTCGCGGGTGATCTTGATATTGACGTAAGGCATTCTTCGGCTCCCGCTCCCGGCTGCTCAGTTCGACTGCAGGTCGAAGTGAAAAACCTTCGCCATGATCTGCCAGCGGCCATCGAGCTTCACCAACGTCAGGAAGTCGGTGAAATGCTTCGGTCCGATGGTGCAGTTGAGTTTGGCGAAGGCCGTCACCGGACCGGCGAACTCGATCGAAACGATGCGATCGGTGCGCGCCTCCGACCGGCTGGCGGGCGAGGGCCGCTTGTCGACGATGGGGAAGTACTCCTCCATGGTCAGCCGTAGCAGCTCGCCTTCCGTCGCGCAGGCGTAGATCGCCTGCGGGTGGAAGATTCTCGACAGCCGCTTGGTGTCGCTGAAATAGAGCCCGTCGAAATAGTCCGTGAGCGCATGGGCGACCTCGGCATAGGCCATGGCGTGGTCGGCTGCGACGGCGCTCATGCCAGGCCCTCGGCTGCCATCGCGGCAACGACCGACGGGCGCTGGCGCACGCGCTCGACGAAGGCGGACAGGCGCGGCCATTTTGCCAGGCCGATCCCCGTAGCACCGGTCCAGCTCGCGACGACAAAGAGATAGGCATCGGCGACCGAGAAGTTTTCGCCGAGCAGGTAGGCGCGGCCATCGGCAAACTGTGTTTCCATATGGTCGAGGCGATTGCCGACATTCGCCACAGCCGCATCTTTCGCCTCGCCGGTGGCGCCGTGAAACAGCGGTCCAAACGCTTTGTGCAGTTCCGAGGCAATGAAGTTGAGCTGCTCCTGCAGTCGCGCACGGGCAAGCGTTCCCGGTTCCGGCGCCAGGCGGCGCGCACCGTTGCTGTCGGCGAGATACTGCACGATCGCCGCACCCTCGGTCAGCACCTCGCCGTCGCCGAGCCGAAGCGCCGGCACGTAGCCCTTGGGATTGATGGCGCGGAAATCCGCTCCGGTTTCGGTCGTCTTGGTCGCGACGTCGACGCGTTCGACATCGAACTGCCCGCCCAGCTCGTGCAGCACGATGTGCGGTGAAAGCGAGCAGAAGCCGGGTGTGTAATAGAGCTTCAAGTGAGGTCTCCTTGCGCCTGAAATATGCAGGTCATGTTTGCAGGCGAAGGGCTAGCAGATCATCGTTACCTCTGGATACCAGGTAACTTGAGGTGATCTCCACTTTCGGGTATCCAGGCGGTAACGGCGGTTTCGCCGCAGTAACCCAACGAGATTGCCTGAGGTGCTCGAGCCATGGCGCTGAAACTCCGCAGAAACCGCGCTCCCGAGCCGCCCGAGGCCTGTCCGCTCAGCGAATGCATGTCGCTGCTCGGCGGCGCCTGGACGCCCAACATCATCTGGTATCTCAGCGCCGGCCCGCGCCGCTTCGGCGAGCTGCGCCACGACATCCCCGCGATTTCGGCAAAGGTGCTGACCGGGCGGCTGCGCGACCTCGAGGCCAAGGGCGTTTTATGGCGGCGGGTAATGCCGACGTCGCCGCCCTCGGTGGAGTACGGCCTGACCGACCTCGGCACCGAGTTCCAGCCGGCGATCGCGGCCATCGTCGAGATCGGTCACAAGATCAAGCAGCGCCAGGCCGCCCACGGCCAGACCGGCGACATGGCGATGCCGGCCGCCTGACATCGGCGCAGCGCGGTTGGCGGCCAATGTCAGCTGAGGCGGTCCAGCCCCTTTGCACAATGATGCCGCCCGCATAGTCTCGGGCAAATCAGCCAATCAATTCTGGAATGACCAATCCATGCCCGTGCATGTCCGAGCCGCCCTGCCGCAAGACGCTAGTACCATGGCCCGAATCCTCAATGAAATCATTGACATCGGCGGGACGACTGCGCACCGCGAAAAGTTCGATGAGCAGCGCATCATCAACTATTTCATCTCGCCGAAACTCGGAATCAGCTGCTTTGTGGCGCTCGAAGGCGAGCAGGTGCTGGGGTTCCAGTCGCTCGACTGGTCCGACCCGGACTGGCCGGGCGACCGGCTGCCCGCCGACTGGGGCGTCATCGCAACCTTCGTCGATCCTAATGCGCACAAGCGAGGCGCCGGGCGGGCCTTGTTCGCCAACACGGTGGAAGCTGCAAAAAAGGCGGGCGTCAGCTTCATTGACGCAACCATCCGCAAGGAAAACACCGGCGGCCAGGCGTATTACGGGGGCATCGGCTTTACCGACTATCACGAAGGCGCCGAGACCATTTCAAAACGTTTTGCGCCGCTCTGACAGGCGACTAGGCCGCCCATACGTTGCGGAACAGGGCAGGTGCCGCCGCGACTGCCGGGTACGCGTCAAACGACTTGTCAGTAGACGGCGGCAAGGCCAGCTTGACCATGGACAGCCGCGCCGTGCCAAGTTACCCGTATCGCCATGAAAAAAGGCGATCATCTCTTCCTAGTCGACGGCTCCGGCTACATCTTCCGCGCCTATCACGCGCTGCCGCCGCTGACGCGCAAGTCGGACGGCCTGCCGGTCGGCGCGGTCTCCGGTTTCTGCAATATGTTGTGGAAGCTGATGCTCGACGCGCGCAACACCGACGCCGGTGTCGTGCCGACCCATTTCGCCGTCATCTTCGACTATTCCTCGAAGACCTTCCGCAACGAGCTCTACCCAGAATACAAGGCCAACCGCTCGGCGCCGCCGGAAGACCTGATCCCGCAATTCGGCCTGATCCGCCAGGCGACCAAAGCGTTCGAGCTGCCCTGCATCGAGATGGAGGGTTTTGAGGCCGACGACCTGATCGCCACCTATGCCCGGCTCGCCTGCGAGGCAGGCGGCGACACCACCATCGTCTCCTCCGACAAGGACCTGATGCAGCTCGTCGGTCCCAGCGTGTCGATGTACGACCCGATGAAGGATCGCCAGATCAACATCCCCGAGGTCATCGAGAAGTGGGGCGTGCCGCCCGAGAAGATGATCGACCTGCAGGCGCTGACCGGCGACTCGGTCGACAACGTGCCCGGCGTGCCCGGCATCGGGCCCAAGACGGCGGCGCAGCTGCTCGAACAGTTCGGCGACCTCGACACGCTGCTCGCCCGCGCCTCCGAGATCAAGCAGGACAAGCGCCGGCAGTCGATCATCGACAACACCGAAAAGGCACGCATTTCGCGCGAGCTGGTGCGGCTCAAGATCGACGTGCCGGTGACCGACGGGCTCGAAGACTTCGTTCTGCAGCCGCCGAACGGGCCGAAGTTGATCGGCTTCCTCAAGACCATGGAATTCACCTCGCTGACGCGCCGCGTCGCCGAGGCCACGGGTACCGAGGCGGGCGAGATCGAGGCCGTGCCGGTTTCCGTGCAATGGGGCGCTGACGCGCATGGGCCGGATGTCGGAGCGGGCGCAACACCTGCGGCGGCAGCCGCTGCAGCTCCCGCCGCGCGTGCGAACGGCGGCAGCACGCCTGCCGCAGCACCCTCGTCCGCACCATCCGACAGCGGCACCGCGCTCGAGACCCCCACCGACCTCGCCAACAAGATCGCTGCAGCCGCTGTCTCGGAAAAGTTCGACCACGCCGCTTATGTGACAATCCGCGACCTCGCGACGCTGAAGGCCTGGGTGGCCGAGGCGACCGAGGCCGGCGTCATGGCATTCGACACCGAGACCAACTCGCTCGATCCGATGCAGGCCGAGCTCGTCGGCATTTCCTTTGCCACCGCGCCGGGCCGCGCCGCCTATGTGCCGCTCGCCCACAAGAGCGGGCGCGGCGACCTGCTCGGCGGCGGGCTGGTCGAGAACCAGATTCCGGTGCGCGACGCCCTCGCCACCCTCAAGCCGCTGCTCGAAGACGGCTCGGTGCTGAAGATCGCGCAAAACCTGAAATACGACCTGGTGGTGATGAACCGCCACGGCGTCGACGTACGTCCGTTCGACGACACGATGCTGTTGTCCTATGTGCTCGACGGCGGCACCAATGGCGGCCATGGCATGGACCCACTCTCGGAGAAATGGCTCGGCCACACGCCGATCGCCTTCAAGGACATCGCCGGCTCCGGCAAAAGCTTCGTCGGCTTCGACCAGGTCGACATCGACAAGGCGACGGCCTATGCCGCCGAGGATGCCGACGTGACGCTGCGCCTGTGGCGCGTGCTGAAGCCGCGTCTGGCCGCCAAGGGGCTGACATCGGTCTACGAGCGGCTGGAACGGCCGCTGGTGCCGGTGCTGGCCCAGATGGAGCAGCGTGGCATCTCGGTCGACCGCCAGATCCTGTCGCGCCTGTCGGGCGAACTCGCCCAGGGTGCGGCACGACTTGAGGACGAGATCAACAACCTCGCCGGCGAGCGCTTCAACATCGGCTCGCCCAAGCAACTCGGCGACATCCTGTTCGGCCGCATGGGCCTGCCCGGTGGCACCAAGACCAAGACCGGCCAATGGTCGACCTCGGCCCAGGTGCTCGAAGACCTCGCCGCCGAAGGCCATGAGCTGCCGCGCAAGATCGTTGACTGGCGCCAACTGACCAAGCTGAAATCGACCTACACCGACGCCCTGCCCGGATTCATCAATCCGGAGACCAAGCGCGTCCACACCTCCTACGCGCTGGCCGCCACCACCACCGGGCGGCTGTCGTCGTCGGACCCGAACCTGCAGAACATCCCGATCCGCACCGCCGAAGGGCGCAAGATCCGCACCGCCTTCATCGCAGACAAGGGCAACAAGCTGATCTCGGCCGACTACAGCCAGATCGAGCTGCGCGTGCTTGCCCACGTCGCCGACATCGGCCAGCTCAAGCAGGCCTTCGCTGACGGCGTCGACATCCATGCCATGACCGCGTCCGAGATGTTTTCGGTGCCGGTCGAGGGCATGCCGTCGGAAGTGCGCCGCCGCGCCAAGGCGATCAATTTCGGCATCATCTACGGCATCTCGGCCTTCGGCCTCGCCAACCAGCTGTCGATCCCGCGCGAGGAAGCCTCCGACTACATCAAGAAGTATTTCGAGCGCTTCCCCGGCATCCGCGCCTACATGGACGAGACCAAGGCGTTCTGCCGCGACAACGGCTATGTCGAGACCATCTTCGGCAGGCGCATCCACTATCCGGAAATCCGCTCGTCGAACCCGTCGGTGCGCGCCTTCAACGAACGCGCCTCGATCAACGCCCGCCTGCAGGGCACCGCCGCCGACATCATCCGCCGGGCGATGATCCGCATGGACGACGCGCTGGTCGCGGCCAAGCTGTCGGCGCGCATGCTGCTGCAAGTGCACGACGAACTGATCTTCGAAACCGTCGAGAGCGAGGTCGCAGCGACGATCCCGGTGGTCCGGCACGTGATGGAAAATGCCGCCATGCCGGCCGCATCGATGTCGGTGCCGCTGCATGTCGACGCCAACGCTGCCGACAGCTGGGACGAAGCGCACTGAGATGGGGTTCGCGACGTCGTCTGACCTGCCGACGTTGCTCTCCTTCACCCTGACCTCTGTCATCATCGAGCTGACGCCAGGGCCGAACATGACCTACCTAGCGCTGGTGTCAGCGGGTGAAGGCCGCCGGGCCGGCTTCGCCACGGTGGCCGGCATCGCGCTCGGCCTCGCCACCATCGGCGTGGTCGCGGCACTTGGCGTCACCGAACTGATCCAGTCGTCGCACCTGCTCTACGAGGGCCTGCGCTGGGCCGGCGTGCTGTTCCTGCTCTTTCTCGCCTATGAAGGCTGGCGCGGTCCGGGCGAAGCGGTGTCTGAAGGCGGCGATGCCGACCGGCGCTATTTCACGCGCGGGTTGGTGACCAACCTTTTGAACCCGAAGGCTGCGGTGTTCTATGTCGCGGTGCTGCCAACCTTCATCGTCGCCGACAAGCCGGTGCTGTCGCAGACGCTCACACTGACCGCCATCTATGTCGCGGTCGCGACCATCATCCATGCGTTGATCGTGGCACTGGCAGGAACGCTCGAGCCTTTGCTCAATAACCCACGGATTGAGCAGGTCGCGCGAAAGATCTTGTCGGCGCTGCTGGCGGCGGTGGCCGTCTGGTTCGCGTTTTCGACAGCGCGATAGGCTGGATCAGGCGGCGATCGCAGCACACTTGGCGCAGGTGCCGCGGAATTCGATGACCGCCTTTTTGGCGACGAAGCCGGTCGAGCCGACCCACTGGTCGAGCTGCTTGCCGATCGTTTCGTCCGAGATTTCGGTGACCTGGCCGCAGGTGTCGCAGATGGCGAATGCCGTCATGCGGTGGTTGTGATGGCTGTGGTCGTGCGGCTCGGAGCAGGCGACGAAGGCGTTGAGGCTTTCCAGGCGGTGGACGAACCCGTCCTTCATCAGCGCTTCGAGGGCACGGTAGACCTGCAGCGGCGCGCGAAAACCCTCGTCGCGCAACTGGTCGAGCAGCGTGTAGGCGCTGAGCGGCCCGGTCGCCACTTCGAGTTTCTCCAGAACCTTCTGCTGGTTCTTCGTCAGCTTAACCCGCGCCGCCATCTTTCCGTTTTCACCTTCCTCGGCCAGGCCAATGCCCGGACGGAACAATCCATCGCCTAAGATGGCGACTGGACAAGGGTTTTGCTAGCGCGTCCCGCCGGCAAAGACAATCTGCACCAAAAGCAAACGGCGGGAACTCCCGCCGCCTGCATGGTTCGAACCTTCAGAGCGCCGGCTTACTTCTTCTGCCGCGCCGGCCCTTCGCGCTCGGACGAGCGGGCCCAGAGGTTGATGTCGGCCTCGCGGGCATAGGTGTCGATCTCGGCCAGTTCCGCATCGGTGAAGGTCGCGTTCTTCAGAGCGCCGACACAATCCTCGACCTGCTCGGGACGGCTGGCGCCGATCAGCGCCGAGGTCACCCGGCCGCCGCGCAGCACCCAGGCCAGCGCCATCTGCGCCAGCGTCTGGCCGCGGCGTTCGGCAATGCTGTTCAGCGCGCGGATGTTGGCTAGGTTCTTGTCGTTGAGGAAGGCCGGGCGCAGCGACTTGCCCTGCGACGCGCGGCTGCCTTCCGGCACGCCGCCGAGGTACTTGCCGGTCAGCATGCCCTGCGCCAGCGGCGAGAACACGATGGAGCCGATGCCGAGCCCGTCGAGCGCATCGAGCAGGCCGTCATCCTCGACCCAGCGGTTGATCAGCGAATAGCTCGGTTGGTGGATCAGGCAGGGCGTGCCGAGCCGCTTCAGGATGTCGGCCGCCTCGCGGGTGCGCTGGGCATTGTAGGACGAGATGCCGGCATAAAGCGCCTTGCCCGAACGCACGGCATGGTCGAGCGCACCCATCGTCTCTTCGAGCGGCGTGTCGGGGTCGAAGCGGTGCGAGTAGAAGATGTCGACATAATCGAGGCCCATGCGCTTCAGGCTCTGATCGAGGCTCGCCAGCACATATTTGCGGCTGCCCCACTCGCCGTAGGGACCGGGCCACATGTCGTAACCGGCCTTGGTCGAGATGATCATCTCGTCGCGCAGGCCGGCAAAGTCCGTGCGCAGGATGTCGCCGAAGGCGGTCTCGGCCGAGCCGGGAGGCGGGCCGTAATTGTTGGCGAGGTCGAAATGGGTGATGCCGAGGTCGAAGGCCTTCTGGCAGATGGCGCGCTTGGTCTTGTGCGGCGTGTCCTCGCCGAAATTGTGCCACAGGCCGAGCGAGATCGCCGGCAGCTTGAGCCCCGACCTGCCGCAGCGATTGTAGACCATGTTTTCGTAACGGTTCGCAGCCGGCTGCCAGGTCATGATGCTGTCCTCGAATGGAAAGGGGAATCGGCTGATACGCCGTTCCCCTCTCATAGCCTATTTCGACGGTGCCAGCAGCCCCCTTGCAGCAGCCGGGCCAAGCGGCTCGGGCCGCTCGCAGGTCGTCTGCATCTCGACGAATTTCTTCGTCTCGCCCGATTTCAGGATGCCGGTCATGATGTCGATGACGTGGTTGGCGAGTTCGAGCGAGCAGCGATGCGGCCGGCCCTGCATGATCGCCAGCGCCATGTCGGCGAGGCCCGCCGTGCGATAATTGGCCATCATGCCGTGCGGATGCTTCTCATTGGCGACGGAGAAGGGGTGGTCCCATTTCGGCAGCGCCTTCACCGGCTTTTCGCCCCTGGTGTAGCGCAACTCGCCGCCGAAGAAATTGGGGTCCGGCATGTGGATTGTGCCCTGCTCGCCATAGAGCTCCATCGGCGCATGGCCGCTGTCCCAGACGTCCCAGCTGGCGTTGAAGGTGAACACCGCCCCGTTCTCGAACTCCATCAGCGCCAGGATCGTCGTCGGCGTCGTCACCGGGATCTTCTCGCCTGCCCGTGGCTTGGACGAAATGGTGCGTTCCTTGGCCGGGATCGACGACAGTGCAGCCACCCGGGCAACCGGCCCGATCAGTTGGACCAGATTGGCAATGTAATAGGGCCCGAGGTCGAGGATCGGCCCGCCGCCCGGCTGGAAGAAGAAGTCGGGATTGGGGTGCCAGTGCTCCATGCCGTGGCTCATCACGTGGCAGGTGCCCGAGGTAATCCTGCCGAGCTTGCCGGTGTCGATCAGGTGCCGCGCCAGCTGGTGCGAACCGCCGAGGAAGGTGTCGGGCGCCGAGCCGATGCGCACGCCTTTCTTGTCGGCGCGCTTCTTGAGGTCGAGCCCGTCCTTGATGGTGAGCACGAAGGGCTTTTCCGAATAGACGTGCTTGCCCGCCTCGATCGCTTGCCTCGACACCTCGTAGTGCACCGCCGGAATGGTCAGGTTGACGACGATGTCGATATCCTTGGCCGCCAAAAGCCCCTCGACCGTCTCGGCGCGCAGCTTGAATTCCTTGGCCCTTGCCTTGGCTGCATCCATGTTGATGTCGGCGCAGGCGCGCATCTCGATGCCTTTGAACTCAGGCGCGTGCTTGAAATAGGTTTTCGAGATGTTGCCGCAGCCGATCACCCCGACCCCGAGTTTCCTTGCCATATGCTCCCCCTCAAAACGTCTTGGCGGCTGCGATCGAGCGGCTTGCGAAGCGCTCGAAATCGGCCGGGTTGTCGTGTTCCATGACAAAATACTTCGCCGGCGTGTTCTTGCGCAAAGCCGTCACCAGCCCGGCCCAGTCGACCGTGCCATGGCCGACATCGGACCAGCCGTCCTCACCAGCCGCCTCGCCCGAGGGCGAGATGTCCTTGACGTGGACAGCCAGGATGCGCGGGCCAAACTCCTCGATCCAGTGCAACGGGTCGGAGCCGCCGCGGATCACCCAGGCGACGTCCATCTCCCAGCCGACATCGGGGGCGGCCTCCAGGATCAGGCGCTGCGGCACCACGCCACCAACCGGCACGAACTCGAAATCATGGTTGTGCCAGGCGAAATCGAAGCCCGCGTCCCTAGCCTTGGCGCCGATGGCGGCGAGGCGCTTGCCGAACGCCCGCCAGCCTTCGGTATCTTTTGGCCGCTCCGACGGTTCGAGCCACGGGCAAGCGATCAGCTTCATGCCAAGCGTGTTCGCGATAGATGCCGCCTTGCCAAAATCTTGCTCCAGAAGGTCGATGCCGAAATGGCCGCTCGGCATGGCGAGACTGTTCTTGTCGAGCTCGGCGCGAAAGGCCTCGGGCTCTTCATAGACGGCGCCAAAACCCTCGACTTGGGCGTAGCCGAGCGCACTGAGCGTCTTGAGCACATTCTGCCAGGGTTGGAAGTTACGGGCGCTGTAGAGTTGGAATGACCAGTCCATAGTTCTGTCCGTTTGCTTGGGAGGGGATTTCACATGCGGTTGCCGCTTGGGCCGTCGAACAGCGAGGCGCGCGCCGGATCGAAGCCGATGCGCAGCTGATCGCCTGACGTCAGATGGCGTTCGGCTTCGACGCGGAAGGCAAGGCTCTGGCCGCCGAGCTTCGTCCAGACCAGCGTGTCCGAGCCCATCGGCTCGACAAGCTCGACCCGGGCGTCCGCGTGAAACGGCAGGCCAGCAGCGGCATCACCCGTGGCGATATGCTCGGGCCGCACGCCGAACACCGCCTTGCCGGGTTTTGCCGTGCTGCCAAAGCCATAACGGCCGAGCGGTATCTTCGTCCCCGTGGCGGCGAAAACAGGCGCATTGCCGCCCTCGACCTCGCCGTCGAGAAAATTCATACCGGGCGAGCCAAGGAAGCCGGCGACGAAGCGGTTGACCGGCTTGTTGTAGATCACCTGCGGCGCGTCGAGCTGCTGGATCACGCCGCCCTTCATGACGGCGATGCGGTCGGCCAGCGTCATCGCCTCGATCTGGTCGTGGGTGACGTAGATCATCGTGTTGGCGAGCTTCTGGTGCAGCCGCTTGATCTCGACGCGCAGCTCCGAGCGCAGCTTGGCGTCGAGGTTGGACAACGGTTCGTCGAACAGGAACACGTCGACATCACGCACCAGCGCCCGGCCGATCGCCACACGCTGGCGCTGGCCGCCTGAAAGCGCTGCCGGCTTGCGCTGGAGCAGCGCCTCGATCTGCAGGATCTCGGCTGCGCGGGCGATACGCCTTGCGATCTCATCCTTCGCCATGCCCGCCGTCTTCAGGCCGAAGGACAGGTTCCCTTCCACCGTCATCTGCGGATAGAGCGCGTAGGACTGGAACACCATGCCGATGCCGCGATCCTTTGGCTCTTCCCAGGTGACGTTCTTGCCCTTGATGAATATCTGCCCCTCGGACACGTCGAGCAGGCCGGCAATGCAATTGAGCAGCGTGGACTTGCCGCAGCCGGAGGGCCCGAGCAGCACCAGGAACTCGCCTTCCGGCACGTCCAGATTGAGCTCCTTCAGCACGTCATAGGCGCCAAAGCTGAGCGACACGTCCCTGACCTGAACACTCGTCATCGCCTCACCCCTTCACCGCGCCGGCGGCGATGCCGCGGACGAAAAGCTTGCCCGAGATGAAGTAGATGACGAGCGGGACCAGTCCGGTCAGCAAGGTGGCTGCCATGTTGACGTTGTACTCCTTCACGCCCTGGACGGCGTTGACGATGTTGTTGAGCTGGACGGTCATCGGGTAGGTGTCGGGCTTGGTGTAGACGACGCCGAACAGGAAATCGTTCCAGATGCCGGTGACCTGCAGGATGATCGCCACGACAAAGATCGGCAGCGACATCGGCAGCATGATCCTGAGATAAATCGTCCAGAAGCCGGCGCCGTCAACACGCGCGGCCTTGAACAGCTCCTCCGGCAGCGAGGCGAAATAGTTGCGGAACAACAGCGTCAGGATCGGCATGCCGAAGATGGTGTGCACCAGTACCAGGCCCCACAGGCTGCCATAGAGGCCGATCTCGCGCAGCACGATGACGATCGGATAGAGCATCACCTGGTAGGGGATGAAGGCACCGACGACGAGCACGGTGAAGAACACCTCGGCGCCCTTGAAGCGCCAGTTGGCGAGCGCGTAGCCATTGATCGAGGCAATGGCTATCGACAGGAACACCGACGGCACGGTGATGCGCACCGAGTTCCAGAAGCCGCGCGAAAGCCCGTCGCAATTGAGGCCGGTGCAGGCCGTCGACCATGCCTTGACCCACGGCTCGAAGGTGATCTCGACCGGCGGCGAGAAGATGTTGCCGAGCCTGATCTCGGGCATGCCCTTCAGCGACGTCACGACCATCACGTAGAGCGGCAACAGGTAGTAGACGGCGACAACCGCCAGCGTGCCGTAGATGAAGATGTTGCGGCGGGAGAAGCGGCGGCGCGGCTTGGGGCCCTGCGGACCCGACAGCGCGTTTGTGCGGGCGGGCACAGCGCTTGCCACGGCAAGGTCGGGGGCGGCGCGCAGAACCTGCTCAGCCATGGCGGCGCCTCCTGCCAAATTCGAGATAGGCCCAGGGCACGATGACGATGACCACCGACAGCAGCATCATCGTCGAGGCGGCGAAGCCCTGCCCCAGGTTCTGCGCCAGGAACATGTAGTTGTAGACATATTTGGCCGGCACTTCGGAGGCGATACCGGGGCCGCCGCTGGTCTGGGCGACAACGAGGTCGTAGACCTTGACGATGCCGCTGGCGATGATGACCAGCGTGGTGACAAGCACCGGCCGCATCATCGGGATGACGATGAAGACATAGGTCTTCCAGGTCGGGATGCCGTCGACACGCGCCGCCTTCCAGATGTCGCCGTCAATGCCGCGCAAGCCTGCCAGCATCAGGCACATGATCAGCCCGGTGCCCTGCCACAGCCCGGCGATCAGGATGCCGTAGATGACGATGTCGGCATTGTAGAGCGGGTCGAAGGTGAAGCTCTCCCAGCCGAGATTGCGCACAACCTGCTGGATGCCGAAGTTCGGATTGAGGATCCACTGCCACGCCAGGCCGGTGACTATGAAGGACAGCGCGAAGGGGTAGAGGAAGATCGTGCGGAAGGTGTTCTCGAAGCGGATCTTCTGGTCCATCAGCGCGGCCAGCAGGAAGCCGATGACCAGCGAGAAGACCAGCGTGCAGACGCCGTAGATGGCGAGGTTCTCGACCGCCACCAGCCAGCGCGGCGTCGCCCACAGGCGCTCATACTGGTCGAAGCCGACAAAGCTGGCGCGCGGCAGAAGCTTGGAGTTGGTGAAGGAGTAGAACACCGTCCACGCCGTGCCGCCGACGAAAATGACCAATGCGGTCAGGATCATCGGGATCGAGGCGATCTTGGCGTTCAGGTTGCGAAACAACCTGAACGGTCGTCCCGCATGTGTCGGTGTCATCGGTCGGCACCCATCCGAATCGCGGGGCAATCTGCCGGTCCCGGTGCGAACCGGGGCCGGCAGAACGCCGCTGGACATGATTGCAGCATCTCAGGCAAGGCCCGGGTCGGGAAGCCCGGAAGGCCCTTCCCTAGTCCGCAGCGGCGATGATTTCGGCAAAACGCTTCTGCGCGTCGGCTGCCGAAAGCTCCTTGTTGGCGAAGAACTCGACGAACAGGTCGTTGACCTGGGTCACGCCGTCAGCCGACATCAGCTGGTCAGGCGCAGGGATGATGTTGCCCTTCGCGAGAATCTCGAGCCCCTTCTTCATGCAGTCGTTGGCGGCGTTGAGGTCGACGTCGCCGCGCACCGGCAGCGAACCCTTCTTGAGGTTGAAGGCAACCTGCGTCGCCGGCGACAGCATCACCGAGGCAAGCGCCTCCTGTGCCTTGGCCTTTTCTGGATCGGTCTGCTTGGGGAAATAGAAGGCGTCGCCGCCGGTCGAGATGATCTCGTTGACGCCGAGGCCGGGCAGGCAGGTGTAGTCCTTGCCGGCAACCTGGCCGGCGACCTGGAACTCGCCCTGGGCCCAGTCGCCCATGATTTGTCCGCCGGCCTTGCCGTTGATGACCATGCTTGTCGCCTGGTTCCACTCCTGGACGTTGGACTTGGCCGACATCTGGCGCGCCTGGTCGGCGGCAGCGAATACCTTGGCCATTTCGGGGCCGGCAGCCAAAGTCGCGTCCTTGTCGCCGAACACTTTCTGGAACGTTTCCGGACCGGCAAGCGCCACGAGAATGACCTGGAAGGCAAGCGTCGTCTGCCAGGGCTGCTGGCCGATGGCGAGCGGCACGATGCCGGCCTTCTCCAGTGCCGGAGCCGCCGCGACGAACTCGTCCCAGTTCTTAGGAACGGCAACGCCGGCGTCGGCGAAGGCCTTGTTGGACAGCCACAGCCACTGCTGCGAGTGGATGTTGACCGGCACGCAGTAGATCTTGCCGTCCAGCGTGCAGCCGTCGAGCAGGCTCTTGGGATGGATGAACTTGGTCCAGCCCTCCTTTTCAGCCAGTTCGGTGAAATCGCGCATCAATCCGGCCTGGACGAGTTCCTCCGCCTGGCGGCCGTGATTGAACTGCGTTGCGCCCATCGGATCGCCGCCGGTAATGCGGCCAATCATGATCGGGCGGGCGACGTCGCCGGAACCGGCGATGGCGCCGTCGACCCATTTGTTGCCGGTGGCATCGAACGCCTTGGCGAGTTCGGCAACCGCCGCCGCCTCTCCACCTGATGTCCACCAGTGCGTCACTTCAAGATCGGTCGCGGAGGCTGAACCTGCAGCCCCGAACACGACGCCTGCCGCAAAAGCAGCGGTCGTCAGCCTATAACGCATCGCACTCCTCCCTGAATCTGAAACGTTACAGGTATGGACGGTAGGCGAAGTTTTTGGCCGCCGCAATGGGTGCGCGATATTTTCTTCGCGAGCCGAACTAAAGCCGGCTATTAAGTTCTCGGCGAACAAGGCCAACATACCGTGCGGCAATGCAGCATTTCCAAGCAAAACATGCAGTGGAATCAACAGCCGCCGGCCCTACCGCAGCGCACGAAATCGGATCACGCCGACGTCCCAACCGGTCTCCTGATTTATCATGAATTAGCACAATCTGAAACGTTACAGTTCTTGCAGGAAAGCGCTTGTCAGGCCCATCATGCAAGTGCGATATGCGCCGAGCAGGGATCACGGCGGGGCAACGGCCATGAACGACAAGACACCGCCGGATGAAAATGCCGACCAGGCCGCTGGCGGCGAGGCCAATCCGCCGACGCTGAAGACCATCGCCTTCATGACCGGCCTCGGCGTCACAACCGTGTCGCGCGCGCTCAAGGACGCCCCTGAAATTGGTGCCGCGACCAGGCAGCGCGTGCAGCTCGTCGCCCGCCAGATCGGCTACCGCCCCAACCGCGCCGGCGTGCGCCTGCGCACTGGCAAGACCAATGTCATCAGCCTGGTGCTCGATACCGAGGAGCAGGTCGGCGGCTTCGTTTCGGACCTCATCTACGGCATCTCCGAGGCGCTGGCGCAGACTCCCTATCACCTGGTGGTGACGCCCTATTCGCGCAACAACGACCCGCTGGAGCCGGTGCGTTATGTCGTCGAGACGGCGTCGGCCGACGGCGTCATCATCTCGCGCACCGAGCCCGACGACAAACGCGTGCGCTACATGACCGAGCGCGGCATGCCTTTTGCCACCCATGGCCGCACCCATATGGGCATCGACCATGCGTTCCACGACTTCGACAACCATGCCTATTCGGTCGAGGCGGTGAAGAAGCTCGCCGCACTCGGGCGCAAGCGCCTGGCGCTGCTCGCCCCGCCGTCCAACCTCAGCTACTACCACCATATGCGCGATGGCTTCGCCGATGCCCTGATGGAGTACGGCCTGAGCGAGGTGCCGTTCCCGATGGCCACCGTCGACCACTCGATCGAGGATATCCGAAAGCAGACCGTCGAGCTGATGCGCCGCCCCAACCGTCCCGACGCCTTCGTCAGCGGCGCGGGCGCCGGCACCTTCGCGCTGGTCGCGGGCATCGAGGAGGCCGGCTTCCGCATCGGCCAAGACGTCGACATCGTTTCCAAGCAGTCGTCAAAGCTGCTGCACTTGCTTCGGCCGCAGCTCTATGTCGTCAACGAGGATGTGCGGCTGGCCGGCGCCGAACTCGCCCGCGCCGTGCTCGGCCGCATCGCCGGCCGCGACATCGCGGCACTGCAGAGCCTCAGCAGGCCCAAGGCGGTCGAGGCTTACGAAGCTTAGCTGCCGCTGCCCCATGGCCCGTGGTGCGCGCCCGGCGCGTCGATGCGCTCGAAGCCGTGGGCACCGAAGAAGTCGCGCTGCGCCTGGGTGAGATCGGTCGAGCCGCGACCCTGGCGATAGCCGTCGAAATAAGCCAGCGCCGACGACAGCGCCGGCACCGGCAGCCCGGCCTCGGCGGCGCGGGCAACGATGCGGCGCAGCGACGGATGCGCCTTGCCCATCATCTCGACGAAGGCCGGCACCATCAGAAGGTTGGTCGACGGATCGGCCTTACCGAAGGCTTCGGCGATGGTGTCGAGGAACTGCGAACGGATGATGCAGCCGGCGCGCCAGATCTTGGCGATTGTCGGCATCGGCAGGTTCCAGCCGAATTCCTTCGACGCGCCCGCCATCACGGCAAAACCTTGCGCATAGGCAGCGATCTTGCCGGCAAACAGCGCCAGCTCGAGATCGCCCAGCACCTCGTCCTTGTTGCCGGCAAACTTCAGCGTGTTGGCACCGTAGGCCTTTTCCGCCGCCAGCCGCTCGTCCTTCATCGACGACAGCACGCGCGCCGCGACCGCGGCTTCGATCGCCGTCGCCGGAATGCCGAGCTGCTGCGCCTCGATCACCGACCACTTGCCGGTGCCCTTCTGGCCGGCGCGGTCGAGGATGATGTCGACCACCGGCCTGCCGGTCTTGGGGTCGTCGGCTTCGAGCACCGATGCGGTGATTTCGATCAGGTAGGATTCGAGCCGGCCCTTGTTCCAACCGGCAAAGACGGGCGCGATCTGCTTCGGCTTCATCGAAAGCCCGTCGCGCAGGATGCCGTAGATTTCGGCGATCATCTGCATGTCGGCATATTCGATGCCGTTGTGGATGGTCTTGACGAAATGGCCGGCACCGTTCGGTCCGAGCCAGGCAGCGCAAGGCTCGCCCTTGTACTTGGCCGAGATCGCGGTCAGCACGTCCTCGACGCGGGCATAGGATTCGGGCGTGCCGCCGACCATGATCGAGGGGCCGTGGCGCGCGCCCTCTTCACCGCCCGAAACGCCCATGCCGATGAAGGTCAGGCCCGAGCCGTCGAGCTCCTTGAAGCGGCGCATCGTGTCGCGGAAATTGGCGTTGCCTGCGTCGATGATGATGTCTTTGCCGGCCAGAACCGGGCGCAGGGCCGCGATCTGCTGGTCGACGGGATCGCCGGCCAGCACCATGATGATGATCGGCCGCGGCGGGCGGATGGCGGCGGCCAGCTCCTCGATCGAGCCGCAGGGCACGACCATGTCGCGCAGGGCGCCCGCCGATTCGACAAACGCCTGGGTGCGGGCCGGCGTGCGGTTGAAGACGGCGATGCGATGGCCTTTTTCGGCGATGTTCAGCGCCAGGTTCGAGCCCATCGTACCCAATCCGATCAGTCCGATTTCGGCTTTTTCCATCGTCGCTGGTCCTGTCTGCTGATTGCTGTCGTCGAAAGACGCGGCATGATTGACCGCGCTTTTGCCAAGGTCAACTCGCCGCCCGGCACGCCTCGATGCTTGGCGATCAACTCGTCGTGGCCTGACCTTGCGTCATCAATCCTTGCGGCGGCGACCGTAGAGCTCGAGCCGGTGATGGACGATGTCGTAGCCGAGCTGGCGGGCGATTTCCTGCTGCAGCTGCTCGATGCGGTCCGAACGGAATTCGATGACGTCGCCGGTGTCCATGTCAATGAGGTGATCATGGTGATCGCCACCGGCCTGCTCGAAACGCGACGGCCCACCCTCGAACGCATGGCGGTGGATCGCGCCCATTTCCTCAAGCAGCTTCATGGTGCGGTAAACTGTCGAAAGCGAGATGCTCTTGTCGACCTGCTCGGCGCGGCGGAAGATTTCTAGCGCGTCGGGATGGTCTTCGGTCTCGCCCAGAATGCCCAATATGATCTTGCGCGGCCGCGTGATGCGGATGCCCGCCTTGCGCAGCGCCTTCTCATAGTCGGGCTTCTTGGGAACATGTTTCACAGGCGTCTTCGTCATGGCGCGACTATGTGCCAGATGACACCCAGTTGCAAAAGATTATGTCGGTGTTCATCCCCAGATGATGATGCAGATCTTCACCGCCACGCTCGCTTTCGCGCCTGGCCATTGTCAAAGAACGCTCCGTTTCCGGAGATAGTTCGGGAAGCGGGACGCGAGGCCGTGCCTTCCGATTGATACTATGTGGCGCGACGTTCGCACCCCGCTCGGTGTTCTTGCCCCGCTCAGTCGCCTCGCTTTCACCGCCAGCCGCCGCAAGGCCCGGGCTTGGGGGCTCATCACCCAGCAGGAGATCCGACCTCCTGCCAGCCCGGCACCGGCGCTTCCCCCCGCTGCCCGGTGCGCACCGGGGTCCCGTGGAAGATCGCGAGGGGCATTGTACGGGAGGTGTTTGGGGCGTGGAGAAACCGGCGCGGCTATCCACGGTGGTTGGTGACAAGGGGTGACAAGACTGACCGCGCTTTACGAAGCCAATCTTCCGCCTCTCGTTCCTTCGCACCCCCCTCTGGCCTGCCGGCCATCTCCCCCACAAGGAGGGAGATCACGCCGTCATCGACGCCGCGGCCAATCGCGAACGTCGCAAGGCTGGCCCATGCGAAGCTGCAGGATGGGAGCCGCCGGCGACGAGACTAATCTCCCTCCTTGTGGGGGAGATGGCCGGCAGGCCAGAGGGGGGTGCGAAGGATCGCGACGCAGGCGATCTGCGGGAGCTCCGCCTGGCGGTTGGTGTCCAAAAAAAATCTGAGAGCGTGGAAAAGCTCTCCACGCTTTCACTATCCCGTCCATCACTCACCTTAGTTACGTTACCGCAACCGCAACCGGCACTGTCTCCTTGAACCTCAAGCCAACCACCGGCGGCACGCTGGGCGCGTAGGCGACGATGGCTGCCTACCCCTCGCGGGGAGATGGCCGGCGATTGCCGTTCACACTGCGCAGCCAGCCCTCCTCGGAAGGTCAAGCAGGAACCATCAGCCTCCTACTTGCAAACGATTTGCAATTGCATTGACAGGCGCGCCAACTGCCATTAGGTAAGGCATCGTAGCTGCCGCCCGTTCGGTGCGGCATTCCGAAACGGGATTTCCATGACAGCACTTCGCACCACCTTCGCCGCCATCGCCTTGCTTGCGGCGGCGCTCGGGCTTTCGGCCTGCTCCCAGGAAAGCGCGGCGAACGACAAGATGAAGGTGGTGACCACCTTTACCGTGATCGCCGACATCGCCCGTAACGTCGCGGGCGACGCGGCCGAGGTGGAATCGATCACCAAGCCCAATGCCGAGATCCACAACTACCAGCCGACGCCAGGCGACATCCTGCGCGCCCAGAAAGCCGACCTGGTGCTGTGGAACGGGCTGAACCTCGAACTGTGGTTCCAGAAGTTCTTCGAAAACCTCGACGGCGTCAGCCAGGCCGTCGTCTCCGATGGCGTGGTGCCGATGGGCATTGCCGAGGGCCCCTACACCGGCAAGCCCAACCCGCATGCCTGGATGTCACCCGAGGCGGCGCTGATCTATGTCGAGAACATCCGCAAGGCCTTCGCCGAGAAGGACCCCAAGAATGCGGAGGTCTACGCCAAGAACGCCGCCGCCTATGCCGAGAAGATCAAGGCGACGGTGGCGCCGATCCACAAGGCTATCGAGACCATTCCCGCCGAGCGCCGCTGGCTCGCCACCAGCGAAGGCGCCTTCTCCTACCTGGCCCGCGACTTCGGCCTGAAGGAGGTCTATCTTTGGCCGATCAACGCCGACCAGCAAGGTACCCCCCAGCAGGTGCGCAAGGTGATCGACCTCGTCAAGGCCAACAACATTCCGGCCGTGTTCAGCGAAAGCACCGTGTCGTCGAAGCCGGCCGAGCAGGTGGCGCGGGAGACGGGAGCAAAGTACGGCGGCGTGCTTTATGTCGACTCGCTGAGCGATGAGAGCGGCCCGGTGCCGACCTATCTCGACCTGTTGAGCGTCACCACCCAGACCATCGTCAAGGGACTGACCCAATGACAATACCCCTGAAAGGGCGGCCCCAGGCGGAGGCCGCTCCGGGCAACGGGCTCAACGTTGCCAACATCTCGGTGACCTACCGCAACGGCCACACCGCGCTGCGCAACGCCTCCTTCGCCATTCCGCGCGGCACAATCACCGCGCTCGTCGGCGTCAACGGCTCGGGCAAGTCGACCCTGTTCAAGTCGATCATGGGCTTCGTGCCGCTTGCGTCAGGCAGCGTCGAGATTTTGGGACAGCCGGCGCGCGAGGCGCTCAAGAAAAACCTCGTCGCCTATGTGCCGCAAAGCGAGGACGTCGACTGGAATTTTCCCGTCCTTGTCGAGGACGTGGTGATGATGGGCCGTTATGGCCACATGAACTTCCTGCGCATGACGCGCGGCATCGACCGCGAGGCGGTGGACGCAGCGCTCGAACGCGTCGGCATGGCCGACTTCCGCAAGCGACAGATCGGCGAACTGTCGGGCGGGCAGAAGAAGCGCGTGTTCCTGGCGCGCGCGCTGGCGCAGGAGGGCGAGCTGATCCTGCTCGACGAGCCCTTCACCGGCGTCGACGTGCGCACCGAAGAAGCGATCATCGCGCTGCTGCAAGGCCTGCGCGACGAAGGCCGGGTGATGCTAGTGTCGACGCATAATCTGGGTTCGGTGCCGCGCTTCTGCGACCGCGCCGTGCTGATCAACCGAACCGTTCTAGCCGCCGGCCCAACGGCGGAAACCTTCACCAAGGCCAATCTGGAAAAGGCATTCGGCGGCGTGCTGCGCCAGTTCATCCTCGGCGGCTCCGAACTGCATGACGATGCCGACACGCGGCAGGTGACCGTGCTGACCGACGACGAACGCCCCTTCGTCATCTATGGCGACGGCAACGGCAATGACGGCGCCGCCAAGAAAGGCGGGCGCCGGAAATGATCTCCACGCTCCTGGAGCCGTTCGGCTACGGCTACATGCTCAACGCCATGTGGGTGTCGGCACTTGTCGGCGGCGTCTGCGCCTTCCTGTCGGCCTACCTCATGCTCAAGGGCTGGTCGCTGATCGGCGACGCGCTCTCACACTCGATCGTGCCGGGCGTCGCCGGTGCCTACATGCTCGGACTGCCATTCGCGCTCGGCGCGTTCCTGTCGGGCGGGCTGGCGGCTGGCGCCATGCTGTTCCTCAACCAGCGCACAAAGCTGAAGGAGGACGCCATCATCGGCCTGATCTTCACCTCCTTCTTCGGGCTTGGCCTGTTCATGATCTCGCTGTCGCCGGCCTCGGTGAACATCCAGACAATCGTGCTCGGCAACATCCTGGCGGTGACGCCTTCCGACACGCTGCAGCTGGTGCTGATCGGTGGGATTTCGCTAGCGATCCTGCTCGCCAAGTGGAAGGACCTGATGGTCGCGTTCTTCGACGAGAGCCACGCGCGCTCGATCGGCCTCAATCCTGATTTGCTCAAGGTGCTGTTCTTCATGCTGCTGTCGGCCTCGACGGTGGCAGCACTGCAGACGGTGGGCGCGTTCCTGGTCATCGCCATGGTGGTGACCCCGGGCGCGACGGCCTATCTGCTCACCGACCGGTTTCCCCGGCTGATCGTCATCAGTGTGGCGATCGGATCGATCACCAGCTTCGTCGGCGCCTATGCCAGCTACTTTCTCGATGGCGCGACCGGCGGCATCATCGTCGTGGCACAGACGCTGATCTTCCTGGTGGCCTTTGTCTTCGCGCCCAAGCACGGTTTGCTGGCGGCACGACGACGGGCGCGGCTGGAGCTGGAGGCGGGGGCATGATCGAAACCCTCACCCTGCCCTTCGCCTTCCCGTTCATGCAGCAGGCGTTTGCCATCTCGCTGCTCGTCGCAGTGCCAATGGCGCTGTTGTCGTGTTTCCTGGTGCTCAAGGGCTGGTCGCTGATGGGCGATGCCATCAGCCATGCGGTGTTGCCGGGCGTGGTGCTCGCCTACATCGCCGGCCTGCCACTGGCGGTCGGTGCCTTTGCCGCCGGCATGACCTGCGCGTTGGCGACCGGCTATCTCAAGCAGAACAGCCGGATCAAGGAAGACACCGTCATGGGCATCGTCTTCTCCGGCATGTTCGGCCTCGGCATCGTGCTCTACACCAAGATCCAGACCGACGTGCATCTTGACCATATCCTATTTGGCGACATGCTCGGCGTGAGCTGGAGCGATGTCGGCCAAACCGCCACCATCGCGCTGGTGGCGACGGGTGCCATCGGTTTCTTCCGCCGAGACCTGTTGCTGCATGCGTTCGATCCACAGCACGCCCAGGCCATCGGCCTGCCGGTCAAGCTGTTGCATTACGGGCTGCTGACGATCCTGTCTCTGACCATCGTCGGGGCGCTGAAGGCGGTCGGCATCATCATCGCCATCGCCATGCTGATCGCACCCGGCGCGATCGCCTACCTGCTCACCGACCGCTTCGAGCGCATGCTTGTTGTGTCAGTGCTAGTGGCGGTGTTGTGCTCGTTGTCGGGCGTCTATCTCAGCTTCTTCATCGACAGTGCGCCGGCGCCGACAATCGTGCTGTTGATGAGCCTGACGTTCGTGGTGGCGTTCTTCGTCTCCAGGCGGCGGACCGAGCTGAAGCAGAAGCAGGTGACGGTGGAGTGATCGGCCGGGTAGCCTTCTTCTCCCCGTCCTTACGGGGAGAAGATGCCGGCAGGCAGATGAGGGGCTGTGCGAACGTTGCAGCACTGCCCCTCACCCTTACCCTCTCCCCGCAGGCGGGGAGAGGGGGACGTCAACGTCCAGCCTCACCCTCGAACCTGCTGTCGGGGTAGCACAAAGGCAGCGCCACAAGCGGCTTGGTCAAAAGCCTATGCCGCTGCCGCAGCCAATCTGCGGCGGGCAAAGGAATGACCCTCACTGTCGAAGATATGCAGTTCGTCGGGACTGGCGGCGAGCCGAATCTTGGCACCGCGCTTGACCTCGACATTGCCGGGCAGCTTGGCCACCAGCGGCTGATCCGCGCGACCGATATCGACATAGACCAGTTGGACCTCGCCGAGCTGCTCGACATAGTCGACGAGTCCCTCGAACAGGTAGTCGTCACCGGTCGCAACATAGAGATCCTCGGGTCGGACGCCGAAGCTGACTGGCTTGCCCTGGGCCTCAGAGGGTGTCGCCACCGGAACAGAGCTCTTGTGGCCACCGACATGGCTGACAAGGCTCGTCTCGCCCGTCCTTTCGATGGTACCGGCAACGATGTTCATCGCCGGCGAGCCGATGAACTGGGCGACGAACAGGTTGCCGGGGTGTTTGTAGAGCTCCATCGGCGAGCCGACCTGCTCGATGCGGCCGTCCTTGAGCACGACGATGCGGTCGGCCAGCGTCATCGCTTCGACCTGGTCGTGGGTGACGTAGATCATCGTCGTTTCGGGCATCGACTCCTTGAGCTTGGCGATCTCGATACGGGTGGCGACGCGGAGCGCCGCGTCAAGGTTGGACAGCGGCTCGTCGAACAGGAAGACCTTCGGGTTGCGCACGATGGCGCGCCCGATGGCGACGCGCTGGCGCTGGCCGCCCGACATGGCCTTGGGCAGGCGGTCGAGATATTTGGTCAGCTGCAGGATTTCGGCTGCGGCGCGCACCCGCTTGTCGATCTCGGCCTTGCTTTCGCCGGCGATCTTCATGCCAAAGGCCATGTTGTCGTAGACCGTCATGTGCGGGTAGAGCGCGTAGGACTGGAACACCATGGCGATGCCGCGCTTGGACGGCGGCACGTCGTTGACCTTCTCGCCGGCGATGTGCAGTTCACCGCCGGTGATCTCCTCAAGCCCGGCGATCGAACGCAAAAGCGTCGACTTTCCGCAGCCCGACGGTCCGACGAAGACGATGAACTCGCCCGACTTGATGTCGAGGTCGATGCCGTGAAGAATGTTGAGATTGCCGTATGACTTCTTGACGTCCCTGAGCGTTAGATCGGCCATGGTTTCCTCCCAGTACCTAATTTGCGGTCAGACGAAGCGCCCGAACCAGGCGCCGTAACCACCGAGCCGGACTGCGCCGGCATTGGCATTTCCATCGAGTCCATGCCCCGGCAAGGGCTGCAGACCACGACCTCCGAGGTCGATGTTAGCCGGCGCGCTGCCAAGATTGAAGACGCAGACGACCTCCTCATTGCCTTCGCGGCGGGTGAAGGCGACGACGTCGTCCTCAGCCTTGAGGAAGGCGATCTCGCCCTTGGCAAGCGCCGGATGCGAACGGCGGAAGGCGAGGAAGCGCCTGTAGTGCTCGAGCAGCGAGGCCGCATCGCCCTCCTGCGTGTCGACGGCCTTGGCAAGATGATCCGCGGGCACCGGCAGCCAGGGCTTGGCCCTGGAGAAGCCGCCATTGGCGGCGTCCTTGCTCCACACCATCGGCGTGCGGCAGCCGTCGCGGCCCTTGAACTCGGGCCAGAAGCGGATGCCATAGGGATCCTGCAAATCCTCGAAGGCGAGGCTGGCTTCGGTCAGGCCGAGCTCCTCGCCCTGGTAGATGCAGACCGAGCCGCGCAGCGACATCAAAAGCGCCGAGATGACCTTGAGATAGGCGGTGCGGTCGGCCTCGCCCATGCCCCAGCGCGAGGCGTGGCGGACGACGTCGTGGTTGGAAAAAGCCCAGCACGACCAGCCGTCGCTGGCGGCCTTGCCGAAGTCTTCGAGCACGGTACGCACCTTGGCGGCCGAGATCTTTTCCGGCGCCAGGAAGTCGAAGGCGTAGCACATCTGCACCTTGTCGCCGCCGGCGGTGTAGGAGGCAACAACCTCCAACCCGCGCTGGGAATCGCCGACTTCGCCGACGGCAGCGGCCGCCGGATACTCGTCGAGCATGGCGCGGAAGCGAGCGAGGAAGTCGAGGTTCTCCGGCCGGCTCTTGTCGTAGATGTGGTCCTGGAAATTGTAGGGATTCACCGCCGGCGCTGTCTGGTCGTTGCGCTCTTCCGGCGGCAGCGCCGGATTGTCCTCAAGGCCTGCCGAATGGAAGTAGAAGTTGATGGTGTCGAGGCGGAAGCCGTCGACGCCGCGGTCGAGCCAGAAGCGAGCAACGTCGAGCAACGCGTCCTGGACATCGCGGTTGTGGAAGTTGAGGTCGGGCTGCTCGGACAGGAAGTTATGCAGGTAATACTGCATGCGCCGGGTGTCCCACTGCCAGGCCGAGCCACCAAAGATCGACAGCCAGTTGTTGGGCGGGCTGCCGTCCGGCTTGGCGTCGGCCCAGACGTACCAGTCGGCCTTGGCGTTGTCGCGGCTCGCCCGGCTCTCCTTGAACCAGGCGTGCAGGTCGGAGGTGTGCGAGATGACGCCGTCGATCATCACCTTGAGGCCGAGGCGGTGTGCTTCCGCGATCATCGCATCGAAGTCGGCCAGCGTTCCGAACATCGGGTCGATGTCGAGATAGTCCGAGATGTCGTAGCCGAAATCCTTCATCGGCGACTTGAAGAAGGGCGAGATCCAGACGGCATCCGCGCCAAGGGAGGCGATGTGCGACAGCCGGTCGATGATGCCCCGGAGGTCGCCGATGCCATCGCCGTTCGAATCCTGATAGCTGCGGGGGTAGATCTGGTAGATCACCGCCCCGCGCCACCAGTCGCGATCGACAGCGGTTTCAGGGTTTTCGAACTTGCGCATTGCGGCTTGCATCTGAGCTAGCCTCCCTTGACTGAGCCCGCGAGCAGGCCGCGGACGAAATAACGTTGGAGCGAGAAGAACACGATCAACGGCACGATGATGGTGACGAAGGCCGAGGTGGTGAGGATTTCCCAGTCACCGCCGCGCGAGCCGAGCAGCGCGTTGAGCTTGCCGGTCAGCACCAGCTGGTCGGAGCCTGAGCCGAGGAACACCATCGCCACCAGGAGGTCGTTCCAAACCCAGAGGAACTGGAAGATGGCGAAGGAGGCGAGCACGGGGAAGGACAGCGGCAGCACGATCTTGACGAAGATTTCGAAGTCGCTGGCGCCATCGATGCGGGCCGACTCCATGATCTCGCGCGGCAGGCCGGCGATGTAGCTGCGCAAGAGATAGATGGCGAACGGCAACCCGAAGCCGGTATGCGCCAACCATATGCCAAGATAGGTCTTGGCCGGTACGCCGAAGAACAGGCCGACGCCGTTGTAGAGCTTGAGCAGCGGGATGAGCGACATCTGCAGCGGCACGACCAGCAGGCCGATGATGACGGCGATCAAAAGCGCGCGGCCGGGAAAGCGCATCCAAGCGAGTGCATAGGCAGCATAGGCGGCGATCAGGATCGGGATGATGGTCGCCGGGATCGTCACCGTCAGCGAGTTGATGAAGGAGCGGCCGATGCCTTCCGAAAACAGCACGGTGCGGTAGTTGTCGGTGGTGAAGCGCGGCGGGGCCGAGGCCGAGAAATAGACACGCTGGCCACGAGTGATCTCAAACGCCTTGGGCGAGGACATCACGTAGGAGCCGTCGTCATTGACCTGGAGCGTCACACCCTCGCCGAGGTCGGCGGCGGTGCCGACTTCAAACTGCGTCGGCTGCTGCGCCTTGGTGCCGAAGGCAGTCACGGTGCGGGCATCACCGGCACCGAACAGATTGCCCATGATCAGGAACTTGCCGTCCTTCTCGACCTGCTTGTCGGCGGCATCGGTGCGGCCGGCCTCGGTCTGCGACGAGGTCGAAAGTGCCGTCCACCAACCCGAGACGATGAGCTGGTCCTTGTCGCGCAGCGAACTGATCAGGATGCCAAGCGTCGGGATGGTCCAGATGGCGACGAAGACGAGGACCGCGATGTGGACGCCGAAGCGGCCGATGAAGGATCTTCCCCTTGAAGCAGCCATGTCAGTGCCCTCCCCCGCCTTCGCGATTGGCCTGGCGGATGTTCCAGATCATGATCGGAACCACCGCGAGCATGATGATCACGGCGATCGCCGCACCGCGGCCGAAATCGCCGCCGCCACGGAACATCCAGTCGAACATCAGATTGGCCAGCACCTGGCTGTTCCACTGGCCGTTGGTCATGGTGAGCACGATGTCGAAGACCTTGAGCACCAGGATGGTGATCGTGGTCCAGACCACAGCGATCGTGCCCCAGATCTGCGGCACCATGATCTTCCAGAAGATCTGGAACGGGTTGGCCCCGTCGATGACGGCTGCCTCGATGGTCTCCTCGGGAATGCCACGCAGGGCAGACGACAGGATGACCATGGCAAAACCGGTCTGGATCCAGATCAGGATGACCATCAGGAAGAAGTTGTTCCAGAACGGCGTCGAGATCCACACCTGTGGATTGCCGCCGAGATACTGCACCGCGGCGTTCAGGATGCCGATCTGGGTCTGGCCTTCGGCGCGGTACTCGTAGACGAACTTCCAGATGACGCTGGCGCCGACGAAGGAGATGGCGAGCGGCAGGAAGACCAGGCTCTTTGCGACGTTGCCCCACCAGATCTTGTCGGTGAGCACGGCGATGATCAGCCCGAAGAAGGTGCAGGCGGCCGGAACGACGGCGAGCCACAGCAGGTTGTTGAAGATCGAATTGCGGAACTCGCGGTCGCCGAAGGCCCAGCTGTAATTGGCGAAGCCAACGAAATTCTCGCCGCCGCGATCCATGAAGGAGAGCCTGAGCGTCTCGATCACGGGATAGACGAGGTAGACGGTGACGATCAGCATCGCCGGGCCGACGAATAGCCATGGCCGGATCAGGCCCTGGCGGCGCAGATTGTCGACAGCGGCAGCGCCGGAGACACCGCGCGAGGGAAAGACCGCGTCGAGGATCTTGTTGGCGCCCCAGTAATAGACGACGCAGCCGCCGACGCCGATGATGATGGTGAAAATGGCCGAAAGTATCTGTGCGGTCATGGGGTCAGTCCCTTTTCAACGGGCTGGTTCGAGCAGACTGCCAGTGTTGGAAGGAAGCCCCCTCGCCCGCTCTCCGCGACACGCCGGGGCGCCTCTCCCGGCGGGAGGGGGACCGGGTCGGGGCCGTCGGGGCCTCCCCCATAAGGGGAAGGCGTCCGCGAAGCGGCAAGGCGAGGGGACTAACTCGGACCCTTACTTGATCGCGTCCCAGCTCTTCTGGATATCGCCGGCGACATCGGCTGCGGGCTTGCCGCCGACGAGGTCGATCATGCCGGTCCAGAAGGCGCCGGCGCCGATCTTGCCGGGCATCAGGTCGGAACCGTCGAAGCGGAAGGTCGAGGCGTTGACGAGAATGTCGCCCTGCTTCTTCAGCGCGTCGTTGGCATAGGCCTCCTTGTTCGCCGTCTTGAGCGGGGTCAGGAAGCCCGACTGCGCCATCCAGATTTCGTGGGCCAGCGGCATCTTCAGGAAGTCGATGAAGGCGCGCGCGGACTTGGAGTCCTTGGCGATGGTGAACAGCGTGCCGCCGCCGAGCACGGGGTTGCCGAGCTCGGGCTTGGCAGCGAAGGGCGGAAGGTAAAAGAAGTCCGCACCCTCGCCAAGTTTCGTGCCCTCAGGGAAGAAGGACGAGATGAACGACGCCTGGCGGTGCAGGTAGCATTTGGGCGGAACAGCAAACAGGCCCTTGGGGCTATCGCGGAAGTCGGTTGCGGATACTGCCGCCTTGCCGCCGTCGACATATTTGTCGTTGGTGGCGATCTTGGCGAAAATGTCGAGCGCGTTGACGACCGCCGGATCGTTGAACGGAATCTCGTTCTTGGTCCACTTGTCATAAACGTCGGGCGCCTGGGTGCGCAACATGATGTCTTCGACCCAATCGGTGGCCGGCCAGCCGGTGGCACCACCCGAACCCAGACCGATGCACCATGGCACGCCGCCGTCAGCGACGATCTTGTCGGTCAGGGCCTGCATCTCTTCCCAGGTCTTGGGAACCTCATAACCGGCTTCCTCGAAGTTTTCCGGCACGTACCAGACCAGCGACTTCAGATCAGCCTTGAACGGGAAGCCGTAGAAGCCGGGCTTGCCGTCCTTGTCCTTGTAGGTGCCGAGATCGACCCACGACTGGCCGGCGCCGTAGTTCTCCTTGACGAAATTGGCGGTGCCCTCGTCGAGTGGCGTCAGTAGACCCTTGGAGGCCAGATCCTGGATCAGGCCGGGCTGCGGCAGGATGGCGATGTTGGGCGGGCTGCCGGCCTGGGTGTCGATGACGATCTGCTGTTCGTAATTCTCGGACGACGAGTAATTGATCGTGGCGCCGGTGGCCTCGCTGAAATAGTCGAGCACCGAACGCGCCAGCGCTTCGTCTTCGCCGCGCCACGGCCCGAAGATCGAGAGCGTCTCGCCCTTCAGGTCGACCTTCTTGAGTTCGTCGAAATTTGCCCAGGTGAAACGGGCGTCCTCGCCCGGCTTGAACTTCAGCTCCGCTGACGCGGGCGCGCTCAGGGCGACGGCAGCAAAAGCCACGCCCAGCAACAGGGTCTTCCTCATGGTCTTCCTCCCAGTGGATCGAAAACTCCGGACGGAACCTCCATTCCGCCCGCCTGCACCGCCCCGAACTGTGCCCCAGTCTTGCGTGAGCTGCAACTGCTTCACGTAACGGCATTTCAAAGCGCTTTGGATGATCACATCACGCCACTGGAATTGTCAGGAGTCAAGAGGCTAGCTCAACTAATCGATTTAAATTTGGTGGCAGCGTGCGCTGCAGCATGCTTTTTGGGCACCTCGCGAGTAGATTTCGCTTCAAAGCAAGCAGTCCGGCGGCTATTCTTGCCGGCAACACGCAGCTGCTTCGCCCGACATCAGGGGGAAGCTCGATTGAAAGCGCTTTGGGAATCGGAGCCGAGGTGAACCTCAAGCAACTGTCACAGATGCTCGAACTCTCGCAGACGACGGTGAGCCGTGCACTGAACGGCTATCCCGAGGTCAGCGAGGAGACGCGTCGGCGCGTCACCGATGCCGCCAAGCGCCACGGCTACCGGCCGAACCCGAGCGCACGCCGGCTGGCGACCGGCAAGGCCGGCATGATCGGCTACGTCATGCCGACGGGAGCGTCGGTCGACATCGATCCGCATTTCGTCGAGTTCCTGTCGGGCCTCGGCGACTATGCCCGCGGCCACGAGCTCGACCTGGTGCTGAGCCCGGCCGATGCCCAGGACGAGGAGACCACCTACCGCCGCATCGTCGCCAACAAGCAGGTCGACGCGCTCTACATCTCCGCCCCCTACAATGCCGACAAGCGCGTGGCGCTGGCCCACCAGCTCGGCATCCCCTTCATCGTGCATGGCCGCAGCGAAGGGCTCGATTTCGACTATCCATTCATCGACATCGACAATGAAGGCGCCTTCCACGACGCGACGCGGCTGCTCGTCCAACTCGGCCACAAGCGGGTGGCGCTGATCAATGGCGACGACACCCAGACCTTCGCCATCTTCCGCGAGCGCGGCGTGAGACGCGCGCTGGCCGAAAGCGGGCTGGTGCTGGAGCCGAAGAACATCCGCTCGGAGGTCATGACCGAGGAGAACGGCTATCGCGCCGCGCGTCGGCTGCTCGAGGGGCCGGATGCGCCAACGGCGATCGTCTGCTCCAGCCTGCTGATGGCGCTCGGCATCGTGCGCGCCGCGCGCGACCTCAACCTTTCGATGCCGCGGGACCTCTCTCTGGTCAGCCACGACGACGTGTTCCACTGGCTGAAGCCCGAGCATTTTTCGGTGCCGCTGACAACAACGCGCTCGTCGATCCGCGCAGCCGGCGCCCGTGTCGCCGAAAGGCTGGCAGCCCGCATCTCGGGACTGGAAGATGGCGCGCGCGGCGAAATCTGGCCGGTCGACCTGGTGGTGCGCGGGTCCATTTCAGGCGTGAGGTAGGAAACGCGCAGGCTATTCCTGCGGCATCTCGGCGGCGTTGTAGACGTGGCGGGCGGCCAAAAGGGCGGCGAGTTCGCTGTCGCCGGCGATCACCGCGCGCAGGATGCCGGCATGCTCTTCCCAGTTCTGGCGGCCACGGCGCTTGCTGATCGGCGCGAACAGCATGACCGTACGGTCGCGCAGCGAACGCACCATGTCCTGCAGCACAGAATTGGCGGCAACGGTCGCCAGCGCTTCGTGGAACTCGGTGTTCTGGCGCGACAACAACACCGGATCGTCAGTGTCGGCGAGCTTGGCGCCGTCGTCGAGTATACGCTGCAGGGCGGCGATCTGTTCGGGATCGTGGCGCTTGGCGGCCAGCTTGGCGTTGAGCGCTTCGAGCGTGGCGCGGACCTCGACCAGCTCGCGCTTCTGGTCTTCGCTGAACACCGTGACCGAGGCGCCGCGGCGCGGCTCGATGGTGACGATGCCTTCGGCGGCGAGTTCGCGCAGCGCCTCACGCACCGGCATGCGCGACACGCCCATCTCCTCGGAGAGGCGGCCCTCGACCAGTCTTTCGCCGACACCGATTTCGCCGCTGACGATGCGCTCGCGCAAGGCGGCGGTGATCAGCTTGGTGAGCGGAGCGTGGATTTCCCCGAGTACGACGGTCATGGTCTTACACTTCCTGTGGCAAGGGTCGAATCAACCTGCGGAAGCAACGCCTTGTGCCGGATGATATAGCGTCCGGGCTTTGGAGTACAATATTCAATCCGCGCCATCAGATATGCCCATCGCCAGCCATGAAGCGAGCCGCGCTGCGCCATGAAGCGGCCCAAACAGCATACCGTCACGCCCGATGCTCATCGCCTTCGCGTCGCCCGCTGGCAACTCGGGGTTGAGCCTTGGCCATTCAAAGGTTGGCGTTGCGGGCATGCCATCACGGACAAATGCCGCCCAGGCGGCCATCATGGCGCTGGCTGCAGCTTCGGGATCGGCGCCGATCTTGGGCGCTAGATGCGGATGGAGGTGGGTGCCGAAGACGAATGGCACGCAAGCGGCGTGCGGCGTGCCGCCGGTAACGGCGAGCGGCCAGGCGAAATCGTAGAGGAAGGCGGGCGAGCCGCGCTGCGCATGGCGGGCTGCATAGCGCCAGATCGGGGCACGGAAGACGAGGTCTGAATAGATTGCCAGCCACAGCGCATCGGAGCCGGCGTCCGGCATGGCCGCGCGATAGCCGGCGAGGATGGCCGCTGGCGAAGGCGACGGCTCGAAGGGATAGTGCAGCACGACCAAGCGCGCGAGTGCCGCGTCGAACGGCGCACCCGGTTCGGGTGGTGTCAGCGCCGACAACCTGGTGCCGTCGGGCAAAGCGAGGTCGTACCAGAACTTCGCCTCGTCGCGGGTGAAGCCGATCAGCAGCGGCACGTCGGCCATCACGCCATCATACGGCCAGGCATGCACCAGCCTGCCATCGAGTGTCGGCGCCGTGCGCGGCCGGGGGAACCGCCTGGCGAAATCGGCATCGCGCAGCAACGCGACTTCTCGACGGACGAGGTCGGCGCCATCGAGGTCGCGCAGGCCGGCGACCGAGGTGCCGAGGGCTGCAGCGACGGCCTCGGTGTATTCGGCTGCTTCGTCGAGCCCGACGAACATCGGCGGCTGGAACAAGGGCGGGCTCTGCGCGATGACGCCGCAAAACAGCTCCCTGCAGCCCGGGTTCTGGGCGATCAGCACGACGTTGGCGGCACCCGAGGACTGGCCCGCTATCGTCACCTTGCCGGGATCGCCGCCGAAGCCGGCAATACTCTCACGCACCCAGCGCAAAGACGCGATCTTGTCCTGCATGCCCCAGTTGGCGCAGGTCCCCGTGTCGGGGTCGGCAAGGTCAGGATGCGCCAGACCGCCCAACGGCCCGAGCCGGTAGGTCACCGTCACGACGACGATGCCGTGCTCGCGGGCGAGGCGAAAACCGTCGCAGGCGGCAGCACCGCCATGGCCGTTGCGGGTCGCCCCGCCGTGGAACCAGACCAGCACGGGCGCATCGCGGGCGTCGGCGGGCGCCCAGACATTCAGCGTCAGGCAGTTCTCGTCCATGCGCGCGATCGGCTCGTTGAGCCAGGTCTGGCTGCCGGCGAGATGCTGTGGCGCCGCAGGACCGATGCGGTCGGCCGGCAGTGTGCCGGTCCAGTGCGGCGCTGGCCTGGGCGAGCGCAGCCTGAAAGCGCCCACGGGTGCTGCCGCATAGGGAATGCCGAGGAAATGGTCGACGTCGCCATGCCGTCGCCCGGCGACGCGGCCGGCGGGCGTTGCGACTGAGATTTCCATGTTGCCCCCCGCCCCGCGCCCGCTGTTCGCCGCTACTCCGCCGGCACCAGCGTGTGCTGGAAATTGAAGGCGTCGGCGTAAATGAAGCCGGGATTGGCGCCGTTCTCGATGAACAGCTTTTTCGCGCTCGATATCATCTTGGGCGAACCGCACATGTAGATCGCGTGCTCGGAAAAATCGCCGATGTCCTCGGCAGCGACCTCCTGGACATAACCCTGCCGACCCGTCCAGGACGGGCTCGGCCGCGACAGCACCGGCACATACTGGAAGTCGCTCAGCCGCTCGCCCCAGGACTGGATCTCGTCATGCAAATAGAGATCCTCCTCCGACCGCATGCCCCAGTAGAGCGACACGGGCGGACAGTCGGGATCGTCCATCAGCGATTCCAGGATGCTCTTGATCGGAGCGAGCCCGGTGCCCGTCGCCACCATCACGATCGGCCGGAAATCCTCCTTGCGGCAGCAGAACAGGCCGTGCGGCAGCTCGACGTCGAGCCTGTCGCCGGGGCCGAGCCGCGTCAGCTGGCCGCCGGTGAAATGGCCGTCGCGGACGCGGCGGATGTGCAGGTCGACGGTCTTGCCATTGGGCACCGAAGCCATCGAGAAGCTGCGCTTGTTGCCGTCGTCGAGCAGCACGTTGAGATATTGCCCCGGCCGGTAGACCAGCTCCTCCGCGCCGGGAAGCGCCAGCGTCAGGTGAACGACATCGCGGCCGACATTGCGGACGGACTGGACTGTCGCGGTATACCGTTCGGGATCGGAGCACGGTTCCATCGGCCGTTCGGTCGAGATCAGCAGGTCGCTTTCGGGCCGTGCCTGGCAGGCAAGCGCGAAGCCCTCCTCCTCATCCTCAGGCGTTAGCGCCAGTGGGTACTCCTCATAGCGGACGCAGCCTTCCATCAGCCTGATACGGCAGGTGCCGCAGCCGCCCTCGGTGCAGTCATGCAGCAGCTGGACACCCTGGCGGATCGCCGCCATCAGCACGGATTCTTCCGAGGCAACAGTAAACTGGTCCTCAGTTTCGAGGACGCGCACAACATGGTCCATCCATGTCTCCACTACGGTTGGGATGCGGCGGTGCCGCTACTTCTTGATGTCGGCCTGCACCATGACCTTGTGGCCCTTGGGCTCGAGCAGCACCTGCAGTGCAGCGAGCGCCGCAACGCCACAGGCGATGTCCTGCTCACCATTCCCACCGCTCAGGCCGACGCCGCCGATCACCTCGCCATCGACGACTACGGGAAAACCACCGACGAAGGCGGCGAAGCGGCCCTCGAAGCTGAGCTGGATGCCAAAGGCCTCGTTGCCAGGCAGTGCGGGGCCGTTTGGCGGGGTGGTGAACAGATGCGTCGAGCGCTTGTGGCCAGCGGCGGTGAAAGCCTTGTTCCAGGCGATCTGCGGTCCGGTGACGCGCGCGCCGTTCATGCGTTCGAGCGCAATGGGATAGCCGCCGTCGTCGGCGATGCAGACGGTTTCGGGAACGTTGAGCTCCAGCGCCTTGGCGACCGCCGCGGCCACCATCACACGGGCTTCTTCGATTTCGAGTTTCAGGACCTGTTTCACGTCGTTATCGTCCGGCAATTGTTGGCATTTTAGGCCGCCGAGGGAACGCACGCGGCAGGCCGCCCCGCGCGCTCCCCACTGTGGCGGGATCAGGCTGCGAGCAGCTCGTCGAGCGGCAGTTCGGCCGCGACGTAGTCGTTGTAGAGAGCCGTGGTGTAGAGCAGCCGCATCTGGGCACCGACCTCGCAGATCTTGAGGCAGCGCTGCTGCATCTCGACGGTGCGGGCATGCTCGAGCACGATCTGGTAGCCGCGCTCGCCATGGATCTCGTCGGAAACGATGTGCAGGTCGAAGAACTCGACCTCCTCGTCGGTGAAGCCATACTTGTCGCGAAGTGTAGGCGTCTGCTTGCGGTAGATCGACGGCACCTGGGATTCGAGACCGACAACGAGGCCGGCAACGGCGACGATCGGGTCTTCGCGCATCGCCACCGCATAACACCAGCTCTGCAGCGCGCGGGTGGTCGGCGACATGTTGTCGGGGTCGCGCATCCTGTCGCCTGAAGTACCGCAGGCTTCGCCGAAACGCACCAGCAGATCGGTGTGGCGGTCGCCGCCGATCTCTTCCTCATACATGTTGGCGAGCAGGAAATCCTTGGCCTCGACATAGCCCTCCGGCATGCGGGCGTAGATGTAGCCGAGGTAGTCCGCGAACGGCCCGACATAGTGATAGTGGTTCTCCGCCCAGCGGGCGAGATGGTCACGGCTGAGCTTGCCACTCGCCCAGCCGACGCTGAATGGCGACTTGTTGGCGCTCTTGCCCTTGATGGCGTTTTCCAGCGCGGTGCGGAACTCGTCCGGGTTCATTGCAACGGTCATTCACTGTTCCCCTTGAGGTGTCGCCTGCAGGTCATTTTGGAATACTGTATACCAAAATGACCTGAGTGCAAGGGGTGGTAAAGGATACTCTGGGGTAGTGTGTGGCGGCGGACTGGCCATGCCGCGGAAGTTCCGCTAGCTTTCTTGCATCCGAAACATTCCGGTGAACCTTTTTGCGGCCAACAACGACCAAGCAGACAGGAGCCCGGCGGTAGCACCGGCCATGAACATCGCATCAGACCCCATGTCCGATCGTGATCTCGTGAGCCGCGTCGCAAACGGCGACCGCGCTGCTTTGCGGCTCCTGTTCACGCGGCACCACGCACGGGTCTACCGTTTCGTGGCGCGCCAGACGGGGTCGGAAGCAATGGCGGATGACGTAGCCAATGAAGTGTTTCTCGAATTGTGGCGCCAGGCGCCGAAATTCGAAGGCCGTTCGGAAGTCTCGACCTGGCTGCTCGGCATAGCGCGCTTCAAGGCGCTGTCGTCGCTGCGCAAGCGCAAGGAAGAGTGGCTCGACGACGACGATGCGGCGGCGGTACCCGACGACAACGACACGCCCGAAGTGGCGACGATGAAGCAGGACAAGGGTGCTGCCCTGCGCCGCCTTGTCGACACGCTCGCCGACGAGCATCGCACGGTCATCGACCTCGCCTATTATCATGGCAAGTCGGTCACCGAGATCGGCGAGGTGCTCGACATTCCGGTCGCCACCGTGAAGACGCGGATGTTCTATGCCCGCAAGAAGCTCGGCGAAGCCTTGAAGGCCGCCGGATATGACAGGGGCTGGCCATGAGCGCTGCCGAAAAGATGTCGCGCCGCGACGAGATCGAAACGCTGCTGCCGTTCTACCTGAACGGCACGCTCGAAGGCTCCGAACTGGCAACCGTGGAGGACTGGCTTGCCAGCGATCCGGCGGCGCCCGCGGCGCTTGAAGCCGCCGAGGCCGAATTCTCCGGCACGATGGCCTCCAACGAGGCGATCCGCCCGCCCGCCGATGCGCTGAGCCGCTTCTCCAAGCTGCTCGACGCCGAAGCCGGGCCGGTGCGCGAGCCACAGGCGCAGTCGCTTTTGTCGCGTGTCTGGGAACGCTTCATGGGCCTGCCGGTTGGCGTCGCCTGGGGAGCCGCAGCAGCATTGCTGGCACTGGTCATGGTGCAGTCGGTGCTCGAACCCGGCGGCCGCGGCAACGACGTCCAGGTCGCCGGCACCGGCGAGGACCAGAGCAAGCTGCCCTTTGCGCTGGTGACCTTCAAGCCGGACGCCAAAATGGCCGACATCGCCGGCCTGCTCGGCGACAATGGCGCCTCGATCATCGACGGCCCGACGGCCAGCGGCGTGTTCCGCATCGCCATCCCGTCCGAAACGGTCGCCGACTACGACCGCATCGTCGGCGTGATTGCGGCCGCACCCTTCGCGGACACGGTGACGGCAGGAAGGAAACCGGCTGGATGACCACGTCAGGGCGAATAGCGCAGCTTGTGCTGGCCGCGGCATTGTTCGCCGCCACGCCTGTTTTCGCCCAGACCAACGACCCCAGCCTGACGCCGCAGCAGCTCGACTGCCTCAACCAGACGACCGCGGCCGGCAATGCCAATTGCCTGCAGCCGGGCGGCCCGGCGCCTGGTGGTTCCACCCCGGGAGGTCCCTCGGGCGGCAGCGGCCTACCGGGCGCCGTCGGGCTGCCTGAGCTGATCGTCGACCTGTTTCCCAATCCCGGCGACTTTCCCGGTGTCGCCTCGGGCGGACAGCCGGCGACACCGGTGCCGACGCCCAATCCGCTGCGCGACCCCGCAGGCGGTTCCGCGCCTTCCGGCGGTGGCGGGCAGGCCGGATCTCCTCCTCCGCCGACACCTCCGGCAGCCGATGCGACACCGCCTGGCCCCGCCATCACCGCGGCGCCACGCGCCATCTCCGGCGCGTTCGTTCCCGACGAAGTGCTGGTGACGGTCGATGGTGGTGCCGCCGACGCCCAGGCATTGGCCACCGCCTATGGCCTCGAAATCCGCTCGCAGCGCCAGTCGACGCTGCTCGGCACCAGCCTGGTGCGCTTCGGCATTCCCGACGGCCGTCCGGTCGGCGTGGTGCTGGCGCAACTGGCCGGCGACGGCCGCACCAGCGAGCGCGAACCCAACCACATCTACGAACTGCAGCAGGCAGCGGCGGGCCCCAGCTTCGCCTTCCAGCGCATCTCGCTCGACGAGGCGGCGGCGAATGGCGAAAACGTCAATGTCGCGGTCATCGACACGGCAATCGACGAGACCCATCCGGCGCTCAAGGGCGTCATCGTAGAGAGCTTCGACGCCATGCCGGGCGTTGCCGTCACCGCCCGCGACCATGCCACCTCGGTCGCCGGGCTCATCGCCGGCACCGGCGACTTCAAGGGCATGGCGCCGGGTTCGAAGATTTTCCATGCCCGTGCCTTCGAAGGCGGCAAGTCGAACATGGAGATCATCCTCAACGCGCTCGACTGGGCCGCCGAGCAGAACGTCCAGATCGTCAATATGAGCTTCGTCGGGCCCAAGAACGCGCTGCTGGAGCAGGCGAGCCGCGGCGCACGGGCGCGTGGCATGATCCTCGTCGCTGCCGCCGGCAATAACGGCCCCGGCGCGCCCTACGGCTATCCCGCCGCCTACAAGGGCGTGATCGCGGTGACGGCGACCGACGCCAAGGACGCGATCATGAAGCAGGCCAATCGCGGCCCTTATGTCTACATCTCGGCGCCCGGCGTCGACCTGATGGCACCCGTCGGCGGCGGCACCGACCTCGTCACCGGCACGTCCTTTGCCGCGGCCGTCGTCAGTGGCGCGATCGCCAACCTTTTGCACGCCGAGCCGAAGCGCAGCGCCGACTCGATCGAAAAGGCACTGGCCAGCACCGCAACCGACCTCGGCGACAAGGGCCGCGACACAGATTTCGGTTTCGGGCTGATCAACACCAAGGCGGCGGAAGCGGCGAAGGAATAGGCATAGCCCCGTCGACATAGAGTTGCGCGACGCCGGTGAGGCTCCGTTGAGACTCACCTCGCGCTGAAATGCTTCGCCTGCTTGATGGTTGCTCAGTATTTCCGGCATCGTTCTGACGAACTACTGCGTTCATCATGAACCTCATCGCCAGTTGCAGGCGATAGTCAAGCGATGTACATGATTATCTCCATGCGCAACGCTTCTCTTTTCGCAGCAGCCAGCCTTGGATGCTTCATCATTGCCGCCATGACCCTGCTGTCGCCAGAGGTTAAGGCCACCAATTCTCAGGCGTCGGTCGAAGCGGCTCAGTGTACCAGCTTGCTCAATAGCTACCACGACAGCGGCACGAAACCCGCATACGGCACGCCGGAGTACAAGCGCTACGCCGAATGCTATCTCATCGTCTGCGGAGCCCAGCTGGGCTGGTGATCGTGTCGCTACGCCGCTAGTGGCTACGACAAGGCGGGATGTAGATCACGCAACAATCGCTAATATAGCCTATTCTAAATAATACTAAGCATGAGATCGCTCTGCACTTACGCAACCTGTTGCGCTATCTTATTTTCAACTGACAGTTGACGAACGCACCTGACCTGTTGCAGTAGGCGACTTGTTCTGACCATTTGCTTCAATCAATTTTCACGTCTGGGCGCACGACATGATCCGTAAGATAAGCTTGCTTGGCCTCTCCGCAATTGTTGCGGGCTGCACGACCATGTCACAAGGAGAATACAAGACAGCGCAGACCGCGCTCAGCGGCAGCCCGTCGCTCAAGCGCGAGATCATGGCAAGCTGCGTCAAGGACGAGAACGCACGCTCCGCCAAGGACAAGGCCGAAATGGCAGCGGTGTTCAATATCAACCCGGCCAACTACGCGCAGACCTTCTGCAGGCGCATGATCAACGGCATGGCCAGCAACCGCATTACCTACCAGGACTATCGCAACCTCGACTCCACCACAGCCGACAACAGCAAGCTGATCCGCGTGCTGCAGGGCCGCTGAGCCACGGCAGATTTCCTAACGTGCGCCCGCCGTCACAGGAGACTTGACCAGCAATGCGCAGGACAGTTCTTACACTCTTGCTGTTGGCGCCCCTTCCCGTGCAGGCGTCCTCCAACAACCACAGCCCGGACCAGCTTTGCCACCTTCGCGGGTCGTGGGCAGCAACCGTCATGTCCGCGCGACAGGCAGGCATTCCCTTGAGCAGCCAGTTGCACCTGGAAAACGCGCCCGGCGCCGGCACGCGGGATGAAATCCTGGCGGCTTATGAGCATCCACGGTTTTCGACAGCCCCAATGCAGCAGCGCGCTGTCGAGGACTATCGCAACGAAGTCGAACTGCGTTGCTTCAAGAACCAGCAGTAGACGGACCGTCCTGCCTCATAGAATAGCTGGCATCGCAATGCTTGGCGTCGTGCCTTGAGCCTGCCGCAATCGGACCTATAGCTCCGCGCCATCATGACCTGTTCTTTTGAGTCCCGCTAAAGCCCCGCTTCACGCTTCGCGTGGACCGGGGCCGTGTTCAGCCAAACCGGTGAGCCTTCGGCTCGCCCAGGTGGATGACGCCCGGTGCCTTGGCGCCGGGACTGCGGACTCACAACATCATGAACATCTCGAAGAAGGAGCGCAAAGCGCTCGAACTGCTGTCGTTTGGCGGCACCATCATCCTTGAAAAGGACTCCAGGAACCGACCGCTGGAAGCCTCGTTCGTCACCCGGGAAGGCTGGTCTCTCGAAGGCGCCGGCCTCGCCGAATTCAAGGTGCTGAAGGCGAAGCGGCTGGTGGTCTCCCGCAACGGCGGCAACTACACCATCTCAAGGGAAGGCGTGGTCAGCCTGCAGCAGGCGCGACAGGCCGCGAAGAAGGGATAGCCCCATCAGATGCCGGGGCCGGCAATCGCCGGTTCCGGCATTTGCGGGCAATCGCCGATCAGTCCAGGCCGACGATCCGCCGGTAGGCCAGTCCTGCCAGCGCGATGTCCTGCAAGCCGACGCCGACCGACTTGTAGATGATGATCTCGTCGTTTGAGGTGCGGCCGCGCGCCTTGCCGGCGAGGATCTCGCCGAGCTCGACGATCTTGTCCGAAGTGAGCGCCGCGGGATCGGCGAGCACGAGATCGCCTGCCTCGCGCAAACTCTGTTCGCGCCATTCGACTGTCACAAGCGAGGCCCGCGCCATCGCCCGGTCGTCGAGCTCGCGGGTGTTGGGCAGGCTCGAACCGACGGCAGCAATGAAGCAGCCAGGCTTGAGCAAATCGCCCGAAAACAGCGCGGTCGGCGCGCGCGAGGCGGTGACGATCATGTCGGCCTCCGCGGCCGCCTGTTCGGCCGTGGCCAGTCGCGTGGGGATGCCGCAGGCGGCTTCCAGCTCGGCCGCAAGGGCTGGATCGGACGAGCGGCTGACCAGCAGCACGCGCTTGAGCGGAAAGGCTTCGGCCATCTGCACGGCATGCGCCCGGCCGAGCGGGCCGGAGCCGAAGACGGCCAGCGTCGACGCCTCGGGGCGGGCAAGGCGCTGGGCTGATATGACCGAGCAGCCGGCGGTGCGGAGCCTGGTGATGGCGCCGGCATCGAAGGTGGCGAGCGCGCGGCCGTCGACCGACGAGAACAGCAGGATGATGAAGGAGAACTGGCCCTTGATGGTGGTGTAGACCTTGGCGCCAACCACCTCCTGGCCGGGGATCACCGCGCCCAGGGTCGACAGCTTGACGCCGCCGGCCTCGCTGCGAATGCGCGCCTGCATCGACGCTTCCTCGCGGCCGAAGCGCAGGAAGGCGTCGGCCAGCGCCTCGCGCGCGTCGGCGGCGGAGACGGCGGCCTCGACCAGTTCGTCCGTGATGTGGGGCAGACTCATTGGACAAGCGTCCTTGCGAGGATGCCGAGCGCGCCGAGGCCGGACATGGTGAGCAGAAGCAAACGGACGCCGCGCGGCGAAAAATAGCGGTGGAACCGGCCGGAGACGAAGAAGCCGCCGAGCATCAGCGGAAACAGCAGGATGCCGAGCCAGAGCTGCGGCAGGGTGAAACGGTCGACATAGGCCAGCATCAGCAGCGACAGGATGGCGCCGGCGAAGAAGACGCAGCTGATGGTCGCCCGCATCTGGCGCGGTGGCACATATTGCATGACGATGGCGAAGGGCGGTGCGCCCGACGAGGTGATGGTGCCCATCAGCCCGGAGGCAAGTCCGGCGATTGCCATGTTGGGGTGCGATGCCCTGACCTTCCAGCCGGCGAAGCTCAGGCCGACGCCGGCGAGGATCAAGAGCGCAAAGACGATCGAAAACGCATTGGTCGGCAAGGCGGCGAGCGTGGCGCCGGCAACCAGCGTGCCGCCGGCGCGGCCGGCCATCAACGTCGTCACGCTCGGCCAGTCGACGGCGTCGAAGTCGCGGAGAAGGCCAAGCAGCGCAAGGCCAGCGCCGAGCACGAGCAACGGCCCGGGCGCCATCTCGGGGAAAAACAGCACCGCGAGCGGCGCCGAGACCATGGCAAAGCCTAGGCCGCCTATGCCCTGAAGAAGTGCTGCTACAAAAACCATGGCGCCCATGCCGAACAGATGTCCCGGCACGAAGTCGCCGGGCATCAGCTCAGTCAGGGACTGGAGCATGTCAGGCCCCAAGATAGATGCTCTTGATGCGGCTGTAGAAGTCCATGACGTTGGCGCCACCCTGCTCCTTGGCCGCCTGGTTGCTCGAATGCTTGAGGCCGCCGAACGGTGCGTTGAGCGAGACACCCGTGGTCGGGCTGTTGACCTTGACGATGCCGTGCTGGGTCTCGCGAGCGAAGCGCAGCACCGATGGCAGGTCGCCCGTCACCAGCGAGACGGCGAGGCCGTATTCGGTGTCGTCGGCAAGCCTGATCGCCTCGTCGAGGCTGTCGATGGGACGGATGGCAACGACCGGCCCAAAGATCTCCTCGCGCCACAGGCGGCTGTCATCTGGCAGGTCGGAAACGACAGCTGGCCGGACGAAATAGCCATGCGCCAGGCTCGAGTCGGCCTCGCGCAGCGCATCGCCGCCGACGACGCGGCCGCCCTCCTCGCGGGCGATGCCGACATAGGCCAAGACCTTGTCATATTGCGCGCGGGTGGCGAGCGGGCCCATCTGCACGCCTTCTGCCGTACCCGGGCCGACCTTGATGCTTGCTGCGGATTTTTCGAGCCGCGCCACGAGCTCAGCATAGAGCGGGCGGGCGACGAGCACGCGGCTGGTGCCGGTGCAGGCCTGTCCCGTCAGTCCGAAGGCGCCGCGCTCGATGGTGGCGACGGCCTTGTCGATGCTTGCGTCGGCCAGAACGACAGTCGCGTTCTTGCCGCCCATTTCGAGCTGGACGCGGGTGTCGGTGGAAAGCGACGCGGCGATCTGTTTGCCGACCGTGTAAGAGCCGGTGAAGGTGAGCGCGTCGACGCCCGGCTGCGCAGTGATCGCCTGGCCGACCTTGGCGCCCTTGCCCTGGACGAGCGCGACAAGTTTCGGCGGCAGGCCAGCCTCAAGCAGCACCTCGACGAGGCGCTGGCCCATCAGCGGCGTGATTTCGGACGGCTTGAACACGACGCCATTGCCGGCGGCGAGTGCCGGGCCAAGCTTGCGCGCGGCCATCGACAGCGGGAAGTTCCACGGCGTGACGACGGCGACCACGCCGACAGGCTGGCGCACGGAGAGTACCAGCTGGCCACTCTCGCTCGGATAGGTCTCACCATTTAGGCGCAGCGCCTCGCCGGCATAGAGGCGGAAATTGGCGGCGATGCGCCTGGCCTCGTTGCGCGCCTCGGTCAGCGTCTTGCCTTCCTCGCGGGTCAATTCGGAGGCAATCTCGTCGGCGCGTCGGGCCATGATGTCGGCAGTTTTAAACAGCACGTCGGCGCGCACCTCGGGCGACTGGGCCGCCCAGGCCGGCCAGGCCGCTGAAACGCCCGCCACGGCGGCGGCAACATCTGCGGCATCGGAATCCGGGAACAGGCCGATGAGATCGCGCTCGTCGGCGGGATTGCGGTCCTCGAAGGTGGCGCCTGAAAAAGCGGGCTGCCACTCGCCGGCGATGTAGTTCAGGTGTCGCTCAGTCATTAGTAGTTTGCTTTCGGGGTCGTTCTACTTCGGGAATGCGCCTCGGCGCGTCGTGCTTCAGCGTCCTTTGGGCACCCAGGAGACGGCGACGTCGCCGAGCACGAAGGTCTGGCAGGCCATGCGGAAGCCGGCGGCGAGATCGTCGGCAGTCAGGTGGTTGCGTTCCTTGGGCTTGACGGCATCGGTGTTCTCGATGCCGGTCTCGATGCGGCACTTGCAGGTGCCGCACAGCCCGCCGCCGCACTTGAAGGGGATGCCCCCCTTCTCGCGCAGCGACACGCGCAGCAGATTGCTGTTTTCGGGCGCGGACACCTGCTTGTTGTCGTTGGTGATGAAGGTGATGTTGATCATCGGCGCGCTCGATGCTGTTGGCCGGTCAGACCAGCTTGAGCTGGATGTCCATGCTGCCGTAGGTGGTCAGCGTCTTGAGCTCGTGGCGGGCGTCCTCGACCGAGTCGAATTTCTCGAACAGCTTGCACGGCACGTTGTTTTCGATCTGCGGCGGCTCGTCCTCGACGATGCGGATGCGCGTCTGGTCCTGGTCGGTCAGCTTGGCGATGGTGAAGCTGGCGCGCTTGCGGCCGTAGAAGATGTAGTCGTAGGTCTCGACCGGCTGCACGCCGGGGCTCATCTCGGTCCGGAACTCGCCCGGCTTGGTCGTCAGAACCACATACATTTGTCCACCTCATGCTGATTGCTGGTCACGCCGACACCACCGAAGCGTTGCCGGCAAGATTGCTTGGGAAGTGCCCCGCCTTCCGGCGCGGCGGGGGCGCTAGGCCTGCTCCGTCACCTTTTCCTGGCGAAGCTCGATGTCGTTTTTGATCCACAGCTGGCAGACGAGCCTAAAACCCTCGTCGATCTTGTCGCCGAGCTGCTTTTTCTCTTTCCAGTTGGGCGGCGGCAGATGCTCGGCACCAGCGAGGATACGGCTGGCGCAGGTGCCGCATTTTCCCATGCCGCATTTGTAGGCGAGGTGCGGATAGGGAAACTGCTTGATGCCGGCGCGGACGACGAGGTTGGTGTCCTCCTTGACCTCACCTGAGAAGGCCTCACCCTTGCTATGGATCACGACTGTCGGCATGTGCGTGCCTCAAACCCCGCCTATACCGTCGAGCTCGGGCTCCATGGGGGCTATACGGCCGAGCTTCACATCCTCGGCGACGTAGTCGTTGTAGAGCGCCGTGGTGTAGAGCAGGCGCATCTGGGCGCCGACTTCGCAGATCTTGAGGCAACGCTCCTGCATCTCGACGGTGCGGGCGTGCTCAAGCACGATCTGGTAGCCGCGCTCGCCATGGATCTCGTCGGAAACGATGTGCAGGTCGAAGAATTCGACTTCCTCGTCGGTGAAGCCGTAGCTGTCGCGCAAGGTCGGCGTCTGCTTGCGGTAGATCGACGGCACCTGGGATTCGAGGCCGACGACGAGGCCGGCAACCGCGACGATCGGGTCCTCGCGCATGGCCACCGCATAGCACCAGCTCTGCAGGCCGCGCGTCGTCGGCGACATGTTCTCCGGATCGGTCATGCGCACGCGGCTGGTGCCACAAGCCTCGCCGAAGCGGATCAGAAGATCGGTGTGGCGGTCGCCGCCGATCTCTTCCTCATACATGTTGGCGAGCAGGAAATCCTTGGCCTCGACATATTGCTCGGGCATGCGGGAGTAGATGTAGCCGAGGTAGTCCGCGAACGGCCCGACATAGTGGTAGTGGTTCTCGGCCCAGCGCGAGAGATGGTCGCGGCTGAGCTTGCCGCTGGCCCAGGCGAGGCTGAAGGGCGACTTGTTGGCGCTCTTGCCCTTGATGGCGTTTTCCAGCGCGGTGCGAAATTCATCCGGGTTCATCGGCTTGGTCATGCGGTTCCCCTGTCGTCGATGTGTCAAACTCGATTTAGAATACTGTATACCAAATTGACATCGACGCAAGCCGCATTCTACTGTCGTATCAGTGATCGCGGCTGACACACGCATACAGTATGTTGCAGAGGCGATGATCAAAGGCCTGAAACAGGTTAGGACAATGGCGATGGACAGCTCCGAAACACACGGCAACGCAGGCGTTCGCGGCACCACCGCGATGGTGGCGACCGGGCACCCGCTCGCCGCTCGCGCCGCGCAGGACATGCTGGCTGCCGGCGGCTCCGCGGTCGACGCGGCGATTGCGGCGGATACGATCCTCGGCGTGGTCGAGCCGATGGCGACGGGCATTGGCGGCGACCTCCTGGCGATGCTTGTCGAGCCGGATGGCCATGCCATCAGCTACAACGGCACCGGGCGCTCGCCGGCCGCATTGTCGGTCGAGGCGATAGCGAAGCTGCCAAACCAACGCATCCCCGAACGGCACGGGTTGGCGGTCACCGTGCCCGGCGCGGTGCGCGGCTGGTTCGACCTGCACGCCCGCTTCGGCCGCCTGCCCTTTGCCCAGTTGCTGGCTCCGGCAATCGCGCTCGCCACGGACGGCTTTGCGGTCCTGCCGATCACCGCGCGCGAATGGGCGGTGTTCGAGCCGGTGATCAAGCTCGATCCGATCACGGCCAAGCTCTATCGCGCCGGCAGCACGCCGTGCGCGGGCGAGCGCTTCGCCAATCCCGAGCTGGCGGCGGTGCTGCGGACGATCGCGGCCGACGGCCCCGACGCCTTCTACCTCGGCGCCCCGGCCCGGCAGGCAGCGGCGGCGACCCAGGCCAAGGGCGGCTTGCTGACGGCAGAGGACTTCGCCAGCCATCGCGGCGATTTCGTCCTGCCGCTCGAACGTAAGTTCCGTGGCCTGACAGTGCTCGAATGTCCGCCCAACACCCACGGCGTTGCCGTGCTCGACGCGCTGGAGGAGCTCGATGCCTTGCCGCTCGACCGCGACGATCCGGCGGCCACCCTGGCCATGGTCGAAGCCGTCGGGCGCGCCATGGCAAAGGCCAAGAAGACCGTCGCCGATCCCTCGGGCAATACCGTCTGCACCGTGGTCGTCGACAAAGACGGCCTCGCGGTGACGCTGATGAGCAGCATCTTCAAGCGCTTCGGCTCCGGCATCGCCGTGCCTGGCGACGGCTTCGTGCTGCAGAACCGGGGCTTGGGCTTTTCCGAACCCGGCCACATCAACGGGCCGGGACCGTCGAAGCGCCCCTATCACACGGTAATCCCGGCAGCGGCGCTCAAGGACGGCCGGTTCCATGCCGGCTTCGGCGTCGTCGGCGGCGCGATGCAGCCGCAAGGCCATGTCCAGATGATGGTCCGCCTCGCCGCCTGGGGCGAGAAGCTGCAGCCGGCCATCGACGAACCGCGCTGGCGGCTAGAGGGCGACATGGCGCTGGCGATCGAGCCGGGCACGCCGGAAGCCATCATCAGGACGCTGCGCAATGCCGGCTACAGTGATCCGGAAGGTGCCGGCGAACTGGCCGGCCGCAGCGATTTCGGCGGCGCGCAGTTCGTCGTGCGCGACGAAGACGGCAGCCTGCTCGGCGGCTCGGACAAGCGCAAGGACGGCGTGGCCCTAGGCGCCTGAGCCGGGCGCCTGCAACATCACTCTCAACAGCTTCGAGGACAGAGACTTGACCACACCATTCGATCGCATCGTGCTCATCACCGGTGCCGGCAGCGGCATCGGCGCCGAAACCGCCCGCCGGCTTGCCGCGCCGGGAACCGGGCTCGTGCTGCACACGCGCAAAAACGCCGAAGGGCTGAAGAGCGTCGCCGAGACCTGCCAGGCATCGGGCGCCATAACCGAGATCGTGCTCGGCGACCTCGCCGATCCTGACGTGCCCGCGGCGATGGTCGCTGCCGCCCGCGCCCGCTTCGGCCGCGTCGACCAGATCGTTTCCAACGCCGCCCAGGCGACACGCTCGACGCTCGGCGAGGTCAGGCCGGAAGACCTGGCGCAGGCGTTCGAGACGATGCCAACCGCGCTGCTGCGTCTCGTCAATGCGGCGATGGCCGACCTCGTCGCCTCGGCCTGCGGGCGCGTGGTGGTGGTCAGCTCCTTCGTCGCCCACATCTTCGGTACCGCCGAGATCCATTTCCCGGCAACGTCGGCCGCCAAGGGCGCGCTCGAGGCGCTGGCGAAATCGATGGCCGTGCAGCTCGCGCCGAAGGGCGTGACCGTCAACTGCGTTGTACCCGGCTTCACCCGCAAGGATCCGACGGGCCATTTCGCCGCGACGACCTCGGCGCTCGAAAAGGCCATCGCCGTCACCCCGACAGGGCGGCTGACCGAGCCAGCCGACGTGGCGGCGGCGATCCTGTTCCTGCTGTCGCATGACGCCAGGCAGATCACCGGCCAGTCGCTGCATGTCGACGGCGGGCTGACGCTGCCGTGACGCCCGTCAGTCGCCTAGCCGCCGAAACGTGCCGGGGCAAAGGCGGCAATCGGCACCGCCGGCCGCTCGCCCTTGATCAGGCTGGCGACGACAGCACCGGTCATCGGGCCGTTGGCAAAGCCGATATGGCCATGGCCGAAGGCAAAGATCAGCCTGCTATGGCGGGCGGCGCGGCCGATGACCGGCAGCCCGTCTGGTGTCGACGGCCGGCTGCCGAGCCAGGTCTTGCCGTCGACCGGCGTGGTGAAGGAAAGCGTCTTTCGTGCGTCGGGTTCGACGCCGTCGATCTGGGCGTGATTTGCAGGATCGTCGGGCCGCGCCAGCTCGACGCCGGTGAGCAGGCGGACGTTGCCATTCATCGGCGACAGCACGTAGCCGCCGCCGGCATCATAGACCGGGCGGCGCAACTCGACACCGTCGGCCAAAGCGAAATGGCGGTGATAGCCGCGCTCGGCGGCAAGCGGGAAACGGTAGCCGAGCGTACGGGCAAGCACGGCCGAACGGGCACCGGCGGCGAGCACGACATGGCGACCTTCGATCCTGCGGCCCGCCACGATGACCGCCATGGTCTCGCCGGCATCTGCAATGGTGTCGGCCTTGCCGGCGACCAGTACAGCCCCACGCGCTTCGGCGGCCTGCCGGTAGAGCTCGACCAGCTCGCCGGGGCTTTCGACGGAACCGGTATCGGGAAAGAAGATGCCATTGCTGAAACGGCGGGCGAGATGCGGTTCGAGCTGGCGGATCTCGTCTTCGCCAAGGCAGTCGATGCGGACGCCGTTCTCTTTCAGGACCGCCTGCTCCAGCGCGCTGCCGGCGAAAGCCTCGGTGCTGCGATAGAGTCTCAGCCAGCCATTGCGCTTGATCAGGTGGCGGCCGCCGACGAGGTTGGCCAGCGCGACATGGCGGTCGAACGCCTCGGCGACCATCGGGTTGAGTGCCGCCGCCGCGCGGCGCCAGGAGTCTTCCTCGGCAGCAGCCAGAAAGCGCACCAGCCAGGGCGCGAGATAAGGCAGCGAGCGCAGGCGAGCGCGCACAGCGATATCACGGCCGAGCGCATAACGTGGCAGGCGCGCGCGGATGCCGGGTGCGGCCATCGGGAAGATCGAGCCGCGGCTGAGCACGCCGGCATTGCCGAAGGACGCGCGGGCCTCGGCAACGTCAGGATCGATGACGGCGACGGTGAGACCACGCGATTGCGCTTCGAGCGCCACCGACAGCCCGACGATGCCGCCGCCGACAATGACCACGTCGAACGGCTTTTCATTCTGCTTCACGCTGCCCACCCGATGCCCCGGCCGGTTCGATCCCGGCCGGTTCCAACAATGCATAACAGACGTATACTGATCAATTCCAATCTCTCAGCCCCGGACAAAACATGCGCGACGTGACCCCGCCTGCTCCCGACCTTCGCGAGATTGCGCTGCCGCCCGAGGCCAGCGCTGCCGAAGCCGCCGATTTCGCGCGCGGCATAGCGGTGCTCGACCGGCTGGCCAGGCGCGTCGCCGAGCTGGCCCACGCGCAGGAGCGGGAGGACAAGCGATGAGCAGGCTGGAACAGCTTTCCATCGCGGAACTCGCAGGCGCCGTGACCAGCCGCGAGATCGCAGCCGTCGAGGTAACGGGCTACTTCCTCGAGCGCATCGCACGTTTCGATGGCGAGCTTTCGGGCTACGTCCACGTCGCCGACGAGGCGGCGTTGGCGCAGGCACGGCGTCTCGACGCGCGCCTCGCGGCCGGCGAGACCGTCGGTCCACTGGCCGGCGTGCCGATCTCGGTCAAGGACATCGTCGAGGTTGCCGGCATGCCCAACACCGGCGCCTCGCATTCGCGGCTCGACCGCAGGCCGACGCGGGATGCGCCTGTCGTCCGCCGGCTCAGCGAAGCGGGCGCGATCATCATCGGCAAGGCCAATTGCCACGAACTGGCCTTCGGCGGGCCGTCCTTCGACCTGCCGTTTCCGCCGGCACGGAATCCATGGAACCCCGAGATGTTTCCCGGCGGCTCGTCGAGCGGGTCGGGCGTCACGGTCGCCGGGGGGCTGTGCCTGGGGTCGGTCGCGACCGACACTGCCGGCTCGATCCGGCTGCCGGCCACCATGTGCGGCATGGTCGGCTTCAAGCCGGGCTTCGGCGTCGTTCCCGTGGAAGGCATCGACACGCTGGCGCATTCGATGGACCATTGCGGGCCGATCGCCGCGCGGGTTGACGACTGCCGGAGGCTCCATGCCGCGATGTCGGCGACCGAAATCAGGTCAATGCTCCTGGGAGAGACGCCATCATTTGCCGGCATGCGCCTCGGTGTATCCCCTGACGGTTGGGGGCTGGGCGCCAGCCTGCGGCCCGAAATGGCAACGGCCATGCAAAACACGCTCGACCTGTTTGCCAGCAATGGCGGCGAAATCGTCGAACTCGACCTGCCGCCGCTCGAAACCTTCCACGCGCCCGGCGCGGTGGTGATGATGGCCGAGATCGCCGAGCACTACGGCGCCGAGGTGCGCGGCAATTTCTCCGCCTTCGGCGAGATGTTCCGCGGCCGCGCGCTTGTCGGCGAGAGCCTCGCTGCCGCCGACGTCATCGCGGCGCGGAAGCTGCGCGATGTGCTGCGGAAGAAGGTAGACGCCAGCCTCGCCACTGTCGACGCGATCCTGCTACCCGGCGCGCTGGCGCCTGCGGGGCCGCTCAAGACGGTCGACAAGTTCTATTTCCTCGAGGAGCCTATCCCCAACATCCTGGCCAACCTGAGCGGGCACCCCGCACTTGCTTTTCCCTTCGGCAAGGCCAGAAACGGCATGCCGCTGGGGCTGCAGATCGTCGGGGCAACCGGGAATGAAAGCCGCCTCTTCGACATCGCGGCCATGTTCGAGCGCCTCGACGGTGTGGCAGTCCGGCTGCCGCCGCGCTATTTCAGCTGACGCCAGCGCCGCCGATCTGGCGGCGCACTCCTTGAACCACCGTAACAGCCGAGCGCTGCCCGCGTAGCACCGCAGGCGCGGGCAACAGTTCAACATCGTTGCCAGCGAGAAACGCGATAACAGAACGTACAAGCATTTCCTTGTTCGAAACGAGTATTGGCCAGCAATCTCATGCCGCGTCGGAGATCATCTAAACAGGATAACGTCTCCTGCTGCACCAACAGGCTGGCGCAATTTGCACTCTTGTCGTTGAAATCAAGTGCGGCCGCATCTGTCGCGACGATGTATTTTCTGCCGACGCGACCACCGGGGAAGGTCGGGGATTGCCGGCATCCTCCTTGCAGCAATCATTTTTGGTATACTATATGCAAGAAATTGCCGAAAAGGGCGGTCAAGTCGACTGCTCGCGTGATATTCGTGAACGAAATTTCAGCAATCACGTTCTAAATTTTGTGCATTTTCAATAATTTACACTGCCTTTAGGTGAATTTCCGAAACTCGACCCGGCATCGTCAGCAAAGTTGATCAACAATCGCTTGACAGTCGATTGCATACAATCCACTCTTCTGGTCGAGGGATGTGGCGGCCCACACTATCAACGCAGCACAAGACTGCGCGCATCAGGTCGATTTTGTTGTCTTTGGCGAATGGGTGGACCAATGAACGTACTGACGAGACTGACAAGCAGCGCCGCCGTAGCGGCAATCATGGCACTTTCCCCGCTGTCGGCGCAGGCCGCCGACATCACCATCGCGATCGGTTCCGAGCCCTCGACGCTCGACCCGCAGGTCCGCGACGATGGCGGCGAGCGTGCGATCAACGACAATGTCTATGAGACGCTGATGGCGCGCACGCCGGACGGCGAACTGGTCGCCGGACTGGCCGCAGCGGCACCAACTGCGGTCGATGCCAAGACCTGGGAGTTCAAGCTCCGGCCCGACATCAAGTTCCACAATGGCGAGGCGTTCAATGCGGACGCCGTCGTCAACAGCGTCAAGCGCGTCATCGATCCGGCGCTGAAGTCGGAGCAGGCCGCCTATTTCGGTACCATCACCGGCGCTGAAAAGGTCGACGACCTGACCGTGCGCATCATCACCTCGGGTCCGGATCCGATCCTGCCGTCGCGCATGTACTGGATGAAGATGATCCCCGCGACCTATGCAGGCGACGCGAAGTTCGCCGAGGCGCCTGTTGGCACCGGCCCCTACAAGTTCACCAGTTGGAACCGCGGCCAGGACATCGTGCTGGAGAAGAACGCCGACTATTGGGGCGATGCCGCGTCGATCGACAAGGTGACCTACCGCTTCGTTGGCGAATCCGGCACGCGCCTTTCCGGCCTGATGGCTGGCGAACTCGACGTTATCACCAACCTTTTGCCGGAATTCGCCCAGCAGGCGCCGAAATTCGCGGCCGTCAGCGGCCTCGAAACCAGCCTGATGATCGTGTCGACCGACAATGAGGTGACCAAGGATCCGCGAGTCCGCGAGGCGATGAACATCTCGGTCGACCGCAAGGCGCTGGCCGAGAGCCTGTTTGGTGGCTATGCCACGCCGGCCAAGGGCCAGGTCGTCAACCCCAAGGCCTTCGGCTACAACAAGTCGCTGCCCGACTACGTCTTCGACGTCGACAAGGCCAGGGCCCTGATCAAGGAGGCGGGCGCCGAGGGCAAGACAATCAAGCTCGTCGGCGAGGCCGGCCGCTGGCTCAAGGACCGCGAGCTGATCGAGGCCGTCGGCGCCTACTGGAAGGACGCGGGCCTCAACGTCGACATCAAGATCGAGGACTTCGGCGAGTACCTGAACCAGCTGTTCGACAAGAACACGCGGCCGGATGCGATCTTCCTGTCGAACTCCAACGAACTGCTCGACGTCGACCGCGAAATGACCGCCGTGCTACAGAGCAAGGCGAGCTCCGCGTCCAACAGCGACCAGGAAATGTCGGACCAGATCAGCGCCGCCAGGACCGAGACCGACATCGAGAAGCGCCAGGCCATGTATGACGCCATCACCAAGAAGTCGTACGATCTGTCCTATCTCGTCCCGCTGCTCAACCAGCAGGACATTTACGGCTTCTCCAAGCGCCTGGAATGGCAGCCGCGCGTCGACTCCAAGCTCCTGGTCAAGGAGATGAAGGTCACGGAATAACCGGGACAATTGCGGGTTCGAACAAAAACATAAGCGAACCCCAACAGTTCTGGAGCCGGCTCAAAAAGGGAGAGCCGGCTCCAGCCAATGGAGAGGAATATGGGTGGTTTTCTGCTCCGCCGTATTGGACAAGGTCTCCTTGTCGTGATCGGCGTGACCGTGATCGTTTTCATCGCCACACGCATGGTCGGCGATCCGGTCAAGGTGATGCTGCCGCTGTCGGCAACCGACGCCCAGCGCGCGGCCTTTGCCCAGCAGATCGGCCTCGACCGGCCCATCGCCACGCAATTCGTCGATTTTGTCAGCGACATGGCCCGCCTCGACTTCGGCGACAGCCTGTGGCAGCGCCGGCCGGCCCTCGACGTCGTGCTCGAACGCCTGCCCAACACGCTCAAGCTGATCGGCGCCGGCCTCGGCCTGGCGATCCTTTTGTCGCTGCCGCTCGGCGCGATCGCCGCACTCAGGCCCGGAGGCTGGGTCGACCGGACAACCGTCTTTGTCGGCTTGTTCGGCCTGTCCCTGCCGCAGTTCTGGTTCGGCCTTTTGATGATCGTGTTCTTCGCCGTCACCCTCGGCTGGCTGCCGACATCGGGCATGGGCGGCGCACGTTACTACATCTTGCCGGCAATCACGCTGGCCCTGCCCTCGCTCGCCCGGCTGGTGATGCTGGTGCGTTCGTCGATGATCGACGAGCTGAACCAGCAATATGTCCGCACCGCGCGCGCCAAGGGCCTGCATTTCAAGCGCGTGGTGATGGTGCATGCGATGCGCAACACGCTGGTGCCGTTCGTGACGCTGGCCGGCTGGGAGCTGATCAGCGCGCTGGCCGGCTACACGGTGGTGGTCGAGACGGTGTTTGCCTGGCCCGGCCTCGGGCTGACAGCGATGCAGGCGATCCAGAAGAGCGACCTGTTTTTGATGCAGGCGATCGTCTTCACCGTCGCCGTGCTGATCGTGGTCATCAATGTCGGCCTCGATATCCTCTACAAACTCATCGACCCACGGATAAGGTTGGCTTGAGATGGCTATACCCATGCCTGTGACGACGCCGGTGGCAACCGCCCGCAAGGCCACGCAGCGCCCGACGCTGTTGACCAAGCTCGACGAGCTCGGTCGCGAGCTCTGGCAGGACAAGCTCGGTACGCTCGGCTTCGCCGTCATCGTCGGCCTTTTGCTGATGGCGATCTTCGCGCCGCTGATCGCGCCTTATGATCCTGCCGCGCAGTCGGTGATCTCGCGCCTCAAGCCGCCGGCCTGGCTGCCCAAGGGAAGCTGGGAGCACATTCTCGGCACCGACCATCTCGGCCGCGACGTGCTTTCGCGCGTCATCTACGGTGCCCGCGCCTCGCTGCTTGTCGGCGTATTGGTGGTGCTTTTCGCCGGCAGCTTCGGCGTCGTGCTCGGCCTGTGGGCCGGCTTCAGGGGCGGACGCACCGACTCGATCATCATGCGCATCGTCGACGTGCAGGTGGCATTCCCGGGCCTGCTGCTGATCCTGCTGGTCATCTCGGTCATCGGCCCGAGCATGACGACGATGATCATCGTGCTCGTCGTCACCAACTGGATGGTCTATGCCCGCGTCGTGCGCGGCATCGTGCTGTCGGTGCGGCAGACTCCCTATGTCGAGGCTGCCGAAATGATCGGCTGCAAGACCTCGCGCGTCATCTTCCGCCACATACTGCCCAATTTGACGTCGCCGCTTCTGACACTCGGCATCCTCGAATTCACCAACATCGTGCTGGCGGAAGCCGCACTTTCCTTCCTCGGCCTCGGCGTGCAGCCGCCGGCAACGAGCTGGGGGCTCGATGTCGCCAACGGCCGCGACTACATCTTCGTCGCCTGGTGGCTGATCACCTTCCCCGGCCTGTCGATTGCCACCACGGTGCTTGCGGTCAATCTGTTCGCCAGCTGGGTGCGCGTCACCACCGACCCACAGGAGCGCGAGAAGCGCTTCGCCTACCAGCGCGCCAAGCTTGCCGCCCGGCAGGCGCGCCGCAGCCCAAAAGCCCAAAGCCCCAAAGCCACGAGCCAGGGAGGCCGGTCATGAATATCAGCGCCATGAGCAACCAGGAACCGCTGCTCGAGGTCGAAAAGCTGAAGGTCGAGTTCGACACCAGGCGTGGGCTGGTCCAGGGCCTGCGCGGCGTGACCCTGTCCATCGGTCGCGGCGAGACGCTCGGCGTGGTCGGCGAATCCGGCTCGGGCAAGAGCGTGACCGCGCAAGCGGTGATGGGGCTGATCGACCTGCCTGGCCGCATCGCTTCCGGCGACATCAGGTGGAAGGGCCGTTCGCTGCTTGGCCCCGACGGCGAGCGTTACGCCCGCGACATCAGGGGCAAGGAAGTGGCGATGGTCTTCCAGGACCCGATGACCTCGCTCAACCCGGTGCTCAAGATCGGCACGCAGATCGGCGAGGTATTGGAGCGGCATCTCGGCATGACGCGCGCGCAGGCGCGCAACCGTGCTGCAGACCTGCTCGCCGCCGTCGGCATCAGCGCGCCTGTCCGCCGGCTCGACCAGTATCCGCACGAATTTTCCGGCGGCATGCGCCAGCGCGTGATGATCGCCATGGCGATCGCCTGCGAGCCGCAGCTGCTGATCGCCGACGAGCCGACGACGGCGCTCGACGTCACCATCCAGGCACAGATCCTCGAACTGCTCGCCGAGCTGCAGCAATCGCTCGGCCTGTCGGTGGTGCTGATCACCCACGACCTCGGCGTGGTCGCCGGCCTCTGCCACCGCGTGGCGGTGATGTATGCTGGCCAGATCATCGAGACCGGCCTTGCCGAAGACGTGTTCGAGCGCCCGGCCCATCCCTACACGCAAGGGCTTCTGCGCTCGACGCCGCGGCTCGACGAGGTCTCGGACCGGCTCGTCTCGATCGAAGGCACGCCGCCCAATCTGGTGACACCGCCCGAGGGCTGCTCGTTTCAGCAGCGCTGCCCGCTGTCGGGTGAGGCCTGCCGCAAGGCGCCCAAGCTCGAACATATCCGCCCCGATGCCGAGGCCGCCTGCTGGCAGCCGTCGGTGCCGGCCTGGGCGACGCCGCTGATGTCGCCAACCTTCCCCTGACAGGAATTTTTCGATGCTCAACCCCGTGCCAGCCCAGCCGCCAGCACCGCCGCTGCTCAGCGTGCAGGGCCTCGACGTGACCTATGAAACCGGGGCGCAGGGCTTCTGGGGGCGGCCCAAGGCGTTCAAGGCACTGGAAGATATCTCCTTCGACCTCCACCCGGGCGAGACGCTGGGACTTGTCGGTGAATCCGGCTCCGGCAAGACCACGACGGGCCGCGCCGTGCTGCGGCGCATCACGGCCTCGTCGGGCAAGATCGTGTTCCAGGGCAAGGACATCACCCACACCAAGGGCGAGGCGCTGCGCAAGCTCCGCCGCAACATGCAACTGGTGTTCCAGGACCCCTATGCCAGCCTCAACCCACGCATGCGGGTGATCGACCTCGTCGCCGAGCCGCTTCTGGTGCACGGGCTGATCCGCCATGTCGACGAGGCGCGCGACCGCATCACCGAGCTGCTGCGCATCGTCGGCCTGCCGGCGGACGCGCATGACCGTTTTCCGCACGCTTTTTCTGGGGGGCAGCGTCAACGCATCGGCATCGCCCGGGCGCTGGCGTTGCAGCCCGAATTCATCGTCGCCGACGAGCCGGTGTCGGCCCTCGACGTCTCGGTGCGGGCGCAGGTGGTGAACCTGATGCAAGACCTGCAGCGGGAGCTGGGGCTGAGCTACCTGTTCATCGCCCACGACCTCTCGGTGGTGCGCCACATCTCACATCGCGTGGCGATCCTCTATGCCGGGCGCATGGTCGAGATCGCCGACCGCGACGATCTCTACGACCATCCGATCCACCCCTATACCGAGGCGCTACTATCGGCGGTGCCGGTGCCCGACCCGCGCACCCAGCGCCAGCGCAAGCGCATCGTCTATGGCGGCGAGATCCCCGATCTGGTCAACCCGCCGGCCGGCTGCCGCTTCTCGACCCGCTGCCCGCTGGCAACAGACCAGTGCCACAAGGAAGCGCCGAAGCTGTCGGAGCGTTCCGCCGGCCATCTCGTCGCCTGCTGGAACAGGTAGACTTTCTTCAGGGGAGCCGGCGAGCGCCGGTCAGTCGCCGAACTTGGCGGTGGCAAGCGCCGCCCGGCCGTATTTGTTGTTGGCCTCGAGCAGCTTGATCAGCGTCGCCAGGAACGCCTCGCGTTCCTTGTCGCCGAGCGTGTCGAGCAGCCTTTCCTGGGCGCGGCTCATCGCCGGATGCATGGCCGCCACCAGCTTCTCGCCCTCGCCGGTCAGGCGTGCCAGCACCATGCGCTTGTCCTCGGTGCTGCGGGTGCGCTCGACCAGCCCGCGCTGCGCCAGCCGCGACAGCACATCGGCAACATTGGTGCGGTCGATGCCGAGCGCCTGGGCAAGCGATATCTGGTCGGAATCGGGATTGCCCGAGAGGATTGTCAGCAGCCCGTATTGCACCGGGGTGATGCCGAAGCCCTCGCACTCCTCGAAGAACAGGGCGTAGTGGACCTGGTGCAGCCGGCGGATGAGATAGCCCGGCCGCTTCCACAGCGGCAGACGCTCGATGAGCTGCTGCAGCTCGGGATTGGGCTCGCTCGGCGAGGCAACCGCTGCCTTTGTCTTCCGCGTTCCGTCCGTCTTTGCCGACTTGGCCACGCTCAATTCCCTCGCTTGTCGCTGCCCCCTGTCTAGCCCCTGCCGGACCAGTGGGAAAGAGCGGTACCGCCTCATATTTCCGACCACCCGAACAGCAATCGCGGGACGCCTGCCCGCTCCGAGAGCCTTGCCCGGCAAGGCGTTGCGTCTTGCGCGCGCAATAAAAGGCGGTATACTGATGATTATTGAGAACACAGGAAAGGAAAGCAGCATGGCGCAGGAACCGCTGGCCACCAAAGGCAACTTCCTCCACATCTACGACTTCCGTGTGGAGGCCGGACGCGAAGACGAATTCGTTCAACTGTTCGAGGAATTCGACTATTCGGACGGCAATCCGATGCATAAATCCTGGGCCCAGGTGAAGGACGGCGTGTTGTGCCGCGACACCGAGGATCCGCAGCGTTTCTTCCTCATCGCCGAGTGGTCCGACATCGTCGAGCATGCCAAGATTCGCAAAGTGCTGGCGGAAGAGCTCAAGCCGGCTTTTGTCGGCCTGATCGAGGGACGCAAGTTCGTGCCCAAATATGTCGAGGTCGTCTCGTCGACACCGGACGAGATCCTCAACGCCGCGTCACACTGACGGCAAAAGCGATGCGCATGCTCTACACCTTCTTCAGGTCGTCGACCTCGTACCGGCTGCGCATCGCGCTCGCGCTCAAGGGGCTCGACTACGAGCCCCGCTTCATCAGCCTGCCCAGGATGGATCACCGCACCGCCGACTACATGGCGCTCAACCCGCAAGGGCTTGTGCCGGCGCTGGTCGAGGACGGCCATGTCTTCGCCCAGAGCCTCGCCGTGCTCGAATATCTCGACGAAACCCATCCCGAACCGCCGCTGCGGCCCACTGACCCGGCCGGGCGCGCCTATGTCAGGGGCCTCGCCCAGATCATCGGCTGCGACATCCACCCGCTCAACAATGTGCGCGTGCTGAAATACCTCAAATCGCGCTGGCAGCTGTCCGACGACGACACCAACGAATGGTACCGCCACTGGATCGAGGAAGGGTTCCGCTCCTTCGAGGCAACGCTCCGCGCCGCCGGCCGGCATGGCCGCTATTGCCTCGGCGACACGATCACCATCGCCGACATCTGCCTGGTGCCGCAGGTGGCCAACGCCCGCCGCTTCGACTGCGATCTTTCCGCATTCCCGCTGTCGGTCGAGATCGCGGGCTCAGCTGCCGCTCTGCCCGCCTTCGCTGCGGCGCATCCGAGCCTCCAGGCCGACGCGTTCTGAACGGGCCACGGCATCGCCGAGGCATCGACCTGGGGCATTCATGTCGGCTCGCTTTCATTCATGGGGAAGGCAGGCTCGCCTATCCGAGCCATGCCGTGAGCCTTGATCTTTCTCGAACCAAGCCATGTTGATTGAAGTGGTGGACACAAAAATGCGCCCATGAATCTTCGAATGCCATCTCCATGTCCCCGGCAACCGAGGTCGTACCCAGCCCGATCTCTGCGTAGGTAAACTCGAAACTGCCGCTAGGGCGCGCCAGCGCAACATGGAATGGTTGACCGGTAAACTCGTTGATCATCGGCCTGCCGCTGCTGCGCATGACACCGGGTATGTCTACCCTCGCAGTCCTAAGGTCCAAGTCCGCTTCAAGATGGATCGGCAGGAACAAGGTGCTGCAAGATTCCGAGCAGGTGGACGCGAAGACGGCAAACAGATTGCTCAATGGTTCGCATGCCTGGCCTGAGATGATCGTTTCAAGTGCGATCCGCTGAGCTTCATCCGCACGCTCGTCTATGATGATCTGGCGGCGGCCGTGTCCGTCCTTGATTTCGCCAGGCCATTTGTACAGCGCCGCCCAGTTCAGGCCGGTGATCGGCGTATCGCCGAAGTGGCCTTCAACGATGTTGCCGACGAAAGCCGACTGACAGTAGCCATGGGTACTCGGCAAATTGAACTGGCAACCACAGTTCATGGCGCAACTGCAGTTGTCGTACGTCTCGCTCTTGAACAGCCATTGATCAGACATCCCTCCGATCCTCCGCTGGTTCACCTGGTGCTGTCTGCGTAGCAGGCTGGTCGTCGCGCCGAGCACCTCCTCGTCACCTTCAACGAAGATGCCGCCGCCGGCTTCTAGGCCGGCAATCCAGTCTCGAAGCAGTAGTAGAGCGTGCGAAATCCCGAGCGCAGAGCCATCGCGTCTTCCTTCACGATCTCCGGGCTTTCGCGGCGCACGACAACCCGGGCGATGAGATCTGCAATCTGATCCATCTCGGTCTCCTTCATGCCGTAGCGCGTCATCTCGGTCGTGCCCATGCGCAAGCCGCCCGGATAGTCCCAATTCTTGGGGGAATCGCTCGGGATCAGGTTCTTGTTGACGATGATGTTGGCTCGCTCGAGCGTCCGGGCACATTCCAATCCGCGGCCGAATTCGCGCGTGTCGGCAATTGCCTGGTGCGTGGCCGTGAAGCCCTTGTGGCGGCCCAGCATCGGCAGGCCGCGCGCGTCGAGTCCCCGGGCAAGCGCCTGGGCGTTCTTGACGATCTGCGCCATGAATATTTCGCCGAAGGCGATCGCCTCTGCCGTCGCAAGCGCGAGCGCTGCGACGCGATTGACCTGATGCGTGGCAGCCCATATCGGAAAGACAGCCGTCGTCACTTTCTCGGTGATCGTGGGGTCGTCCCAGACGATGATTCCCGATTGCGGGCCGGCGAAGGTCTTGCCCGCCGAGCCGGTCATAATGTCCGCTCCCTCTTTCAGCGGGTCCTGGAACTGCCGGCCGCCGATCAGGCCGAGCTGATGGGCGGCGTCGAAGAACAGGCGCCCGCCCCACTCGTCGATCACGGCCTTCACCTCCGTCACCGGCTGCGGGAACAGGGTCATCGACAGGCCGAGCGCCACCAAAGGCGGTTGGGCGGCGAGCGCAACCTTGCGAAACGCATCGACATCAACGACCAGCTCATCCGGATCCATCGGAATATCGACGATCTTGCGACCCATGACGCCGGCCGGTCCATCGAGGCGATTGGACGAATGACCACCGACCGGCTGCGCCGCGCTCATGATGATGTCGCCGGGCGCGGACAGTGCCGTATAGACGACAGCATTGCCGACCATGCTCGCGCACATGCGGTGATCGGCATATTGGCAGCGGAAATAGCGCTTCAGCAGCTCAACACAGAGAGCCTCGACTTCATCAATGTGGCGCGTTCCGGCGAACCAACGGTTGACCTTGCCGATGTGCCCCTCGGCCGCTCGCGTGCCAATCTCCGCCCCCAGCAGGGCGCGCACGCCGGGGCTGGTTGGCGCCTCGGGGGCCAGGAGGTTGATGCAGTCCTGGCCACGCCATTGCGCATTGCGCGCGACAGCCGCTTTTATCGCCTCGCCCATGTCGCGCGCTTCAGCGCAGGCATCCAGTATGGCGCTGGCGGCGGCAAGCGCGTCGCGGTCATGCACTTCGATCCGATTGTGGTCCAGGCGTGCGGAGGCCATGGCAGACACCCCTTCAAATCGGTCCGGCAGCTATCGCCTGCAGGTGTGCCTGTATGCTGACAGGTTCAGGAAGCGGACAGCATTCGCAATCCGCACGATTATATGCCTTCGGAGTGGCCAGTGCCATGTCAACTTGCCGGCCTTCGAGGCGGCGCATCCAAGCCTGCAGGCGTACGTGTTCTGAAGGCGGGATGCTTAGGCGACTGTCAGTGTCATTTCTTACGGGCGACGATGTAGGGCCTGTTGTCGTTGCCCTTCGTCGCGTGGTTTTCAGTTGCGACGACTTCGAAGCCCGCGGAAGAAATCATCCTGACCAGCTCTTCGCTACTGAACGCGCCGGCATGCGGCGCGAGGCCGGTGGCCCTCATCACCGGCAACAGCGCGAGGCGGATCAGCGGGTTCATGTCGCCGAGGCAAGGCGTCTTCGAGACGAACAGGCCATCGCTGGCGAGCAGCGTGTGGATGCGCCGCAAGGTGCCCGGCAGGTCGCGCACCAGATGCAGATAGTTGAAGCCGAGAACCACCTCGAACTGCCCGGTCCCGAGTTCGGGCGCCTCGGCCGTCGCGGTCAGGAAATCGAGCCCCCTGATCGGGCAAACCAGCCGCTTTTCCTCGGCGATCGCGATCATCGCCGGAGAGAAATCCGTCCCGAGATAGGTCTTCACGTCGGTGGCCAGCAACATCGCCGTCGACCCGGTGCCGCAGCCGAGCTCCAGCACCTGGTCGCCGGCCCGCAGCAGCCCGCGCGTCCGGTCCAGCGTGCGCGCGTAACCATCGCGGTCGGCCACCGCCGACTTGGCATATCTGCGTGAAGACCGGTCCCAGAAGCGGGCGTCGCTCGCAATGCTCATCCAGGATGCTCCTCTGCCAAACCAGGATTTGCTAACAACGTATGAAGCCTTTCTTGCAGCAACATTGCAGGATTCTGCCGTGACTCGCATCACGTCGCCCGTGCCGTCACGATCCACACCGAAGCGGTGAGCTCGACACGTGCTGGATCGCCCAATGCCGCCAGCCCGCACGCAAACGAGACTCGACCGTGGCACGCAAGTCGGGTTTTTCGCGAACGATCTTGCCGAGCGGACCGACCTTCAGCAGTACCTGCGCCATGGCATCTACATCGCCGCTCGACACTTTTTGGTCATGCGGCCGGACAGCAATGTCCCGGAAGCCGGCGGCTGTTAGCGTGCGGTCGATGTGGTCGGGATCGGCGACCGGTATCCGCTCACGCCCGTCGCCGCTCGGCCACCGTGGCCTTGTCGTAGCCGGCGACCTTCTTGTAGCTGTTCGACAAAGCCGCCAGCTCGTCCTGGGTGATAACGTCGTCGAGCCGGGCGAAGGGCCGGTCGCCGGTGCGCTCGTAGACCTCCTTGAGGATGACGTCGGGCGGGGTGGTGCGGTTGGTGCGCACGACGGTCGCCGTCGCCTGCAGCCGCTTGTCCTCATAGGACTTGAGCAAGCCGACGACATCGCCGCCAGCGCCAAAACTGTCGGCCAGAGCGCGGGCGTCGAGGATCGCCTGGCCAGCACCGTTGGAGCCGCGCGGATACATCGGGTGGGCGGCGTCGCCGAGCAGGGTGATGCGACCAAAGCTCCAGCGGGCGAGCGGGTCCTTATCGACCATCGGATATTCGAGGATCGCCTCGGCGCCGCGGATAAGGCCCGGCACATCGAGGAAATCGAAGCTCCAGTCGGCGAAAGCATGGATGAAATCGTCGAGCCGGCCGCGGCGGTTCCAGTCCTGCTGGTGATAATCAGGCGTCTCGATCTCGGCGACCCAGTTGATCAGCTGGCGGCCATCGGCGTCGAGCTTGTTGCGGATCGGGTAGATGACCATCTTGCCATGGGTGAGCCAGCCGGCGCGGACATAACTTGCACCGCCGAGATAGGGCTTCCACCAGGTGGTGCCGCGCCACATGTTGACGCCGGAATAGATCGGGCCGCCATCGTCCGGCACGAGCTTGCGGCGCACGACGGAATGGATGCCGTCGCAGCCGACGATACCGGCACCATGCTGGACCGGCCGGTCCTCGCCGGTACGGCCGTCGACGAAACGGGCAACCGCCGCATCCGCCGTCTGCTCGACATCGATGCATTTCCAGCCGGTGACGACGCAATCCGGGCCGGCCCGCTCGACGACTGCCGCGTAGAGGATCTGCTGCAGGTCGCCGCGATGGATCTGGAACTGGGGATAATCATAGCCGGCAAAGGTGCCGACTGGCTCCTTGTAGATCAGCTGGCCGAAGCGGTTGAAGAAGCAGGATTCTCGCGCCGTGACCGCGACTTCGGCGAGTGCATCCTGCAGGCCGAGCTCGGTCAGCTCGCGGCTGGCATGCGGCAGGATGGAGATGCCAACGCCGATCGGCCGGATCTCCTGTGCGCTTTCGTAAACGCGGAACGGCACGCCCGCCTTGTGCAGCATCAGGGCCAGCGTCAGCCCGCCGATACCTGCGCCGATGATCATCACGTCCATGTGGCTCTCCGATCAATTTAAGCAGTATACTGACTATTATTCGACACGAAAGGCGTGGCCGACCGAAGCCGGGTGGCTAGACCGCCTCGCGAAATGGCAGTTCGAATTCCTGGCGCGCGTTGCGGTCGAGTATTTCCTTGGCAAGTGCGGCGGCGACGCCGGTCGGCTCGTTGGCGGCACTGGTCAGGATGAACTCGACCTCCTCAAGCTGCGGCAGCTGCGGGCTCGTCGGCAGCACCATCAGCCCCGACGACACCATGCTGCGAGGCTGGACCATGATGCCGAGTCCGGCGCGGGCGGCCGCCTGCAGCCCGCTCAGGCTGCCGCTGGTGCAGACGATGCGCCAGGGGATGCCCTTGCGGTCGAGCGCCTCGATCGCCGCGACACGGGTGATGCCGGGACGCGAGAACAGGATCAGCGGCAGCGGCTTGCCGGCTTCGACGACCGATGGGTCGCGCGCCGCCCAGACCAGCCGCTCGGTGCGCACGGCAACGCCGCTGCGTGCCTCGCGCTGCTGGTTGAGGCCGACGCGGCGCTTGGCGATGACGAGGTCGAGCGCGCCCTCGTCGAGCAGGTCGAACAGCGTGCTCGACAGCGCCACCGTCAGCTCGAGCTCGACGGAGGGGTGGCGCTCGGTGAATTTGTGCAGCACGTCGGCCAGCCTCGTGGTGACGAAATCCTCCGACGCGCCGAAGCGGATGCGGCCGCTGAGCCGCGCGCCTTGCAGGTAGCTGCGGGCGCGTTCGTTGGCGTCGAGGATCGAGCGGGCGAAGCCCAGCATCGCCTCGCCGTCAGGCGTCAGCATCACCGAATGGGTGTCGCGGACCAAAAGGCGCCTGCCAACGCTGATCTCGAGCCGCCTGATGTGCTGGCTCACCGTCGACTGGCCGAGCCTCAGATGCACCGCCGCCCCGGTGAAGCTGCGCGAACCGGCAACCGCTACGAAGGTCTGGAGGAGTATCGGATCGAACATGATCCCTCCCTGTGTTCACGAAACGAAATGAGCATCATTCCTGTATGCGCCATTCACAATGCCACCGGCATTTGGCATACTGTATACAAAATTAGCTCATTGCCAAGGGATACCACGCCTTGTTTGCACGTTTTCGTCCCGACACCTTCATCATGCTGATGATCGCCTGTATCGCGCTGGCATCGCTGCTGCCGGCACAAGGCAGTTTCGCCGGCCATTTCGGCACTGCGACCAACATCGCCATTGCGCTGCTGTTCTTCCTGCACGGCGCGCGGCTGTCGCGGGCGACAGTGATTGCCGGCATGACGCATTGGCGGCTGCACCTTCTGGTGTTTTCGACCACCTTCGTGCTGTTCCCGATCATCGGGCTGGCGCTCGGCCTGCTGGTGCCGACGGTGTTGCCAGCAGCACTTTATGCCGGTGTGCTGTTTTTGTGCGTGCTGCCGTCGACGGTGCAGTCGTCCATCGCGTTTACCGCGCTCGCCGGCGGCAACGTGCCAGCCGCCGTGTGCTCGGCCTCGGCCTCCAACATCATCGGCATGTTCCTGACCCCGCTGCTCGTCGGGCTGCTGTTTGCCAAGACCGGAGGCGGCGGTGTGTCGCTGTCGGCGATCGAAGGCATCATGCTGCAGTTGCTTGCGCCCTTCATCGCCGGCCAGCTCGTCCAGCCCTGGCTCGCCGGCTGGCTTGGCAGGCACAAATGGCTGGTGACTGTCGTCGACCGCGGCTCGATCCTGATGGTGATCTATCTCGCCTTCTCCAAGGCGATGGTCGCAGGCCTGTGGCAGCAGTTGCCGCTGCAGTCACTCGTCGTGCTTTTGCTGATCGCGGCCTTCCTGTTATCGACGGTGCTGGCTGTCACCATCTTCGCCAGCCGCTTCCTCGGCTTTTCCCGACAGGACGAGATCACCGTCGCCTTCTGCGGCTCGCACAAAAGCCTGGCCTCGGGCGTGCCGATGGCCAATGTCATCTTCGCCGGCCAGGAGATCGGCGCGATCGTGCTTCCCTTGATGCTCTATCATCAGCTGCAGCTGATGGTCTGTGCCTGGATGGCCAGGCGCTACGCCGAGCGCACCGCCGCCGAACGCGCGACCATCGCCGAGGCCCAGGGCGCGGCGCAGTAACCGCGCGACGAGCTAGATCTTGGTGGCGCCGCCATGGTTGGCCGGCAGCGAGCGGGCGCGCAGCGGGGCGACCGAGGCGTGCTGCTCGAAGGTCTCCTCGCCAAGCACTTCGACCTTGTGGTTGGGCAGGTCCGACAAAAGGCCGGCGACGCGGGTGAACGACTGTTCGAGCGCGCGCTCCTTGATCTCGCCCGCCTTCAGGCCGGCCGCCATGTAGTCGATCATGCGCGTGATGATCTCGGTGTCGGCCCAGTAGGCGCACATGCACAACAGGTCGCAACCGGCATTGATGATGCGGATCGTCGTCTCGGGCTTGTCGAGCCGGTCGGAGATCGCCTTCATGCCGAGATCGTCGCTGACGACGACGCCCTCGTAGCCGAGTTCCTTGCGCAAGATGTCCTGCAGGATCACCTTCGACATCGTCGCCGGTGTGCCCGGATCGATCTGCGAAATGACTATGTGCGCGGTCATGATCATGCGCGTCTGCGCATCGTTGAAATGACGGAACGCCTCGAGCTCGCGGCTGCGGAAGGTCCTGGGGTCGACGTCGATGACCGGCAGCGAATAGTGCGAATCGACCGCCGTGTCGCCATGGCCGGGGAAATGCTTGGGGCAACCGAGCACGCCCTCGGCCTGCATCGCATCGAGAAACGCCCGCGCCGCCGGCACCACATCGTCAGGCGTCGTGCCGAACGAGCGCTGGCCGATGACGGGATTGGCCGGGTTTGAATTGACGTCGACGACCGGCGCGAAATTGACATTGAAGCCGAGCGAGCGCAATTCGACGCCCATCGCCTTGCCGACATCGGCAGCCTGCTTCGGCCACTCGCGCGCATAGGCAAATGCGGTGATCGGCGCCGGCGGGCGCAACACGCCGCCGCCCTCGTGGTCGATCGAGACGATGACCTCGTCGCGCTCGATGTATTCGCGCACGTCGGACAGCAGCCTGGCGTGGTTGTCGAGCCAGTCCTCATAAGGCGCGTCGGGCAGGAAATTGGCGCGGAACAGCACAACGCCAGCCGGCTTCAGCAGCGCCAGCAGCCGCTTGTCCTTGTCGCCGAGCACGTGACCGGGCTGCAGGCCGATCAGAAACCGGTGTCCATAGGACGCAGGACCGCGCCCGAGATCGAATGAGAGATCCATTGCCGTGCCAAACTCCGCCTGAAGTCCGCTGCCAAATTGTGGCAGACCGATGCAAACAAGTCCTTAGAACATGAGCGCGGGATTCGGAATCGCTTTCGGAACTGCCGCCCCGCAAAAGATGCGAGGCGGCGTGCCAGGGCACTTAATATCGTCGACCAGCCGCATCGTCATTCGGTCCCGGACAGGCCGGTCAGCCCCGCGCCCGTTCGGCGATCAGCTCGCCTTCGGCGCGGTCGGCCTCGGTCACCGACGTCATGCGCTTGAGACGACGGGCGAACCAGGCGTTGAGGTCGTCCATCGAGGTGAACATGACCGGCACGACGACAAGGCTGAGCAGCGTCGAGGTGATCAAACCACCGATCACCGCGACCGCCATCGGCGCGCGGAAGCTGGCGTCGGCACCGATGCCGGCAGCCGCCGGCACCATGCCGGCGACCATGGCGATCGTCGTCATGATGATCGGGCGGGCACGGGTCATGCCCGCCTGCATCAGCGCCTCGCGACGCTCCATGCCCTGGGCGCGGCAGTCGATGGCGTAGTCGACAAGCAGGATCGAGTTCTTGCAGACGATACCCATCAGCATCAGGATGCCGATCGTCGACGACAGGTCGAGCGCCGCGCCATAGAGCAGCAGGGCCAATGCCGCGCCACCCAGCGACAGAGGCAAGGCGATCAGGATGGTGATCGGCTGCAGGAAGTTCCGGAACAGCAGCACCAGCACCGCCATCACCATCAGGATGCCCGCCACCAGCGCCAGCGCGAAGCCGCGGAACATCTCGCCCATCTCTTCCGAGGCGCCGTACTTCACGTGCTGGACGCTGGCGGGAAGGTTCTTCAGCAGCGGCAGCGCTTCGACAGCGGCCATCGCGTCGCCGATCGTCACCCCGTTCAGATTGGCCTCGACAGCCACCATGCGCTTGCGGTCGAGCCGTTCGACCTTGCCTTCCTCGGCACCGAAGTCGATGTCGGCCACCGACGTCAGCGGCACCACGGCGCCGCTGTCGGTGCCTACCCTGAGGTTGCGCAATGTCTCGAGGTCGCCGCGCGCCGACTTGTCGAGCAGGACGCGGATCGGCACCAGCCTGTCGCCGAGGTTGAACTGCGCCGAATTGGCATCGGTTTCGCCGAGCGTCGCGATACGCGCCACGGTGCCGAGCGAGACCACCGAGACACCGAGACGTGCCGCCTCGTCCATGCGCGGCCTGACCAGCAGTTCGGGTGCTGCCGGAGGCTGGTTGGACAGCACGTTGACCAGTTGCGGCAGCTTGCGCATCTCGTCCTCGAGCTGGCGAGCGGCCTTGTTCAGCTCTTCCGGGTTGTTGCCGGCGAGAAAGACCGACAGCTCCTTGCCGCCTGAGTCGCTGGCGAAGCTGAACTGGATATCAGGCACGCTGGCCAGGATGGGCAGCACGGAGAGCTCGAACTCCTTGCGCGAGACCTGCCTTTCACCACGTGGCTTCAGCTTGATGATCAGCGAGACCCTGTTGACGTCGCCGGTGAGGGCCAGGACGCTCGCCACTTCCTTGCGCTGCAGCAGCTGCACGACGATGTGGTCGGAGACGCGCGCCGTCTCTTCGAGCCTGGTGCCCGGTGGCAAGGTGATGCTGGCATCGGAGACGTTGCTGTCGGTGCCAGGCACGAAGCCGGTCGAAAGCTGCGTCAGCAGGAACACCGAGCCGGCAAAGAATGCTGCGACCAGCGCGAAGGTCGTCTTGCGATGATCGAGCGTCCAGCCGAGCAAGGCGAGATAGCGCCGCGACAGACGCGACGGTTCGGCGGCGTGATGACCGTCAGGTTTCGGCTGCAGCAGATAGGCCGCCATCAGCGGCGTCACCAGGCGTGCCACGACCAGCGAGATCATCACGGCAACCGCAACGGTGATGCCGAACTGCCGGAAATACTGGCCGACGGCACCGCCGATGAAGCTGACCGGCGCGAACACGGCGACGATTGTCAGGGTCGTTGCAACGACAGCCAGGCCGATGGCGTCGGCCGCCTCGATCGAGGCGAGATATGGCCGCTTGCCCATGTCGACATGGCGCTCGATGTTTTCGATCTCGACGATGGCGTCGTCGACGAGGATGCCGATCACGAGCGTCAGCGCCAACAGGCTGACACCGTTGAGCGTGTAACCGAGCAGGTCCATGACGGCGAAGGTCGGCAGGATCGACAGCGGCATGGCGACCGCTGCAATCAGCGTGGCGCGCCAGTTGCGCAGGAACAGGAACACCACGAGCACCGTCAGGCCCGCACCCTCGAGCAGCGCGGTCACAGCGGCGTTGTAGCTTTCGAGCGTGTATTCGACGTTGGAGATCACCTCGACGAAGGCGACGTCTGGCGTGCGCGTCGAGATCTCGCCGAGCCGCTTTGTCACCGCATCGGCAACGGCGGTGTCGCTGTAGCCCTTGGCGCGATAGACCGAGAAGCCGACAACGGCCTCGCCGTTGTAGCGGGCAAAGCCGCGCGCCTCGGTCGGCCCGTCGGTGATGGTGGCGATGTCGCTGAGCTGGACCCAGCGCTTGCCCGGCAACGATACCGAGAGATTGAGCAGTTGGTCGAACGAAGTGACGCTGCCGAGCGTGCGGATCGACTGCTCGCGGTCGCCGACCTCGCCGCGTCCGCCGGGAACGTTGACGTTGATGCCACGCAGCGCCGTGTTGACCTGGTCGGCGGTGACGCCGAGCGCAAGCAGGCGGTCAGGGTCGAGCGAAACCGTTATCTCGCGGTTGACGCCGCCGAATCTCTCGACCTTCTGCACGCCCGGCACGGCAAGCAGTTCGCGGCTGACCATGTCCTCGACGAACCACGACGCCTCGAGCGCAGACATGTTGGGCGCCTGCATGGTGAAGTAGAGGATGGCACCGCCCTCGACATCGACACGCGAAATGACAGGCTCCTGGATCGACTGCGGCAGGTCGGACCTGATCTGGCCGACAGACTCGCGGACGTCGTTGGTCGCGCGGTCGGGATTGACGCCGATCTTGAACTCGACCGTTGTCGTCGACACGCCGTCCTTGATCGTCGAGCGGATGTTCTTGACGCCGGCGAGGCCGGAGATGGAGCCTTCGACGCGGCGGGTGATCTGGCTCTCCATCTCGGCAGGCGCAGCACTTGGCTGCGTCACCGAGACGGTGACGATCGGAAATGACAGGCTCGGATTTGCGTTGACCGGAAGACGCATGAAGGCGGCGATGCCGGCCAGCGTCGCCACGACAAACAGCACGATGGTGGGCACCGGCTTGCGGATCGCCCAGGCAGAGATATTGCTGATCATGGCTTGACGCTTCCGGTCTTGGCGCCAATGTCGGTGGTGGCAACCACATCGCCGTCGCGTAGCGACGCACCGGCCTTGGCGACGACGACGTCGCCCTCCTTGAGGCCGGAGCGGATTTCCAGCCTGCCATTGTTGCGCATGCCGGTCTGGACCGGCCGCAGGTCAACCTTGCCGTCCTCGACCACGAAGACGGCGGTCTTGTCCTTGCCGCCATAGACCAGCGCCGAGTCAGCAATGACGATCGCCTGGCGCTTGGCCACCACGACGGCGGCGCGGGCAAAGGAGCCGGGGAACAGGGCCGTATCGGTCTCGAAGGCGATGCGCGCCACGCCGAGACGGGTATCGCGATCGATCTTCGGCGAGATCAGCCGAACCTTGCCAGGAATCTTCCCGTCTACCCCCGGCAGGGTGACCGAGGCAGCCTGGCCGACAGCCAGTTGCGGCAACTCGCGCTCGGGGATCTCCGCCGCCAGCTCGACCTCGCCGTCACGGATCAGCTTGATCAGCGGGTCCGACCCGGTCAGCGCGCCGGCATTGGCGTGGCGTTCGGACACCACACCCGCAACAGGTGCCACGACGACGTTGCGCTCGACCTGCCGGCGGGATTCGGTGAGCTGGGCCTCGGCCTGGTCGACCTCGCCCTGCGCCAGGGCAACGCCCTCGCGCTCGAACGCCTCGGTCGAGGCACGGTCGGCGTAGCCCTGCGCCGACAGCGCACCGGACTGCTTCAGCGGCGTCGCGCGTTGCAGTGCTGCCAGCGCCTGCGCCGCCTTGGACTGCTGCTGGGCCAGTGCCGCCTTGGCACGCGCCAGCCGGCCTTCGCTCTCATGCAGCTGGTTCTCGCGCATCGCCCTGTCGAGCCGGACCAGGATCTGGCCGGCCTCGACGCGCTCGCCAACCTCGACCTCGACGCTAGCGATGCGCTGCTCCTGGAACGGCGCGCCGACGGCGACCTCCTCGCGGGCAGCAAGCACGCCGGTGAAGGACAGCGTCCATTCGGTCATGTCGCTGGCAACGACGAAGGTCGACACCAGCCGCTTTGCGGTTTCGCTCTGCACGGCGGCATTGGCCGCGGTATCGGCAGCCGTGGGCAGGACCGCGCTTGCCAGCAGCGCCGCGGCGACTGCCGCGATCCGCGCCCGGCGGTGAAGGTAGTGCGTCATTGGTACAAACTTTCCACAGTCAGATGTCTCCGAAGAACGGCGACGCCGGCATCCCCTAAGCCAACGCATCATTATTCGATTGATCAATCTAGTATTTGGGCCAGACCCGTTTTCATGATCTGCCAAATGACAGGGCACCATTGCAGCAATCTGTCGTGACGCCTGCAGCCGGCAGTTTTTGCATCGGCAGCTTGAATTTCCGGCGGCAAGTCTGATCGAAGATCATTTGCCGAGTTAAATTTGCCCGACCACGTGCCATTCCCATCACTTCATGAGAGAGCCAGTTCGACTACTTCGATGGGGCTAGACAGAACGCCGTCGAAGCGTGGATATAGCGCATAGTTCGAGGGCCGATTCTTGTCGATGACTGCGGACGTAATTGCCAGCCACCCCTCGCTGCAGGAGCTGATCCGGCGGCAGTCGCAGGCATTGCTGATGGCCTACGAGGCCAATCCCCGGCAGTCGTCCGTCTTCGCCACCCAGCAGCGCTGGCTGATGGGCCATATCGGCTTCGCCCTCTACTTCAATCGGGAAGCCGATGAGCCAGGGCTGCTGACGTCGCGCTTCCTCGACATGACCCAGGCCCATGCGGTGGCGAGCCGCAACACCGCCGACGCCTTCCTCAAGGAACTACTCAACTACGGCTACATCGAATATTGCCCCGAGACCGACGACCGCCGGGCACGGCCGGTGCGTCCGTCGCAATCGACGATCGATGCCATACATGGCTGGGTCATGGTGCATCTGGCGACGCTCGACGGCCTCGATGGCGGCCAGCGCCTGGCCACCTATCTGGCGACATCGGACGGCCTTGCCCGCATCGAGCCGCTGATCTGCGACGGGCTGTTGTCCTCGCATGCCATCCGCGAGCCGGCCAACACGTTTTCGCTGTTCACCTGGCTCAACAACGGCGGCATCATCATGGAACGGCTGATCGCCGGGCTGGAAGAAGCCACCACCGATGCCGAGCAGCTGTCGACGAGCATCACCTCGATCGCCGAAATGGGCCTGTGGCTGCAATTGTCGCGTTCACATCTCGCCCGCAAGTTGCGCGAGGCAGAGGCCTTGGGCAGCATCGGCTGGCGCGGCAAACGCGGCAGTTCGGTGATGTGGGTATCCAGGGGATTCCTCGGCGAAATCGCCGCCGCGCAGGCAGCGAAGCTCGCCGTGATCGACGCGGCGTACGAGGCGAGCCTCGCCCCCGAAATCGGCTAAACACCTGCAATAACGGCCGAAATTCCCCCCAATAATAGTCAGTCTCTAACAATTGACCCCATTTTTTGGCGGGCATAGGGTCCGCTCATCCCGGCGCTTGGGGTTTTAGGGCGGGCGCCGGAGCTGAACTTAGCAGCCGATGTGAACTGCGCCGACAGCACACCTGTCGCGGCGCCGGCGGAGCCTTGCGCGCCGCCGGCCGCCGGTTTGCGTCCGCGATCCGGGGAATATCACGTGAGCAGCATCCGCAGTCGAAATGAAGCAGCGCAGCATGACCATGCAACCAGGGATCGCTCCGCGCCGTCCCTGTATGGCATCTACCGCGCCGCGCTTTTGACCTGCACAGCACTCGTGGCGCCGCTGGTGATGCCAGCCGCCGTGGGCCCGGCTGTTGCCCAGACCACGGGTGCGGACGGCGGCAATGGCGGCAACGGTTCCGGCACCCGAGCCGGTGGTACCGGCATGGGTGCCGTGCTTGCGGCCGGCGGCAACGGTGGCGGCGGTGGCCAGTCGGGCAACGGCCAGCCTTCCGGCACCAATGGCGGCAACGGCGGCACCAACGGCTTCGGCGGCGGTGGCGGCGGAGCCGCCGACAGCGGCGCGGGCGGTGGCGCCGGCTACAACGGCGCGGGCGGCGGCGGCGGCGGTGGGGGTGGTGGCGCGGGGCTGGTGATCAACTCGGGCAACGTTACCGTCAGTCAGAACTCGACTGGCGGCAAAGGCGGCAAGGGTGGTTACGGCGGCGTCCAGATTGGCGGCGTCTCGATCGCCGGCGGCGGCGGGGGCGGTGGCGGCGGCAGCGGCATTATGATCGGCGGCAGCAGCGGTTCGACAACCGTAACGGTTGGCGCCGGCGTGTTCGTGCGTGGTGGCCTGGGTGGTGAGGGCGAAGCCGGCAACTCCAATGGCAATCCAGGTGGAACACTGTACCCACGCGATCACGGCGTCGGCGGCAGTGGTGGCCATGGCATCTCGGTCACCGACCCGAATGGCGCAACGATCATCGTCAATGGCGATGTCACAGGTGTCGAAGGCGCCGCCGGCGGCGGCTGGAATGGCAACAGGGCAGCGAGCGGCGCCAGCGGTGTCGGTATCCGCGGCCAGAACCTCAACATCACCATCGGCACCGCGGGCGCGATCAGGCGCACGCTCAGCGGGCAGGACGCCATCCTCATCACAGGTGGCACCAACAGCATCAACAGCCTGGGCTCCGCCCCCAACCAGGGTACGGTGCAGGGCGCGATTCATCTCGGCGCCGGCGTCACGACGATCTCGGGCACCTATTCGTACGGCACCAGGCCGACCTGGGTCCTGATCGACGGCGGCGCCGAGATGAAGGTGCAAGGCGCCAGCGCCGCCAACAACGCCAGGTCCATCTACGACCTGAAGAACTACGGCCTCGTCACCGTCGACACCGGCAGGTCGCTCAGCCTGGACATGGGCACGAACTTCGCGACGATGAACATCGCCTCGGGTGCAACGCTCGAAACGACAAATGGCGGCTTCGTCAACAACGGCACCGTCAATGTCGCCGACACCGGCACTGTCTCAGCTGCCGGCGGATGGACGAACGAAACCGGCTCGACGCTGAACTTCAACGGTCGGGGCACGCTGTCGGGCGGCTGGGGCCAGTTCGTCAACCACGGCACCGTCAACGTGAAGGCCGGCGACGTCACCGCCAGCAACGTCACTTTCGACAACACTGGAGGAAGGCTGTCGCTGTCGGGCGGCAACCTGACCGGCATCGGCGAGCTGACCAACGGCGCGGGCGGCACCATCGACATCAGCACGGGGCGCACGCTTTCGCTCGCCACCCTGACCTCGACCGGCGGCAACGCCACGGGCACCGGCACCATCGAGGCGTCGACCGCCTTCAACTTCAACGCCGGGTCCTACGCGACGAAACTCACCGGCACGGCAGTGCTCAACAAGATCGGTTCCGGCACGGTCACCCTGACCGGTACCAACACCTACACCGGCGGCACCAACCTCTCGGGCGGCACGCTGTCGGTGGCATCGGACGCCAGCCTCGGCAACGGCGCGCTGAGCTTCACCGGTGGCACGCTGAATGCCACCGCATCCTTCGCCACCGGCCGCGACGCGACCCTTGGCGCCAGCGGCGGCGGGCTTTCGGCTGATGCCGGCATGACGCTGACCTACAACGGCTTGCTCAGCGGCGCTGGCGCGCTGAGCAAATCAGGCGACGGCACGGTGGTGCTCGGCGCCGCCAACACCTATGCCGGCGGCACCGCGGTCAACGCCGGCACGCTCAGGCTCGGTACCGGCGGCAGCCTGCTGTTCGGCAAGGATCTTTCCGTCGCCTCGGGCGCCACCTTCGACCTCAATGGCAAGGCCCAGACCATCGGCAGGCTGACCGGCACCGGCGCGGTCGCGCTTGGCACGGGTACCCTGACCGTTGGCGAGGGCGGTGTCACCTCGACTTTCGCGGGTGCGACCTCGGGCAGCGGATCGCTGGTCAAGACCAGCATTGGCCAGCTCACGCTCGCTGGCGCCAACACGCACACCGGCGGCACAATTGTGAGCGGCGGAGAATTGCGGATCGGCGACGGCGGCTCGACAGGGTCCCTCGCCGGCAACATCGAGCTGGCAGATTTTACCACACTGACGTTCAACCGCGCCGGCACGCTGACCATCGATGGCGTCATCTCCGGCACGGGCACGGTGGCGCAGGCTGGTTCGGGCACGACGATCCTCACCGCCGATAACACCTTTACCGGCACCACCGTGATCGGCGTCGGCACGCTCCAGCTCGGCAATGGCGGCACCAGCGGCTCAGTGCTCGGCTCGATCCAGAACAACGGCACGCTCGCCGTCAACCGCTCCGATACCTTTGAGCTTGCCAACAGCATCTCCGGCAATGGCGGCTTCAGCCAGAACGGCACCGGCAAGACGATTCTGACCGGCCTCAATTCCTTCCTCGGCGGCATCGCCGTGAATGCTGGCACCCTTAGCGTCCGCAACGCTTCTTCGCTCGGCGGTGGTTCGAACGCCATCGATGTCGCGGCCAACGCCACGCTTGAGATCGACGGTGCAATCTCAATCAACACGCGCACGCTGCGACTCAATGGCCTCGGCGCCAACGGCAAGGGCGCCCTGCACGTGGTCTCCGGCGCAAGCGGTGCCAACGCCCGGGCTGCCCTGAGCGGCACCGCGCTGGTCCTGGCCGAAGCGGACACCGACTTCATGTTCTACGGTGGCGTGGACGGCAACGGCCACCGGCTGACCGTCAATGGCAGCGGCAGAACCGGCATCTGGGGCCTGAGCGGCGCCGGCACCGGGCTTGTGAAAACCGGCTCCGGCAGGCTCCTCATGCGCGGGCCCAGCACTTACACGGGCGGCACTTACATCGATGGCGGCACGTTGGAGGTCGACGGAAGTGGAGGGCTCGGCACCGGCACCGTCACCTTCGGCAGCGCAGCAACCCTGCACGGCGCCAACGCCTGGCTCGAGAATGATTTCGATCTCGACGCCACGGCCACGCTCGACACCGACACCTATCTGCTGCTCAACGGCGCGATCAGCGGTTCGGGCAGCCTCGTCAAGACCGGGTCGGGCGAGCTGACCCTCGATGGCGTCAACAGCTACACCGGCGGAACGACCATCTCGGCGGGCAAGCTTGTCCTCGGCAACGGTGCGGCTGCCACGCTCGGCAGCGGCGCAATCATCAACGACGCGCAGCTCGTTCTCAACCGGAGCGGCGACTACACGCTCGGCAATGCGCTCTCCGGCACCGGCACCCTCGAAAAGCGCGGCACCGGCACAGTGACGCTGAGCGGCGCCAACACGCTGTCCGGCACAACGACGCTTGTCGGCGGCACGTTGCAGATCGGCGATGGCACTTCGGGCGGCGGCATCGGCAGCGGCTCGGTCGTCGCCCAGAGCGGCACGACGCTCGCCTTCAACAGGTCGAACCAGGTGACCTTCGCAGGTGTCCTGTCGGGCGATGGCGGGCTGACGCAAAAGGGCAGCGGCACCACGGTGCTGTCGGGCGAAAACAGCTATGCCGGCACCACCAAGATCACCGGCGGCACGCTGCAGGTCGGCGACGGCGCAACATCGGGCAAGCTGGGCTCGGGCAGCGTCCAGAACGCCGGCACCCTTTCCTTCAACCGCTCCGACATCGTCACCGTCGCCAACGCCATCTCCGGCGCAGGCACGTTCGAGCAGGCCGGTACCGGCACCACCATCCTCACAGGCACCAGCAGCTACACCGGCATTACCAAGGTTTCCGCCGGCAAGCTGGTCGTCAACGGCTCGATCGCGGCGTCCTCCAGCGTCACGGTCGACGCCGGCGCGACCATCGGCGGCAGCGGCACCATCGCCGACACCACGATCTACGGCACGCTCTCGGCCGGCAACAGCCCGGGCACGCTGACCGTCGATGGCGACCTCACCCTCGATGGCGGCTCCACCAGCATCTTCGAGCTCGGGACACCTGGCGTTGTCGGCGGCCCGACCAACGACCTCGTCGTCGTCAATGGCAACCTGACGCTCGGCGGCACGCTGGAGACGCCCGACGCGGTGACCGGCTATTACCGGCTGTTCAACGTCTCGGGCAGCGTCACCGGATCGTTCCACACGCTGCCAACCGACGCCTTCATCAGCACGGCCGTCGCCAACCAGGTCAACCTGCTCATCCGTAACAACAACCAGCTGCTGCAGTTCTGGGACGGCTCGGATACTTCAGGCAACGGCACCGTCGACGGCGGCACGGGCACCTGGAACGCGTCGAACGGCAACTGGACTGGCGCGCCCGGAGAAGCCACCATCAACGAAGGCTGGCGCGGCGAGGTCGGCGTGTTCGCCGGCACAGCCGGTACGGTCAATGCCTACGGCACGCTGGCCTTCCAGGGCCTGCAGTTCTCGACCGACGGTTACCAGCTCGTCGGCGGCATCCTCGCCCTGTCGGGCAATCCCTACGGCAACGAAAAGGCGAGCTTCATCAACACCGACAACGGCGTGACGGCGACCATCGGGTCCGCCATCGCCGACGGCGACATGACCGAGCTCGACAAGCTCGGCCTCGGCACCCTGATCCTGACCGGCGAAAACACCTATACCGGCAAGACCACCATTTCGTCGGGGATCCTGCAGCTCGGCGATGGCGGCACCTCGGGCTCGGTTGCCGGCGACATCGTCAACAACAGCGTGCTGACGTTCAATCGTTCCGACGACGCGCTCGTCATCAGCGGCTACATCGGCGGCACCGGGCGCGTCGAGCAGAACGGCACCGGCACGACCACACTGACCGGCGCCAACTATTACACCGGCGGCACCACGATCAACGCCGGCACGCTGCAGATCGCCAATGGCGGCTCGATCAAGGGCGACGTGCTCAACAACAGCAAGCTGGTCTTCAACAACACCGAGGCCAACGGCGAGTTTGCCGGCGACATCACCGGCACCGGAACGCTGACACTCACCGGCAACAGCGTCGTCCTGATGAGCGGCGACATCAGCCACTCCGGCGGCACGACGATCGACAGCGGCAGCGTCCTGCAGATCGGCAAATCCGAGACAAGCGGCACGCTGTCCGGCAACGTCAGCAATTCCGGCACGCTCGCTTTCGACAGGTCCGACGACAGCTCCTTCGACGGCGACATGTCAGGCTCGGGCGACTTCAAGAAGTACGGCGCAGGCAAGCTTACCCTGTCGGGCGACAGCAGCGGCTATGACGGCATCGTCTACTCGCTTGCCGGAACGTTGCGGATTGAAAACAGCCTCGCCGCCGGCACCGGCTACATCATGATGTTCGGCGGTGCCCTCGACTATGGCGCCGATGTCGACCTTGCCAACATCATGACGCTGCAGCAGGACAACACCGTGCTGTCGGTCGCTTCAGGCACTGCCACGCAGTCGGGCGTCATCCTGGCGGGCGGCGGCGTGCCACGCGCGATGGAAAAGACCGGCTCCGGCACCCTCGTCGTCAAGGGCATGCAGCATGGCATCGAGACGACGGTCAGCGCAGGCACGCTCAAGGCGGGCAATACGGACGCGTTCGACATGAATGGTGCGATGACCGTCAAGGCCGATGCCACGCTCGACCTCGACGGCTACGACCAGCGGATCGGCTCGCTGGCAGGCGCTGGTTCGGTCATGCTCGGCGTGGCACGGCCGCTCTGGGGCTCGCCGCAAGAGGTCACGCTGACGACGGGCGGCAATGACACCTCGACCATTTTCTCCGGCTCGATTTCCGGCGCCGGCAACCTGTCCAAGGTGGGCAGCGGCGTCTTCACCCTGAGCGGCATCAACAGCTACACCGGCAAGACCTGGCTCGATGGCGGCACCCTCAAGGCCGGTGCTGTCAACAGCTTCTCTTCGGCCAGCGCGGTCGAAGTCGCCAGCGGCACCGAGCTCGATCTCGACGGCTTCGACCAGGTCATCGGCTCGCTTGCGGGTGCGGGCAAGGTTTCGCTGGGCGCCGGTACGCTGACGACGGGCGGCAACAACGACTGGACCGAGTTCTCCGGCATCATCAACGGCAGCGGCGGCCTGACCAAGAAGGGCACGGGCACCTTCACCCTGTCCGGCTCGAACACCTACACCGGCGCCACCAGGATCGATGCCGGCACGCTGAAGGCGGGAGCTGCGAACACGATCGCCGCAGCCAGCGCGGTCAGCGTCGCCTTTGGCGCCACCTTCGACCTCGACGGCCACAGCCAGACCATCGCCTCGCTGGCCGGCGCCGGCAACGTCAAGCTCGGCGCCGGCACGCTGACGTCGGGCAACAGCGACGACACCGAATTCTCGGGCGTCATGTCGGGAACCGGCGGCCTCGCCAAGCAGGGTTCCGGCAAGCAGACAATGTCGGGCGACAACACCTACACCGGCACGACCTCGGTCACGGCAGGCGAGCTCCAGGTCAACGGCAAGCTCGGCAACACCGCCGTCACCGTGGACAGCGACGCGACCTTGTCCGGCTCGGGCACCATCGCAGGCAGCGTCACCGTCTCCGACGGCGGCCATATCGCCCCGGGTGCGGGCAAGGGCACGCTGACCGTCGGCTCGCTCAGCCTGTCCAACGGTGCCAATCTCGACTTCGAGCTCGGCGCCCAGAGTGACCGCATCGACGTCGACGGCGACCTTGTCCTCGACGGCAAGCTCAATGTCAGCGGCGGCAACGATTTCGGCGCCGGCGTCTACCGCCTGATCAACTATGGCGGCTCGCTGACCGACAACGGGCTGGTCATCGGCACCGTTCCCGGCGCCTTCCAGGCCAGCGACCTCACCATCCAGACGCAGGTGGCGAAGCAGATCAACCTGATCAACACCGGCGGCACGGCACTCGCCTTCTGGGACGGCAGCGCCAGCGGCAACCTCAACAACGGCACCGTCGATGGCGGCTCCGGCACCTGGAGTGCTGCGGGCGGCAACTGGACCCGCCAGGACGGTGCCTTCAACGCGCCGATGGCGCCCCAACCGGGCTACGCCATCTTCCAGGGCACGGCCGGCACGGTAACCGTCGACGGCAGCCAGGGCGCCATATCGGTTACCGGCATGCAGTTCGCCACCACCGGTTACGTCATCAAGGGCGATGCGATCGGCCTTCATGACGCCGCCACCACCATCCGCGTCGGCGACGGCACGGTGTCGAGTGCCGGCACCACGGCCACGATCGAATCCGAGCTCACCGGTTCCGGCGGACTGGTCAAGGACGACTACGGCACGCTCGTCCTCAGCGGCGCCAACAGCTACACCGGCGGCACAACGATCAAGGGCGGCACGCTGTCGATCTCGGCGGACACCAATCTCGGCGCGGCCTCGGGCGGGCTCACCTTCATTGGCGGCATCCTGACCAACACGGCCGCCATGACCACCGCCCGCGACATCGAGCTGCGCCTTGCCGGCGGCACGTTCGATACCCAGGCCGACCTCACCGCATCTGGCACGATCTCCGGCCAGGGCAAGCTGACCAAGACCGGCTCGGAAACCCTGACGCTGACCGGCACCAACAGCTATGCCGGCGGCACCAAGATCAGCGCCGGCACACTGCAGATCGGCAGCGGCGGCACGGCTGGCTCCATCGTGGGCAACGTCGAGAACAATGCCGTGCTCGCCTTCAACCGCTCCGACCTGCTGACCTTCGCTGGCGCGGTCTCCGGCAGCGGTTCGGTCAAGCAGATCGGTTTGGGCAAGACGGTTCTCACCGGCACCAACACCTACACGGGCGGCACGACCATCTCCGCCGGCACGCTCGCCGGCTCGGCCACCAGCTTCGGCAGCGGCGCGATCCTCAACGACGCCGCTTTCATCATCGACCAGGCCACCGACGCCAGCTTCGCCAACGCCATCAACGGCACCGGCAGCTTCACCAAGTCGGGCGCAGGCGCCCTCACCCTGACCGGCACCAGCCTGCTCTCGGGTGACACGTCAGTCAGCGCCGGCAAGCTCTCGGTGAACGGTTCGCTCGCCAAGTCGGCCGTGACCGTCGCCTCGGGTGCTGTCCTCGGCGGCACCGGCATCATCGGCAAGCTCACGGCGCAGTCCGGCTCGACCGTCAATGCGGGCAGCTCGATCGGCACGCTCAGCGTCACCGGTGACGCCAGCTTCGCCGCTGGCTCGACCTTCCAGGTCGATGTCGACACGACCAAGTCGGACAGGCTCTCCGTCGCCGGCAAGGCGACGCTTTCGGGAGGCACCGTTCAGGTGCTGGCCGGCAGCGGCAACTACGCGCCGTCGACACAGTACACGATCCTCACCGCGGCAACCGGCGTGCTCGGCCAGTTCGCCTCTGTCACCAGCAACCTCGCCTTCCTGACGCCGACGCTGACCTACACCAGCAACGCCGTCGGCCTTTCGCTCGACCGCAACGACATCAAGTTCACCGACATCGCCGCGACCCGCAACCAGTTCGCCGCCGGCGGAGCGGCCGACAAGCTGGGCAACAAGCACGCGATCTACAAGGCGATCGTCAATCTCGACAAGGACGCGGCGCGCAAGGCCTTCGACGCGCTGACGGGCGAGGTCCACGCCTCCGTCGGCGGCATGCTCGTCGAGGACGGTCGCTTCCTCGCCAGTGCCGCCAACGACCGTATCCGCGCCGCCTTCGGCGACATCGGCACGGCGGCCGCCCTGCCCGTCATGGCCTATGGTCCCGGCGGTCCCGAGATCGCCGAAGCGACGACCGAACGGATGGCGTTCTGGGGCCAGGCCTATGGCTCCTGGGGCAAGACCGGCAGCGACGGCAACGCCGCAGCCTTCGGCCGCACCACCGGCGGCTTCATCGGCGGTCTCGACGCCGGCTTCGGCGATCATCTCCGCGTCGGCGCCTTCGCCGGCTACAGCAATGGCAGCTTCGATGCCGACGACCGCGCGTCCTCGGGCGACAGCAGCGCCTACCATGCCGGCGTCTTTGCCGGCGGCCAGTGGGAGGCGTTCAGCCTGCGCACCGGCGCCGCCTACAGCTGGACCGACATCGAGACCAGCCGCACGGTCGCCTTTGCCGACTTCAAGGACAAGCTGACCGCCAGCTACGACGCCGGCACCACCCAGGTCTTTGGCGAGGCGAGCTACCGGCTGCAGACGGGCGACGCCATCGTCGAGCCCTTCGCAGCGCTTGCCTACATCAACGTCAAGACCGACGGCTTCACCGAGAAGGGCGGCCAGGCCGCGCTGACGGCCGACGCCTCGACCACCGAGACGACGTTCACCACGCTCGGCGTCAGGGCCAGCACCGACATCGCCATCCGCGGCATGGACGCCAAACTGCACGGCATGGCCGGCTGGCGCCACGCCTTCGGCGACGTCACCCCGCTGACCTCGGTCGCCTTCTCAGGCGGCAGCGCCTTCACGATCGCCGGCGCGCCGGTGGCGAAGGACGTCGCGATCGTCGAAGCCGGCCTCGACCTCGCCCTGACCCCAGACTCAAAATTCGGCGTTGCCTACACCGGCCAGTTCGGCTCCGGCGTGGTCGACCAGAGCTTCAGGGCCAATCTTGGCGTGAGCTTCTGATCAACGGGGGCGGCGGAGACGCCGCCCCCTTGCCGGTGCCTCGGTCAATGAGCCTGAGGCACCACATCAGGTTCGTTCTCGACATGGCAGCCGTTCCGGTCGTGACCCATTGCAGACAATAACGAGTTGATCCACTAATTGTGGTGGCTGGGTCGGTCTCGGTGAAGAGTCCAGTGCAGGAGCATTGGATTTGAGGAGGAAACGCCGTGCATGAACTTGCGATCCTGTTTTCCATCCTCGGGGTCTTCCTTCTCGGCGCTATCAGCCCAGGTCCGAGCTTTGTGGTGGTTTCGCGCATCGCCATCTCCGGGTCGCGCGCAGACGGTGTAATGGCGGCGATAGGCATGGGCATAGGCGGCTTCCTTTTCGCCTGCATCGCGGTCGCGGGCCTGACGGCGATCTTGTTGCAAGTTGAATGGCTCAACCTTGCGCTAAGGCTGGCCGGCGGGGCCTATCTTGTTTGGCTCGGAATTAGTATCTGGCGCGCCGCGCCCAAACCGATAGAGGTTGCCGAGACGGCGACTGGACGACCAAGCACGCTCTGGAAGTCCCTTCTGCGTGGTCTCTTTGTGCAACTTTCCAACCCAAAGACAGCGATCTTCTACGCTTCGATGTTCGCCGCGCTGTTGCCCTCGCCGACACCATCCTGGATGTTGTTTGTTCTGCCGCCGCTGCTCTTCCTCAACGAATTCATATGGTACGCCATCGTGGCACTGAGTTTTTCATCACGCGGACCAAAGGCTGCCTATCTGCGATCCAAAGTCTGGATCGACCGCGCCGCGGGAATGGTGGTTGGAGCGCTGGGCGTCAAGCTGATGACCGACAGCGTACGATCTTCTGTTTGACGCATACTCGTTCCTTTCGGCTAGAATTTGCGCGGCCGGCATCTCGGAGCGCCGCCCTATAGAGTTTTCGGTATTGCAAAAGCTGACAAGGGCTGACCAGGCTGCCGTGACCGCAGAGGGACAATCTTCCGTTAGTTGCAAGACAAACCGGGTAAGTCTCATGGCATTCCAGTGCGCTGATTTCTACGACGCGGAGTTGGCGCGGCATCACCGGCATCTTCTGGCTGCAGCGCGCGTCGGGACGTTCGACCGCGTGCTTGATATCGGTTGCGGCGCGGGCCAGACCACCCGTGAGGCCGCCCTTGCCGCGATGAAGGCAAACGTGGTCGGCGTGGATATTTCTGCTGGGATGCTCGAGATCGCGCGGCAGCGTTGCACGGAAGCCGGGCTGCAGAACGTTGCGTTCGAACTGGGCGACGCGCAACACCATGACTTTCCGGCTGCCAGCTTCGATCTGTGCATCAGCCGGTTCGGCGTGATGTTCTTTGCCGATCCTGCGGCGGCATTTGCCAACATCGCCAGGGCGATGCGCCCAGGTGCCCGACTTGCGTGGATGGTGTGGCAGAGCCAGGAGCGAAACCCATGGTCCAGCGCCATCAGGCAGGCGCTGGCGCCGGGAGCCGCTGTTACCACGGACACCAGCAAGGCGTTTTCGCTGGGAGATCCCGCCGTCGCCACAAAACTGCTCAGCACCGCCGGCTTCGCCTCGATCGACTTTGTCGAGGTGAGGGAGCCGGTGTTCTACGGGCCGGACGTCGATTCAGCGCTGGACGCCCTCGCCGGCCTCTACATGGTGAAGGAAGCGCTTGCGCGCGCTGATGAACCAGCGGACGAGCCGCTTCAACGACTGCGCAATTTGCTCGAGGCGCATATGACTGCCGAAGGTGTGCTGTTCGACTCCCGCGCATGGATCATCAGCGCCGGGCGGATGACTGATTAGCTGGGTTGAACCGTGCTCGTCGATAGTATGACGAGCTCCGGGGCACACACGGCGGCCTGAGCTCTCGCATTCCAGCAACTCTGCGATATCGAAATCCTTGATCCTATCCTGAAATCACGAAGGGTTCGGCGGATTGCCGCCTGGCCGTAGGAAACAGCTTGGCGGGAGCATAACCGGAGAGCTTGCCGACATAAGGTTTCGGCAACGGGTAAGCCAGGTCGCCAGCCTTGGACGTGCGCAGGCCCATTCCGACGATGGCTTCAGCGAATTTCACGGCGGCGGCGACGCCGTCGATCACTGGCACGCCGAGCCGTCCTTCCAGGTACTTTGCCAGGTCCGCCATGCCGGCACAGCCGAGAACGATCGCTTCCGCGCGATCGTCACGCAGCGCTTCCTCGCACTCGCCCAGTATGATCGCGCGAGCGCTGGATCCTGGCTTTTCCAGTTCCAGCACGGCGACGTCAGTCGCCCGCACACGCCGGCAATGGTCCTGCATGCCGTAGTTGCGCACCAGCTGCTCGGAGATGACGCGGGTGCGTTCGAGCGTCGTGACAATGGAAAAGCTGGTGGCGACAAATGTCGCCGCATGCATCGCCGCTTCCGCGATGCCGATGACCGGGGCTGCCGTAACCTCCCTGGCCGCGAGCAACCCCGGATCGCCAAAGCAGCCGATCACATATGCGTCGGCGGCATCTCCCTCAAGGATCTCGTCGATGGTGCCCAGCACGCTCAAGGCTTCGTCGTAGTGCCCTTCGATCGATGCCGCGCCGGACCGGGATGTCGCGAGAACAACTTCGGTGCCAGGTGCTGCAACCGCACGCGCGGCTTCGCCCATAAGCTCGGTCATCGAAGCCGTGGTATTGGGATTTATCAGCTTAACTCGCACTCGCTTCCTCGCAATTGTATACAATTATTTGCCAGACTTGGGCTCTCACCGGAGCGCGATATCTGGTCTCCGAAACGCTTGCATGTCAGTTCGGTCCGCAGCGTGCAGACGAGACAAAGGCCACCTTTCGGCAAAGCTTCGCCCTTGGCCCAGAAGCTTCCAAGCTTTCTCAGAACTCCATTGGTCGCGGCTCAACGACGAGCCCGGCTCCCCTCCGTCGATCAAGTCATCTGCGCAACTTCCTTTCGAAAAATACGATGTTGACGAAAGATTGTATACATGCCTAGAGTTATATGTCTATACAAGTGAGTGCTAAATTTCCGTAGCGGAAGTTTCAAGGCGCCAGGGAACGATCGAAGAGAGGAGCTACCCAATGACATTGAACAGGCGTTCATTCCTGCAGGTATCGTCGGCCGCCGTAGGGCTGGTCATGGCGGAAGCCGCATTTGCCAGGATCGCATATGCCGAAGGTGCGGCCGGCACGCTGCGCGTTGCGATTGCCAAGCCTGCCGGCAATCTGGATCCGCAGAGCCACTATGCCATCTGGGCCATCCAGGACCTGATGTTCGAACCACTGGTGAAATACGGCAAGGGCGGCCAGATCGAGCCGTGCCTTGCGACCGACTGGAAGATCGAGGACGGCGGCAAGACGCTTCATCTCACGCTTCGTCAGGGCGTGACCTTCCAGGACGGCACCGTGTTCGACGCCGCATCCTGCAAGTGGAACCTCGACCGCTGGCTCGGCAAGGAACAGTTCAGCTGGATGAACTGCTCCAAATATTTCGAGTCCCTCGAAGTGGTCGACGACTATCACGTCACCCTGCATTTCAAGGAGCCTGTCCTGGCGCTGATGCAGGAGCTCTCCTACACCCGCCCGGTCCGCTTCCTGAGCCCGAAGTCGGTCGGCGCCGACGGCAAGTTCGGCGAGCCGGTCGGCACGGGACCTTGGCGCCAGGTCAGTGCCGACGACACCCAGAGTGTCTTCGAGCACCACGAAGGCTATTGGGGCGAGATGCCGTCTTATGAACGGCTCGAAGCCAAGGTCATCCCGGATCCGCGGTCGCGGGTCGCAGCACTGCGCGCCGGCGAGATCGACCTGATCGGCGGCTTCTGGATCGCGCCCTTGACGCCCGAGGAAGGCAAGCAGCTCGAGGCGGCGGGCTTCAACGTCGCCATCGACCCGGGCAATGTCTCACTGGTCATGGCCTTCAACCCTGACCGTGCCGAAGCGCTGAAGGACCAGCAGGTCCGCAAGGCGATCAGCATCGGCATCGATCGCGCGGCCATTTCCCAGGCTCTCTACCACGGCTATGCCAAGCCGGCCGGCAACCTGTTTTCGTCGGCGCTGCCCTATGCCGGCAAGCAGCACGACGCTCCTGTCCGCGACGTGGCGGCTGCCTCGGCGCTGCTGGAGAAGGCTGGCTGGACCGGCAGTCCCATTCGTTCCAAGGACGGCAAACCGCTGACGCTCGAGATGGTCGTCAGCCCCGATGCCGTTCCTGGCTCTCGCGTGATCGCCGAAGTGATCCAGTCCGAGATGAAGGAGATCGGCATCGATCTTGTCGTCCGTTCGGTCGACCATGCCTCCAAGCACACCGACATGCTGGAGAAGAAGTACGATCTCGGCTTCTTCCTCACCTATGGCGCGCCTTATGATCCTTTCGGATCCGTCGTGGCGCTCTGCCTGTCGACCTTCAAGAACGACGTCGAAGGCAAGCTGGTCACTGACGCCGTCAATCTGGACCCGCTGATCAATGCGGCGACGGCGGCGACCGGGGACCAGATCGAGCCGACGATCCAGAAGGTCTACGACTGGCTCTATGACAACGACGCCATCGCACCGTTGGTCTACGTTCCCAGCATCTGGGCGCACTCCAAGCGTGTCCAGGGCTTCACCAGCCCGGTCACTGAATACGACATGCCGTACGAAAAAATCGTGCTGGCCGACTGAGGGAGGCTGCCTTGATCCACTTTATCAGCAAGCGGCTGAAGCATTCCCTGGTCCTGCTGTTCCTGGCTTCCGTGGTCTGCTTCACGCTCGTCGTCTCGGCCCCGGGTAATGTTGCCGTCCTGATTGCCGAACTGCGCGGCGCGGTGGCCGTCCCAGGTTACGTTGCCCAGGTCGAGGAAGAGATAGGACTGAACAAGCCACTGCTGATGCGCTACGTGGATTGGCTCGGAGATGCCGTCACAGGAGATTTCGGCATCTCCTACAGGACGGGCCAGGCGGTCAGTGCGGACCTGCCACATCGCATGATGGTCACCGGGACGCTTATCGCGGGCAGCGCCGTGATTGCGACCCTGCTCAGCCTGCTTCTTGGCTTCCTGGGTGCCTTCTGGCCCTACAAACTGCCAGACCGCGTTTCACGCGGTCTGGCACTCATCGGCGCATCGACACCGACTTTCTTCGTCGGCGCGCTGATGATCTACGGCTTCTCCGTCACCTTCCAATGGTTCCCGTCCTTCGGGTTCAACGGCCCGGTGAGCTGGGTGTTGCCATGGCTCACCGTTGCGGTCCTGCCGGCAGCAGTGCTCAGCCGCGTCGTGCGTGTCGGACTGGAGGAGGCGATGACCAGCCCCTACGTGCTGACGGCCAAGAGCAAGGGACTGGGGCGCACAGCCATCCTGTTTCGCGAAGCGCTGCCCAACATCACGCCCGTCTTCATCAATGCGCTTGGCACCCAGGTGGGATTGATGACGGCCACCGGGATCATCGTCGAGCCGCTCTTCGCCTGGCAGGGCGTTGGTGACTACTTCCTCGCTGGCGTGCGTTTCCGCGACTTCATGGTCGTGCAGGCATGCCTGCTGATCTTCCTCTCCTTCTTCATCGTGGTGAACCTGATCGTCGATCTTGCGGTCCTGATGACCGATCCCCGCATCCGGCGCCAATGGAGCTGATCATGAACAAACTCACGCCTATCCTAGCCCGGCTGAACAAGTTCCCCCGCGTGGCCCTGATCGTCATCGGCCTGTTCATTGCCCTGGGCACTTTTGCCCCCTGGCTCGCACCGCAGGATCCCAGCGCTCAGAACCTGCTGGCTGCAAGCCAGGCACCAAGTGCTGCCCACTGGCTCGGCACCGACCACCTCGGGCGCGACACCCTCAGTCGCCTGATCCTTGCCGCCAACACCTCTCTGGTCAGCGTCGGCTCGGTCCTCATCATCGCCATGACGATCGGCATCCTGATGGGCACGATCGCCGGCTACCATCGTGGCTGGGTCGATGACCTTTTGATGCGTGTCGTTGACGTCGGCCTGTCCATTCCCAGCCTGATCACTGCGCTGGCGGTCATCGGCATCGTCGGCCCGGGCTACTGGACCATGGTGCTGGCGCTCGCCCTTGCATGGTGGCCGATGAGCGGCCGCATCAGCCGTGCGGTTGCGGTCAGCATCATGAGCAAACCGCATATCGAGGCGCTTCGGGTGCTTGGCGCCAGCCCCTGGCGCATCTATTTCGGCCATCTGCTGCCCGGCACCATCGGCGCGGTCATGGTCTATGCAACAGCGGATGCCGGCACCGCGGCCCTGGCTGTCGCCACGCTCAGCTTCCTCGGCCTGGGCATCCAGCCGCCGACGCCGGAATGGGGGCAGATGCTTGTCGACGCATTGCCTTATCTCGAGTCCGATCCGCGCCAGGTCATCCTGCCGGGCCTCGCCCTGACGGCCGCCGTGATCGGCTTCAATACGCTTGGCGAAGCCATCGCGCTCAACCGCATCCCGAAGCCGCTGACGCGGCGCATGCTCGCCATGCGGCGGAGCGAAGTCGCCGGCTGGGCCAAGGAGAACTCCGATGCATGACGAACCGCTTCTGAGCGTCAGCAACCTGACCGTCGACCTGCTGACGGCCAAGTCCGCCCTGCGCCCTGTCGACGGAGTAAGCTACACCGTCCGCCAGGGCGAATGCCTTGCCATCGTCGGCGAAAGCGGCAGCGGCAAGACCGTGATGAATTTCGCTCCCCTCGGGCTCATGCCGACGGGCGTGACGACCAACCTGTCGGGTTCGGTGCGCTTTGACGGGCGCGAACTGATCGGGCTGCCGGAGCCGGAAATCCGCAAGATACGCGGCAAGTCAGTCGGTTTCATCTTCCAGGACCCGATGAGCGCGCTCAATCCGGTGCGGCGCATCGGCCGCCAGATTGCCGAGATGGCGGAACTCCACCTCGACATGACGCCACGCGCGGCAGAAGCGCGCGCGCTGGAGCTCGTCAAGCTTGTCGGCATCTCCGATCCTGCTGCCCGGCTCCGCCAGTACCCTCACGAGCTGTCGGGCGGCCTCAGGCAGCGCATCGTCATTGCCACCGCACTGGCGGGCGAACCCAAGCTGCTGATCGCCGATGAGCCGACGACTGCTCTCGACGTGACCGTTCAGGCCCAGATCCTGCGCCTGCTCAAGGATCTGCAGAAGCGGCTCAACATGGCCATGGTGCTTATTACCCATGACATGGGCGTGGTGGCGGGTGCGGCCGACAACATCGTCGTCATGTATGCGGCGCGGGCGGCGGAGCGGGGGCCGGTGGACAAGGTGCTGGTCACCCCGCGCCACCCCTACACACGCGGCCTCATCAACGCGATACCGAAGCGGGAAGACCCGATCGGCTCGCAGTTCCGCGGACTTCCCGGCGTTCCGCCGACGCTCGGAGCTCCGTTCAAGGGCTGTGCGTTTGCGCCACGCTGCGACTTCTCGGTTCCTGCATGCACAGCCAACCGGCCTCCCTTGGTGCCTTCGACGGACGGTTCGGTCTTCGTCGCTTGCCCCGTCGTCAATGAAGGAAGGGCAGCAGCATGACACACGGCCCCGTTCTCAAAGTCGAAAACCTGCAAACCAGGTTCAAGAGCGTCCAGCGCGGCAAGTTCGTGCATGCGGTCGACGATGTCTCGATCGAACTCTTTCCGGGTGAGATCGTTGGCCTTGTCGGCGAGTCCGGTTGCGGCAAGTCGACGCTCGGGCGCACGATCGTCGGGCTCGAGAAGGCAACCGCCGGGCGGGTGCTGCTCGATGGCGTCGACCTGAGTACACTTTCGGGCTCAGCACTCCGCGACAGCCGCAGGGCGCTGCAATATGTGTTCCAGGATCCGTATTCGTCCCTCAACGACCGCCAGACGGTCGGCGAGGCCCTCGACGAAGCCCTGCAGATCGACGGCATCAGGTCCAGGGCCGACCGCGAGCGCCGCACCAAGGAGCTTCTCGACCAGGTCGGCCTGGCGGATGCTGTCAAGGATCGCCATACGCGCGAGCTGTCCGGCGGCCAGCGCCAGCGCGTCGCCATTGCCCGCTCCCTTGCGGTCAATCCACGCGTGTTGATCTGCGACGAACCAGTCAGCGCGCTGGACCTCTCGATCCGGGCCCAGGTGATGAACCTGTTTCTGCGCTTGCAGAAGGACCTCGGCGTGGCCTGCCTGTTCATTGCCCACGACCTCGAACTCGTCAGGCAGGCGGCTTCGCGCGTCTATGTCATGTATCTCGGCAAGATCGTGGAGCATGGGCCGTCGCAGGAGCTCTACGACCATCCGAGCCATCCGTACTCGCAGATGTTGCTGGCCTCGGTGCCCGAGGCCGATCCCATCGCCGAGAGGCAGCGCAAGGTCCCCCTGATGGTGGGGGAGGTACCGAGCCCGACCAATCCGCCGTCCGGCTGCCGATTCCGCACTCGCTGTCCAATGGCGGTCGACGACTGCAAGCAGCAGGTACCGCCGCCCTTCAAGCTGTCCCCAGGCCACGATGCGGCCTGCGTGTTTGCCAAGGACCTTCACCGGGGCAAGCGGTCGGCCCTGCGCGAGGCAGAAGCAAATGCGACGCGTGTTGGAACCCTGGTCCCCTCCTGACCAGGGCTCCCTAGGCCATCCGGTGGCGATGACCCAAGCGATTGATACCTTCGGCAGATGCCCGGCTGCCCAAAGGTGCCCCTTATCAGTCTCTTGGAGAGCGCCGGATGGCCCTCCCCCTTTCGTACGAGATTGCCGTCGCACGTTGACCTGACGGTGGCAGCCTCGCTTCCGGCTTTCATTCCGAGATTCGCTGCTAGCCGGTTGCAGCCAGAATGGCTGCACGAATGTCGGGCAAGGGTGCCGGCTGATCGCCGCAATGGACGAGCACTATCGGCTCTTCGGCATGTTTGTCGGCAATCTGCACCCGCACAACGGGCTTGCCGTCAAAGCTTAGCGCGCCAGCCGGATTGGCATAGCTGATCCCGATGCCTTCGCCATTCGCCGCAAGGCTTCGCAGTACCTCGATCGAGGCTGCCCGGTGCGCGATAACAGGCGTAGCGCCAAGCACCCGGAACAGCCCCAGCATGTGCTGGATCGACAGGCCCTGATCGGAGAGGATCAGCGGCCGGTCGGCGAGATCCGACAGCCTGATTTCATCGTGCCCAGCCAAGGGATCGTCCAGCGCAAGCCATGCTTGCGGCTGCACGCGCACAATCAGCTCGCGTTGGAAACTGGCGTCGAGCCCGAGATCATAGGTCAAGGCGAGGTCGACCTGGCCTGCCAGAACGGCCTCGGCGAGCGCCTCGAACGTGGCTACCTTCGACCGGATCTCGACATCGGGGAATTCGTCACGCAGCCGCCGGAGCAATGGCGCCAGATAGGCTGGAGCCAGATCCTCGAAGATGCCCAAGGTGATCCGTTCCAGCCGCCGCAGACCCAGCGCTTTGGGGTCCTCCAGCCGCGCGGCGCGCGACAGGAGTGCTTCGGCGTCTGCCAGGAAAAGCCGGCCGAACCCGGTAAGCGTCACCGGCACGCCCTTGCGCCGCAGGAAGAGTTTCTGCCCGAGATGAGCCTCGACATGGGTGATCGCCACCGACAATGCCGGCTGGGAAACGTTCACCTGCTGGGCGGCAACTGTCAGGCTTCCGGCGCGCGCCACCGCCACGACATATTCGAGCTGCCTGAGCGAAAGGTATAACATGGGATTATATTTATCTTATGTAGATATGATTGGCAGTTAAAATCAGCCGACACCATGATCCCTTGCATTCAGCAGGACATGGCCATGGCACACCATCCGCTTATCACCCACGAACACATCGAAAACTATCGGCGCGACGGCGCCGTGCTGATCAAGGGCCTATTTCGCAACCATGTCGAAAGCCTGCGCAAAGGCGTCGAGACCAACATGGCCGAACCTGGCGAATATGCCGCCGAAAACCTGAAGGCTGGCGAAGGCGGCCGGTTCTTCGATGATTATTGCAACTGGCAGCGCATCCCGGAATTCGAGGATGTAATCCGCACGTCCTCCGCCGCTGAGGTTGCCGCGGACCTGATGCAGTCGGACACGGTGCAGCTCTTCCACGATCATGTGCTGGTCAAGGAACCGGGAACGTCAAGGCCAACCCCCTGGCATCAGGACGCGCCCTATTATTTTGTCGAGGGCCGGCAGACCGTCAGCTTCTGGTCGCCCCTCGATCCGGTTCGGGAAGCTTCGCTGCGCTGCGTCGCCGGATCTCACCTGTGGCACAAGCCGGTGCTCCCGACACGCTGGCTCTCGGAAGAGAATTTCTACCCCGACACGAACACCTACATGCCCGTGCCTGATCCTGATGCCGAAGGCATGACGATCCTGGAATGGGAGATGGAGCCGGGCGACGCTGTCGCGTTCGATTACAAGACGCTGCATGGCGCCCGTGGCAACCAGAGCCAGACGCGGCGCCGGGCCTTTTCGCTTCGGCTGATGGGCGACGATGCGCGCTACGTGCAGCGACCGGGGCGCACCTCGCCGCCCTTCCCAGGCCATGGCATGCAGCCGGGCGAAAGACTGCGCGAGGACTGGTTCCCGGTGATCTACCGGCGTCAGGCGAACATGGCACGCGCCAGCTGAACCCAACCTGTCGGCAATGCCCGACACATCTTCACGAAGAGACCCGACCAGATGCAAGGCAATCCAGCTGCAACCGAAGCCAGGTTCGACAAGGCGAGCTTTGTCGAAAAGTTCGCCAGTTGTTTTCGCGGCGGTGCTGCCCTTGCCGGACGCGCCTATGACCAGGCATCCGGCCAGCTGGTCGACAGTCAGGCCATATTTGCCGCGCTTCGCCAGCAGTTCCGGGCGACCAGCGAGGCCGAGAAATTCGAGCTCCTGAAGCACTACACCCCGCTCGACCCCGCCATCCGGTCGGCCGAGATCGTCACGGACGAAACCCGCTCCGAGCGCCTGAGCCGCATGACGGCGTATCAGCAAGGCAGGTTGATCGAGCTGTTAGCAGCGTATCGGCAAAAATTCGGTTTCGACGCGATTTTCGTGGTGCGCGCCTACACGACAGCTGAGCTCCTCGCTTCACTTGAAGTTCGGGTCGTCGGCGACCACCAGGCCGAGCTTGCCATCACCTACAGCGAAGTGGAACGGCTGGCCCAGATTCTGGTTGAGGCACAGTTTAACTGACCAGTTCGCGAGCCCGGCGCGTTTGCCGGGCTCAAGTCGATCATCAGCGCTGCTTGGGACCAGGCGCATCTGCTCCCGCTGCTCAATTGCTGCCGTTCGACGTCTTGCCAAAGTGCAAAACGCAACCGCCGCCCAGCCTGGCATGTCGGCTTGGCATGCTTGCCGCAGCCATTTTTCAATATTGATTGTATACAATTATCTTGGAACCAAAGACCGAGGCCGCTCTTGGCGGCCGACGGCCTATCCTGCTGACGGAAAGCCAATTCCCAGCGTGTTTTGTTCAGAATTGGACAGTTTAGCCAACCGACCTACAGCGAGGACGCAGCCACGCGTCTCGTTTAACGTCTCAAAAATTCTTTCTCTGCAAAATTAATTGTATACACGATTGTATCATAAATCGCTTGCTTGTATATACATATTGGCGTACTAATAAGCTCAACGACGCAACATCGGCTGGGAGGGTCGAGATGCCTCAATGCCTCTTACGGGGCGCCTGCCATGGGCAGGCGCTGGCGGGTCGTTCTTTGCCCGCAGGTCAGGCCGATTTCGGAAGAGCGGCCGCAAATTCAAGAACCATTACCGACAAATCCCCGGGTTGTCCGCCACGCGCGGACTCGCCGTCGAAAGGCGAAAGGGCCTTGCCATGATGAACCTGCCACGGGCGGCAAACTATCTCCGTCAGGAGACGGCAAGCGACCGCGAACCGCCTGCGCAAGGATGGGTGCCACCCATCCTGCCCGACGATGCGCGCCTCATCCCCAGGCCTCAGCCGTGGACGCCGGTGGCCGCTGTCGCGTGCATCGCCATCTTTGCGTTCCTGCTGTGGCGGTTCCTCGAAAACCCGGTCGTCGACCGTGCCGTCATCCTGGAATACCTCTTCAAGGACGTGACGCTGAGGGGTGTCGGCGTAACACTCTACCTGACGGCCATATCGATGGTGGCCGGCATCGCCGGCGCGATCATCCTGGCGATGATGCACCTGTCGGAAAACATCGTGCTTTCAACTCTGGCACGGCTGTACATCTCCATCTTCAGAGGCACGCCGCTGCTCGTCCAGCTCATCTTCTGGGGCTACCTCGGCATTTTCACACCCGACATTTCTCTCAGCATTCCGGGCATCGGCACCATCTTTTCGTTCCCGACCTCCGACGTCGTCACCCCGATGGTCGCGGCGATCCTGGCCCTGTCGCTGAACGCGGCCGCCTATTCGGCCGAAATCGTCAGAAGCGGCATCCTGTCTGTTCCGCGGGGCCAGGTCGAGGCGGCGCGATCCGTCGGCATGACACGGCTGCAGGCGTTCCGCCGCGTGGTGATGCCGCAAGCGCTGAGGGTGATCAGCCCGCCGATGGGCAACGAGGTGATCGCCATGCTGAAGGGCACCTCGCTCGTCTCGGTCATTGCCGGCAACGATCTCATGACCAACCTGCAGAACGTCTACTCGCAGACGTTCCAGATCATCCCGCTGCTTATCGTCGCCAGCATCTGGTACCTGATCCTGGTCTCCCTTCTCACCATCCCGCAATCATGGCTCGAGCGGCGGTTCGGCCAATCCGTGGCCCGCACCCGCTCCCCTCGCCAGAAAAGCCGCCTCCGGGGCCTTTGGAACATCGGCCTGCGCAGCGTGGCTGCCAGTGGCGAAAGGAGCTGATCCCATGACCGCTCATCCACTCGTCAGCGTCAGGACCCTGACCAAATCCTACGGCCACAAGGTTGTTCTCAAGCGCATCGATCTCGACGTCGCCGAGGGCGAAGTCGTCGCGCTGATCGGGCCGAGCGGCTCCGGCAAGAGCACGCTGCTTCGCTGCATGAACCATCTGGAAGGCCAGGACAGTGGCTGCGTCCTGGTTGCCGGTGAACCGGTCGGCTACGCCGTAAGGCACGGCGAGTTGCACGAGGTCTCCGACAAGGTCCTCTCCTACCAGCGCCGCAGCATCGGCATGGTGTTTCAGGGCTTCAACCTATTCCAGCACATGACGGCGCTGGAAAACATCATGGAAGGGCCGATCCGCGTCCTCAAGCTGCCGCGCGCCGAGGTGGAGCGGGATGCCAGGCGATTGCTCGGCCTGGTCGGCCTCGGCGATTGGGCCGATCACTATCCGATGCAGCTCTCGGGCGGCCAGCAGCAGCGCATCGCCATCGCCCGCGCCCTCGCCATGAAACCGCGCGTGATGCTCTTCGACGAGCCCACCAGCGCGCTCGATCCCGAGCTCGTCGGCGACGTGCTCGAGGTCATGCGGACGCTGGCGCAGGAGGGCATGACCATGATCGTCGTCACCCATGAGATCGGCTTCGCACGCGAGGTCTGCGACCGCGTCATCTTCATGGCCGACGGAGAGATAGTCGAACAGGGCCTGCCGGGCGAGGTCCTGCTCGATCCCAAGCATGAGCGCACCCGGGAATTCCTACGCAGACTTCTTTAGCAGTCCAACAGAGAGGAACACGTAATGCCTAGCACCAAGAAACTGCTCGCATCCTTCGCCGCCGCCGCATTCGCCTGCACGACCTTCGCAAGCGCCGCACTCGCCCAGTCCGGGACGGACCAGGTCGTTCTCGGCAAGACAATCGCCAAGGACGAGGCAGCCGCCGCGCTGGTTCCCGCCAAGTTCAACGGCGCGCTCCGCCTCGTCGTCTCCGCGCCCTATGCGCCGTGGATGTTCTTCGACGACAAGAACGAGCTGACCGGCATCGAGATCGACGTCGTCAAGACCGTCGCCGCCAAGATGGGCGTCAAGGTCACCTTCGACAACATCAAGTTCGAAGGCACCATTCCGAGCCTTCAGGCCGGCAAGGCCGACATGATCGCGGCAGGCATGGGCGACAACAAGAAGCGCGAGCAGATCCTCAACTTCATTAACTACACCACGCTCGGCCTCGTCGTCCTGACCCGAGAAAGCGACAAATCGATCAATGGCCTGATGGATCTCTGCGGCAAGTCCGTAAGCCGCATCAATGGCGACGTGTTCGGCCCCTGGGTGGAGGAAAAGCTGCAGCCCAAATGCCAGGCAGCCGGCAAGGAAAAGATCGACGTCAGGACCTACCCCGATCCCAACGCAGCACTGCTGGCGGTCAAGAGTGGCTCGGTCGACTCCGAGATCACCGGCCTCGTGTCGGCAACGACCGTCCTCAACAGCAAGGAAAACGCCGGCCAGTTCCGCATCATCAAGCCGGAAAACAGCGCGCGGGGATGGAAGCTCGCCAATGGCGGCTTCGCCGTGCTGAAGTCCGAGACCGAGCTCACCAAGGCGATCGAGGTCGCGCTGAAGGCGACGAAGGCTGAGGGAACCCTCAAGGCCATCGCCGAGCACTACGGATACCCCGATGTCATCATCGACGAGATCGTGGTCAACCAGCCGGAGCCGGCCGGCAATCTGGGCGGGATCGACTGATCCATCGACGTTAGGCGCGAGATCGCAGGGCTGACATCTGAGCCGGCCAACGGGCGTTGCAACGCCCCTTTGACGATCTCGGCGAAGCGTTCGCTGCATCTGAAAATCAGGCTTACCTGTGTCTCTCTCCCGAGACGGCAAGACGGCTGTCGCCGCGCTGAAGCAATTCGGCGCGGCGACAGCTGGCAACCCGCTCCGACGACCGGCCGCGCATTCCGGCTTCATCGGGCTTCACACGAACTCAAGACGACGTGCGGACTGAACAGTGGACACATTGAGGATCGCTTGCGCGCACGACGTCATGTACGCGCCTCAATACGCCGGGGTTTCGGCTGGCCTGTTCGCCGAGCAGTCGATCCTGCTCGAATTCCACCGGAACAACGGCACCTGCGAGGGCACGGTTGGAGCCGTCAATCGTGGCGAAGTCGACCTCCTGCTCGGTACCTGCCTCTATGGCGTCAGATTGGCCGAAACGGGCGTGAACCCGGTCATCGTGGCGCAGAGCAATCAGCAGACACGCCACGTGCTGGCGCAGCGAGCGACCGACCTTCACGACCTGCAATGGTCCGGCCTGCGCGGCAAGGCCATCCTCGTCCATCCCGGCCAGACCCCCACCGCATGGGCGGCATTCACCTATGCGCTCAACAGAAGCGGCCTCTCTCTGGGCGAGATCAAACCGATCGTCGGCTACACGGCGGAGGATGCGATCGGCGAGTTCCTCCGCGGCGTCGGCGACGTGCTTTTCATCGATGGCGACACGGCCTTGCGCAACGACCTGCGCATAACCTTGCCCGTAAGCCGGCAGGCCGGCCGCCTGCCATGGAGCGTTTACATGGTTGACCGGTCGCATCTTGAGCGAAAGCGCGAGCTGCTTCAGCGCTTCGCCAAGGCACTCGACAACAGTCTGAAATGGCTGCGCGGCGAGACGACGGAAGTGATCGCGCGCGCCGTGGCTCCGTTCTTTCCTGATTTCAGCGCCGAGCGGCTGCTCGCCGTCCTCCAGCTGCATCGGGACCTCGACTTCTGGGCGGCTTCCAGCACCCTGCAACTGGATCAGGTCGGGCGCTGGTCGGAAGCGCTGGAGCTTGGCGGACTGATCGCGCCTGGCAGGCAGCTGAGAGATTATCTCGATGTTCTTTGACACGCCGCTCCACGCCCTTCTGGAGCAGGCGGCCGCCCGGCCGGACCAGCTCCGCGAGCATTACGCGGCACTGCTCGCGGAGATCGGACACCGCGACGCCACGCTTCGCTCCATGTGCGACCCCAGCCGGGAATGGCTGGTTTCGGAGCTCGACCGCATCGGCGCCCGCCCGGTGTCAAAGAGCAATCAGGGGCTCTTCGGCCTGCCCGTCGGGGTCAAGGACACCATCGTCGTTGCCGGCCTGCCGACCAAAGCAGGCACGCCGGCCGATGTCGGACAGCTGCTTCGCTTGCCGCAGAGCCCGGCCGTCACCGCACTCCGCAAGGCCGGCGCGGTGATCGTGGCCAAGCAGGAGACCAACCAGTTCTGCTCCAGCGCCGGGCCCGCGCCGACGCAGTGCATTCGAGGACCGGCATATTTTGCCGGCGGCTCGACTGTCGGTGGGGCGGTGGCGGTGGCGGCAGGCTTCACACGGCTTGCGCTGGGCAGCGACGCGGCCGGTTCGGTCAGGCATCCCGCCGCGCTGGCCGGCGTCGCCGGGTTGCGGCCGCGGAAAGGCTCCCTTTCCGACAGGGGGCAGGTCAATGGCGCGCTGTCGGGCCAAAGCACCGGCCTCATCGCGCGCAGTGCAATTGATATCGCGCTGATCCTGGCGAGATGCCCGTCCCTGCATATCGAGCCGGCCGACAGGCCAACCCTGGACAAGGAACGGCCGACTATCGGCGTGCCCGACATCTCCTGGCACGACATAGCACCTGCCGCCGAAGCCGCCCTACGGTCGTCGGTGTCTCGCCTCATGGCGCTGGGATACCGGGTGGAGCCGACGCCGATCTGGATGACTGAAGAGGCGCAGGACGATTTCTTCCTCGTCATGAGCTTCGAGAACTGGCTGTTCCACAAGCGGCTGATGACGGAGCATTCCGAAATCTACAATCCGGCCGTCCGTGACGTCATGCGCGCCGGCAAGGCGATCGAGCCACAACAGGCAGCAGCGGCAAGGCAACGGCTTTTCGGCCATCGGCAGCGGCTTCTCGACCTCGCCTATGCGGCGGGACTCGACATGCTGCTGACGCCAAGCATTCCCTGGCCGGACATCCGCAAGGACGCCGGCACACCGCGCGATCTGTCGGCGATAGGCGGGCGTTTCACCGCCATCTCGAACATCTACGACTTCGACAGTCTTTCGGTTCCGGTCGAGCGATCATCAGACGGCTGGAGACGCTCGGTGATGCTGCACGGGATCACCGTGCCACTGTCGCGTCTGCTGGCCTGCGCCCGGCACATCGAACTGCCTCAGGCCGACGCGTGTTCGCAATGAATAGGCACGAATTTCCTCCGGATCAGGATGACCAGCATGCGTGACGAGTTGACGGTGTGGCTTGAGCAGACCGGCGCGCCCGGTGTGTCGGTGGCGATCGACGATGGTCGTGACATCACATGCTTCAGCCACGGTGTGGCCGATCTGCGCACCCGCACACCAGTAAGCGAGGAAACCGCCTTCCAGCTCGGCTCCGTGTCCAAGGTCGTCACCGCCTTTGTGCTGCTGGAAATACTCGCCGAAAGGGGAATCTCCGCCGACACGCCGGTGGTGGACCTCGCCCCGGATCTGGAAGCCAGCAACGAGCGGGCATTTCACGACATCACCGTCCGGCACCTGCTGTCTCACACCAGCGGCCTCGATTCCCAATGGTGGGTGGATCTCGGCCGGGGTGATTGCGCCCGCCGCCAGGCAGCCCGGGCCATCGCCGCGACACCGCTGATCGCCCGTCCCGGCGAGCTGTTTTCCTATTCAGGGCCGGCCTTCGTGCTGGCTGGCTATCTTGTCGACATGTTGGCCGGGACGTGCTGGGAAGAGGCTGTTCGCGACACTGTCGCCCGCCATCTCGGCGACCACTCCATTTCGGCGCGTCCCGAAGACATCCTGTTGCGCCCGTCGGCGACCGGTTACCGCAAGTCGGCGGGTTCAGGCGAGGCGCCCTTTGCGGCAACCCGCTGGTATGCACCGCTGGCGCTGTCGCCCGGCGGTGGGCTGGTGGCGACGCCGCTGGACCTGACCAAGCTGATGACGCCGCTGCGGCAAAGGCTTGGCCTCGAACCGCTGCACGCTGACCATCAGCTCACCCCGACCATTGGCTGGCGCTACGAGAGCTGGGGCCTGGGGATGGCACGCTACCGGCTCGCGGATGGCGCTCTCGCCTGGGGCCACGACGGCACGACGTCAGGCCAGGCGTGCGCCGTTCGCCTCGCGGACGGTGGCCCCGAAACCGTTGTCGTTTCGACCAACGCCGTCTGGGCCGCTTCCGCAGCGGGCCAGCTGGCAGAGACGATCCTGACCCGTCTGCGCAACGGAACCGGCCGTGCTGCCTTCAAACCGCGACGCGACGCCCTCGATGCCTATGGCGGATGGCGACTGCCGGTCAACGCGGAGCTTTCGGGCCGCTACCTGCGCCTGAATTCGACAATCCTGGTCCGGCCCGTCTCAAGTGACGAGCTCGCCGTCGACGAACTGTCGTCACCCCAGGACGAAGCCAACTGGTTCGGTCAAAAGACACCACACGGCGCGGCCGGCACCACCGACATGCTCAGGAAAGTCGGCACCCATTCCTACATGTCGGCGACGCGGGAGTTCCACTTCCTGCGGCATCCCGACGACCCCGCCCGGCAGTACATCCACAACGGCATGCGCGCCAGCGTGAAGGCCCACCGGCCGTGGATGTGACGGCTACGTCGTCGTCCCGATCCTGAAACCTTCATCGACCGACGAGGCCAATCTCGTGCGGCCATCGCCTGCGCTGTCGTGTGGTGGCTCTGTTGCCACTGCGACACCCAGGTCTTATGCCCCAGGCCATGGGATCAAGAATGAAGAGCGATCGAAGGCTACCCTTTCATTGCTGCATTATCGACCGAACCAAGTCGCTTTTGCCACTTGGTTGTCACCACCTTTCATCTATCAAACAAGTCCTGCTGGAGCTGTTTCGCCCCGGCGACTGCAAGAGAGCGGAAGATCGACGTCACTCGCTTGGAGGTGCCTGTCGCCTAGCGGGTTCCATATCAAAGCAGGCACACGCGCCACTTCTCCAGCTCGTTCGCAGTCATGAAACAGGGCTGGCGTAAGACAGCCAATCGGCCATCTCGCACACAACCAAGCCCTTTCGAGAGCATGCCATGGTAGTATCGGTAGACATATCTCCAAGTTGGCGCGACATCGCGCGGATCAGCGACGGTGAGACGCTGGCACTTGCGCCTGCCGCTTGGGACCGTGTCGTACACGCAAACCGCATCGTGGCGCGCATAGTCGAAAACGGCATACGCGCCTATGGCGTGAACACCGGTGTAGGCGCGCTGTCGAACACGGTGGTCGAGCCTGCTTTGCAGCAGCAACTGTCTCGCAACATTATCTTCAGCCACGCTTGCGGGGTTGGTGATCTGCTGCCGGAGCGCAGCATCCGCGCGATCATTGCATCGCAGGTGGCCAATTTTGCGCACGGCCACTCTGGAGTGCGACCAGAGATCGTTGTCAACTTGCTGCGCTTCCTGGAGCGCGGCTGCATCCCGGAGGTACCGTCGCGAGGGTCGGCGGGATATCTCACGCATAACGCACACATTGCGCTGGTATTGATCGGCGAGGGCCGGGCGCGCGTCGCGGGGCGTCGAATGAACGGACGCGACGCCTTGGCGGCTATTGGAGTCGAACCTCTGGTGCTCGGCGCCAAGGAGGGCCTAAGCCTGGTCAATGGCACTGCCTGCGCTACCGGGCTTTTGTGTGTGGCATTGGCTCGCGTCGAACGCCTTTTGCGCTGGGCCGATGCTGCGGCGGCCCTGACGCTCGAAGCCGCTGGCTGTCAAATGGCGGCCTTTGACGAGCGTGTGCTCGCCATGCGGCCGTCACCTGGTATCGAGGCGGTCGGCGCAACGCTGCGCGGGTTGCTCGAGGGTAGCGGCCTGATCGATGCGGCCCGCGGGCGACGCACGCAAGACGCGCTCAGCCTTCGCGCTGTGCCTCATGTGCATGGTGCCGCACTAGAGGTGATGGAGCGCTCCGCGCACCTGGTCGACCGCGAACTGGCTTCCGTCACGGACAATCCTGCTGTGTCGGGTACGCTGGACAACCCGTTGGTCTTTTCGGAGGCACATGCGGTTGCGCCCGCGTTGGGCCAGGCTGCCGACAGCATGACGATCGCTCTGGCTCAGGTGGCGGCAATGAGCGAGCGACGCATCGACCGTCTGGTCAATCCGCTGGTCAACAACCTACCGGCGTTTCTCGCCAGCGAAGGCGGCTGCCACTCCGGCTTCATGATCGCGCAGTACACCGCCGCTTCGTTGAGCAACGTGAACCGCCGGCTGGCGGCGCCAGCTGCGACTGACGGAGGTGTTACGTCAGGGCTGCAGGAAGACTTCCTCGCCCATCCGACCGTCGCCGCCAACAAGCTGCTGGCCGTTATCGACAACGCCGAATACATCCTGGCAATTGAACTTATGGCGGCAGCGCAGGCACATGACTTCCTGGCTGGCAAGGAAACGCGCGCACCGCGAACAGACGCGATCTATCGCACCGTTCGCAAGCACGTCGCACACTATGCGGACGACCGCCCGCTGTCATGGGATATGGAAACGCTTCGCGATTTCATCCGCGAGGTGGATGTGCCCAGCGTGAACGGCGTGTAGTCGCGCTGTCGGGGCCGCACGGCGGTAAACCCTCTGAAGCCCTTTCGCCTGCCACCCAAATGGAACCTCTCGTGACGCCAGGGGTTGAGCCTCCTTCAAGGAGACCTTCACCATGGCCGACAAGAGAGAGTTCGAAGCGAAGTTCTGGAAATCGATACGTTCAGACATGACCGTGATGGTGAGTGTCTCTGGTATCGACTCGCGCCCGATGACCGCGCAGTTCGATGGCGACCGCAAGACCATCTACTTCTTCACGGCTAGCGACACCGAACTTGCTGGCAAGCTGACGCGCGCCAGGAAAGCCACGCTTGTCTACGCGTCCAAGAAGCATGACCTGTTTGCCACTGTCCACGGCACCCTGAGGATCGACAGCGACCGCGGCACAATCGACCGCCTGTGGAACCGCTTCGTGGCCGCGTGGTTCGAGAAGGGCAAGGATGATCCGAAGCTCAGGCTGCTGCGGTTCGAACCTGCGGACGCGCAAATCTGGCTCGACGCTTCCAGCCTCGTCGCCGGCGTCAAGATGTTCCTGGGCCTGGGTGACCCGAAGCAGGACTACAAGGACAGCGTGGCGAAGATGCCCCTGTAGCCAGAGGCGAGCGCATTCGGAAGTTGTCGAAACAGCTGGCGCACCCGACAGGATTCGAACCTGTGACCTCTGCCTTCGGAGGGCAGCGCTCTATCCAGCTGAGCTACGGGTGCTCGCCTGCGGCGACGCCGCGAAGCACGCCCGGCGCACCGGACGACGCGCGTTCATAACCGATGCGGCGGCAAGCTTCAACGGGAGAAGTGGCAAATCGCGATCCATTGCCGGGCCGGCCATGACGACGGTCTTGCAGGCGTGGCGAGTACAGCGTGCCCCGCCTGGGCTTCGGTCGATTTTAGGTGACGACATAGGCCCCAGCAGCAATTGACGGCCACCCGCCCGGCATTGTCTAACCGCCACCAGCCATGTTCACGCTCGCCCACCCCGAAAGCTTCGCCCAGGACATCAAGAAGAGCCGGTTCCTGGCTGTCGCCGGACCGGTGGCGGACGAGGCGGGAGCGAAGGCGTTTATCGCTGCCCATTCGGATGCCGGGGCCAACCACAATTGCTGGGCCTGGCGCATCGGCCAGAGCTACCGCTTCAGCGATGACGGCGAGCCGAGCGGCACTGCCGGCAAGCCGATACTGCAGGCGCTCGACGGCCAGAACCTCGACAATGTCGCCGTCGTCGTCACGCGCTGGTTCGGCGGCATCCTGTTGGGCAGCGGCGGGCTGGTGCGGGCCTATGGCGGCACCGCGGCCACCTGCCTGCGCACTGCTGCCAAGACCGAAATCGTCATCTCGGTCGAAGCGAAAATCACGTGCGGTTTCGCCGACCTGGCGATCGTCCAAGCAAGGCTCGCGGCCCAGCCGGGCGTGCGCATCATCGCCGAGACTTTCACCGCGACCGGCGCCGAGCTTGTGGCGGCGCTGCCCGAGGCGGACGTTGTTGCGATCGTGCGGATGGTCGTTGACCTGACAAGCGGGCGGGCACTCGTCGCCCTGCCTGATTGAGAGCAGCCTCGATGCTTAGACCGATCGGGGGCCGCTCGACTTGTCGGTGGCCAAGAGGCATTGCTGCAGCTTGTGAAGGAGCCGGTGCGCGGCGCTGCGAGATCCGCGAGACGACGTCCGCCAACGAGGCATCCCCGTCCGCAACACTTGTCGGAACAATGTTCCAGGAAAAGCGTGCAGCGGTTTTCCATCCGGAATAGCGTAGCAACCGAAAGCGCGGCTTCGCGATCCGAAAGACGCGGCCAGGCACCAGGCGCCCCATAGGAGACAAAAGATGGAAATCAAACGCAGCGGTTCGCGGCCTTCGGCAACGCCCTCGCCTGACTATTTCACCGGCGCAGTGCGCCAGGATCCAATCTTCGAAACCCCGGCGCCGGCGCGGCTGCGCGCCGTCACCGTCACCTTCGAGCCGGGTGCGCGGACGGCATGGCACACCCACCCGCTCGGCCAGACGCTGGTTGTCACCTCGGGCCTTGGCTGGGCTCAGGTCTGGGGCGGTAAGGTGGAGGAGATCAGGACCGGCGACGTCGTGTGGTTCGCGCCCGGCGAAAAGCACTGGCACGGTGCTGCGGCGACAACGGCCATGACCCACATCGCGCTGCAGGAAGCGCTCGACGGCCGCGCCGTCGACTGGCTCGAGCATGTCACCGACGATCAGTACACCGCGCCGACCTGAGCAGCGCGGCGCCAATCCGTCCAGTTACTGGATCTCGCCCATCGGCACCGGTGCATCGCCCTGCTGGACCGCCGTGTCGGCCGGCATCGGCATTTCAGGCGTGACCGGCATCGGCATGCCTGGCGAGGCAGGTGCCGGCAAGGGTGCCGCCAATGCGGTGGCCGCCGGTGCCGGGGTGTACATCTGCGACGCCAGGCTGCCGCCGGCTGCCTGCGGCATGTAGCGGACGATCATCTCCTCGACCTGGGCGTTGCGCTTGCGCGCCGTGTCGCCGCCCATGACGACGATCACCAGCTTGCGGCCGTCGGCCTGCACCGAAGTGACGATGTTGAAGCCAGAGGCCCTGATGTAGCCGGTCTTGATGCCGTCGACGCCGTTGACCCGGCCGAGCAGGTCATTGTGGCCACGGATGCGCTTGCCGCGGAAATTGAAGTCGGTGGCTGAGAAATAATAATAATGCTGCGGGAAATGCTTGCGCAGCGCCATGCCGAGCACCGCCATGTCGCGCGCCGTTGTGCGCTGCTGCGCATCGGGCAAACCAGAGGCGTTGCGGAAGACGGTGCTGGTCATGCCGAGCTGACGCGCCTTCGCCGTCATCTGGCGGGCAAAACCCTCCTCCGAGCCGCCGAGATATTCGCCGACAGCCACCGCCACGTCATTGGCCGACTTGGTCGCCAGCGCCCGGATCGCCGCATCGAGCTCGATTTGCTCGCCGCGCTTGAAGCCGAGCTTGGAGGGCGGCTGCGAGCGGGCGTTCTCCGACACCGGGATGAACGTCGTCTTGGCGACGCGTCCCTGCTGCATCGCCTCGAAGGTCAGATACAGCGTCATCATCTTGGTCAGCGAGGCGGGATAACGCGGCGCCGTCGAATAGGCCTGGTAAAGCGTGCGCCCATTGGAGGCGTCGACGACGATGGCGGCAAACTTGTCGGGCGCCGCGGCTTGCGGCGCGACATTCAGCGTCTCCGATGTGGCGCAGCCGGCGACGAGGGTAACCACGGCAAGCAGCGCCACGACATTGCGCCACAGCCCAGACCACCGAAACCGGGGGAGACTGGAGGGTAGCAGGGAAGAGTGTGTCTGGGCTTGCAAGGAAAGAACCTGTCGGTGGTCGCCAAAACTGGGCTTTGTCACATGCCGGCCGGCAGCAACAGCCGGAAAATTACAGAACGCACGCCATTCCGTCCATTTGGCCTGATGCACCAGATGCATGTTGCGCCGGCGGTGTTGAATATTGGTTACACCCGGCGGCTTGCGCGAAGGATGCCAAATCGGCTCTGTTGGCGTCACATAGCGGGGTGATTTGGCATGAGCGAGCATGGTTTCCAGGCCGAGGGCATTTCAGCCACGCTTGACCTTGCCGTCGGCCACATCGCCGATTTCGCCATCACAAGCGGCGCACGCAGGCTGAAACCGCTGCACCGCGCGCCATGGATCGACCGCAACGACCTGCCCGAAGGCTTGCCCGAGGGCGTCGTCAGGCTGTCGGGCGACTTCCTCTGCGCGCCGTTTTCGCGCAGCGACGTGGAAGCGGCACCGCTGCATGGCTGGCCGGCTAACGGCGCCTGGGACCTCGTCTCAGACGAAGCCATAACGGGCGGCCGCCGCGTAAGCTTCCGGCTGCAGCACAAGGTGATGGGCGCCACCGTCGACAAGACGCTCGTTCTGCGCGACGGCCACCCGTTCCTGTACCAGGAGCATGCCTTCTCCGGCGGCTCCGGTGCGATCTCGGTCGCCCATCACCCGATGACCGAGATGGCCGCGGGCGGTCGTCTCGCTTTTTCACCGAAGCGGTTGGCGGCAACCCCGCCCGATGTCACCGAGCCCGACCCGGCACGTGGCGCCCATCTGCTCGCCTACCCTGCCCGCAGCGCCGACCTCACCCGCTTCCCGGTCGCCGACGGCGGCCAAACCGACCTCACTGACTACAGCGCCGTTCGCCGGCACGAGGATTTCGTCACCCTCGTCGAGGCCGATCACGACGGCATGGGCTGGACGGCAGTGGCGCGCAAGGCCGAGGCCGACGTCGTGCTGGTGCTGAAGAACCCGGCCGAGCTGCCCGTCACCATGCTGTGGATCAGCAATGGCGGCCGCTATTACGCGCCATGGAACGGCCGCCACGGCGTGCTCGGCATCGAGGATGGGCGCTCGGCGATCGGCCATGCCGCGTCGATCGGCGACAACTGGCTGAAGCAGGAAGGCATAGAGACAGCCTTCACACTCGGCGGCCGCGTCGCTTTCCGCCAGATCGTCGGTGCCTTGCCGCTGGATGGGGGCGATCCGCCGTCGCAGGTCGAAGCCCTGCCGGGCCGGCTGCGGCTCATCTTCGCCGATGGCAGCCAGCGCGAGGCGCCGTTCGACGAAACCTTCCTGCGGATCGGCCAGCCGATCTTGAAGTGACGCGGCCGCCGCCTCATTTTTGACGGGTGCGGCGGCAGAATGTCATTTGAAACCATCGGGGAGATCCATGTCCGAAATCGCCCACATCGCCGCAACCCTGTTCAAGCGCGCCCACCATGCCGAGCGCTTCGTGATCGGCATCGCCGGACCGCCCGGATCGGGCAAATCGACGCTGTCGGCGGCGCTGCACGACGTGCTGCCCGAAGGTTCGGCCGCAGTGGTGCCGATGGACGGCTTCCACTTCGACGATGCGGTGCTGGCAAAGCGCGGCCTGAGTGAACGCAAGGGGGCGCCCGAGACCTTCGACTTTGCCGGCTTCGAAGTTTTGCTCAAACGCCTACGCGCCGCCGAACCCGACATAGCCATCCCGGTCTTCGACCGCAGCATCGAGCTGTCGCGTGCGGCAGCCGACATCGTCTCGGCCGACGTCAAGTTCATCCTCGTCGAAGGCAATTACCTTTTGCTCGACGAGGAGCCCTGGCAGCGGCTGCACCAGCTGTTCGACTTCACCATCTTCGTCGACGTGCCGCGCGAGGAGCTGGAGCGGCGGCTGGTCGAGCGCTGGCGCGAGCATGGCCGCTCGGACGCCGACGCGCGCAACTGGATCGACAGCAACGACATGCCCAACATCGACCGGGTGCTGGCGGCCAGGCGCGAAGCCGACCTGGTGATCGGACGCACCGGACCGCTTTGAAGGTCTTCTGGAATCAAAAGCGCCGCGCATCCCTCAGGGAAGCGCGGCGCTTTCTTTTGGTTTCCGAGCTGCTTAGCCGCGCGCGGGAATATTCAGGCCTGCCTGAACCGCCGGGCGGGCCAGGCCGCGCTCCAGCCATGCCGCGACATTCTCGAAGCTCTTGAAGCCGACGAGGTCGCCGGCGTCGTAGAAGCCGATCAGGTTGCGCACCCAGCCGAGCATCGAAATGTCGGCGATGGTGTAGTCGTCGTCCATGATCCACTTGCGGCCTTCGAGCCGCTTGTCGAGCACGCCAAGCAGGCGCCGCGACTCGTCGCGGTAGCGTTCCAGCGGGCGCTTGTCGGCGATCTCGCGGCCAGCGAATTTGTGGAAGAAGCCAAGCTGGCCGAACATCGGGCCCACCGACGCCATCTGGAAGAACACCCACTGAATGGTTTCGTAGTGACGGGCACGGTCAGCTGGGATCAGGCGGCCGGTCTTTTCGGCGAGATAGAGCAGGATTGCGCCTGACTCGAACAGCGCCAGCGGCTTGCCGCCGGGGCCATTGGGATCGAGTATCGCCGGAATCTTGCCGTTCGGGTTTAGCGCCAGGAACTCCGGCGTCCAGCTTTCATTCTTGCCGATATTGATGGCATGCGCCTCATAGGGCAGGTCGAGTTCTTCGAGTGCTATCGACACCTTCACGCCGTTCGGCGTCGGAAAGGAATAGAGCTGGATGCGGTCGGGGTGCTGCGCCGGCCAGCGGGCAGCAATCGGAAAGGGAGTGAGATCGCTCATCGACGGTTCCTCGTGGGGTGGCCCGGCGTGAAGCACTGGCCAGAATGGTGGGGGCACGCAAGAGTTAGTCATGCCAACGCGCTGCATCAATATGCAGCGCGTCTGTTTTATCGAGATGACAGATTAAGTCGGAGACGGATCAGACCGCCTTGACCGCAACCACGGCATTGGTGCCACCAAAGGCAAAGCCGTTGCTGATCGCCACGCGCACCGGGCGCTGTTTGGCGGCATTGGGCGTGATGTCGAGATCGCAGTCGGCATCCGCCTCGCGATAATTGGCGGTCGGCGGCACGATGCCTTCGCGCACGGCGTTGACACAGGCGATCATCTCGAGCGCGCCCGAGGCGCCGAGGCAGTGGGCATGCATCGACTTTGTCGACGACACCGACAGCTTGTCGGCATGAGCGCCGAAGACGCGGCGGATGGCCGCCGTTTCGATCTGGTCGTTGGCCTTGGTGCCGGTGCCATGGGCGTTGACGTAGTCGACCTCTTCCGGCGTCAGCCCGGCGTCCAGCAGGCAGGCGCGCATCGCGGCCGTCGGGCCTTCGACGGTCGGCGCCACGATATCGGAGGCGTCGCCGGACATGCCGGTTCCGGCCAGTTCGGCCAGGATCGTCGCGCCACGGGCAACCGCGTGGTCATAGGTTTCGAGCACGACCATGCCCGCACCCTCGCCGAGAACCAACCCCTGCCTGTCGGCGGAAAATGGACGGCACGTGTCGGGCGCAACGACGCGCAACGCTTCCCAGCCCTTGATCACGCCCCACACCAGCGGCGCATCGGTGCCGCCGGCAACGATCGCGTCGGCGCGGCCGAGCAGAAGCTGGTCCATCGCGGTGGCGAATGCGTGGTTGGACGAGGAGCAGGCGGAGGTGACGCCGAACACCGGCCCACGCAGGCCGAGATTCATGCTGACCTGGCCGGCGGCCGCACCCGGCATGACCTTCGGCACGGTGAAGATGGCAGCGCGGTTCCTGCCTTCGAGCAGGATGGCGCGGTAATTTTCCTCGATCGCTTCCCAGCCGCAGACGCCGACGCCGACGATGGTGCCAACACGATGGGTGTTGTGTTCGTTGACGACCAGGCCGGACTGGCGCAGCGCTTCCTTGGCCGCGATCACGGCAAGAAGGCTGAACCGGTCCATCGAAACGAGCTGCTTGCGGTCAATGCCGTGCTCGGGCAGCTGCTTGATCTCGGCGCCGATGCGGATCTTGAGCTCGTGCAGCTCGCCATTGGTCAGCGGTCCGATGGCCGAACGGCCAGCGCGCATGGCATCCCAGATGGCGGGTGCATCGGTGCCGAGCCCGCACAGCCCGCCGATACCGGTGATGACGATGCGGGGACGCTTCATCTCAGGCAGATTTTGCAATCAGGGCGCGAACGGCTTCGACCATGTCGCCAACATTCTTGAGGCTGCTCCAGGCATCGACGGTGTTCATCTCGATCTCGATGCCATACTCTTCCTCGAGATCGAAGATGATCTCGGTGAGTTCGAGCGAGTGGATGCCGAGCGCGGTCAGCTCCGTACCGAGCGTGATCTCTTCGCCACCTTCCTCAGCATGCGCCTTGATCTTGGCGATGATGTCCGTTGCCAACTGGTCGGCCATAAATACCCTTCCCCAGAACTCTCTAACTTGTCATGTCCGTGCCGCGCAGCACCTGCGCCGGGCCCGAGCCAGACCTTTCAGACGAAACCGCCCCCGAATTGAGCCAAAAAGGCGTCCCTGTATAGAAAGCGAAACGCGACGAGGCAACAAGCTTGTATATCGACAAATCCCCCATTGCAGCTACCCTCCGGGCATCATGACATCAGGCACATCCTTGTCCGCCGAGACTGACGCAGCGGCAATTTCCACGCAGCGCGTAAAGGCGCGCGCGCGCATCGAGGTCGAGCACCGTGCCGGCCGCAGCCGTCTCGCCCGCCTCTACCAGGACGGCGCGGCCAAGATCAGGCTGCCCGGCACCGGCGCCGATCCGCTCGAAGCAGTGCTGATCAACATGGCCGGCGGGCTGACTGGCGGCGACAGGCTCGGCTGGGAGGTTTCGGTCGGCGCGGGCGCACGCGCCGTCATCACAACCCAAGCCTGCGAGAAGGTCTATCGCGCGCTTGCCGGCCGCGCCGAGGTCGACGTCCGCCTGTCGGTCGGCGGCGGCGGCTTCCTCGGCTGGCTGCCGCAGGAAACGATCACTTATGATCGCTCAGCCTTTTCACGCACGCTCGACGCCGAGCTGGCAGTGGGTGCCGAAGCACTGATCGTCGAAGCGACTGTCTTCGGCCGCTCCGCCATGGGCGAACGTGTCGAAAGCGGCACCTTCCGCGACCGCTGGCGCATCAGGCAGGGCGGCCGGCTCATCCATGTCGAGGATTTTTTCGTCGGCCCCGATATCGAAGCAACGCTTTCCAGACCGGCATCGGCCGGCGGACGCATCGCCATGGCGACGCTGCTTTTGGTCTCCGAGCGCGGCGAGACCCTGCTGGAACCAGCGCGCAAGATCATCGGCGACAACGGCGGCGCCAGCCTGTGGACGGTCTCCGGAACTGGCAAGCTTCTTGCGAGGCTTTATGCCGAGGACGGCTATTCGCTGCGCAAACGACTCGTTCCGCTGGTCGAACTGCTCAATGGGCAGGCAGGCCTGCCCAGACTTTGGTCACTCTAGGATTTTGGTACCGGCATGAACCTGACGCCAAGGGAAAAAGACAAGCTTCTGATCGCCATGGCGGCAATGGTCGCACGCAAGCGGCTCGAACGCGGCGTCAAGCTCAACCATCCCGAGGCCGTCGCGCTGATCTCCGACTTCATCGTCGAGGGCGCCCGCGACGGACGCCCCGTCGCCGAGCTGATGGAAGCCGGCGCCCATGTCATCACCCGCGCCCAGGTCATGGACGGCATCGCCGAGATGATCCACGACGTCCAGGTCGAGGCCACCTTTCCCGACGGCACCAAGCTCGTCACCGTCCACGAACCGATCCGCTGAGGCCGCTATGCTTGAACTGCGTCCCAATTGCGAATGCTGCGACCGCGACCTGCCGCCCGAGGCGACGAATGCAGTCATCTGCACCTTCGAATGCACCTTCTGCAGCGATTGCGCCGAAGGCGTGCTCGGCGGCGCCTGCCCCAATTGCGGCGGCAATTTCTCCGCGCGACCGATCCGGCCTGCCGCCATGCTCGCCAAATATCCAGCCTCGACCAAGCGCGTGCTGAAAGCCGAAGGCTGCGCGCCGAAGTCCGCCGCCTGATTGCCCTGAACGAAAGGTTGTCAACGATGCTCAAGCGTCTCGCGCTCGCCCTCTCCTTGATGTCTTTGTCGGTCGCACCCGCCTTCGCGCACTTCAATCCCGAGCAGCACGGATCGCTGCTCGCCGGCGTGTCGCATCCGCTGTTCGGCATGGACCACATCCTCGCCATGGTCGCGGTCGGCCTGTGGGCTGCCTTGCTCGGCGGACGCGCCCTGTGGCTGGTACCATCGGCATTCGTCGGCACCATGGCGATCGGCTTCGCCGCGGCGGTCGCTGGCGCGCCGCTGCCCTTCGTCGAGCCGGTGATCCTCGCCTCGGTGGTGGTGATCGGCCTGCTCGCAGCCGTCGCCCTCAAGGTGCCGACATGGGCCGGCATGGTCATGGTCGGCTTCTTCGCCTTCTTCCACGGCCACGCCCATGGCGGCGAGCTCGGCTCCGCCGGCGCGCTGAGCTTCGGCTTCGGTTTCGCGCTGTCGACGGTGCTGCTGCATGCCGCGGGCGTTGGTCTTGGCCTGAGCGTCGGCCGTGTCTTCGGCGGCGACACCGGCCGGCTGGTGACGCGCGTCGCCGGCGGTGCGACAGCGCTCGGCGGCCTGTGGCTGGCACTCGGAGCGTGAGACCCATGATCCCCGGCGAAATCATCACCGCCTCAGGCTCTATCGAGCTCAACAAGGGCCAGCCGACCGTAACGCTCAAGGTCGCCAACACCGGCGACCGGCCGATCCAGGTCGGCAGCCACTTCCATTTCTACGAGACCAACAATGGCCTGAAATTCGACCGCGAGTTGGCGCGCGGCATGCGGCTCGACATCGCCGCCGGCACCGCCGTGCGCTTCGAGCCGGGCCAGGAACGCGACGTGACGCTGGTGCCCTATGGCGGCAAACGCGAGGTCTACGGCTTCCAGCAGAAGGTGATGGGAAAACTCTGATGCCGGCACAAATCTCCCGCGCCGCCTATGCCAGGATGTTCGGCCCCACCGTCGGCGACAAGGTACGGCTTGCCGACACCGAGCTGTTCATCGAGGTCGAGAACGATTTCACCGTCTACGGCGAGGAAGTGAAGTTCGGCGGCGGCAAGGTCATACGCGACGGCATGGGCCAGAGCCAGCTGAGCCGCGCCCAGGGTTCCATGGACTGCGTCATCACCAATGCGCTGGTCCTTGACCATACCGGCATCTACAAGGCCGACGTCGGCCTCAGGGACGGGCGCATCGCTGCCATCGGCAAGGCAGGCAATCCCGATACCCAGCCCGGCGTGACCGTCATCATCGGCCCAGGCACCGAGATCATCGCCGGCGAAGGCAAGATCCTGACCGCCGGCGCCATCGACACGCATATCCACTTCATCTCGCCGCAGCAGGTCGAAACGGCGCTGAACTCAGGCGTCACCTGCATGGTTGGCGGCGGCACCGGCCCGGCGCACGGCACGCTTGCCACCACCTGCACGCCGGGACCGTGGAACATCGCCCGCATCCTCCAGGCCTTCGATGGCCTGCCGATGAATGTCGGTGTGTCCGGCAAGGGCAACGCCTCGCTGCCGGGCGCGCTGGAAGAACAGGTGCTGGCCGGCGCCTGCGTGCTCAAGCTGCACGAAGACTGGGGCACGACGCCCGCCGCCATCGACACCTGCTTGTCGGTCGCCGACGCCTACGACGTCCAGGTGGCTCTCCACTCCGATACGCTCAACGAAGGCGGCTTCGTCGAGGACACGGTCGCCGCCTTCAGGGGCCGCACCATCCACTCCTTCCACACCGAAGGTGCCGGCGGCGGCCATGCCCCGGACATCATCAAGATCTGTCAGTATCCGAACGTCATCCCAGGCTCGACCAATCCGACGCGACCCTACACCGTCAACACCGTCGCCGAACACCTCGACATGCTGATGGTCTGCCACCATCTGTCGCCGTCGATCCCCGAAGACATCGCCTTTGCCGAAAGCCGCATCCGCAAGGAGACGATCGCCGCCGAGGACATCCTGCACGACCTCGGCGCCTTCTCGGTGATCTCGTCGGACAGCCAGGCCATGGGCCGCGTCGGCGAGATGATCATCCGGACCTGGCAAACAGCCGACAAGATGAAGCGCCAGCGCGGCACGCTGCCCCAGGAAAAGGGCAACAACGACAATTTCCGCGCCCGCCGCTACATCGCCAAATACACCATCAACCCGGCCATCGCGCACGGCATGGCGCGCGAGATCGGCTCGATCGAAGTCGGCAAGCGCGCCGACCTGGTGTTGTGGAACCCGGCCTTCTTCGGCGTGAAACCCGACATGGTGCTGCTCGGCGGCTGGATCGCCACCGCCCCGATGGGCGACCCCAACGGCTCGATCCCGACGCCGCAGCCGAGCCACTACCGGCCGATGTTCGGCTCGTTCGGCAAGGCGCTGACCAACAGCTCGATCACCTTCGTCTCGAAAGCCGGGCTGGAGAGCGGCCTGCGCGAGCGCATCGGCCTCGAGAAGCAGATGGTGGCGGTGGAAAACACCCGAAGCGGTATCGGCAAGCGCTCGATGATCCTCAACGACGCCATGCCTCAGATAGAGGTCGATCCCGAGACCTACGAGGTGCGCGCCGACGGTGAGCTTCTGACCTGCGAGCCGGCGACGGTGCTGCCCATGGCGCAGCGCTATTTCCTGTTCTAGCTTCTGCGCCATAGATTGGAGGCCGCGATGAAGCTCGAAATGATCCAGGTGGATGCCTTCACCGATAAGGTTTTCACAGGCAATTCGGCGGCGGTCGTGTTCCTCGAGGACTGGCTGGCCGACCGTGTGCTCCAGGGCATCGCGCTGGAGAACAACCTCGCTGAAACGGCCTTCCTGAAGCCGAACGATGGCGAGTGGGATATCCGCTGGTTCACCCCCACCGACGAGGTGCCGTTCTGCGGTCACGCCACGCTGGCCTCGGCCTGCGCGCTGCATTTGCGCAAGGGCGTCGAACGGACCATGCGTTTCTCCACCCGCGAGGTCGGCGACCTCCTCGTCACGCCGCAGAGTGGCGGCTATCGCATGGACATCCCGCGCTTCGACCCCGACTTCGCCATCCCTCAGGACGCGCTGGTCAACGGCCTGCGCGACGACGCCTGGGTGCAGCTTTTCCGCAACCGCGAGAACTACTTCGTCGAGCTGACTTCGGAGGCTGCGCTGCTTGCCTACCAACCCGACCTGCCGCGCATCGCCGAGCTCGGATCGTTCGGCCTGTGCATCACCGCGCGCGGCAGCGACTGCGATTTCGTCTCGCGCTACTTCGCCCCCGGCGCCGGCATCCCGGAGGATCCGGTCACCGGCTCGACCCACGCCACGCTCGCCCCCTACTGGGCGCAAAAGCTTGGCAAGACCAGCCTTTCGGCGCGCCAGCTGTCGGCCCGGGGTGGGGTGCTCGGCTGCGAAGTCGCGGGCGACCGGGTGTTCCTCACCGGCCAGGCTGTCATCTACATGGACGCCACGATCCACCTTCCCTGACCGCGCCTGCCCTACAGGAACCGCCCGCGACCTGATGCCACGCCGGTCGCGCTGGAACCGCCTCTGGCCAGTTGGTATTGAGCCCGCGCTAGCTAAAAATTCGGCAGGATTCCCCGAGCCCAAGATCGGGGGCCCTGCTTTCTTGGAAATGGAGTTTCAAATGATCGGCAAGAAAGTTCCTGCTGTCACCTTCCGCACGCGCGTGCGCGACGAGGCCGTCGGCGGCCCGAACCCCTTCCGCTGGGAAGACAAGACCTCGGCCGACTATTTCGACGGCAAGCGCGTCGTCCTGTTCTCGCTGCCCGGCGCCTTCACGCCGACCTGCTCGACCTACCAGCTGCCCGACTTCGAGAAGCTGTTTGGCGAGTTCCAGGCCGAAGGCATCGACGAGATCTATTGCGTCTCGGTCAACGACGCCTTCGTCATGAACGCCTGGGGCAAGTCGCAGAACCTCGACAAGGTCAAGCTGATCCCCGATGGCTCGGGCGAGTTCACCCGCAAGATGGGCATGCTGGTTGCCAAGGACAATGTCGGTTTCGGCATGCGCTCCTGGCGCTACGCCGCCGTCATCAACAACGGCCGCATCGAAAAGTGGTTCGAGGAAGAAGGCTTCGCCGACAACTGCGACAGCGATCCTTATGGCGTCTCCTCGCCGCAGAACATTCTTGAAGCGCTCAAGAACGACGACGTCGCCGAAGCCGCATAAGCTTCGCCGTCTTCGCTTGATACAAACCCCGGCCGCGACAGCGCGCCGGGGTTTTTTGTGCCCGCGACACACACGCCACGCTCACGGCAACGTCTATTGGCTCGACATCTGTTTCGGCGCACGATGCCCGCCGTAACCCTCGCCGCAGAAACGTTCCCGGAACCGACAATGCCCGCATTCGACCATCCCAAGAGCGTCCCATGACGCCCGAAGTCCCGGCCGAAGTCTTCCCGCATATCCGCATCGTCATGGGCATGATCATCGGCCTGGGCATGGCGCGGCTGTTGTCGGGTGTCGCCCGCATCGTCCAGCATCCCGACCAGTACAGGCTCTACCCGGTGCACCTCGCCTGGGTGGCCTCGCTGCTTCTGACGCTGGTGCATTTCTGGTGGTGGGAGTTTGGCCTCTACGCCGTCCCCAACTGGACCTTCGGCACCTACCTGTTCATCCTCGGCTACGCGATCGCGCTGTTTTTGCTCTGCGCGTTGCTCTTCCCCGACTCGATGCAGGACTACAAAAGCTACGAGGACTTCTTCTATTCGCGCCGCGCCTGGTTCTTCGGGCTTTTGGCCACGACCTACCTGCTCGACATCGTCGACACATTGATCAAGGGCGAGGCGCATTTCGCCCATTTCGGCGGCGAATACCTGATCCGCACGCCCATCCTGGTGGCACTTTGCCTCATCGCCATCGCCACCGCGAGCAGGCGATATCATCTGGCATTCGTGACAGCTACTTTGCTGTATCAGATATCGTGGATCTGGCGGCTCTTCGACACCATCGTCTGAACCGCCGGCTCCGCCGCCACGCCACAGGAACAACGACCCATGCTGCGCGCTATCAAGATCATCCGTGCCGACGCCACAACAGGCGCGCAGCCCTTCGACGTCGCCGTGCTCGCCCATGACGAGCGCCATATCAGGCGCCGCGCCGTCGCGCTGTCCAAGGGCGAACGTGTGCTCGTCGATCTGGCCGAGCCGGTGGTGCTCGAAACCGGCGACCTGCTCGTGCTCGAAGACGATCGCACCGCCGGCATCGTCGCCGCCGAGGAAGAGCTCTACGACATCCGCGCTCGCGACGCCGTCCACCTGACGCAGCTCGCCTGGCACATCGGCAACCGCCACCTCGCCGCAGCGATCTCGGCCGATCGCATCCTCATCCTGCGCGACCATGTCATCAAGGCGATGTTGGAAGGGCTGGGCGCTACCGTCACCGACATACTGGCGCCCTTCGAGCCGGTGCGCGGCGCTTATTCGGGCCATGGCCACGATCATGGTCACTCGCATGACCACGCCCATGGACACGACCACGAGCACGAGCATCACCACGAACATGACCATGGTCACCACCACGACCATGGCGGCCACCACCATCACCATCATGACTGAGCGCGGCAACGCCTCGCTGCTGCGGCTGATGGCCTGGCTGTCGCCAGCCTTCCCGGTCGGCGGCTTTTCCTACAGCCATGGCCTCGAACGTGCCGTGCATGACAATCTTATCGCCAACCGTGACGATCTCGCCGCATGGCTGACCACGCTCGCCGAAATCGGCTCCGGCTGGAACGACGCGGTGCTGTTTGCGGAAAGCTGGCGCCGCGCCGCTACCGACGGCGACCTGCCCGAGGTCGCTGAACTCGCTGAAGCCCTGGCCGGTTCGCGCGAACGCCACCTGGAATCGATGCTGCAGGGCCAAGCGTTCCTCGCGGCCGCAGCCGCCTGGCCGAACCAGGTGCTTGCGCGGCTGCCGGCGGAATGCCCCTATTGTGTCGCCGTCGGCGCCGTCGCCGGCGCCCATGGCATCGCACTGGAGTACGCGCTGGCCGCTTACCTGCAAGCCTTTGCCACCAACCTGATCCAGGCAGCGATCCGGCTTGGCGTCATCGGCCAGACGGCGGCCACCGGCATCATCGCCGGCTTCGAGCCGGTAGCGCTCGGCGTGGCGGCGCGTGCGGCAGTATCGACACTCGACGATCTGGGGTCCGCCGCCCTAACCTCCGACATCATGGCGATGCGCCACGAGACCCAACATTCGAGACTGTTCCGCTCATGACCGTGCTCGCCTTCGCCCTCGCCGCCGTGCTCTATCTGATCGCCTCGATCCATGCCTATTGGGGTCTTGGCGGCGTCTGGCCCGGCACCGACCAGGCTTCTTGCGCCCGCGCCGTCGTCGGTGCGCGCGGCATCGACACCATGCCCTCGCCCTTCGCCAGCTTCGCCGTCACCGCCTGCCTCATCGTGGCGACGCTGTGGCCGTTGGCGCTTGTCGGCATCTTCGCGACACCCTTCCCAAAGGCGGGCTTGGCCGCCTCGGCGCTGATGGTTGCGCTGGTGTTTCTCGGCCGCGGCATTGCCGGCTTCACCCCCGCCTGGCGCCGGCTGACGCCCGAGCTGCCCTTCGCGCGGCTCGACCGTCAGTATTATTCGCCGCTGTGCCTCGCCATCGGCACCGGTTTCGTCATCCTCGCCATATCAGGATTCCAGTCATGACCTCGAAAAACGGCCCGCTTCGCATCGGCATCGGTGGCCCGGTGGGCTCGGGCAAGACAACGCTGACCGAGAAGCTGTGCAAGGCGCTGCGCGACGAGTTCTCCATCGCGGTCGTCACCAACGACATCTACACCAAGGAAGACGCGATGATGCTGGCCCGCCTGCAGGCGCTGCCGGAAGAGCGCATCATGGGCGTGGAAACCGGTGGCTGCCCGCACACCGCCATCCGCGAGGACGCCTCGATCAATCTTCAGGCCATCGCCGAGATGAACCGAAAGTTCCCCGACCTCGACATCGTCTTCATCGAGTCGGGCGGCGACAACCTGGCGGCGACCTTCTCGCCCGATCTCGCCGACATCACGCTCTATGTCATCTCGGTCTGCCAGGGCGAAGAGATCCCGCGCAAGGGAGGCCCCGGCATCACCCGCTCCGACTTCCTGGTCATCAACAAGAGCGACCTGGCGCCTTATGTGAACGTCAATCTCGAGGTCATGGAAGGCGACGCCGCCCGCCAGCGCGGCAAGCGCCCCTTCGGCTTCACCGACCTGTCGCGCGGCAAGGGGCTGGAAGCGGTCATCGACTTCATCGTCGAGAATGGTGGGCTCCGGCTGGACCAGCGGATTCCAGCCTGAGCTGATGTTGCCGCGCCTGCCGTGACGCGGCATTCTTTCTCCCAGCACATCGCCCCGAAGCCGGCAACGGTCTTGGGAAAGCCTGATGCGCCAGCAAATTGCGAGGGAGGAACACCATGGCCGTCACCCAGCTCAAGCAGACCAACCTGCCGTTCTATGAGGAGCGCGTCGACCTCGCCTGCGCCTTCCGCTGGACGGCACGGCTCAACATGCATGAGGCGGTGGCCAACCACTTCTCGCTCGCCGTCAACGACGACGGCTCGAAGTTCCTGATGAACCCCAACCAGGTGCATTTCTCACGCATCAAGGCGAGCGATCTTCTGCTCATCGACGCCAACGACCCCGAGACGATGAGCGGGCCCAACGCGCCCGATCCGACCGCCTGGGGCCTGCATGGCGCTGTCCATCGCAATTGCGCCCATGCGCGCTGCGTCATGCATGTGCACTCGATCCACGCCACCGTGCTGGCGTCGCTGGCCGACTCCACCTTGCCGCCGATCGACCAGAACACGGCGATCTTCTTCCGCCGCCATGTCGTCGACGGCCATTATGGCGGGCTCGCCTTCGAGGAAGAGGGCGAACGCTGCTCGCAGCTGCTCGCCGACCCGAAAGTCAAGGTGATGATCATGGGCAATCACGGCGTCATGGTCATCGGCGACAGCGTCGCCGACACCTTCAACCGGCTCTATTATTTCGAGCGCGCCTGCGAGACCTACGTCAAGGCGCTGTGGACCGGCCGGCCGCTGCGGCTGCTGTCGGACGAGATCGCCGAAAAGGCAGCGCTGGAACAGGAAGACTACCCCGGCCAGGCCGAACGCCACCTCGCCGAGCTGAAAGCCATCCTCGACGAGCAGGAACCGGTGTACCGGAACTGAGGCGTCGAGCTGCCCCTCATCCGCCTGCCGGCACCTTCTCCCCGTAAGGACGGGGAGAAGGACGAAGCTTCAACGCCTGCACCATTCCTTGTGCAGTCCATGTCTCGTCAGCTGAAGGTCAATCGCTACGCCGACGCCCCCTCTCCCGTTCTTCACGGGGAGAGGGTAAGGGGCAATCTTCAGGCAAAACCCGCTCAATCCAACCCGAGCAGCGCCCTGACCTCTTCGGCGCTATGCGCCACCAGCGCGCCGGCCGGTCCGTCGATCTTGTCCTGCGGCCAGAAGATGGTGCGCATGCCGGCGGCGACGCCGGCCATGGCGCCGGTGACGCTGTCTTCCATGACAGCCGTATCAGTGGGGTCGATACCGGTGAGATAGGCGGCGCGCAGATAGGGTTCGGGATCGGGCTTGCCGAGACGCACGTCGTTGCGGCTGATCGTCTTCATCGTCGGCTCGTTCACGCCGACAGCCTGCAGATTGGCCTCGACCACCATGCGGTCCGAATTGGAGACGATCGCCTGGACGACACCCTTCGCCTTCAGATCGCGAAAAATCTCCATCGCGCCTTCACGCGGCAGAAGGTTGGGCGCGCGGCCCATGTAGTGATCGTATTTGAGGGCGATCCAGTCGTCGAAGTCGAGGGCGAGGCCGAACTGGTCGCGCAGCACCTCATAGACCGGGCGAGCCGCCTGGCCGACGACACGCGCGTGCAGGTCGGCGGGCGGCTCGATGCCGACGCTGCGCAGCGCCGACACCAGCGATTCCTCGTGCAGCGGCTCGCTGTCGATCAACGTGCCGTCCATGTCCCAATACACTGCCTTCGGCGTCATATGACCGGTCCCTGTTCACCCCATTGCTCATAGGAGCTTTGGCGGCGGAAATGAACCGTTGATATGGCCGTGCGGGACACATGCGCGTGCGGAGACTTCAAACCCGCCGGCCGCAAGGGTCCTTGCCGTCGATGTAGCCGACGTCGCGCTGGAGGTGATCCGGCAGGTCGCGGAAGTCCACAACGCGTTTGCGCGAACGCAGCCCGAAGGCGGCGGCCAGACGTGCGGTCCAGCCGATCTGCTCGCAATGGAAAAGGCTTGCCTGTGCCGTGGCCATGATCGTCATCCTTTTGAGATGGTTGAAATGTGCTGATGTCTTGACCTAGATATTGCTCTGGAATGATTGACTTTTCCAATTGAACGTCGATCATGACCCATTAACTGGCCTTATGTATGGGAGTGTGGGAAATGCCGCTTCAGCTGCCGCCTTTGACCGCGATCAGGGTGTTCGAAGCCGCCGCCCGCCAGGGCAGTTTCACCAAGGCAGCGGCCGAACTCGGCATGACCCAGGCCGCCGTCAGCTACCAGATCAAGTTGCTCGAGGAGCGCGTCGGCGCGCCGCTATTCCTGCGCAAACCGCGCCAGGTGGTGCTGACCGAGGTCGGCAGCCGCATGGTGCCGATGGTGACCGAGGCATTCGGCCTGTTGAGCGAGGCCTATCAGGTGGCGCGCGCCGGCTCCGGCGGCACGCTCGGCATTTCGACGGTCCACACCTTCGCGTCGAACTGGCTGGCTCCCCGCATCGGCTCGTTCCAGCTGCGCCACCCCAACATCGCCGTCCGCCTCGACACCTCGAGCTACCTCGTCGATTTCTCGCGCGAGGAGATGGACATCGGCATCCGCTCCGGCTCAGGCAAATGGCCCGGGCTTGCCACCCATTTTTTGCTGCGCTCGCAATTTTCGCCCATGCTCAGCCCGCGCCTTGCCGAAAGCATCGGCGGGATCAAGGAGCCGGCCGACCTGCTCAAGCTCAGGATCCTCAACCCCGCCGACATCTGGTGGAAGGACTGGTTCGCAAAGGCCAATGTGCCGGCAGACGCACTCGACAGGATGCCCGATACCAGCCTGGGTTCGCAGGCCGCCGAGGCCAATGCCGCGATAGCCGGCCAGGGCGTGTCGGTCCTGACAACCGCGCTGTTCACCGCCGAGCTCGCCGAGGGCCGGCTGATCCAGCCGTTCGAACTCACCGCTCATGGCGGCGACTACTGGCTGGTCTATCCCGAGGGGCGCCGCAACGTGCCGAAGATCCGGGCTTTCCGAGAATGGATCATGGCCGAACTCAATTGCCCGACGGATGCGACAGGCGACTGACAGCACAGCCGGCCCAACTCTGCTGGCATAATCCTTGGTCGCCGTGACAGCTTGCCACTTCTGAGACTTTCGGTCACAAACGGCGCCACGACGCGCCAAAAGGGCGGATTCCGTCGTCAAAACTCGTGATATCGACGCCAATGAGCCGCGATATCGCCACCGAAAGACGAAAAACCATGTCTGCGATCGCAACCGGCGCGCAATCACCGGCCACTCCTTGGCGCGACGAACTTCGCGCCATGCTGGCGCTTGCCTGGCCGATGATCCTCACCAATCTCGCCCAGACGGCGATGACGGCGACCGACGTGATGATGCTCGGCCGGCTGGGTCCCGATGCGCTTGCCGCCGGCGCGCTCGGCTCCAACCTCTATTTCGCGCCGCTGATCTTCGGCCTCGGCCTGATGTATGCGACCTCGCCGATGATGGCGGCCGAGCTTGGCCGCAAGCGCCATTCGGTTCGCGACGTCCGCCGCACCGTGCGCCAGGGCCTGTGGCTCGCCGTCCTCATCTCGCTCCCGATCTGGGCCCTGTTGTGGTACGCCGAGGATATCCTGCTGGCCATGGGCCAGGAACCCAAGCTCGCCGAGCAGGCCGGCATCTACGTGCACCACCTGCAATGGGCGGCGTTGCCGTTTTTCGGCTACATCGTGCTGCGCTCGTTCATCTCGGCGCTGGAGCGCCCCGGCTGGGCGCTGGTCATCATGGCGATCGCGGTGGCGGCCAACGCGCTCGGCAACTGGCTCTTGGTGTTCGGCAAATGGGGCTTCCCCGAGATGGGCATCGCCGGCTCCGGCCTTGCCACCAGCATCGCCAGCGGCATGATGTTCGTCGGCATGGCGGCCGTCGTCATGATGGAAAAGAAGTTCCGCCGCTACCACCTGTTCGGCCGCTTCTGGCGCGCCGACTGGCCGCGCTTCAGGGCGCTGCTCAAGCTAGGCTTGCCGATCTCCGGCATCCTTGCCTTCGAGGTGACGATCTTCAACGCCGCGGCATTCCTGATGGGGCTTATCAGCTCGTCCTCGCTTGCCGCGCATGCCATCGCACTGCAGATCTGCTCGGTCACCTTCATGATCCCGCTCGGTCTCGGCCAGGCGGTCACGGTGCGCGTCGGGCTGGCTTACGGCGCCAGGGACCGCGACGGCATCACGCGTGCCGGATGGACGGCCTATGTGCTCGGCGTCGGCTTCATGGCGCTGATGGCGCTGGTGATGGTGTTCTGGCCGCATCTACTGATCTCGGCCTTCATCGACGTCAGCGACCCGGCCAACGCGCAGGTAATCGGTCTCGCAGTCAGCTTCCTCGTCTTCGCGGCATTGTTCCAGGTCGTCGACGGCGCCCAGGCGGTGTCGGCCGGCCAGCTGCGCGGGCTGCAGGATACGAAGGTGCCGATGATCCTCGCCGCCATCGGCTACTGGGGCATCGGCCTGCCGCTTGGCGTGCTGCTTGCCTTCCACTTCGGCTTCGAGGGCCGCGGCATCTGGATCGGCCTGTTCTCCGGCCTCGCCGTGGTGTCCGTGCTACTGTTGTGGCGCTGGCTCCGGCGCGACCGGCTCGGCCTGATGCACAAGCCGGTGATGTGACGGGCGCTCTGTGCCTGTCTAGGCAGCCGCGACCGAGACGCGGTTGGCGACCCATCTGCCGGCCGCATTGATGATGCGGTCGGGGTCAACGTAGCTCTGCCGCAACAGGCTCTCATAGACCGCGCCCTCGGCGGCGCGGTCGAGTGGTGCGGCCGAGCCAGTCATCGCCTGCAACGCCTCGCCAAGCGCCGTCACCGCCCCCGACCCCTCGTCGAACTGCGCCTTCTTGCGCCAGACGAGGTCGTGCGGCAGCAGGTCGGCGCAGGCTTTGCGCAGGATCCACTTTTCCGTCGTCGGTCCGGTGCTTTCGGGTGAGGCCGGATCGGTACGCCTGAGCTTCAGCGTCGCCGGAATGCTCTGGGCGAAGTCGATCAGCTCGCGGTCGAGGAAGGGCGTGCGCGCCTCCAGGCTCTCAGCCATGGTGACACGGTCGACGCGCTGCAGATTGATGTTGTGCATGGTGCCAAGCGACCGCGTCAGCTCGTCGGCCAGTTCGCGCGGTCGGTCGACATAGGCGTGATGATAGGTGTAGCCGGCAAACAGCTCGTCGGCACCCTCGCCCGTCAGCACCGCCTTGACGTGCCGCCGCGCCAGCCGGGCGGCGAAATGCGTCGGCACCGCCGAGCGCACCAGGTCGATGTCGGCGCTTTCGAGATGGTAGATGACATGCGGCAGGACGCGGGCGACCTCTTCGGGCGTAAACGCGTGCTCGAAGTGCTCGGTGCCGAGGTAGTCGGCCACCCGCCGCGCGGCGATGAGGTCGGGGCTGCCTGCGAGGCCGACGGAAAAGGTCTTCAGCCGCTTCGGCGACTGCCGGGCGGCAATCGCCGCGATGATCGAGCTGTCGAGCCCACCCGACAGGAACGAGCCGACCTCGACGTCGGCGACCATCCACTTGGCCACCGCCTCCTCCAGCACAAGCCTCAGCTCGCGCCAGGTCAGCTCCTCGTCGATGCCGGGTTCCGGATCGGCGGCACCTTGCGGCATGCGATACCAGCGCCGCATGCCGCTCTGGCTGTCGAACATGGCACCGGGTTCAAGCGCTTCGATCTTTGTGACGTCGACGCCGTCGAAGGCCTTGAGCTCGGAGGCAAAGGCCAGCCCCTCGCCGATATGGGCGACATAAAGCGGCTTGATACCGAGCGGGTCGCGCGCGGCGATGATGCGGTCCGGCGTCGCCAGCACGAAAGCGAACATGCCGTCGAGCCGCGACACCCAGCGCAGCGCGTTCTTGCGGAAGAGATGCAGCACCGTCTCGCTGTCGCTGCGGGTCTGGAAGGCAGCCTCGCCGAGGATCGCCCTGAGGTCGGTGTGATTGTAGATCTCGCCGTTGACCACCAGGATGTTGTCGCCCTGGTAAATCGGCTGGGCGCCGTTGTCGGGGCCAATGATGGCGAGCCTTGCATGCGCCATGACGGCGGGAATGTTCTTCGGCCGCAGCACCTCCAGCGCGTCAGGCCCGCGGTGCTCCATCTTGCGGATCATCCGCGAGGCCAACTCCTCGTCATCGAGGTTCCAGAGGCACACAAATCCGCACATGGCGCTTCGCTCCCACATGGCCGCCGGCGTGTCGGCCGGCATGAAAGCGATGCTAGGAGCGGCAGCCACCGGGCGCGACAACCCAGCGGCTGACAATTGTCACTCAGGCGACACCACCTCAGGTGCCGCCTGACTGTTGCCGGCGCCTCAGGTCTCCGACGACATCGCGCCAAGCAGCCGCCTGATGTCACCGAATTTGGCGATCAGTCCGAAGACCAGCGCCGCCACCGCGACGAAGAACACCGACACCGAGGCCATTGTCGGCGTGTAGCCGTAGCGCAGGGCGTTGAAGATCTTGATCGGCAGCGTCTCGAGCGTGAAGCCGATCGTCATGTAGGCGACGATGTATTCGTTGAGCGACAAGACGAAGGCGAAGGCGTAGCCCGAGACGAGATAGGGCCGGATCAGCGGCAGCACCACCGTCTTCAGCACCGTGCGGTCGTCGGCGCCCATCGTCGCCGCCGCCTCGACCAGCGATCGGTCGATGGAGGCGAAGCCGAGCGACAGCGTCACCAGCGGCAGGGTGACGAAGAAGATCGCGTGGCTGATCACAGCCGTCCAGGGCTGGCCATAGAAACCCGTCGTCGCCCAGAAGGTCAGCATGCCCAATGCGGTGATGACCGGCGGCAGGATGAACGGAGCCAGCCCGAGGATCTGGAACACGTTGGCCCAGGGCGCGATGCGCCGCCACAGGAACCAGGCCAGTGGAAGCGCAATGGCCACCGCGAGGGCTGCGGCGGTGACCGCCAGCGACAGCGAGGCGATCAGCGCCTTGCGCCATTCCGGATCGGCGAAGATCTGCGCATACCAAGCGAGCGAAAAGCCTTTCGGCGGAAAGGCCAGGTCCTGCTTTTCGTTGACCGAGACGCCAGCAACGACGATCAGCGGTGCCGCCAGGAAGAGAGCAACGGCGACGAAATAGAGCCGGCGAAGGAATGTCTGTTTCACAGCGCGTTCTCCCTGCGTCCGACAAGCAGCGTCAAGCCGACAAGCGCCAGCGACATCAGCACCAAAAACACCGCCATTGCCGCGGCAAACGGCATGTTGGACTGGTAGATGGCCTGGTCGGTGATCAGCACCGACAGTGTCCAGTGCGACGGCCGGCCAAGGATCTGCGGCAACAGATAGGAGCCGAGCGCGAAGACGAAAACCATGATCAGCGTGGCGACGATGGTGTTGCGCAGCGCCGGCACGACGACGTTCATGAACGCCCTGACCGGCGAGGCGCCAAGCGTGCGCGCCGCCTCCAGCAGAGTCGGATCGAGACGGACCAAAGCGGGGTAGAGCACCAAGATGGTGTAGGGCAGCGCTTGGTAGACCATGCCGGTCAGCACGGCCCAGAAGCTCGGTAGCAGCGCCACCGGCTCCTTCATCAGGCCGATAGCCACGAACAGATTGGTGATGCCGGCGGTGCGCGAAAACAGCGTCGACCAGGCAAAGCCGATGATGACCTCGGACAGCGACAGCACCGACAGCAGGCAGACCAGCCAGACCGTCTGCACCTTTCGCGGGCGCTTGGTCAAAAGATATGTGAAGGGAAACGCGATGACGACGCAGCAGATCGCCACCATCACCGCGAGCACCAGCGAAAAGCCCAGCACCTTGCCGAAGAACAGGCTCAGGAAGCGGGCATAATTGGAGAAAACGAAATCCGGCGTGTAGAACCCGGAAGGATCGCGCTGGAAGAAGCTGACGGCGATCATCGTCGAGAACGGCACGACGAAAAAGACGATCAGCATCAGCCCGGGAAAGAACAGCGGGCTGTAATCGGCTAGCGATTTCGGCGCCTCGCGTTTCATGACTTCAGCACCACGCAGGCTTCGGCCGGCAGGATCAGGCCGACCTGCTGGCCGGCCACCACTTCGGGCCGTTCGCGCGGCGTGGCCACCGCGATGATGGTCTTGCCACCGGCCTCGACGAAGGTCTCGATGGTTCCGCCGAGATCGCGCACGAAGGTCACCGTGCCAGCGATGGCGTCGCCGCCGACCCGGCCGAGATGCACATCCTCGGGGCGGATCGACACGGAGGCCTTGGTCAGGCCCTCGGGCATGGTCAGGCCTGCTATTGCCTGGCCAAGCACCGAGACACGGCCGGCGCGGTCGACTTCCGCTTCGAGCAGATTGGTCATGCCGATGAAGTCGGCAACGAAGGCGTCGGCCGGCTTGCGGTAGATCTCGATCGGCGGTGCCGCCTGCAGTATCTTGCCGTGGCCCATGACGACGACCAGGTCGGCCATGGTCATCGCCTCGCGCTGGTCGTGGGTGACAACAAAGGTGGTGATGCCGAGCCGCTGCTGCAGCTGGCGCAGTTCGACCTGCATCGCCTCGCGCAGCTTGGCGTCGAGCGCCGACAACGGCTCGTCGAGCAAGAACAGCTTTGGCGACAAGGCGAGTGCACGGGCAATGGCGACACGCTGGCGCTGGCCGCCCGACAACTTGGCGACGGGCCGGTCGGCGAAACCGGGCAGATGGATGAGCTTCAAAAGCTCGTCCGAGCGCTTCTTCTGCTCGTCGCGCGAGGCGCCGCGAATGCGCAAGGGATAAGCGATGTTGTCGCCGACCGACAGATGCGGAAACAGCGCCAGCGACTGGAACACCATGCCGAGGTTGCGCTTGTGGGTAGGCACCGGCGTGATGTCGGTCCCATCGAGCAGGATCGCGCCGCTCGAGGGATCCTCGAGGCCGGCGATCATGCGCAGCAACGTTGTCTTGCCGCAGCCGGACGGGCCAAGCAGGCAGACAAACTTGCCATGCGGCACCGACAGATTGGCCGTGTCGACAGCCGTGAAGTTGCCGAATGACTTGGTGATGTCCTTAAGCACGAGTCCGGACATGAGGGGCACCTGCTCGTTTGAAGGTTCTACGAACTGAAATGGCGCTGCCGGTCGGCAGCAAAAGCGCTGTTACCCTCCCCGGGGAGGGTCGGCGCGAAGCGACGGGGTGGGGGGCTGCAAGCTCAGTGTTTCGCGGACCCCCACCCGGCCCTGCGGGCCACCCTCCCCACAAGGGGGAGGGTAATCCAGATCAGCCGACGATCAGCTCGGTCCACTTCTGGTTAATCCAGTCGGCCTTGGTGGTGTAGAGGTCGTAGCGCGGGATGATCGGCGGGATGTCGGACGACACGCCGGCAAACTGTTCCGGCGTCAGATCGAGCAGCTCGCGCTTGACCGTCGGTGCGGTGCCGACCTTGCGCGACATCAGCGACTGCACGGCGGGCTGGCACATGTGGTCGATGAAGGCGTGCGCCTCGTCGGTCTTCTTCGAGGCGCGCGACAGCACCCACGAACCGGAATCCTGGATGCCGCCTTCCTTCGGGAAGGTCGAGCGCACCGGCTGGCCTTCGGCCGCGGCGAGACCGGTGACGTCATGGTAATACTGGCCCATCGGGATTTCGCCCGACTTCAGCGCCTGCTCGAACTGCGCCTCGTCGCGATACCACAGCCGCACGTTCGGCTTGACCTCGGCGAGCTTCTCCAGCGCCTTCTGGATGCCCTCCTCGGTGTCGAGCGCCTTGGTGCCGCCCATGAAGGTGGTGGCGGTCACTTCGAGCAGGAACGAGTTGGAGGCGAGCGCCAGCAGGCCGAGCTTGTCGGCGTTGGCCGGATCCCAGAACGCCGCCCAGCTGTCGGGCGCGGTCGGGAAGACGTTGGTGTTGGTCACCAGCGTGATGTACCAGGCCACAGCACCAATGCCGGCGACGCGGCCATCCGGATACTTGTTGACGAAGTGGTCGATCAGGTTCGCGCTGTTCTTGATCTTGGCGAGGTCGAGCGGCGCCCACAGCTCGGTCGACTGGCCCTTCAGCATCGAGGTCTGCGACATCATCGAAAGGTCGGCCGGGGCCTGGCCAGCCTTGGCCGCCTGCTCCAGCTGCACCAGCCAGGCTTCGCCAGTCGGCTCGGCGACCGATTCCACCGCGATGCCGGTCGACTTGGTGAATTCGGGGAAGATGTGCTCGTCGAACGACTTCTTGAAGTAGCCGCCATAGACGCCGATCTTGATCGACTTGTCCTGGGCGCGCAGGATCGATGGCATCGCCAAAAGGCTCGCCGAAGCGACGCCGGCGCCCAGCACGGCGCGCCGGCTGATCGGGTGGTTCAGAATCTTGCTCATGCTAGTTCTCCTCATTTATTGCCGGCTTTGTGCCGGCTGTTCCCACGGGTTCTTATGATGATGGAGTGTCGTTCAGCGTGCTGCGGCGCGGGCCTCCAATGAACGTGCATACTGGGTCAGCGGGTAGCAGAGCACGAAGAAGATCAGTGCCACCAGCCCGTAGACGGTGAAGGGTTCGAACGTCGCGTTGTTGATGGCGTTCGAGGTCCTGAGCAGTTCCTCAAAGCCGATGATCGAGGTCAGCGCCGTTGCCTTGATCAACTGTACGAGGAAGCCGACAACCGGCGCCCGCGTGATGGCGAAGGCTTGCGGCAGGATGATCAGGCGCAGCTCCTGGATGTAATGCAGGCCAAGGCTGGCGCCGGCATCCCACTGGCCGCGCGGCAAGGCATCGACGCCGCTGCGCCAGATCTCGGCGAGATAGGCGCTGGCAAAGAAGGTCAGGCCGAGCACCGCGGCCGTCCACGGCTCGATGCGGAAGCCCAGCATCGGCAGGCCGAAGAACATCAGGAAAAGCTGCATCAGCAAGGGAGTGCCCTGGAACAGCGCGATGTAGCCGCTGGCGAAGCGACGTGCCCACTTGGCCTTGGAGATGCGCAAAAACAGGATGATCACACCGACGATGCCGCCGCCGACGAAGGCCGCGATCGACAAAAGCACGGTCCAGCGCGTGGCGAAGATCAGGTTGCGCAGGATGTCCCAGAAGGTGAACTCGATCATGACACACCCGCCGAGAGCGTGCGACGGCCGACGCCGACGAGAAGACGGCGCAACACGACCGACAGGCCGAGATAGATCATCGCCACGACGAAATAGGTTTCGAACGGACGGAAGGTCCGCGCCTGCAGCATATCGGCCTCGTAGGTGAGTTCACTCACTGCGATCTGCGACACGACCGAAGACTCGAGCATCATGATCACGATCTGGCTCGTCAGCGCGGGGAAGATGACCTTCAGTGCCTGCGGCAACACAATCTTGACGAAGACCTGGCGTGGCCGCAAGCCCAAAGCAGCGGCAGCCTCGCGCTGGCCCTTCGGCACCGCGTCGAGGCCGGCGCCGACGATCTCGGTGGTGTAGGCGGCCATGTTGAGCGTCATCGCCAGGATCGCGGCAACGATTGGATCGAGCCGGATGCCGAGGCTCGGCAGGCCGAAGAAGATGAAGAACAGCTGCACCAGGAACGGCGTGTTCCTGATCACCTCGACATAAACAGTGATGGCGCGCTGGAGCCATTTCGGCCCGCTGCGGCGGCCGGCGGCGGCCAGCACGCTGATCAGCGTGCCGGCAATCGTCGTCACCACGATCAGCAGGACCGTCATGGCGGCACCGCGGGCGATTGCGCCCACGGCACCTTCAAGCCAGCCGAAGTCGAGGCTGTAGCTCACCGATCAATCCTTGAGGTTTTCGGGGTTGAGCGGAACCTTGAGCCATTCTTCCGACGACTTCGACAGCCGGCCATCGGTGAGCATCGCGGCGACCGTGTCGTTGATGACCTTCTTCAGGCCGTCCTCTTTCTTGTTGAGGCCGATATGCGACGGCGAGGTCAAAAGCTGGAACTTCTGCTCCGGCTTCAGCGCCTCCTGGCGTGCCAGGACCTGGGCGCCGACGTCGTTGCCGACCACCATCAGCTGGGTCTGGCCCGAGATGAAGGCCTGGATGACGGCGTTGTAGTTGTCGAAGCGCTTGATGTCGGCGCCGGCAGGTGCCGCCTCGGTCAGAGAAGTGTCTTCCAGCGTACCGCGATTGACGGCGATCGACTTGTCGGCGAGGTCTTCCTTGCCGGCGACCTTGAGCTCGGCGGGGCCAATCACGGCGATGTAGTAGGGCGCGTAGGCGGCGGCGAAGTCGATGACCTCTTCGCGCTCCTTGGAGTAGCCAACGCTCATCAGAAGGTCGACGCGCTTGTCGGTCAGGTAGGGAATGCGGTTCTGGCCGGTCACCGGCACCGGGTTGAGCTTGACCTTGAGCGCATCGGCGATCGCCTGCGCCACGTCCATGTCATAACCCTTGAGGCTCATGTCGGCGCTGGCCGAGGAGAAGGGCGGGAAATCGGCGAAGACGCCGACATTGATCTGGCCGGCCTTGGCGATGTCTTCCAGTGCGTCGGCATTGGCGGGCTGCACTGCGAAGATGGCGGTGCCTGCGACAAGCAGGGCCGCTGCCGTCGATTGCAGGAGCGTCTTGATGTTCATGTCGTGCTTCCCTCTGGGATGTTTGTTGTTGAACTGTCGCGTTAGCACCTGGCCGCCGCTTCCCAAACAGCGGCCAGTCGAAATTGCTGTGGTTATGCGCCCTTGTTGGTGACGAAGGGGCTGAACAGCATCAGGCTGAGGATTTCGAACAGGACCTGGGCGCCGGCATGCGCCGTGTTGGTGGTCGAATCATACTGCGGCGCGACCTCAACGACGTCGCCGCCGACAAGGTTGAGGCCCTTCAGGCCACGCACGATCTCGAGCACCTCGCGCGTCGTCAGCCCACCCACTTCGGGCGTGCCTGTGCCGGGCGCAAAGGCCGGGTCGAGGCTGTCAATGTCGAAGGACAGATAGGTAGGGCCGTCGCCGACGATCTTCTTGGCCTTCTCGATGACCGCCTGGATACCCATGCCACTGACCTCTTCGGCGTGGATGATGGTCATGCCGGATTCGTAGGAAAACTCCCACAGATATTCGGCCGAACCGCGGATGCCGATCTGGATGACGCGGCTCGGGTCGAGCACGCCATCGAGCACCGCGTTGCGGAACGGGCCGCCATGGTGGAACTTGGTCAGGTCGTAGGCGCCGCCGGTGTCGCAATGGGCGTCGATGTGGATCATGCCGACCGGACGCTTCTTGCCGACCGCCTTGAGGATCGGATGGGTGATCGAGTGGTCGCCGCCGACCGACAGCGGCACCACGCCGGCGTCGACGATCTGGCCGATGCGGCGCTCGATGTCCTCATGACTGAGCTCGAGCCGGTAGCGGCTACGGAAGGGTACGTCGCCGATGTCGGCCACGCGCAGCTCCTGAACTGGAGCGCAGTCGAGCACGTGATTGTAGGGCCCGATGCGCTCGATGGTGCGCAGCGCGCGCGGACCGAAGCGCGAGCCCGGACGGTTGGTGACGCCGAGATCCATCGGCACGCCGATCATCGCCACCTGCAGGTCGCCGAAATCGGGATTGTCGTTGTCGACCTGGAGGTAAGGTGCCGTCAGGAATGTCGGGATGCCCGAATAGGGCGCGAGCCGGGTGCCAGCCTTGTTGAAGATCTTGTCGGCGACACGGCGGAATTTCGGGTCGAACAGATCGCCGCCATGGCCCTCGCCATACTTCTTGCGCAGCTCGTCGAGCTTTTTGACGTCGAAACCCATGGTGTCCTCCTGTGGTCCGAGATGGCAATGCGGGGCGATCGCCTGCGGCCGTCCGCTCCCAGCGGTCAGCCTGATACCTCGTGTTCCCCGCATGCTTTTTGGTTGTTATGAGGCGAGTTTCCGGCAGCACCGTTGAAATAGCAATTGATAATGTTAAGGTCTGCGGTGTGAGAATTTCTCACAGTCGATGCCTCTCCCAGGCGGAGTTTTGATGTCCCGGCGCCTGCCCCCGCTCAACCCGCTGCGCGCCTTCGAGGCGACCGCCCGCCATGGCTCGCTGACCAAGGCGGCGGGCGAGCTCAACGTCACCCATGGCGCCATCAGCCACCAGATCCGGGCGCTGGAAGCCACCTTGAAGGTCAAGCTTTTGGAGCGCAGCGGCTCGCGCCTCAAGCTCACCCCGCAAGGCGCCGAGCTCCTGCCCGCCGTCACCGGCGCCTTCGAAAGCATCGCGTCGGCCACCGCGCGCATGACCCGCCCGACGAGCTCGGGCAAGCTCACCGTCTCTTGCGTTCCGGCACTGCTGTCCTTGTGGCTGGTGCCGCGCATCGGCGGCTTCACCGCGCAATATCCCGGCATCAGCCTCAGCCTCAACGCCTCCAACGACCCGCGCGACATCCATGCCCCCGACGTCGATGTCTGCATGCTCTATGGCGACGGCAGCTGGACCGACTGCTGGCTGAAGAAGTGGTCGACGCTCGAGCTGTTTCCCGTCGTCAGCCCGACCCTGATCAACAACCGGCCGATCCGCAGCGTGCGCGACCTGTCCGACCACGTCCTTTTGCATGCCGACGATGGCCGCGAATGGCATACTTGGCTCGCCGCCGCCGATGCGCTTGACGTCAGGCCGGTGCAGCAGCATCGCATGTCGGGTGCGAGCCTGACCACCGAGGCCGCCGTCCACGGCCACGGCCTGGCGCTCGGCGACAGCGTCACTGCGTCGGGCATGCTCGCCAAGGGCCAGCTCGTCACGCCGTTCAACCTGTCGGTGCCGGCCGTCGATGCCTTCTACATCGTCTGCCGCAACGAGGTGAAATCGGCGCCCATCGCCCAGGTCTTCATCGACTGGCTGTTCGCCGAGCGCGAGGAACTCCCCGCCCGCACCGAACAGGCCGTCACCGGCCAGATCAGCATCCGCAAGCGGCGCGGCCAGAAGGCGACCGCCGCCGGCTAGCGGCTAACTTGATTGGACGATGCAACTATAGGGCCAGGGTTGCTTTTTTCGCGTCTTAAGCTTGATCGCCCGGGCGCTATATCCCAATGCTGTCGACGAGGATGCGGCGCGCCTGCACGACAGGTGGATGCGCCAAGGAGGACTGAAGCGGCATGGCCAGGACCGACATTGCACGGCGGGTGTACAACCACACCTGGAAGCTCGATCCGATCGTGCGTTCGCTGCTCGACACGGACTTCTACAAACTCCTGATGCTGCAGATGATCTGGGGCATGCACCCCAAGGTCGACGCCACCTTTTCGCTGATCAACCGCGCCACCTCAGTCAAGCTCGCCGAAGAAATCGACGAGGGCGAGTTGCGCGAGCAGCTCGACCACGCCCGCACCTTGCGCTTCTCCAAAAAGGAGATGATCTGGCTCGGCGGTAACAATTTCTACGGCCGCAAGCAGATCTTCGAGCCCGAGTTCCTGGCCTGGCTCGAGAATTTCCAGCTGCCGCCCTATCACCTCGAAAAGCGCGACGGCCAGTATGAGCTGACTTTCGCCGGCCCCTGGGTGATGACCTCGATGTGGGAAATCCCCGCACTCGCCATCATCAACGAGCTGCGCTCGCGCTCGGCGATGAAAGCCTTCGGCCCCTTCGCGCTCGACGTGCTCTACGCCCGCGCCAAGGCCAAGATGTGGGACAAGACCGAGCGGCTCAAGATGCTGCCCGAGATCAAGATCTCCGACTTCGGCACCCGCCGCCGCCACTCCTTCCTGTGGCAGCGCTGGTGCGTCGAAGCGCTCAAGGAAGGCATCGGCGACGCCTTCACCGGTACTTCCAACGTTCTGCTCGCCATGGACACCGACCTCGAGGCGCTCGGCACCAACGCGCATGAGCTGCCGATGGTCTATGCCGCGCTTGCCAATAGCGAGGACGAACTCAAGCAGTCGCCCTACAAGGTGCTGCGCGACTGGCAGCGCTATTATGGCGGCAACCTGCTGATCGTGCTTCCCGATGCCTTTGGCACGGCCGCCTTCCTGCGCGACGCGCCAGACTGGGTCGCCGACTGGACCGGCTTCCGCCCCGACAGCGCCCCGCCGATCGAAGGCGGTGAGCGCATCATCGAGTGGTGGCGCAAGAAGGGCCAGGACCCGCGCTCGAAGCTCCTGATCTTCTCCGACGGCCTCGACGTCGACACCATCATCGAGACCTACCGCCACTTCGAGGGCAAGGTGCGCATGTCCTTCGGCTGGGGCACCAACCTCACCAACGACTTCGAGGGCTGCGCCCCCAAGGAAACCGACCGCCTCAACGCGATTTCGCTGGTCTGCAAGGTCACCGAAGCCAACGGCCGCCCCGCCGTCAAGCTCTCCGACAACCCCGCCAAGGCCACCGGCGACAAAAAGGAGATCGCCCGCTATTTGCGCATCTTCGGTGAAAAGGACCGGGTGGAGCAGCTGGTGAAGGTTTAGGGGCGAACGGACTTGGGTTCGTAGAGCTACGCTAGGCCGCCAGCGTCGCCGTCACCATTCCGGTGACTGTCTCAGCGCCCTTCCCGCGACCCAAGCCATATGGCACATCGGAAACGTCATGCGGGGATCCAGCACCCAAACCATCCAGCGCGTTACGACGGCAGTGATCGCCGCATGCGCCGCGCTCGCATCGCAAACCTCCCCTACCTTCGCCCATGCTTCCGACCGTGGCCATGTCCTACTATTGCCGACTGGGCACTACATAGCCGGCGCAGCGTTTGCGGTGGCGGCGAGTTTTCTCGTGCTGGCGCTGCTACCGCCGGCGCGGCTGGTGGCCTTCTGGCGAAAGCGCCTGCCGCTCGGTTCGATCCCCGACCTCAGGTTGTCGGCGAGCCTCGCCGCCTTCGCCGTCTTCGCGGCCTTGATCACGGCCGGCTTCACCGGCTCGCGCGACCCGCTGTCCAACCCACTGCCGCTGACAATCTGGACGCTGCTCTGGGTCGGACTGACGCTCGTCCAGGGCCTGTTCGGCAATCTCTGGTACTGGCTCAACCCATGGTACGGGCCGTATCGCCTGGTCACTGTAGCGTTGGGTGCCAAAGCCCGGAGCAACGCCCAGCTCAAACTGCCCCATTGGCTCGGCTACTGGCCGGCAGTCTTCCTGTTCCTCGCTTTTGCCTGGTTCGAGCTGATCGACCCGGCGCCCGACGATCCGGCGCGCCTCGCCATGGCCGCGGGCCTCTACTGGCTCGTCTCCTTCGCCGCCATGCTGGCCTTCGGCTTCGAGCGCTGGAGCCGGCAGGGCGAATTCCTGTCGGCCTTCTTTGCCATGGTCGGCCGCTTCGGCATCGTCGAGGCCAGTAAGGACAGCTCCCGCCTGCGCCTTGCGCTGTGCTGGCCCGGCGCGAAGCTTTGCGAGGCGGAAGCGCTGCCGCCCTCGGGTGCACTGTTCCTGCTCGCGACGCTTGCCTCGGTGTCGTTCGACGGCTTCTCGAAAACCTTCTTCTGGCTCGGGTTCAACGGCATCAACCCGCTCGAACTGCCCGGCCGCTCGGCGCTGGTGGCCACCAACAGCCTCGGCCTGATAGCGATGTTCGTTGCCCTCGCCGGCGTCGGGCTGCTCGCGGTCGTGGCAGGCGAAAGGTTGGTCCGCAGTGCCGTGCCGCTGCCCAAGGCCGCCGGCCTGTTCGTCTGGTCGATCGTGCCGATCGCGCTCGCGTATCACTTCTCGCACTATCTGACGGCACTTCTGGTCAACGGCCAATACGCGCTGGTGGCGCTGTCCGACCCGTTCGCCAGGGGCTGGAACCTGTTCGGCACCGCCCACATGCCGGTCGAGGCCGGCATCGCCATGGGCGCGCATTCGGCCTGGCTGCTGTGGAACCTGCAGGCACTTGCGATCGTCGGTGGGCACGTGCTGGCAGTGCTCGTCGCCCATGTGCTTGCCTGGCGGCTGCACCCCAGTGCGGCCAGCGCCTCGCTCAGCCAGTTGCCGCTCACCGTGCTGATGATCGGCTACACCGTTTTCGGCCTCTGGCTGCTCTCGACAGCAACGGCGGGATAGTGCAAATGCAGGTGGATTTTGACCTTGGGGAAGCAACTATTGCCACCTCTCGGGATTGGTGATCTAGTTTGTATACATGCAATTTTTCGCCGTCGGCGGAAGGGCTGCCAATCCGCACGATCGTTGGTCAAAAGACACGGCAAGGGGACAGGGCATGACTGACAGCAATCGCTTCTTCGACCTCGGCAAATCGCGCCTCAGCCGCCGCACGGCACTCAAGGGCCTCGCCGCCGGCGCCGGCCTGATGGCGGCACCGGGCTTCGTTCGCTATTCGCAGGCGCAATCCTCCGCACCGATCAAGATCGGCTTCCAGGCCCACCGCACCGGCATAGGTGCCGCCTATGGCCGCTGGTACGAAAAGACGACCAACGCCGCGGTCAAGCTGATCAACGACGCCGGCGGCATCAATGGTCGGCCTGTCGAGATCGTCGTCGAGGATGATGGCACCGACCCCAAGCGCGGCGCCGAAGTGGTCGCCAAATTCGCTTCCCAGCACAAGACCGACATCGTCTTCGGCACGCTGTTTTCGCATGTCGTCGTCGGTTCGGCGCCGACCGCCGGCGAGCTCAAGATCCCTTACTACGTCGTCAGCGAAGGCTACCACGTCGCCTCGGGCAAGCTGAACCGCTGGGTCTTCCAGCCGGGCATCACCGACGTGCGTTCGCAGGTCACCTCGGTCGCGCCCTGGGTCGCGGCCAACCTCGGCAAGAAGGTGACGATGATCTATCCGGACTATGCCTTCGGCTACGATCACCGCGACTACTTCGCGCCGGCCATCAAGGCGCAGGGCGGCGAGGTGGTGGCGCAGATCCCGATCCCGCCGACCGAAAGCTCGTTCACCAAATACCTGCCGCAGATCCCTGCGGACACTGAGGTGCTGTACCACGTCATGGTCGGCCCCGGTGTTCTGACCTTCGTCAAGGAGCTCGGCGAGTTCTACGGCTCGAACAAGCCGCAGCTGTTCGGCTTCATCGACTCACTCGAGGCCGTCGACATCAACAGCCCGGGCCTCGAATTCCTCGACGGCAGCCATTTCTGGGAAGGCTCGCCGCGCTACGCGCAGGCCAATGACAGCGAAGCGCAGAAAGCCTATCGCGCTGCCGTCGGCATCGACGACAATGGCGCCTCGACGGCTGACGCCAAGGACGTGTCGACCGCCGCACACATGTTCGGCTGCTGGGAAACGCTCTACGTCATCAAGAAAGCAATGGAGGATTCAGGCTACAAGGGCCCCGAGGATCGCGCCAAGCTTGTCGAGGCGACCGAGGCGCTGACCGAGTTCAAGGAAGGCCCCGAGCATCCCCAGGGCGACAAGAAGTTCAACGGCAAGATCCACCAGGTCTTCGGCCACCAGAACATCTCCAAGGTCGAAGGCGGCAAGCTCAACGTCGTCCACCGGACCTCGATCGAGGACGGTTTGTACGAGCCGGAAGCGGACTACACGACGCAGCCGCTGTGAGGGTGCGACGGTAGACTTGCTTGCAATGCGCTCTACGTCGCCCCCCTCTGGCCTGCCGGCCATCTCCCCCACAAGGGGGGAGATCGGCAGCTCCGTCGTCGCTGCCACCTTGCACCGTCCGTGGTTGGCGCAGACATCAGCATCAGCTGATCTCCCCCCTTGTGGGGGAGATGGCCGGCAGGCCAGAGGGGGGCGCGACAAAGCGCAACCCAGGTGGGTTGCCTAGTGGCCTTCTTCCCGCATCTCCTGCTTGCCACGCTCGAAGGGCTGGTCACCTCGGCGGTGCTGGCGCTAACGGCGCTTGGGTTGTCGCTGGTGTTTGGCGTGATGCGCATCGTTAATGTCGCGCATGGCGAGTTTTTCATGCTCGGCGCCGTGCTTGCCTGGGCGATCACCACAACCGTCAGCGGCCACCCGGCGCTCGGCTTCGCCGCAGCGCTGGTGCTGTCGCCGCTGATTGTCGGCGCCATCGCATGGGCGTCAGAGCGGCTGGTGCTGCGCCGGCTCGAATACAATCCCGAGGCGACCATCGTTGCCACCATCGGCCTGCTCTACATCATCCAGCAGCTGGCGCTGACCTTCTACGGCCCCGAAGCGCGGCCGGTGACGCCGCCCTTCAACATCCGCATCCAGCTGCCCTGGTTCGGCTACTCCGGCTACAAACTGTCGATCATCGCAGCCTCGGCGCTTTTGCTGCTCGCCACTTGGCTGGTGCTGACCCGCACAAGGATCGGCCTGATCATGCGAGCAACGCAATATGACCGCGAGACGGCCCTTGCCTTCGGCATCCCGGTCGGCCGCGTCTATGGCGCGGTGTTCGCGCTCGGCGCCATGCTGGCGGCAATCGCCGCCGTGCTGATCGTGCCGATCCAGCAGGCGCATTACCTGATGGGTCTCGACCCGCTGCTTTTGTCGTTCATCGTCGTCATCATCGGCGGCCTCGGCTCGCTGCGCGGCACTGTCATCGCAGCACTGCTGATCGGGGTCTCCGACGGCATCATCTCGGTGTTCTTCTCGCCGACACTGGCCAAGATCATCGCCACGCTCGTCGTCGCCATGGTGCTGGTGTTCCGGCCGCAGGGCCTGTTCGGAACGGCAACGAAATGAGCGGCGACGCGACGACGGCCAAGGTCTACGCGCTGCATGCAGCGGTCATCGCCCTGCTCGTAGCCCTCAACTTCATCCTGCCCGAATATCATCACGGCGTCTTGGCACGCGTGCTGGTGCTGGCCGTCTTCGCCATGGGCTACAACCTGCTGTTCGGCTATGTCGGGCTCTTGAGCCTCGGCCATGCCATGTTCTTCGCCGCCGGGCTCTATGGCGCAGGCCTGCCGCTCTATCATCTCGGCTGGGGCGTGGTGCCAGCCTTTGCCGGCGGCATCGGCGTCGGCTTCGTCGTGTCGCTTGTCGTCGGCCTGCTAGCGCTCAGGACATCGGGCGTCGCCTTCATGATCGTGACCATGATGTTCGCCCAGGTGTTTTATCTCACCACGCTCTATTTCGGCGAATGGACCCGCGGCGACGAAGGGCTGGTGCTGCAGCAGCAAGCCCGCCAAATCACGCTGGGCACGGAAACGCTCGACCTGACCAACCCAACAACGCGCTATTTGCTCGCGGTGGCGCTGTTTGCCGCTGCCCTGATTGCCACGCTCGCCATCGTCCGCTCGCGCCATGGCCGCGTGCTGGTCGCGATCCGCGAAAACGAGGAGCGGACGAAGATGCTCGGCTACGACACCTTCGCCAACAAGCTGGCGGCAGTCGTCACCTCGGGCGTCATCTGCGCCGCAGCCGGCGCCGCCTACGCGCTGCTGTTCGGCTATGTCGGCTCGACCTTCGCCTCGGTGCAATATTCGATCCTGCCGCTGCTTTGGGTGTTGCTCGGCGGTGCGGCAACCACGCTCGGACCGCTGATCGGCACGCTGTTCATGTACTACGTCATCGACATCACCAGCGGCTTCACCTCAGCCTACATGCTGGTGGTCGGCGCGATGCTGATCCTGCTCGTGCTGTGGTTCCGCAAGGGCGTTCTCGGCACGCTACGCGAACGCTGGCTCGGATGGCTGCCATGACGGCGCTTCTGACCACCAAAGGCCTGTCGCGCCATTTCGGCGGCCTGCGCGCCGTCGACGATGTCGATTTCACGCTCGAGCCGGGCGAGATCAGGGCGGTGATCGGCCCCAACGGTGCCGGCAAGACCACCTTCGTCAGCCTCGTCTGCGGGCGCTACGCGCCGAGCGCAGGAAGCATCGTGTTCGATGGCGAGGACATCACCGAGATGCCGGCGCATCTGAGGGTCCGGCGGGGTATCGCCTACACGTTCCAGATCACCAGCGTTTTCGCCAATCTCAGCGCCTACGAAAATGTCGCCCTGCCGGTGCAGCGCACGCTGACCGACGGCCGATCGCGCGGCGCGGTGCGGCAAGGGGCGATGGAAGCGCTGGAGCGTGTCGGCCTCGCCAGCCGCGCGCATGAGCAAGCCGGCGCCCTGGCCTATGGCCACCAGCGGCTGCTCGAGGTGGCGATGGGCCTGGCGCTCAAGCCAAGGCTGCTCATCCTCGACGAGCCGACGCAGGGCCTGTCGGACGGTGAGATCGAAAACTTCATCGCCCTGGTACGCGAGATCGCCCGCGACGCCACCGTGCTTTTGATCGAGCACAACATGCCCGTCGTCATGGAACTGGCCCGGCGCATCACCGTGTTCAACGCCGGCAGGATCCTCGCCGAAGGCAGCCCAGCCGAGATCCGCGCCAACGCTGCGGTTCAGGAAGCCTATCTCGGCACAGCGCAGGAGGCCGGCGCATGAATGCGGCCCTGACGATATCAGGCCTCGACTGCTTCTACGGCGAAGTGCGGGTGTTGCACGGCCTCGACCTCGAACTGCGCAAGGGCGAGGTGCTGTGCCTGCTCGGCCGCAACGGCGCTGGCAAGACCACGACGCTGAAGGCGATCATGGGGCTGGTGCCGGCGCGCGCGGGCTCGATCAGGCTGGGCGCGCGCGAACTGACCGAGTTGCCGGCGCACGAGGTGCCGAAGGCGGGCGTCGCCTACGTGCCGCAGGGCCGCCGGCTGTTCGCCGAGTTGACCGTCGCCGAAAACATCGAGATCGGCCTGATGACCCGCAACAAAGGCAAGGCGGTGCGCGACAGCGTGCTCGACCTGTTTCCGCTGTTGCGCGACCGGCTGAAGCAGCGCTCCGGCACGTTGTCGGGCGGCGAGCAGCAGATGCTGGCCATGGCGCGTGCGCTGTGCGTCGAACCCGAGGTTCTGCTGCTCGACGAGCCGACCGAAGGCCTGATGCCGTCGATGATCGCCAAGATTCGCGAGACCGTGGCCGGGCTGCGCGCGCGCGGCGTCTCGACCATCCTCGTCGAACAGCGCGTCGACGCCGTGCTGCCCGTCGCCGACCGCGTCGCCTTCATCGAAAACGGCCGCAACCGCGAGACCGTGGATGTCGCACGGCTGCGTGAGGACACTGGAATGGTCAGGCGTTATGTCGGCGTGGGCTAGCCAAAGAAGACCAGACCCGCGATCAGGAAGGTCGGGATCAGCACCGCGCCCGACCACAGCATGTAGCCGAAGAAGCCGGGCATCCTGACCCCGCTTTCCCTGGCGATGGCATAGACCATGAAGTTCGGCGCGTTGCCTATATAGGTGTTGGCGCCCATGAACACGGCACCCGCCGAGATCGCTACCAGCGTGGTGGCAAACGTCGTCATCAACGCCTGCGGGTCCCCGCCAGCAAGCTCGAAGAAGACCAGATAGGTCGGCGCATTGTCGAGGAAGGATGACAGCGCGCCGGTCAGCCAGAAGTAGGCGAGGTTGCTGGGCTCGCCGCCCGGCCCGGTGACCAGCGACACAAGCGGCGCGAAGGAACCGTCGAGCCCTGCGCGCAGAATGGCAATGACCGGTACGATGCAAATGAAGATGCCTGCAAACAGCTTGGCGACCTCTGTTATCGGACCCCAGGAGAAGCCGTTGGCGGCGCGGTATTCCTTGCGGGTGACTGACAGCGAGACGAAGGCCAGCGCCAGGATGATGACGTCGCGGGCGAGGTTCTGCAGCTCGACATCGACGCCATAGACCGAGAACGCGATCCCCGGCTTCCACGACGCCGACATCAGGATCGCGGCGATGACGCCGGCGAGCAGGGCGATGTTGGCGAGGCCACGAATGCGCACCTTTGAATGCGGCGTCGGATCCTTGACCTTGGGCTGCCCCGCCTCACGCCTGTGGAAGTGCAAGTCAACGACAAGGAAGGCGGCGAGCACGATGCCGCCGACCAGCAGCGCCTCGCGCCAGAGATGGGTGGTCGTCCAGAAGAAGTCGACCCCACGCAGGAAGCCGACAAACAGCGGCGGGTCGCCCAGCGGCGTCAGCGAGCCGCCGATGTTGGACACCAGGAAGATGAAGAAGACGATGACATGCGCGTTGAACGGCCGGTTGTCGTTTGCGCGGATCACCGGGCGGATCATGATCATCGAGGCGCCCGTCGTGCCGACGACGGAGGCAAGCAGCGCGCCGATGACCAGCAGCCCGGCATTGACCAGCGGCGTGCCCTGGATGTTGCCCGCCACCAGGATGCCGCCCGAGATGGTGAACAGGGCGAACAAAAGGATGATGAATGACATGTATTCGAGCAGCAGCGTGTGCAGCACCGCCTCTGCCGAGACGGCGAAACCGAAAGACAGCGCCATCGGTACCACCACCAGTGCCGCCCAGCTGGCCGTGATCTTGCCGTAGTGATGCTCCCAGACATGCGGGTAGAGCAGCGGCCCGGTTGCGATGGAGAGCAGCAATCCCGCAAACGGCAGCACCCATAGGAGCGACATCGACGCGCCGGGCAGCCCTTGCTCGGCGGCCAGCGCCGAACCCGCACTCACCAGCAGGCCGGCCAGCGCCAGTGACGCTGCCGCAAGACGCGAACTCTTCATGCTTTCCCCTCAGAACCGGCGTTTGCGCCGGGCATTGTTTTCGAATTTCGTGCAGGTAGCGCCGGATGGCCGACGTCGGGCAATCAGACCAGCTTGACGCCGGCGTCGCGCATCTTGCCGATCATGGTGTCGAGGGAGCCGCCCAGATCGATCGCGCGGCAGGCATCGAGGCGCACCGTGGTGGCGAAACCGTGCTTGACCGCGTCGAGCGCCGAATAGGCGACGCAGAAATCGGTGGCGAGGCCAACAAGGGTTATCGAAGCGACGTCGCGCTCGCGCAGATACCCGGCAAGTCCCGTCGGCGTGAAGCGGTCATTCTCGAAAAACGCCGAATAGCTGTCGATGTTCGAGCGAAAACCCTTGCGGACGACAAGTTCGGCCTTGGACCAGGCGAGCCCGGAATGGAAATCGGCGCCACGGCTGCCCTGGATGCAATGATCCGGCCACAGCGTCTGCGGGCCATAGGACATGCGCACGCTTTCGAAAGGCTGCTTGCCGGGATGGCTCGACGCGAAGCTCGAATGGCCAGCGGGGTGCCAATCCTGGGTCAAAAGCACATGCTCGCTGTTGCGGATGAGGTCGTTGACCAGCGGAATGATCTCGTCACCGCCATTCACGGCAAGCGCACCGCCCGGGCAAAAGTCGTTCTGCAGGTCGACGACGATAAGCGCATCCGTGGCCATACGGGCTCCATTTTGATCCAATTGGTACCGCCTTGGCAGCAAGCCGCCGAAATTCGACCAGATGGCGCCTTGCGTCAACCGTCAACTTGGCAAAGCGCGACCCACCGGGAAGTGATCCGGCGAAGTAAAGCCAGGCTTTGACAAAAGATCGCGGCAGGTTATCACTTGTGTACGAATGAAATGTCCGGCCACCGCCGGGAGGCATTGCGTGACCCGTTACGCGAAACCCAAGTCACTCGACGAAGCGCTGGCGCTGCTCAGCGAGGGTTCGTGGCGAGTGCTGGCGGGCGCGACGGACTTCTATCCCGCCTTAGGCAACCGGCCCCTGCAGCATGATGTAATCGATATCAACGGTATCGATGTGCTGCGCGGAGTGACCGAAAACGACAGTCATATCGTCATAGGCGCACGCACGAGCTGGGCCGCGATCGACAAGACGCCGCTGCCGCCGGCTTTCGACGCGCTGAAGCAGGCGGCACGCGAGATCGGCTCGATCCAGATCCAGAACGTCGCTTCGCTAGCCGGCAACATATGCAACGCCTCGCCGGCGGCGGATGGGGTGCCAGCGTTGATGATCCTCGACGCCGAGGTCGAGCTGCGCTCGCGCCACGAGCTGCGTATCCTGCCGCTCGGTGAGTTCATCACAGGCAACCGCCGCACGAAACTGCGCGAGGACGAGCTGGTGACGGCGCTGCGCATCCCCAAGGCAAGCACCGCTGGCCGTTCGGCCTTCGTCAAACTGGGCGCGCGGCGCTATCTCGTCATTTCGATCGCCATGGCGGCGGCAAGGGTCGCGCTCGGCGCCGACGGGCGGATCGCCTACGCAGCGATTTCGGTGGGATCCTGCTCGGCGGTGGCACAAAGGCTGCACACCCTGGAAGCAGCCGTTGCCGGGCAAAGGCCGGAAGCCATCGAAAACGCCGTTCAAGCCGCGGCGCTGAATGAATTGTCGCCGATCGACGATGTGCGCGGCAGCGCCGGGTACAGGCGAAGCGCGGCGCGCGAGATCGTGGCGCGGGCGCTTCTGCTTGCGACACATGGTTCGCAGAAACGGGCGGCGGCATGAAAACCGACCGGGCGCCGATCAGCTTCACTGTCAACGGCGCCGACGTGTCGGTGTCCGCTGCTCCGATGCGGCGCCTGTCGTCGGTGCTGCGCGACCACCTCAGGCTGACAGGCACCAAGGTCGGCTGCGACGCCGGCGATTGCGGCGCCTGTACCGTGCTGCTCGACGGCGAACCTGTCTGCGCCTGCCTGCTGCCGATGGCGTCGGTGGAAGGTGCTGCGGTCCGCACCGTGGAAGGGCTGGGCGACTTCTCAGCGCTGCAGGCGTCGTTCCTGGCATATGGCGCTGTACAATGCGGTTTCTGCACGCCCGGGCTGCTTGTGAGCGCGACCGCGCTGCTGGAGCGGGTGCCGCGACCAAGCGAACAACAGGTCCAGGACGCGCTCGGCGGGATTCTGTGCCGCTGCACCGGCTACCGCAAGATCGTCGAGGCGGTAATGGAGGCGTGGCGCTTTGTGCTGCCACCATCCCTCGATTTTCGCATGCCCCCGGCTGGTTCGGCTGTAGGCGCCTCGGCCATCAGGCTCGACGGCATTCCTAAGGTGACAGGCACCGAAACATTCGGCGGCGATTCATTTCCGGCTGATGCCCTGTCGGTGCTGGTGATCCGCTCGCCGCATCACCGCACCGCGTTTTCGTTTGGCGATCTCGACGGCTATGTCACGGATAATGCCGGCGTCGTGGCGGTTTTCACCGCCAGGGATATCCCCGGCATCAACAGCTTCGGCGTGATCCCGCCCTTTGCCGACCAGCCGGCGCTGGCAGAGGCAGAGACGCGCTTCCGAGGCGAGGCAGTGGCGTTGGTCGCCTGCGAGGGCTGGGCCGCGCGCGACCTCGATATCGCTGCTTTTCCCGTCATTTGGCGCGAATTGCCGGCAGCACTGGAACCCGCCGAGGCCCAAGCAGACGGCGCGACGCTCATCCACGCCAACCGGCCCGACAACCTGCTGGTGCGCGGCCTTGTCGAGCGCGGCGAGCCAGAAACTGCCTTGGCACAGGCCACATGCCTGGTCTCGGGCTCGATGCAGACCTCTTATGTCGAGCATGCCTACATCGAACCGGAAGCCGGCTATGCATTTATGGACGGCGACATGCTGACGATCGCTGCCTGCACCCAGGCGCCGCATCTCGACCGCGACGACACCGCCCGCATCCTGGGCCTCGCAGCGGAAAAGGTGCGGATCCTGCCGACGGCGACGGGCGGCGGCTTCGGCTCGAAGATCGACGTCTCGCTGCAACCGCTGATCGGGCTGGTGGCGCTCAAGACCGGGCGGCCAGCGGCGCTTACCTATAGCCGCACCGAATCGATGGCCTCGACGACCAAGCGACACCCGGCCACGATGCGGGCCACGCTCGGCGCCGACGCCGACGGCACCCTCCGCGGCATGGTGTTCGATGGCGAGTTCAACACCGGCGCCTATGCCAGTTTCGGCCCGACTGTCGCCAACCGCGTGCCGGTGCACGCCTCGGGCCCCTATGCCACGCCGAACTACCGCGCCGTTGCACGCGCCATCCACACCAATGGTCCGGTGTCGGGCGCCTTTCGCGGCTTCGGCGTGCCGCAGGCGACCCTCATGCAGGAAACTCTGCTCGACGAACTGGCCGTCAAGCTCGGCCTCGACCGGCTACAGATACGCTTGCGCAACGCACTTCGGAACGGCTCCGAAACGGTGACCGGACAACGACTTGAGGAGGGCGTCGGCATCGGCGACTGCCTCGAAGCGCTGCATCCACACTGGACACGCGCGCTGGCCGAAGCGAATGCCTTCAACGTGGCCAACGGCAAGGTCAAACGCGGCGTCGGCATCGCCTCGTGCTGGTATGGCTGCGGCAACACCTCGCTCCCCAACCCCTCGACAATCAAGCTCGGCCTCGCGCCCGAAGGCAAGGTCGTGCTGCACCAGGGTGCGGTCGACATCGGCCAGGGCGCCAACACCGTTATCGCCCAGATCGCCGCCGACGCGCTCGGCCTGCCGCTCGGCGATTTCGTGCTTCGAGGTGCCGACACCGCAATCACCCCCGACGCCGGCAAGACCTCGGCATCGCGCCAGACCTATGTCTCGGGCAAGGCGGCGGAAAAGGCGGCGAAAGCCTTGCGCGACAACATCCTGCGCTATGCCAATGTCTCGGCCGAAGCGTCACTACAGCTTTTGCCCGGCGGGCTGCTGCTCGTGCATGAGGGCGGCGAGCGGCGGCGCATCGACCTGACCTTGCTTGAGGCGGACAAGGACGGCCTCGTCTTCACCGCCGAGGAAAGCTACGACCCGCCGACGACCCCGCTCGACGCCAAGGGCCAGGGCAAACCTTACGCCGTCTACGGCTACGGTGCCCAGATCGCCGAGCTGGAGGTCGACATGGCGCTGGGCACGGTGCAACTGATCAAGATCACCGCAGCGCATGACGTTGGCCGCGCGATCAACCCGCTGCTCGCCGAAGGCCAGATCGAAGGTGGCATCGCTCAAGGCATCGGCATGGCGCTGATGGAAGAATACATTCCCGGCCGCACCGAGAACCTGCACGACTACCTGATCCCGACGATCGGCGACGTGCCGCCGATCGAAACCATACTGGTGGAAGTTCCGGATCCGGAAGGACCCTTTGGTGCCAAGGGTTTGGGCGAGCACGTGCTGATCCCGACGGCACCCGCCATCCTCAACGCCATCCGCCACGCAACCGGCGTTCTGGTGACCAAGGTACCGGCAACGCCGTCGCGAATCCTGGCGGCAATCGAGGAGGCACGTCGATGAACGAGCTTTCCGAGCGTTTCGAGACACATCCGGCCGGCGACAGACAGGCGGGCGAAAAGCTGCGCTGCGATGCCTGTCCCGTCATGTGCTACATCGCCGAGGGGCGCACCGGCGCCTGCGACCGCTATGGCAATTTCGGCGGCCGGATCGTGCGCGCCGACCCCGTCCGCGTGCTCGACTTCGCGATGGAAAGCGGCAGTGCCTTGGTGCCTTTCGGCGGCGAGGCGTGGGACGGCGAACTGGTCAGCACCGGCCGGCGCTTCGTCAGCGCCATCGGTGCCGGCACCACCTATCCCGACTACAAGCCAGCACCCTTCATCGTCAGCCAGGAGGTCGAAGGCGTCGATCTCGTCACTGTCGTGACCGAAGGCATCTTCTCCTACTGCGGCGTCAAGGTGAAGATCGACACCGACCGCCATCTCGGGCCCGAGACGGCGACAGTGCGCGCCCAGGGCGAGGCCATCGGCCATGTGACGACGGGCGAATACGGTTCGCAGATGTTGTCGCTTGGCGGCGTCCATCATTTGACTGGCGGTTCCAAGGCGGAAGGCCGGGTGACCTGCGCGGCACTGCTCGACCTGTGCAACAAGAAGCCGGTGGAACTCAGCATCGACGGCGGTGCGACTGTCGTCGTTGAAGCCGGCAAGCCGCCCGTCATCGATGGCACCGTCGAGCACCGAATGCGCGTCGGCTGCGGCTCGGCCACCATCGGCATGTTCGCCACGCAATGGCGCGGGCTCGTCGACGAGGTTGTTGTCGTCGACGACCACATTACCGGCGTCGTCTCCGAGCATCAGGCCGGCAAAGTGCTGGGCTGGGAGGATACCGGCATCAAGATTCTCGGCCACCGTTCGACGCCGGGCCGCTACTTCAAGGTATCGGAGCCTGGCCTCGGCTGGGGCGGCACCAGCATCTCCGACCCGCTCGAAATCCTCGGTGAATGGAACGCCAAGAAGGGCGCACGGCCCGGCCTGTCGCTGCTGATGGTTTCGACGACGGGCGAACAGTTCGCCTATTACGAACTCGACGACGCGCTGAAGCCGATCAAGAAGCCGTTTCCCGACAGACTGCGCAAGTCGGTCGGACTGATCGAGGACAATTGTGAGCCGGCTATGTGTACCGTGCTGTTCGTCGGCGGCGCCGGCGGCAGCCTGCGCGCCGGGGTCACGGAAAACCCTGTCAACCTGACGCGTTCGGTGCAGGGATTGAAGACCTATGTCACCGTTGGTGGCGCGCCCGTCTATGTCTGGCCGGGCGGCGGCATCACGCTGATGGTCGACGTCACCAGGGTACCCGACAACGCCTTCGGCTATGTGCCGACGCCGGCGCTGGTGGCGCCGATCGAGTTCACGCTTCGGCGCGACGACTATCTGGCGCTGGGCGGTTACGAAGGCGAGATCAGGAGCATCGACGACGTGCTCACGCGCGGCGGCGAGTATTTCAACGAACGGGCGACGGCAAAGGCCGGGACGGATAACCCCTGGCCCCCGCTGGCGCAACTGCGCCTGACGGCGCCGGGCGGGTTGTCATGAATGGCCCCGAAATCTCCTGGCTGCCCGACCGGCACCGCCTGCACTTCAACCACGGCCCCATCGACCTGATCGTCGAGGCTTTCGGCGAGGCCGAAGAGCTGCGTCGTGCCTACGGCCAGGCGGCGGAACGCTTCCAGACAATCCTTGGCGAAGTGGTTGAGGAACTCGCCGAGCTGCGCCGACCAGCATCATTGAGGCCCCGCAATTTCGACGGTCCGACGGCGCGCCGCATGGAAGCGGCCGTCGCACCGCTAGCCGGGCAGTTCATCACGCCGATGGCCGCCGTTGCCGGTTCGGTCGCCGACGAGATGATAGCGGCGATGGTCGCCGGCCGTTCGCTCGAGCGTGCCTATGTCAACAATGGCGGCGACATCGCCCTGTACATCGCCCCGGGCCACGAGCTCTCGGTGGCGATCGCCGGCACTGGCCATGGCCTTGGCGGCAGGCTGACGGTCCATTGGCAGGACGCGGTGCGCGGCATCGCCACCAGCGGCTGGCGCGGGCGCAGCTTTTCGCTCGGCATCGCCGATGCCGTGACGATACTCGCTTCGAGCGGGGCTGCGGCCGACGCGGCAGCCACACTGATCGCCAACGCCGTCGACCTGCCAGGCCACGCGGCGATCCAGCGTCGGCCGGCGCGGGAACTGGCGCCCGACAGCGACCTCGGCGACAGGCTGGTCACCACAGATGTCGCAGCACTTGCCCCCGCCGACATCGAGGTGGCGCTCGACGCCGGATTTTCCGTGGCCGAATCCTTGCGGCGGCAAGGGTCGATCCAGTCTGCAGCTCTATACCTAGGAGGCCGAACCCGCATAAGCGGCACGCATGAGCTTGCCGTAACCGATGGTGTGACAAGGGGGGAACCTGTCCATGCCTGACTTTCCGATCCGGAAGATCGCTGTAACGATCGAGGAAATCCTGCACGACGGAGGGCCACCCGCGCATATCCCCCGACGAAGAGCGGCAGCGCTCGCGGTGGTGAAGAACCCGTTCGCCGGCCGCTATGTCGAAGAGCTTGAGAGCGCGATGGAGGATCTGAAACCGCTCGGGCTGGTGCTGTCCGACCGGTTGATCGCAGCGCTGGGTGGCGATGCGAAGGCCATTGATGGTTATGGCAAGGGCGCCATCGTCGGCTCGGCCGGCGAACTGGAACATGGCGCGCTGTGGCATGTGCCCGGCGGCTACGCCATGCGCGAGCGGCTGGGCGAAGCCAAGGCGATCGTGCCCTCGGCCAAGAAGCTGGGCGCTTTCGGCGCGCGGCTCGACGTGCCGATCGGCCATGTCAACGCTGCTTATGTGCGCAGCCATTTCGACGCCATGGAAGTGGGGGTGCCCGACGGGCCGCGACCGGACGAGATCGTCTTTGCGCTGGTCATGACCTCGGGGCCGCGCATTCACGACCGCATGGGTGGATTGAAGGCCTCCGACATCAAGGCCTGGGATGGCTTGCGATGAGCCCTGATACCGCCGAAGGCACATATCAGGTCCAGGGACAGATCGGTTTTGTCCTGCGCAAGGCCAACCAGCGTCACGTCGCGATCTTCGCGACGCATATTGCGGACCTGACGCCACCGCAGTTCGCCGCGCTCGCCAAGCTGCGCGACGTCGGCGAAACCTCGCAGAACCAGCTTGGCGGCCTGATCGCCATGGATGCGGCCACCGTCAAGGGCGTCATCGACCGGCTCGCCGCCCGAGGGCTGGTGCAACTGGCCAAGCATGAGGTCGACAAGAGGCGCCTGATGGTAAAGCTGACCGACGAAGGCCATCGCCTCGTCGTCGAGCTCCTGCCACGGGCGCGCACGGTCACCGAGGAAACGTTGTCGCCGCTGTCGGCGAAGGACGCCGAAACACTGCTGCAGCTGCTGACGAAGATAAGTTAGGGGAATGGGGGAGTATGTGAGTAGGACAGTCAGCTTTTGTACTGCCCTATTCCCTTACTCCCCTACTGCCTTGTTCCCTTACTCCCCTCAATCCCCATACGGGACCCAGACGTTCTTGATCTCGATGGCGCGGCGGAGGAAGGCTTCGCCCTGGGCGGTCGGCCAGTCGAGGCTGCGGCCGTGACCGGTCCAGACACGCTTGAGATTGCCCGTAGATTCAGCCTCCGCCTTGGCGCAGATT
>NZ_CAXUPX020000006.1:0-350388 GCF_964252895.1 Aminobacter sp. LjRoot7
CGTTTTTCCAGCACTAACGCCGGACCTTGCCCATCGCTGCCGATTGCTCGCAATACAACGGCTTCCTGCGACAACCCTCATTGCGGGTCTCCCATACCGGCGCGCGCGGTGAAGAGGCCATTCGAGTGCGGCGTGATCGCAAAAGCATCGCCCACGACGAAGCGCTCCGCGACAGCACTATTCTCGCGCTCGGACGCCGTCGGCTCAGTGCCCACGGGGGCTCGAACGAAAAGCGGCGAGTGGCGCCATGGCAGCGCTTCCGGGCCACCAGGTGCCACCGGCGTCGACGCCCGCTCCGTGAGTGAACCGCCGTCGATCAGCGTGGAAAGTGTTGCGACATAGGCAAGCGTTTCGGCCGGCAAAGGGTGACCGGCGAGATAGTCTTCGTAGCGTGCCGGGCCCGCATGATACGCCGCGAGGAAACCCGGCGATCCGAAGCGATCGTGCATCTCACGCAGATAGGCGGTGCCCGCCAGGATGTTGTCGCGCGGATCGAACGGGTCCTGTCCGAGCGGCCATCGACTGCGGAGCTCCTCCCAGGTACCAGGCATGATCTGCATCAGGCCAAGCGCGCCGTCGCTGGACACGGCGCGCGCGTCGCCTGCACTTTCCTTGCGTATGACGGCGCGTATCCAGGCAGCCGGAATTGCGAAGCGTCGAGAAGCTTCGGCGATGTGGGCGGCATAATTATCACTGGGCACCGATTGATGTACCGCATTGGCTTGCGCAATGGACGGGCCGACCGAGCAGGCCGTCAAAAGCAGGCCGGAAAGAAGACGAAGCGCGAACCGGCGAACCGGCTGTGGCTGTCGGGCGACCGATCGGCTGCGCGTTGGGCGCAGCCGAGAAGCGACGTCGCGGCAGGGCATGACTCAAGCCGTCTCGCTGCGGTCGCGTGGACGGCTCCAATGCAACGACCATGAGGTCGCGTCGTCACCCTTCCGGAACAGGCGTGCGCGGATCGGTTCGTGGAAGGTCGGGTCGTCGAGCTGCAACGAAACATGCTCCCCGGCTTTCTCGCTGGTGCGTGTCCAGCCTGCTCCGACCTCCTGTCCGTCACCGATGCCGCGCAGCACGCGATAGTCGGGTGTGTTGTCACCGTCGCCCGGTTCGACCGGTACGATGGTGAGTTCGAGGTCGAGCGTGAATGTGTGGATGCGGCCCGAGAAGCTGTCTCCTTCGCGCGTGAACAGTCCGATCTGTGGCATGGCTGAGTCCTTTTCTGGTTCGGCGGTGATGGGGCGGCGGCGAGACCTACGCTGCCGCTGGCGCGCTCACCGCGTTGACGCGCGCCATTCGAAGCGGCCGTCACCCTCCTCGTCGGTCCAAAGAGGGATGGCGCGGCCAATGATGCGGTCGAGGGAAATGGGGCCGAAGTAGCGACCGTCGAGGCTGTCGCGGACTTCCCAGTTCATGAGGAAGATTTCGCCGGCGGGGATGCGCAGGCATCCACTCCAGGCCGGCAGTGGACGGCCTGCGCGATCGTGTTCAAGTGCTGTGCCAGCCTCGATGCCGTCGACTGTGATGAGAACGTTTGAACGGCAGACGGTTTGCCCGGAGACTGCGCGAACGCGCTTCAGGAGCGGAACGCCTTTCGGCAGATAGTTGCGCGCGGCGAAGAAGATCGCGAGCGGCTCCGGCGCGTCGACGGCGACAAGATCAGTGACTTCGAAAGGACTGTCCAAGTTAATCCAGTAAAGGCCGATCGGCGCGCTGGCCGAAGCGTTCCACATCAGCCTGATCGGCATCGGCGTGAGCCCCGGATAGCCGACGCCAGTTACAGCAAATGCAGTCATAAGCACGATGGAGAGGCGGCTCATGACTTCGCCCTCTGGCGCAGAAGGAAGGCACGATGCTGGTCGAGCGTGTATGCCCTTGGCTCGTGGCCGGCGGTCATTCGGTTGTGAACGTGTCGCCAGTGATCGGGCGAAACGGTTTGGGGATCGATGCCGAGATGTTCGATTGCATCGATCACCTGGAGCACGCGCTCGACTTTGGGCCAGCTATCGATCTTGAGCAGGATGTCGCCGCCCGGACGCACGAATGGCAGCGTCTGATAGGCTTCGCCGCGGGCGACCGCACGCACAATGTCGATCCGTGAGATCACTGTGCCGAAGTCATTGGAGGCCCAGCGGACAAAGGCGAAGATCGTGCCGGGCTGGAAGGAGAGGATGCGACGGCGGCGATCGATACGTTGTTCGTGCGCTGCCCGACCGAAGCGGATCCAGTGCTCGATCCTCTTTTCGACAAAGGTCAGTTCGACATGGGTGAGGAGTGCTGCGTTCATGACGAGCTCTCCGCAATTATGGGGCAGTCATCCTCATGCCGGCGAAGGCAGGGGTGCGTTAGAAAGATTCTGAAAGAATCTGGGTTAGAGACGTTACGGTGGCCGCAAGGCACTGGAATCCGACGAGGAATCGTCAATTCCGGTCCCCGATAGCACGAAGGTCGGGTCCCCGATGGCACGACTGGGGTGGTCCCCGATAGCACGAGCGTGTTCACAGCTTATCCCCGAATCGCGTGGATGGTTTCCGCTCCAGGCGTGGCGAAGTGAAAGCAGCCGGATTGGTGGTGACGAAGGTGAGGACATCAGGACCGTCGACCTGATGTTCGATGCCGAGGCGGTAGCCAGGCAGGGGTTGTCGTCGGGCGATGTCGCGCAGGTCGTATGCAAAGTGCTTGAGCGGCGAGAGGCTGCCGGACTTGTGGTGCAGATGGATGAAGTCGAACCTCCAGCCGAATTGCTGGTGTCCGCCATGCTTGCGCACGATGCGGTAAAGCCAACGCTCAAGGCCCCCGGTCAGATCGAAATAAGCCCGGTCGATGGTGAGCACGAGCGCGTCATCGAGGACCGCGCGATAGAACCAATCCGGCAGGATCAGTTCGACGCCGACTGGCCGTCCGTCCCGGTCGGTCCGCTCTACCCATTCGTTCAGCCAGGAGAAGCGATGGCGCCGGCCCTCGGCCGGCTGACGGAGGGAGGTCGCGACCGTGGTCGACTGGAGACGATCGAGCGCGGATTTTAGGCGCTGATAGTCGCGTGAGCTGACGCCGCGCCCGGTAAAGGTCAGGATCTCGTGGGGCGTCGCAGCCATCAGCCTTGATGTTCGCAGCCCGGCGTCGCGGGCGTTGACGATCTGGCTGGCGGCCCAGATCAGGATGTCTGCGTCCCAGATCGTTGCCATGCCATGATCCGGCACGGCTTCGACCCGGATGGTTACGCCTCCGGCCTTGAAATCGATGGGTGCCGTGCGTCTGGACTTTGCGAGGGAAAAGAATGGATAGGCCATGAGGTCCTGTGCATCGCGAGGAGCGAAGTCGCCAGGGAGCGCATGGAACAGATCAAGCTGTCCGCGCTCCGAAGGTAGGCAATTCCGCGCCGACAAGGGGAACAGCCGAGCGATCAGCGGGCCAAGCGGTCGGCATGTGCTGCAGCCATAAGGGAATGGCGTTTGGCCGGAAGCACGGTGCCCCGTGGGTCGGACGTTGAGGTCATGGCTCCGCGATTGGCCCAGGCCTGGAGATCGTCAATGGCATAGACGACCCGGCCGCCGAGCTTGCGATAGTCGGGGCCTGTCCCGTAGGTGCGGTGCTTTTCGAGCGTCCTTGCCGACAGGCTTAGGAACGTTGCCGCTTCCTTGGTGCGCAGAAAGCGCGGTGGCAAGTCGGCGTTTCGACCGTTCATCGGGGCATCTCCATCATTTTTGTGAAAGCCGCTGAGATCGAGCGGCGGACGTGGGCTATGATGGAGAAGGGCTCCGGCGTTGTTCAGGTGCGAAATGGATGGAGCCTATTTCGCACTACAGGTACACGGCTGCCGGACCTGGCACCGGCATTCAGGCGTCGCGTCGCCGGAACCGCAGTAGCTTGCGGTAGCCGCCTTCAATCATTCTGTAGCCATCGCGTATGAGGCGCAGCGTTGTGTAACGAAATGGCGAATCCTGCCATTCTTCAGCGACGATGAAGCGGGGACCGAACAGGGCGTGGGCTATCTCGAAATGGGAAGCCCCTTCGATTCGGCCGTCGAGAGCGCGAAGCATATGGCCGAGACGCGTGCGTTGCGAAGATGTCAGGCGTTTATCGGGCACGCTGCTTCCCATGGACGATCTGATAAATCTATCCAGGGATGACAGCCGTTCGGAGGCCTTGGCGTCGAGGGGTACTATCGCAGCCAGGGGGTGCGCGCAGTCGGTGCCGTAAAGCAGCGTGATCTGGCAGCTATTTGCTGTTGAGAGGGGACGCAGGTGCTCGCCGAGCTCGTCACGCATTGAAACCGCCGGCGGCAAAGCGGCGACTACGTCCGCGTCGTCTGCCAGCAGCGGCGGCGTGTTGATGAGCAGGATAACACCCGGATCGACCTCGGGTGTCCAGTAAACCGGCTGCTTGGTTGCCGGGCGATCAGGATTTGCTGGAAAATCGAAGCCCCCACTGCGACCGCAGTTCGTTCGGGGAGAGGGAATTCGGCGTGGGGTTGATTTGCTGCATGTCTGCGAATTCGCGCTGATAGGCTGGATTGCGGCGGAGGAATTCCCAGGCGAGGGCATCTGGAGGCACGTTGCTTATGAAATCGTAGGCCTGCGAGCTACGCCACTCAGACGAATCCGGCTTCATGCATCCTCCTGCGATTTGCGGACCATCCGCGTAAAGCAGTGGAAAAGCAGAGAGAATCCCAAAAAACCGGGATTGACCGGAAGTGGTTGATGGGCTGCGCGCTTACTCAGGCCGTGGAATGAAGTCGCCGCCCGACGACCCTGTTTTCTCTTGAGGCTTTGTCATGTGCTGGCCACTCGCATCGCCCCGACATCGGTCACGAGCTTGAACAGGCAGTCTCCGGGGGCGGCAAGGGCTGGCGCGCGGCGGCAGGCCACGAGGCCTGGCTGAGAAAAGCAGACTTCTTCGGCCGGCTTTTGGGAGCCATCGACAGGAAATATGAAGCCTGCGGTCTGACCGGTGTCGACAGTGTCGCCGAGTTCGACAGCAGGTTCGAAGATGCCATGAATGGGGGCATAGGTGAACGCGCCCCTCCCGGCGACCTGCATGAGCCGGACAGGTGGCGCCGGTATGGTTTCGGCATTGGGCAAGACGCCGATGTGCTTCAGGACGCGGTAGATCCCCTGGCTGGCGATGGCCTCGCCGGTGGTTGAGAAGGTGCCGCCTCCTCCCAACTCGGTTGTGAGCGTTGGAACGCCAAGAGCCTGGGTAACTGCAGAAAGAGTGGTTGCCCCTCCGCCACCGCTGCCGTCGCTGATGGATCCGATGGGAGCGCCGAAGACCTGCAAGAGTTCCATGAGCCTTGTGGTTTCGGCTCCGGTTTTGCCAACGCGTATCAGGCAGCAGGGAAGATATGACAGGGATCTGCCGCCTGAATGCAGGTCAATGACGATGTCAGCCATCGAAAGCAGAACCGAGGTGACATAGTGGGCGATCATCTGGGTTGGAGTGCCATTCGCCTCGCCCGGGAACAGGCGATTGAGATTGCCTTCGTCGACGGGGGAGAGGCGTCCCCGCAACGACGGCGGGATAATTAAGCGCAGGCAGAATGAGAATACGGCCGCGCATGTCGAGGGGTTCGAGCCGACGAGCCAACTTGCCCAGAGCCACCTGGCCCTCATACTCATCACCATGATTGCCGGCAATTAAAAGGGCGGTCGGCCCGACACCGTTCCTGATGCAGGTGATCGGGATCGGAATGACGCCGTAGGCGGACTGGTCGGTCGAGAACGGCAGTCGCAGCCAATCGTGCTGCTTGCCGTCCCGGTCGAAGTCAAGAGTTGTCCAGATGCGCGTCTCGCCCGCCGGCGACATCTTCATGTCAATGCAACAGCGTGTTGAGGAAGGACCGGGCGCGGGGATGATTGGGTGTCGAAAAGAACGCCCCGGGCGAGGCCTGTTCGACAATGCTGCCCTGATCCATGAACACGACCTGGTCGGCAACCTCGCGCGCAAAGCCCATCTCATGGGTGACGCAGATCATCGTCATGCCTTCGTGGGCCAGTCCGGTCATGACGTCGAGCACCTCCTTGACCATTTCCGGGTCAAGTGCCGAGGTTGGCTCGTCGAACAGCATCAGGCGCGGGTTCATGCAGAGCGCGCGCGCAATCGCCACCCGCTGCTGCTGTCCGCCTGAGAGCTGCGCAGGGTATTTGTTGGCCTGTTCGGGAATGCGGACCTTTTCCAGGAAATGGCGCGCCAGGCTCTCGGCTTCGTTGCGTGGCATGCGAAGGACACGGCGCAGGGCCAGCGTGCAGTTCGACAAAACAGTCAGATGCGGAAACAGGTTGAAGCTCTGGAACACCATTCCGGTCTGCCGGCGGGCGAGTGTTGTCTCCCTGGCATTATCGCCCAGCCGGGTTGTTTCAAGCGTCACTGTTCCCTGCTGGTAGGCTTCAAGCCCGTTCAGGCAGCGGATCAGAGTGGATTTGCCTGAGCCGGACGGTCCACAGATCACAAAGCGGGATCCGCTTGGGATGGTGAGGTTGACCTCCTTCAACACATGGAAGGAGCCATACCACTTGTTGAGCGAGGAGATCTGGACGGCAGGTTTGTCGTCTGAATGGGTCATGGGGTCTCTCTACAGTTCGCTTGAAAGCAGCGATCTCAGTGTCTGGTTTTGTGAGGACGTCATCGGCCGTCAGGCTGCCCGTCGCTCGGCTACCTGGCTGTCGGCCCAAGCAGCCGGATCTCGAGCCGTTTGATGGCTTGCGAGATGAGGAGTGCAAGGCCGAGGAAGATCAGGCCGGCAACCGTCAGCGGCTCGGCGTAACGGTAGGTGTCGGATGCGATGTCGAAGGCACGGCCCAGCATCTCCGGCACCGCAAGCACGGCGAGGTAAGGCGTCGCCTTCAGGATCGAGACGAAGTAGTTGCCCATGGGTGCTGCGATGTTGCGCAGCATCTGCGGGGCGATGACAAAGATGGTCATATCCATCCTGCCGAGACCCAGTGCCCTTGCGGCCTCCGCCTGACCATTGGGGATGGCATCGATGCCTGCCTTGAACACCTCCGCGAGATAGCCGCTGTAATAGAGGCTGAGCCCGATCATGCCTGTGGCAAGCGCTCCAAGGCGAATGCCGTAGAAGGGCAAGATGAAATACAGGCAGTAGAGCCAGACCAGTACCGGCGTCGCCCGGATGAAGTCGATCACGAAGCTGACGAACAGGCCGCCCAAACCGCCAGAGCGGCGGACGAGCTCAAAGCCGAAGCCGATTGCCGAGGCTCCAACGCAGCTGACGGCTGCAACCAGCAACGTCATGCCGATGGCACCAAGAATGGTTGGCAGGGTCGAAAGCGCAAAGGCTAAATCAAACTGCACGACGCGTCTCCCTTGACGGATTGATACGTCGTTCCACCCAGCGCCCGAACAGGGCGACCGGATAGCAGACGATGAAGTAGGCAAGCAGCAGCGAGCTGTAGATCGGTACCGGGTCGTACTCGATCTGCGAGATCTCCTTGGCGCGGAAGGTCATGTCTGTGAGCGTGACCAGCGAGACAAGCGATGTCGCCTTCACCAGCTGGATGAGCTGGTTGATGAAGGTCGGGCTCATCGCCACCAGCGCCTGCGGCAGTTCGATGCGCAACAGGATGGTGGCACGCGACAGTCCCAATGCGTGGCCAGCTTCCTTCTGGCCACGGTCCAGCGCCTGCAGGCCGGCTCTGACGGCCTGGCTGGCATAACCGCCAATGTTGAGCCCGAGCACCATGGCACTGACGGTCATCGCCGACAGCGCCAGTCCGGCGATGGGCAAGGCGTAGTAGAACACGAAGAGCAGGATGATGACGGCGGAGCTGCGCCAGAACTCGATGATCGAGGTCACCACGAACCGTGCCGGGCCGGTGGTCAGGTATTGGGCAACGCCAAAGACGAGGCCAAAGGGAATGGCAAAGACAAGGCCGTAGAGCGTCACCAGAGCGGTGACGCGAAACCCCTGAAGGATACCGAGCCAGATCTCGAGGATGCTCATTTGCTAGCACCAGCCATGCCACAGAGCTTCTGGACGGTGACGGTATCGGGCACGATCTCGGTCTCACCAAAGCCATATCTGGCCATGACCTTGGTGACCGTCCCGTCCTTCGTCAGGGCAACAAGCCGTTCATCCCACAACGCACGCAGATCCTGGTCCTCGCTGCGGAAGGCGACAGCGGCATAAGTTGCCTGTTCATCTGTTGTCACGAAGGGTGTGGCACTTTCCAGGCCCTTGAGCTTCCCGCTCGAAAACAGCCCGATTGCGGTAGGAGACGACAGCACCGTCACATCGATGCGGCCGGAGCGCAGGGCCGAGATGTTCGCTTCGATGTCGGGGAACAGCAGCATGTTGCTTTCCGGCACGCCGGCTGCAGTCGCATTCCTGACCGACACACTGCCGCGGCCGGCACCCATGATGATCTTTTGGCTGACGATGTCCTCGAAACCGTGGATCTGTTTTGGATTGCCAGCGAGCACGATGGCTGCGTCACGCACCTTCAGATCAGGTGCCCCGAAGGCGACCTGCCGGCAGCGCTCCGGCGTGATGGACAGACCGGAGGCCACCGCATCGAAGCGGCCTGCGAGCAGGCCTGGGATCAGGGCGCCGAACTCGGTGACCCTGATGTCGAGCTCCTTGACGCCAAGTTCAGAGAACGCAGCCCTCAACAGGTCGGGATGCCATCCTTTTGCCTCGCCAGTGGCTTCATCGCGAAAACCCCATGGCGTCCGGTTGTGGATGCCGATGACGATCTTGCCTTCGCGCAGGATGCGCTCCTTCGTCGTCTCAGCAAAGGCCGGACCACCTGGCAAGGCCACGATCAGCGCGAGCAAAACGCACCACATGAAGGCGCGCCGCAGGCATACAGGGAATGTAAACGTCATTCTCTCTCTCCCATTGTTTTGTAGAAGGTTGCGTCGACCGCGCCGATGCAGGGACGTAAGGCCGCGTGGCATCGCAGCTCTCGCTCCCGCGATCCTGCAGTGCGTTCAGCTTTGCCGTGGAAGGCTTTCGCCGACTGTGTTGCCGTCTGACATGGAGGGGGGAAGACGATTGGCCTCCCCGTCCAGGCCGCGTTCACTGCCGGCGTGGTGCCGTTCATCCGCACGTCGCGGCGGCAATTCGGCGCTGCGGTCGCTCAACGCCTTGAGATCCGCCAGGATCGACTGAATTTGCGGCCAGGGAAATGCCGATGTGTCGCCCATGTGCTCGCCACCGCCGACGATGATCGTCAATTTGGCGATCACCCCGGCAAATGACTGGGCGGGAGTGGCGGCAACAGCGTCGAGGATCTCTTCTTCAGCCTCAACAGCTTGCGCCTCGGCGGCACGGGCTCTTGAGTATCCGACCTCCTGGTCGAGTTCGTCCCAACGTTTCTGTCGATCCGTCAACACCGATGCCTGCGGCGTAGTCTGCTGGTCCTTTTCGGGTCCACCACCGGGTTCGGAAGTCGCCAGGGCGTTTCTAATCCTTATCTCAAGACGCTGCTGCAGCCGGCACAAGACCACGGCCATGTGGTGTGCTTGTTCCCATTCCTGCAATAGGACAACACACGGGTCGATGGGCGCTCGCAAATGCGCGGGATGTACAATATCGCTAACTGCCCCATCGTCATCCACAGCACAGCTCTTCCTTCGTCCCCCTTGGGTGACGAAAGGCAATGCTGTGGTATTGTCGGAATCAGCCATGATCCGAGCTCCAACCAGCTTAGGTTTGGTCAGGCTGTATTCGGTGTTCCTGCACCGGATACAGCCGCAGTTCCTTTGATACCGCGAGAGTGAACTGCAGTCTCAAGTAACAGCTAGGTAGCACACGAGTTTAGATTGATCAATTCGAAATCAGATGATGCCAATGAAATCACCGGAGCCCAAATCCGTGCTGCCCGGGCGCTGGTGCATTGGAGCGCAAAAGAGCTTGCGAAGACTGCTGGTATTGGCGTTGCAACTGTGAGTCGAGCGGAAGTTGCAGATGGCACGACATCCCTCACTGCGGCGAACGTAAGGGCCATTCGACAGGCATTGGAAGCTGCCGGCGTTGAGTTCGTTTCTAAAAACGGCGGCGGCGTGGGTGTTCGTTTTAGAACTTAGCGCTGAAGCGATGACCCCTTAACCCCGCTTCGGGCTGGAAGAGTCGGCGGATAGTCTGCACTCTCGGGCCACCAGTGTGCTCAAAGCGGTCACTCAGTAATGCGCCCCATTTCGGTAATTAGAGTCGCAACGGCCGCTGCTCAGAAGCGGACATAGCCGCGATCGTCTACATGACGACTGGGCAGTTCTCCCCCCCGACCGGCCTGATCACCAAGCTGGATTGAGGATCGGCGAGTCCGAGCAGACCAGCACGCGCCGCGAACCTCGTGTCATTGCGACATAGAGATTTCGGGCGTTGAGAACGCCGGCATTGAGAACAACGGAGACGTCGGCTTCGAGCCCCTTGAGGAGCAGAGTGCTGCCTACCGAGCGTGGGGCAAGCGGCCGACCTACGAGCCGCGCCTGTTCGCGGATGGCGACAGTCGCGTCGCGGAAGGATGGTCCACCGATCGAACCCGCAAGCTGCAAGGCTCGCTGTGCCGCTGCAAGGACCGCAGGTCGATAGCATCTCACCCCACCCGCCTGGTTGATGGCGACGAGCAGGTCGACCACGGCACGAAACGACTTCTTCTCCTCAAGGCCAATGGCCGCATGCTCGATACCCGACAGCGCGCGCCCGAGTGTGCCGGCGCGCGCTGAAGCGATCGAACGAAGGAGGTCGTCAGCGGAAAAATTACTCATGAGGTTCTCGGCAAAACTGGCCACCACGGACAATGCGTTCGGGTCGCCGAGGTCGAGCGCGGCCCCGAAATCGGTGACGTCGCGCAGGTCCACCGCCTCGATCGTCACGGCGCCATCGACTTGACGCGCAAATCGGCGCTGTCCGCGTGGGTCGGTGCTGTCGCCAATAATCAGGACCTTCGTATCGCCAGGAGCGTCCACTGCGGCGGCAGCCAGACGAAGCGCGTTATCTCGGCGGCCGTCGAGGTGAATCCACTCGATGCCGGGAGGCGCTTCGCGCAGATCGATCGGCACACCTTTTGCGAGCTGGGTTCGTATCGACAGCAACCAATTCCCCAGGTCGGGTGCCCCGGCGTTGATCCATCTCCACGGGGTCTTGAGTTCCCCGACCACAGGGAAGAACGCGACAACTGCCGTCTGCCAGTCCGCCAACGGGTCCCCGCCGAATCCGAATATGGATTGAAACGGGTCACCGACGACAGCCGTCGGCAGGGCTTGAGCGAGCCAGGTCACGAAGGCGTGCTGGCGGATCGAACAATCCTGATACTCGTCCACGAACACCCGTTCGTAACTCGCGGCTAACACGTCGTGTAAATGCCCCGCCGCTACCAAGCGGGCAGCGGCATTTCGGATGGCGTCGTAGTTCGGGCGGGCGCCACTGACGATCCTGGGATCGTGTCCCGCGCGCTGCGGAAATGTCGAGATGAGCCGGATTGCAAAGCCGTCCAGCGTCGCAGCTCGATATGCAGCCGGCCCCACCCCCATCTTTTCCAGGCGGCCGCGCAGCGCGGCTACGCCCGCATTGGTATGGGTCAGTACCAGCACTGGCTTTGCCGCGTCATGCCGCGCCAAAGCATCGACAATAAGCTGCGTCTTGCCGCAGCCGGCCGGTGCGATCACCAGTCCACGGTATATCCCTCGGAGATCGATTTCAGCGGGCGCCATCTGCAACCCAATCCAAGACGCCGTCCATGACCCCGGTCAGGCTGTCATCGGTGTCGTCGTAGGCCGGCCCGACAATGGTCCGCCCCGCTGTTTCCATGGTCGTGATGGTTTTAAGCCAGCCAAAGCGTGCGGCCGCGTCGCCGAGAACCGTGCGGCTGTCGAGGTTGAGGCCGTCAAGCAGCACTTCCATCTCAAGATCGTTCAGCGACGTCGTTCCGTTCGAGATGGTCCTGACATGCGCCTCCACTAGCGCGCGGTCCTTCACCTCGATGGCAAGCTCCAAGAGCTTGCCTGCCGGTCCGTCCGGGAGTGCGGCAAAGAGTTCCTGCTCCAGCGCCCGTCCGCCACCCCACGCAAAGACCTGGCCGCCGCCCGCCAGGAACGTCGCTTCCGCAGCCGGCGGCGCGGGCTTGTCGCTGTCCCGCAGAATGGCCACCCGATAGCCGAGAGCCTGCAGCGCATTGGAGCGGCTGAAGGTTTCATCGCCATTGCCATTGACGAGAGTGGCTCCGCAGGCCGCCAGCGACCTTGCGCCCCCACTCGTAAAGTGCTGGTCAAGGCCGCGCATAAGGCCGATCTCACTGCCGCCTTCACACACGACGATCGAGGTGGCGAGCAGGGCATGGGCGTGCGCCCGGATCGTACCCTGCACGTCGCCCGCGTCGCTGGCACGCGTGACAATGTGCTCTCCGCCCTTGTTTCGAACGATCTGCAGTTGATGAGCGCCCAGTTCTGTGACGGTCGTCGGAGAGTGGCTCGTCGCAAAGACCTGCAACGGCGGCACGTCCTCTTTGGCTCCGAGCGCTCCGAGCAAGCGGATGATGCGGTGCGGCTCCAGGCCGTATTCGAGTTCGTCGATCAGAAAGGTCGTCGCCTTGTCCGCAGCTTTCCGCTGCAAGGCCGCGATCAGCAAACGCGACGAGCCCAGGCCGAGTGACCTCAATGGTATGCCGTCCTCGTCGTGAAGCGAGATAGTGCCCCCTGTGAAGCTGACCGAGCCGGCGTCGATGAGAGCCTGTACGGCCGCGCCGACTGGAACACCCATCTCAGTGGCGGCGGCCGTGACGAGCATCAACGAGCCATCAAGTTCCTTGAGTTCTTTCTGGTCGAACGCGTCCCGAATCTCGCGGGCTAGTCGCGTCAACTCGCCCGACGTATCCGCCTTGCCCTCGGTGAGCTTGCTCAACACGGAGCCACGGCGCCACGTCAGGTGGCTGCCGCTGGTTACGCCTAGACGGGCGGGCGAAATTCGCGTGCGGTCGGCCCAGGCGAGATTGCGGGTGCGTCCCGCTGCCTGGGCACGGGGCGATACAAGCGTCCATTCCGGCTCGAGATCGCTCCGTACGGTGAGTTGTAGTGTCAGCGCCGTTTCGATCCCCGTTCCCGGCTCGGGCTCGACAAGACCGGTGCCGGCGTCGAATCCGACTAGGAAGTCGCCATAGGCGTCGATGTTTTTGAGCGGATCATCGAGGGCACCAAGTGTAATAGCAATGCGGATCGGCTGATAGAAATCGATTGCATGGAAGTCGGCATCCGTGAAGGACAACGATCGCCGCGCGCCAAGGCATAGATCGATGGCGTCTAGGATCGTGGACTTGCCGCTGTCGCCCGGTCCAATCAGGCAATTCATTCCTGCTCCCGGCAGCCACCGGAGCTTCTTGATCGCGCGGAAGTTCTCGATTTCCAGAACACGGATCAGGGTCATGCGCCTTAAGTCTTCCCTCTGTCGCCCATGCAGAAAATCCTGCGCAGTATATCAGGCCTGCATTGCTGCTTGGTTCCGGCTGCGTATGCTTGGACACCGGTGGTCCGGCCATTTGTACCTTGATAAGGCAATCCACATCTTCGGCAATCAGCATTTCAGAAGAGGGAACTATGTCGCACAAGTATTGCATCGCCATCGGCGATCGGATCACGCCGCGAACAACTCCATTTCAGCGGTCGGGTTTTGGCCTTCGCGAAACGCGGGTAGTTTAGCCAAACATTGTCTCTACGCCCGAGGTCGAGCGTGACCGGGGGGAATTCAGCAAGCTATGACAAGCACAGCCACGATAACCGCAAATGGACTTTTTCACTCGGACCCGCTCTGCAACACGTTCGTCACGATGGCGCAGAAAATATGGACCGAGCTTGGATCAGCGCGCTCACTTGGAATCAAGCGTGGAGAAGAGACTGTTACGGACAATTTCCTGCTGGACATACAAGCAGCTCACCCTGCAGAGGTGGCGACGTTTCAGTTCACGAAGCCCGAGGAATCTATCACCGGCGCGGATTGGGAATGGTGGCTCACGGATGGTCGGCAATGGACTGGATTGCTCATTCAGGCGAAAATCCTCAAGCTGAAAGCCAACCTCTACTCATCAATCAAGCACAAGGTTCGAGGCCGACCGCAGATCGATATCTTGCTTGATCAAGCCGATCTCAAGGGCATTCCCGCCCTGTATTTCTTCTACAATCATACGCTGCTGACTTTTCCAAAGCTGACGTGGAATTGCTTGTCAACCGTCCCTCAGCTCGAGCAGTTGGGCTGCACGGTAGCGTATGCCGCGGCGGTGAAGCCGCTCATCAAACAAGGTGGCGTTGGAATTTCGACGCTTGGCCCAGCGTGCGTCCCACTTCGATGCTTGGTGTGCTGCAGAGGCCTCAGCGGGCAATCGGGAAATCCATCGCTTCCGAGTCGGGCGCAGGGCGTTGTCCGGTATTTGGCAGACCGCGGCGGCGTCGAGCGGGTCCATGTCGATTTTCCGGCGCTGCGGTCAGAACCTCCGAGCTACGTCAGTGAGCTGATCTCGGCTCCCATCGATGGTCGCCAGCGGGTTATCGAACGGGTGCGATCCGAGGTCGGGCCGATAGGGTCACTGGTCGTCATTAAAGATCGGTCTTAGGCGAGAACGCCGTCGCCGGTACTGCCTGAGTGAATGCTGCTTCGCTATTGTCCGCATGAGAATTCAGGCAGATTGCTCGATGAGTGGAACGCAGACAGGGTCCGTTTGAAAGCCGATTGAGCGGCTATGTGTCGTGGTTTCGTGCCTCGGATGCGATGCTGAAGGCAAGGTAATGTTTGGGGCCGCTCGCAACGTCTCGATGTCCGCCTTTCGCGCCAGTTGCCTTGCCGGCGGACGGTCGGCTTCCGGCCTCGACATCGCCATAATCAGCAAGGAGTGCTCCGCGACATCTTGAAGTTCGAGGCGCCCGGCGTCTCGACCGACGAGCATATCGGCGATCTGTCGGGATACGCGCAGTTGCTCGCCGCGCAGCCGGGCGGCAAGCTCAAGGAATTCCCAATCATCGACGACGAGGTCAAAATGCTGCGCAGCCGCTCGCTGACCGCGCCGAGGTTACATGATCATTGGAATAAGACCTGCGTTCCGACGCCTCCAGTCGGGTGATGGCTTATTGAGTTAGCTGAACTCTTGAAATTCTATCTTTGCCGTTATCTCGTTCATCGCGTAATGTACGAACTGCTGTCCTAGATCTGTGAGTTCGTATGGCTCAACCTCGTCGAAGGCAGACTTCGCCGTGCGTTGCACCTGCCCCTGAGGTGCACGACGTGCTGGCCTCTTCAGTAGGAAATTGCCCCTGCCATCAGTCTCTTTGTGTTGCCTGATGACTCCGCCGGTGCTGAGGTCGCGGATCAGCATTTTGAACAGATCCGCTTCGGCCGAGTCTTCACGCACCTGGGGCCTACCCAGATTGTCCCACATTTCCCCGCGGGTTACTCCTGGGTTGCGATAAATCTCACCGATCACTTCAAAATGGAAATCCGAATAGAGGTTGATCCAATCGATAAACAGACGGACAACGTCATCTGACGTTGTTTTCGCGGCTGCTGCATTTGCCAGAATATTTCGGATTCTTTGACGCTTATATTCGGTATCGATCGAAGACCAGTTTCGGAACGCCTTTTTCAGCAATGATTGGTATTCTGGCGATTCTATGCGCTGCTTGACTTCTCCGTCATGCATGTCCAATCGCGCAACGATCTCGGCGATCGTCTTACCTTTCTCTCTCAATTCATCCTCAAGCATCTGAATCCATTGCCTGAGAATATTTGTTACATTTTCTTGCTCCTGCTCAGACCAGTATCCAGCGCCCGCTTGTATCAGCCCTCCGACGAAAGGAATGGCTCCCGCTATCGCGTTTATTGCAGCACGGGCGGCCTTCTTCTTGCCGTCCGGTTCCAACTCGTCCTTGTCGATCTTATCGATTTCCATTCGGGGAACTCCGTCAGACATCACCGGCGACTAAATCTAGCCGCCGGTGATATAGCGATGCTGCAAGGTCCATTAGTCAGCCTAGCAGGCTGGCGCGTGGAGATTTACCTCAGGTAGCGTTCATAAGATGCTTGGGGAACCAGACCGTATGGCCAGCCGAAGAGCTGACCAGATCAATGCCTCGTCTGCAATCGGCGCGCCGGACATAGGACTCGCTTGAGACAGCGATCGCTTCGCCGTTTACCGCGTGGTATGTCCACCGCCACTCACCTTTCACATCCTTGTACATCCAGAATGAAGGGAACGTCCTGGACGCCATCAAAGGGCCCCTCCATTCTTGGCTAGCTCGCAACTGCCTTTATGCATTCGTTGCTTCAGCACTTCGTTGACACGACCAGGGTTCACGTCGAACTTGGCGGCGATTCGATGCTGAAACCAACCGTTTATATGAAGCCGCCAGATTTCGACGGCGTCATCGAAGGTGAGTGACCTGCTGGGGTGTTGCATTTTGGTCATTTGGGGTCTTCCTTTCGAAGACAAAGCTACCCCAAGGCTTGACCGACGGCGCCGCACCGGACACTCTGTCCGAGCTTGACAAGAGCCTCGTCCTGCACCTTGGAAACCGATCTGCAGGATGTGATTTTGAGAGGCCGTCGCTGGAGGCGAAACCGCGGCGGCTTCTTTCAAATCACCTATCAATCAGAAGTTTCATTGCAGTGGTCGGTGTGGTCAAGGACACATACCGCGTGTTCACAGGCGCTTTGTTCTGGTTTCGGTCCAAATATGCCAGTTTATTCATATATATCAATATGTTAGCCAGACTGTGAATTGCGGGTACAACCGCGCTTGGGCGCGCAATCGCGTACGAATTTTTTGCGCTAAAACATATGCTTAGGGCCGAATCGCCGCGAAGACCCACTCAGGCAGTTAAGCCGATGAATGGAGCGTGCGTTTGTTTACAGCTAGGGTTGAGCTTTGCAGACTGACCGCTAGCCCCTCCACCATTTGCCCATTAGCAAGGCCGGCGGGCACTAGGGACTTGCTGTCGCGGCTCTCCTTCATCCGACACAGGATCGCCAAACCGCTCGGGAACGGGTGCGGGAAAATCGACGCGTAGAACTCAGGCATGACACCTGCATCTTGGAACGGAGGAGCAAGACTACTCAGCCTTTCCTTTTGGCCGTGAATTGTTGGGTGAGCTCGTACACCTTCGTCGACGGATCGGCCGCTTGTCGCCGTTCTTTCCCGAAAGCGGACGGACCGCTTCAGGCCCTAAACGGACGGACATCCCAGTCCGCGAAGCGTCGCGGATTGGAGGACCAACGGCCGGTACGGCTGTACAGTGCCGGCGCAAAAGGAAGCAGCGCATAAAGCGAAGACATTGGCACGTCTGATAGGACAACAATGCCGGGATGATGTCGGAGCAAATTCGCGGCCACTTCGATCGGTTAGCAAGGCGACCTAAGGAGGTTCAGCATAGCGCCACGTAGGAGGAACCGGGACTGATCGCCTCCGACGAATGGTCAGCCTGGCATCAGCAAGGCCAACTGAGAGTCCCGGCGTAAGGCCGCAGTTTTCAAAGTCAATACCAGTATCCTGGAAGTGACGTACCGGAGCAGCAGTCCCATCATTCGAACAGAGTGTGGTTGTTCGGAGACAGGGCTATGGCAGACGCCGCCGTCGATCGCCGATTGGGGCTGGGAACGCTGGCCGATGGGCATGCGATCGCGCATCACGGCGAGCTTCTTCAAGGGGTGTTCGAGGATGATCGAGGTTGCCTCCACCGTGGTCTGGTAACACTTCCTTTGGACAGACTCCGATCCACGGCAAATCTTGTGCTTGAGGAGGGTGGGCATCTCAGCGTCGAGCCACGAGGCCGAGTCAAGGCGTTACGCGCAGCGAAATTGGCGGCGGAGCACCTGGGGTATCCAGAACTGGGTGGCCGCCTCACTATTCAAAGCGATATCCCGATGGGGCATGGCTACGGCTCGTCCACCGCCGATGTGATTGCGTCCATCCGCGCGGTAGCGGCGGCCGTGGGTACGAGACTGGTGCCTGGCGTCAGTAGCCGCTTGGCGGTCGCTGCCGAAACCGCGTCGGATGCAATCGCGTTTGAAACTGAAGCCCTTCTCTTCGCGCAACGGGAAGGAGTTGTCCTGGAGCACTTCGGCGGTTCGTTGCCGCCATTTGTCCTCGTGGGTTTCAAGGGAGACGCTACTGCTGGGGTCGATACGCTCGAACTGGTTCCGGCACGGTACAGTCCCGAGGAAATCCAGCTCTTCCGCGTTCTTCGAGGAATGGTTGCACGCTCCGTCCGCTATCAGAATGCGCACCTGCTTGGCCAGGCGGCGACAATGAGTGCTCGTATCAGCCAGCGACACCTCCCCAAGCCATATTTCGACGTCGTCGTCGATATCGCAGCTCACCATCATGCTTGCGGGATCCAGGTGGCGCATAGCGGATCCCTTTTCGGGCTTATGCTCGATGCCCAATCAGCCAGTCGCGAGAGTATTCATACGATCATCTCAGCATTGGAGAACCGCGGATTCCAGGACATCGGCATCTTCCCAATCAACGTGGAGGAGGGCACTCATGTCCTTTGACGTGGACTATTTCAGGGCGCTGGAAACACCGCGTCTTGCTCGGCTCGGCCCAAACGTCGTTGCGGCGGCGTTCCCCTTGATGAAGCTGATGCCAGCTCGCTTCATCCTCGATCAGGCCGAGAAGTCGGGAGAGCTGAAGGCCGGCGCCCACATTGTCGAGACAACCTCGGGCACGTTCGGTATGGCCGTAGCCCTCCTAGCTGCAGCGCGTGGATTCCATCTCACTTTGGTGACCGCGGCCACCTTGATCGACCAAGCTTATCAGGAAAGGCTGGAACGATTGGGTGCAAAGGTCGTCGCACTTGCGGACGAGCGGGGCGACGGGAACCAGACTGGAAGATTGGCGCATCTCAGGGCGGTTATGGAGAATGAGCCGCACACTTTCTGGACACGCCAGTACGACAGTCCGGGTAACTGGCAATCCTATGCCCGCCTCGCCGAACTGTTCGTTCGTTCGATGGGCCAGGTTGATTGGCTTGTCGGTTGCATTGGCACCGGCGGCTCGCTGTGCGGGACCGGCACTTTCCTGCGCCAGGTTTATCCGCATCTGAAGATTGCCGCTGTCGACACCCATCGTAGCGTGCTTTTCGGGCAGCCCTTGGGCAAGCGAATGCTGCGCGGGCTAGGCAATAGCGTCCTTCCGGCAAATGTCCGGCATCATCTGGTCGACGAAGTCCACTGGGTTGGTGCCTTTGCCGCCTATCATTCCGCCCATTCGCTCTTTCGCAACCAAGGGATTTTCATGGGGCCGACGAGCGGAGCTGCGGCTCTCGTCGGCGAATGGATCGGCCGAACCAATCCGGATTCAGTCGTCGCGGTCATCATGCCCGACGAAGGACATCGTCATGCCAACACGGTCTATGACGACAGATGGTTGGCAGCGCTCCCAGGTTGGCCTTGTGCCCCCGTTTGCGAACCCGAAACCCTGGTTGCAATCGAGCCGCGTGAAGAATGGGAATGGACGAGGTTTGAGTGGTCGAGGAGATTGCTGGACGAAGTTCCGCAGCCAGTAGGGAAAACCTAAATCAGTACAACCGAAAGCGGGCAAGTCTCAGGCCGTGTTCTGCTTGGCAGGAGCTGTTCCACTTAGCCACTGCTATCCACCTTCCACACCAACAACTGGAGCTTGGTGGCTGTCGCTGGAGCATTCGCCGACCCGTCGGTGAAGCTCATGCGTTACACGGCGATATCCATAACAGGGCAACTCCTCCTGGATGTCCTCGATAAGAGCAGCGAACTCGGCGTCGTCGAGCTTTAAAGTCGGTGCCTTGGATTGGTAGTAGAACGTGCTCCTCGGGAGGTCGATCACTTTGCACCCCCGTCTGACGGAGCAGGCCGCGGGCCGGTGACGATGGAGGATTACTCGTTGCCGCCGGCGATCGGCTGGCGCGGTGTTTTTTTAACCAGGTGGAGTGGACCCCGTTTCGCCGGACAGTCGGCGGTTGGGTTTAAGCACTGAGGCGGATGAACTCGCGCGGTGATTTGAAGTTCAGTCCTGAGTGCGGGTGGGCTTCACAGTAGTCTTCGAACCAATCTGGCAGCAAGGCCAGGATGGTGTCCGTGTCGGGTAGAATGTGGGTCGATGCATAATCGCGTTTGAGGGTTTTGACGAAGGCCTCGGACATGCCGTTGCTCTGTGGACTGCGGACTGGGGTAAAGAGCAGGGTCAGCCCGAGGGCAGCAGCTGTTTGAGCCGTCTGACGCGCGATATAGGCACTGCCATTATCGGAAAGCCATTCCACTCGATGCGCAGTTCTGGTGCTGCCGAAGCGACGCTCGACCGATGTAATCATCAAATCGCACACCATTTCGGCGGAGATCCCGGCATTGGCCACCGCCGACCAGCCAATGATTTCACGGTCGCAGGCATCGATGACAAAGAGCACCCTGACCACCTGGCCATTGCGAGCGCGGATTTCCAGATGATCCGAGTACCAGCGTACGTTGGAACGCAAGGCCACGACGACGCCGTCATGGGTCCGGCCCGGACGTTGGGCCGTATAGCGTTGCAGCGTCAGGTGATGTTGGCGCATGACCCGCAACACCCGCTTGGCGTTGACCTTCGGCTTGCTATTGAGCCGACGTTGCCGGTTGATCAGTGCGGTGACGCGGCGATAGCCATAGGTTGGGCGCTTGTCGATGATCGGTCTGATCTCGGACAGAAGCTCGGCATCCCCAGGCTTGCGATAGGGACCACGCGGGACAACGGGCGAAGCCGCGCGCTCGATCAGGTTGGAACGGGCGATGCCCAGGTTCTGGCAACGGCGCTCATCGGGAACCGTCCTCGGGATCGTTCCAGGACACCAAGGGCAAGGTGTGTTTTTTTGGGCGAGCGACCTCGATGGCTTCCTTGAGGATTTCGTTCTCCATGGTTTTGCGGCCGAGCATCCGCTCGAGATCGCGGACGCGCTTCTCCAATTCGCGAACCCTGGAGGCAGCCACCACATCTTCATCAGCTTCCACAGCGGCATGACCGCCTTCGAGCATGGGCGCTTCCAGGCAAAGAGCTGGGAGGGAGAAATGCCCGCACGCCGGGCAACATAGGAAACGCTCATGCCAGGCTGCATGGCTTCTTCAACCAGCCTGACCTTCTCGGCCACCGACCAGCGGCGGCGGCGCTCCACTGAGGTGATGACTTCGACCTGGCTGAACGGGGTATCAGAGGCTTTGGACATAGTCGTACTCATAGGCGTATGCCTATGCCTTATCGGCTATGCCGAATGTCCGGTCAAAACGGGGTGCGCTCCACCAGGTCCAGCTCCATCAGTTCGATCGCGGCGAGCTTGATGAGGAAGAGGCCGAGGCAAGCGTCATCGCTGAGTACGAGGCGCAGATTGCGGCACTGGAACGCAAGGCCGGCCAGCTACGTGTCAGCCACAACTGGATGAGGTTCGCCGAGACGCCGTACGTGCGTTGCGCATCACGTCGCCCGGTGACGCCGTTTCGGATGTCGTGGCAAAGCTGCAGCTTGAACGGCGTTGAGTGCCGTCGATATGGTCCTCGAGACTTCATGAGCCTTCACCGATTGAGGCCCACAGAGCGTATCAGTTCTTCCGTGTCCCCGTGGTCCAGGCCGAGGGTTCACTCCACGGATGTCCCAATCTTGTTGTTGATGCGCTTCCCGATAGAGCGGGGCATGTGATGCTGACCATGGGGAAGCATTCTCTCTTGACATGCCCAAAGTGTGATCACATACTGAGATCAAGAATAGGGATCAAAATCATAACGGCAACCCTGTTCTAGGAACTGCAACAGACAATTCACGGTTGGGAATATCAAAGGGGAGTAGGTGACATGTCGAAAGGCACTCGACTAATCAATCGCATTGCGGTCGGAATCATTGGGCTCAATGCCATGTTCAGTTCAGGCCAATCTTTCGCGGCCGACGAGGTGAACATCCGCTTCAGCTACAAACTGAAGGGCGAATACGGCTTCTTCTATCTGGGCCAGGAAAAAGGCGTATATTCTCAAGCCGGTCTTTCGACCAGCTTTGGCGAAGGTGCGAGCTCCCAGGCAGCACTCGGATCGCTTCTTCAAGGCCAGGACGACCTAGCTGTCCTTCCGGGCATATTTGCAATTTCCGCGATTCAGAAGGGCATGCCGATCAAGATCGTAGCCCTTTACCAGCCTGCCGCTCCAACTGTTTTAGTATCGCACCCAGATCGTCCGCTCAATTCCCCCAAGGACCTTGAGGGCAAGACAATTGCCGCCCCCGTGGGTGAAACGGGAACGACCTACCTCGGGGTTTTTTGCGAAATTAACAACGTTGATTGTAGCAAAATCAAGAAGGTGCAGATCGACGTCCAGGCGCGTGTCTCTCAGTTCCTGAGCAACCAGATCGACGTTATTGCAGCATATAAGACCAACGATCTCCCCATCCTGGAAGCAAAAACTGGCACGTCATACTCGGTCCTGGACCAGGTTAAGTATGGCCTGATAGTTCCGGGCATGGCGGTAGTGGCAAGCGACGACGGGATCTCCAAGAAATCGGATCTTCTCAAGAAATTCCTTTCGTCGACCGCAACCGCAATCAAAGACACGCGAACCGATCCCCACGCCGCCGTGGCTGCGTTGAAGGCGGTTTGGCCGAATGGTCCTGCTGACGAGGTTGTTCTCAAGCAGATTGATGAAACGTCTGCTTCCATTCCCGCCTCCGGCGAAAACCCAGTCGGCTGGGTCGACGAGAAGTCGATTGTCGACGCCCTGAAGCTCCTTGATGAGGGAAGCCCGGCTGCACAGAAACCTCTTTCCGCATTCTATACCAACGCACTGCTGCAAAAGTAGCGAAGCGTCGCTGGGCTCAGGAGGCCCAATGCCAAGGTCTTGGCAAAGGCTCCTGAGCTGACCGCTTTCGTGTTAAGTTGATGCTTAGCGACGTAAGCGCGGGCGTTAACCGGACGCGACCTTCGAAAGGTCAAAAGAGTGAAGCCTGCCCCGTTTCAGTATCACCGGCCCGATACGATACAATCTGCTGTAAAGCTGCTTGAGGCTTACCGCGGTGAAGCCAAGATCATCGCCGGTGGGCAAAGCCTTTTGCCGATGCTGGCCTTTCGCCTTCTGGCTCCGGCTGCATTGATCGATATTTGTGACATACCAGATTTGACCGCCGCAAAATTCAGCGAGCGCGGCCTTACCATGGGGAGCAGATTACGCTGGGTCGACATCGAGAGGGATCTCAAACTTCGTCGTAGCTACCCTTTGTTGGTCGCCGGCGTGGAGCACATTGCCCATTATCAAATTCGTAACCGCGGAACGATTGGGGGCAGCTTGGCACACGCGGATCCTGCGGCCGAATTCCCCGCCCTCATCCTCATTCACGAGGGCCAGATCCAAGTCCAAGGAATCAAAGGGTCAAGACTAATCCCTGCCGACGATTTTTTTCACGGAATGCTGACGACCGACCTGATGGAAGACGAGATGATTACCGCTGTCCATCTTCCGAGTTGGCCCAAAAACAGGTGCTGGTCCTTCAAGGAGTTTGCTCGACGCAGCGGAGATTTTGCGATTTCCGGTGTTGCGCTGCATTTTGAGCTCAAGGATGGCCGAATCGACGCGCCACGAGTTGTGGCATTTGGGATAGATGATCGTCCGGTCACTCTCGCGCCTGTGCAAACGATGTTGGATGGGGCGTTGCCGGATCCCACCACGTTTGCAGCGGTTGGCGATGCGGCTTCCAAATTAGACACGATCGATCCCCCGTCGGACCTCCAGGCCTCATCGGATTATCGACGCGCACTTTTGGGAGTCCTTGTTGAACGTGCTCTTAACGATGCCTTTTGCAAGCGAGGAGAAGTCCGTTGACGCAGTCAATTGACGTCACCCTGAACGTCAACGGAAGAGACGTTTGCGTGTCCGTCGAACCGCGTAGGAGTCTCGCTGACTGCCTCCGCCATGATCTTTCGTTTACCGGCACCCATATCGGTTGCGAACACGGCGTCTGCGGAGCATGCACCGTGATGATGGATGGCGAAGCCGTTCGGTCGTGTCTGATACTCGCAGTGCAAGCTGAAAATCGGCATGTCGAAACCGTCGAGAGCTTGGCAGAGGACAACTGCCTTTCGGTTGTCCAGGAAGAATTCCGGACCAATCACGCCCTACAATGCGGATTTTGCACTCCAGGCATCCTCATGAGTGCGCAGGCGCTCTTGAATACTGAGCCCGAGGCCAGCAACGATCGGATTCGTGAGGTCCTCTCTGGACATATTTGTCGTTGTACCGGGTACATTCCAATCGTGACGGCCATCGCAAATGCACGAGACCGCTTGTCTGCAGCCAGCCGAGATCGCTATGCAATTGAAGAATAGCCGGTATGTCGGCCAGCCGCTGCCACGTGTCGAAGACTTCCGCCTGCTGACAGGGAACGGCACCTTTGTCGATGATTTTCACAGGCCGAACATGGCCTTTGCCGTGATCATACGCAGCCATATTGCGCACGGACGGCTGTTGTCTGTAGATGCCTCCGCTGCCCTAGAACTTGATGGCGTGCATGCAGTCTTGAGCGCCAAGGACATCGGATCCGAAATTCCTCGCATTCCTTTCCGCATCGCTGCGTTTGAAGAGGCGACCCCCTTTAAACAACCGGTTATCGCCAAAGATAGAGTTCGGTATGTGGGCGAACCAATTGCGGTGGTCGTTGCCGAGAGCCAGGCTGTCGCTGAAGACGCGGCAGAACTGATCCAGATCGAGATTGACGAGTTGTCGCCGATTGCATCGTCACAAGACAGTCTTCGTGCCCAGGCGTTGATGCACGATGAATTGGGCACAAACGTCACATTCCAATACAATATTAGCCGCGGCGACGCCGCCGACATTTTTGCCGATGCAGCCTACAAACGAAAGGAAACGTTCTACGTACAACGACATACTGCAGTTCCCATGGAGATGCGCGGCCTTGTCGCGGAATGGGATGAAAGTAACGGACACATGTCGGTTTGGGGCGCGGCAAAGGTGCCGTTCTTCAATCGTCATGTTCTCGCCGGAATGCTGGGACTTCCCGAAAAGAGCGTGGATCTGATCGAGCTAGACGTCGGTGGTGGTTTCGGCGTTCGCGGCGAATTCTACCCAGAAGACTTTTTGATACCCTTCACGGCACGTCACCTACAAAGGCCCATAAAATGGTCCGAGGATAGGCGCGAACATTTGATGGCGACGAACCATTCACGTGAGCTTGAATGTGAGCTCGAAGTCGCCTGTAACGCACAAGGCAAGGTGCTCGGTCTCCGAGGGCAAGTCGTTGCTGATCTAGGGGCCTATGTAGGGACAACCGGCGGGATCCTCGCATCTCGAGCTGCCCAGTTTATGCCTGGCCCCTATGACATTCCCGCGTTGAGCATTGATGTTCTTTCGGTAGTGACCAACAAGACACCGTCGGGTAGCTACCGAGGTCCCGGCCGTTTCGAGTCCTGTTTCGCGCGAGAACGGCTGTTTGATATCGCAGCACGAGATTTGGGAATCGATCCAATCTCTTTCCGGCTTCGGAATTTGTTGCGACCGAATCAACTGCCATACTCGACGGGAAAGCTGGTCCCCTACGAGCAGGATGCTTCGTACGACCATGGCGACCATCTCGCCGTACTTCGGCGATGCGTGTCAGAGATAGGATGGGAAGATAAGAAGGCCTTACGGGGCAGACAGGTCGATGGACGATATCACGGGATAGGGTTCGGCAGTTTCATCGACAGCAGCGGCGCGGGGCCAAAGGAAAACTGTCGAATTCGACTCGAAACAAGTGGCCGCATATCTGTTTTCATAGGTTCGTCTGCCCTTGGCCAAGGAATAGAAACCGGTTTCTCGCAGATCTGCGCCGATGCAATGGAAGTGCCAATCGAGAGTGTGAGTATACATCACGGGTCCACAACCTTACTGGATGAAGGGTTTGGATCATTCCATTCGCGCTCGATAATCATGGGTGGAAATGCACTTACGGATGCAGCGACAAGGCTCAAATCATTGTTGAAGGCTGAAGCTGCAGCGTTCTTTGGGTGCCCTGCTGACAGCGTTCAATACCGAAATGAGATTTTTACGGCCCCAGCCAAGGATCCGATTTCCCTAATAGATTTGGCCAGGCTGCTCCCGAAGATTGCAGAGGCCGAGGGTACTTTCGGCACAAAGCAAAAGCCATATGGGTACGGCACACATGCAGCACATGTGGCAGTAGATGCGCGAACGGGACACGTCGAGGTCGTCGAATACGTCGCCGTTGAGGATGTTGGAAAGATGATCAATCCACTTCTTGTCCATGGCCAGAAAATTGGAGCCATTGTGCAAGGTCTCGGAGGGGTCTTTCTGGAACAATTATCTTACGACGAAAATGCACAGTTCCTCACTGGATCCCTGGCAGACTACCTGCTGCCAACTTCGACAGACTATCCGAACATACGAGCTGTTTCTCTTGATCTGACCCGTACCGAACGCAATCCCATGGGCGTGAAGGGCGTCGGTGAAGATGCAATCGCGCCGGTTGCAGCCGTAATCGGAAATGCCGTAGCGGACGCGTTGTCGTCTTTTGGCATTCAACCAACCCGCCTACCACTGACCCCCTGTGCAATTTGGCAATTGATAGCTCAGTCTACGGAAAACGAAACGCGATAAATAACTATTTAAATATGATTTGAGGTAAATGAAATGGAAATGACCGGAGAACAACTTATCCCAGCTCCCCGAGAGGTTGTCTGGAATGCTTTGAACGATATTGTTATTTTGAAAGATTGCATACCAGGCTGCACTTTTCTTGAAAAGCAGGAAGACTACTCCTTGTTAGCGAAATCTGTACTTAAAATTGGACCAATCAAGGCAACGTTTTCGGGCAAGGTTACGTTTAGCAATATCGTTCCGATGGAGGGTTATTGTATAGTGGGGGAAGGTCAAGGCGGCGTTGCAGGATTTGCAAAGGGCGGCGCTGATGTTTATCTCAAGGATACCGAAGGCGGCACTATGTTAATTTATACGGCGAAGGCCGACATTGGCGGCAAATTAGCGCAATTGGGATCAAGGCTAATTGATTCCACATCTAAAAAGCTTGCCGGTGAGTTTTTCGAGCGGTTTGCATCTGAGGTTGTTTCAAAGGCGGCGGCACTGCCGAAGTTCTGATCCCACTACCAGCAAATACGCGAAAACCCGGTGCACCCATTCCATGGTCATTAACACGGAACGGCCGGAATTTGGATGGCAATGTGGTTGAGCCTGGGCCGCAGCAGCTGGGATTAGGCCGAAGGCACTGCATACCTAAATCTGCGCTTCTACGCAGCGGGTCACGCCTGCCATAGCCGCCCTTAAGGATAGCGACCTTCGGCTCCATAATACCAACGGCCCTCACGAGTGATCCTCATGCGCACAGGTGCGCATTCCGATTGACCTGATCGTCGTTGGCTTTGCGATGAGCTTTCGCGATGCGTGCCATCTGGCGCGGTCCAGAAGCCGCACCGCGTGGGCGCCCCTGGCGACGTTCAAGGCGATCTCGTCGACGTGACGCTGCATGGCGTCGGTGTCGGCGAAGGGCAACGCCGGTGCGGCCGCTGTTCCGCGCGCGGGGCAGATGGCGCCGAACAGGTAGGCGCTCTCGTAGCGCTGGTCGGCGGCTGGATCGGCCGCGTACCGCGGCGCGCCCACTGCCGGACGAGGCCGCTCTTCTGGCTTAGACGGTAAGGCTCCCCTCTCCCCCTGCCTCCCGGACAATTCGCCGGGTGGCTTCATTGCATGTGGGTTTACGGCGGAGCCGGTCAAGGTCAAGGCGGGTTGGCGCCAAGGCCTAGACCGGTTTTTTGGCGGTAGAGGTATAGATGTGAAGGTTCGGCCTCAGCTAGGAGGTCAACGGGGCCGTATCGCTGAACATCAAGAGAACTCCACAGAACAAGAGGACTCCACAGAACATAAGTGTAGCCCGAGACGGTGACCGTTCTGAATTTGACTGGCGAAGGTCGACGAGATTTGCAAGGGCTTGGCCAGCAAAGTGCCTCACGCTTTCGCTCTAGTCGCCATCGCGTCTGCGATGATCGACTGCACCCGCGCCTCGTCGATGCCCTCAGCCGTTAAACGATCAATGATCTTGGCAACCAGCCTGTGCAAGTCGGTTGGCTGTGTCTTCGACTTGGGAGTCCGTTGGCCGATTGAAGACTGCTTGCCTGTGAGCGCAGCAGCGATCTTCTTCGTGACGCGATTGGCTGCTCGGCGGGACGGATCGTTCTGCACATGAGCGTAGATTGCCGTCGAGCGCGGATTGGAGTGACCCAGAATTGCGCCCGTCAGCGCCAACGCTTCACCGGTTGAGATCGCTGTGGACCCAATCGTATGCCTCAGCGTATGTGGGGTTACGCCGGGGAGATCGGCTTTCTTAATAGCCTTGGCCCATATGCGCTTGGTGCCCTGAAAATAGCTGTCGCCTCGCTCGGCAGGGAACACGAAATCGTTGTCCGCCTCTCCAGGGAGGCTTTCGAGTAACGCGACTGCGGCGGCGCCAAGCGGCCGCACGGACTTGCCGGTCTTGGTGTCATCGAGCTGTAGGAGGCCTTCCACCAAATTCACCTCGCTCCATTTGAGGGCGGCGATTTCTTCGCGTCGGCAGCCCGTCAGTGCCCAAAGGCGAGCTATGTTGACCGCCTTCGGGTTCACGCCGTCGGCCTCAAGGTGATCCAACGCCGAACCTAGCCGCGCAACCTCCTCCAGCGTGAGAAAGCGCACTCTTTGATTGTCGGTCTTGCGCACCGCGGCCGTCTCACAGGGGTTCTTTTGGACGATTTCGCTGCGGATAGCAAAGCTGAAGACTGCCGATAGATCTCGGACCACTTTCCGAGCAGCGCCCTCACCACCACGGACAATGATGCGCTTGCGCGGAGCTACCTTCTCGTCCCGGCTCGTTTTACCTGCGGTCACATCACGAACGAAACGTTCGATGTCGCCAGCATTCAATTCGCTGACGCGTCTGTGCCCGAGCAGGGAGACGACGTGATTGCGAAGTCGGGCAAGTGTGAGTTGCTTGGTCAGAGGCTTCATGGATTGGCCTTGACGCTTCCCGCGTTGGATCACGCAACCCTCTCCCTCATAGCGATCGACTAGGTCACTGATTTTCATTTCACGGCGCTTAGCACGGCGTTCGTCCGCGGGATCTTCGCCTGTCGCGACGCCTCCAAGGATAACTCTCGCTTGTTTCCGGGCCTGCTCTGGAGTGAGTGGGCCGTATCGGCCGATGGTCACGAATCGCTGCGCGGCTGATCTGCCACCGCCGTCCGCGCGATAGCGGACGATGAAAGTTTTTGCGCCGCTGGCCTCAACGCGCAGACCAAAGCCGGCCAACTCGCTGTCCCACACAAAGTAGCGCTTATCCCTTTTTTCAGCGGCGTCCACCATGCGCTTGGTTAGAGCCACGCCAACACGTTTTGCCACCGGCCTGTTTCCCCTAAGTTTGCTCCCGATTGGTCAACACCTGGTCAACACTGGGAGGGAGAATATTTGCGTACCCTAGCGAATGATTGAAGATAGTGTCAATGTAGATCAATATCTTACCGAGCTTCTGGACATCGTCGGATACCGTAGAGCAGTCTGTCTATAACCTTGCCAAGGTTGGGGTCGAGCGTTCGAATCGCTTCACCCGCTCCAATTACTCCACGAAAAAGGCCGCGGTTTCACCGCGGCCTTCGTCGTTTCTGGGGGACGGAAAGCATGGTGGGGGAGAGCACCACCGAGATCAGGGTTACCAGCTGGTTACGGGCGTAACAGCAGCCTTGAACCTTGGCAGATTCACCACACAAATTGGTGCCCAAGCCGGTTCAATCTTCGCAAACGCTCAGTGTAGTCCGGCATGATCGTTTCCAACGAGCGCCAAAATTGCCGAGAATGATTGTGCTCAAGAACGTGGCAAGCTTCATGAGCAATAACGTAGTCGACCAATGGCATCGGGGCCATGACCAAGCGCCAGTTCAGGCGGATGCGTCCCCGCGCATCGCAACTTCCCCAGCGCTTGGACTGGTCAACTACGTTGACGGTCGGTGTCGGAATGCCAAGCGTCTCTGCGATCATTCGTGCGCGGGCAGGAAAATGCTGGATCGCATGGGCTCGATACCAGTGCCTAAGACCGCTGCGGACAGCAGCGCGCTGAACGGATGCGTGTCCATTTGGCAGAACCGGCGCAACAAGCGTTGAACCTCTCGCGGCAATCCGGGTCACAATGGCGGTTTCGTCGGGGATGAGCTTCAAGCGATACTGGCGGCCGAGATAGTGAAAGGTCTCGCCACTCACAAATTCCTTTGAAACCGGCTGTCCCCCAAGCTCGCGGTACGCCGCCTGCTTGCGAAGCAGCCAAGCACCTTTCTTGCGAACGATGCCAAGGACGCGATCATCATCCAGGTCTGACGGTGCAAGGACGCGCACCCCATCGAAGCCGACAGATATCGCTACGGTCTGGCACCAGCAGCCTGCCCGACGTCACACGCGTCACCGCCGCCACGGTTTATCAGCTACTGTGGCGCTGTGTCGGTGGTGACGTTACCTCGTGGCCTTGTCTCCGGCTAGCATGGGGGAGGGGTCGCGCGCCCGCGTGGCTGCACCGCTGCGGAAAAGCGACGTATATGCGCAGCGTGGCGCATGGTGTGCAGGCGCGAAAAGAGCGTACTGCGTACACATGGAATGGCGGTGGTGGCATTCTTAAAGACGTCGGTTCCAAATAGGACGAACTTCAGACAGCAGCTCAAGTTCACGTCTGATGTAATCCGTGGTCTCCTCCCACTGCACGGTAACTATTCTGCCTTCCCTAACAGCGGCGCAAATTTGCGCGTTGATACGGCATTTCTGAAGTTGGCCGCCGCTGTAGGGATGTCGCGGCGAAACACGCCCATACTGTAACGTTAACCGATGGTAGAGGCTCTTTGCTCTTCCGACGTAAACGATCTCATCGTCGACGAGCCAGCAATAGACGCCAGGGCCGGCTGGAGCCAAAACACGAAAACTGCAGTAAAACGTGTCCAGATCGGGTGCCAGCAGGTAGCCTTTTGGGTTCCGAAATCGGTCCTGAGGCCGCAACCCAACTTCAGCCTCAATTGGAACGCCCGGCCAATTCGACGCGTTCTCGGTTAAACTATGCATTTGCGGCGTCCTGTTGGTCCGCGCCCGTGTGGTTACGCCGCTGCGGAAAGGCGACGTATTTGCGCAGCGTAGCGGCCCCACGTATTGGAAATCCGCTTAGCCGGCGCTAATTTGAGTGCTAGGTGACGCGGCAGCAAATTCTCATAAAGCACATTTCGATTGCCTAACATCTGGTACTGGTAGCTATGAGCGCAAGCTATTAGACAAAGGTCTTGAGATGAGCCGTGAGATCATAATTCCAGGTGCGTTTGCCTTTGTTCTCGCGCTCCTTTTGGTTGTCGTTATGTTTTGGGGGTCGGGCATCATTGGGCAGCCGCCCTCACCAATCATGGCAGAACTAAATTCCGCAGGAAGTTCCGTCGATATTTCAGACATTCTGGCAATGATCGACCAAATTACATCGATGCTTACAACAATAAGTATCGGGTTGTTTGTATTGATCGGGGTGTCATTATCAATGACTCAAAGCCATTTGCATCGTATGATTGACATCGTTAGCGCCATTGCGTTCATCGCTTCGTCATTTGTCTCGTTTTTCTTCGCGTTTGGTACGCGGGCAAGTTCATTTTCTTATGCTGCGTTCGAGTTCAAAGATAAGCAAGCACTTAGAAGCACGATCCTGTGGCATCGGGAGGTGTTCGGAAACCACGCATTATGGGTGGCATTAAGCGCTGTCTTCGCTTTCTTTATCGTTGTGCGAGCTATCGTCCTTCGCACGCCCACGCCGACGCAGGCGGCCACCGTTCCGCCGGAGCAACAAGCTCCCTTGGCTGCACCTGACACTCCCCCTGAAGAACCCGCAAATCTCTCGGCAACGGCCCAAATTGAAGGACAGCAAAAATGACCACGGTCAAGGTCTGTATTTACCTGTTGTGTTTGATCTGGGCGATGCCGGCGGCATCGCAAGAGCAGCCCTGTACTGACAAGCACATTGATAATGCAGTTTTGAAAGAACCCATTCCCTTCGAACCCGGTTCTGCCGTTAATGCGCTTTCTAAGTTTTTCAACTGTAGAATAACGATTTCAGACGCGCGTCCTGCCTATGCCGCTGATGGTTCACTTATTGGTCAAATTGTAGGATTTTACGACGCTGAAAAGCCGTTGACAGGAAGTGATCTTCAATCGAAGCAATTTTGGATTGTCGAGGATAAGGACGGCGGTGGCAAAATTGCCATCGGGTCAGATTCGGTTAGTGTGGAGTTCAAAGATTTCGAATGGGTTGGCATTGCTTTGGCCTCAAAAAACCCTGTGATCGCAAAATACAATCCAAAGTCTCCGCCAAGTACAGGATTTTTCCTTGTTGGTCCTGATAATGGTCGTCTGCAAGCCCAGCTTTCTGATTATGTTGCGGTTGCCTTTGCCAACAGCGGTCTAGGCCTGAAACCGTCAGACATCTATGGTGTGACTTTTGTGTCTAATCCAACTGGAGCTTCGATTTGGATAGGGCCCACGCTCTATGCGAACACAGTAGCTGGGCTGATCATCAACGGTTCAGATATTCACCAGGTAAGAATGTCATTGGGTGGGTATGAAGACTGCGGGCAGAGCCAATATAAGGTGGAAGATTCGGGCTACGGTTCAAAAACGATCAGTTGCGAGATGGTTCAAGTCAAAGAGAATAAGCCCTAAGTATCTAGGCGGCATGCGGGTCGGGGTATATCCAGTACAACAGACTTCCTTCGCCACTAGCAGACGAACTTGATGTAGAATGCCATCGTTTTGGCGGCATGGAGGCACTTGGGGCCGGCGCTGCGTCGTGGAAAATGCCGTAAATTTGTTCTGTGCGCTCAAACCTAGAGCTGCACCCACGCAAGGCATATGCCTGCTGCTAATAAGGTTGTTGCTCGTCCATGCTTCTGGGTATTGTCAGATCATGTAGAATGGCGAACACTGCCTGGCGAACGACCGCCAGACCGTTTTGAACTTCATCTCCTCCCTCGGCGCTCGGTTGATTTATCGAGAAACCTTGGGACTTGCATCTGCATTTCGCTGATCAAACCCGGTAGCTCGCCGACATTCTTTGCCTCATCTTATTCATGGCATACGCGGCGTGTTTGATACCCAATCTTACATTTTCTGGCATAGGCTTGGGTAAGGGGAGGATTGAACAATGTTTCAAATTGACAGAGCCAGGAATGAGATTGTCCCATTGGATGTGCGCACGTTTTCCGAACTCGGTTTCAAGGAACGCGCGAATTTGCAAGAATGGATCGCAAAGTACCCCGAGGCGCTTGGCGAGGAACTGCTAATTATCCAGAAGGAATTTGCAGGCTTTTCGGATACCAATGAAAGACTCGATCTCCTTGCGCTCGACAAGCAAGGCTCGTTAGTCATCATTGAGAACAAGCTGGACGATGCGGGGCGCGACGTAACCTGGCAGGCGCTCAAATATGCCTCTTACTGCGCAAGTCTGTCGCGCGAGAACATTCGAAGCATCTACCAGGAATACTTGTCACGAAGTTCAGGCGTCGAATCCGCGGAAGACAAGCTTTGCGAGTTTTTCGATGTCGGTGAGTTTCAGGAGCTCAGCCTCAACAAAGGCGTTACGCAGCGGATCATATTGGTCGCGGCGCGTTTCAGGAAAGAGGTCACTTCAACTGTCTTGTGGCTGATGAACTTCAACGTCCGGCTGCAGTGCTTCAAGACAACGCCCTACACTCTAAACGATCAGCTCTTCCTTGCTGTCGAGCAGATCATCCCAACGCGAGATGCTGAAGAGTTTATGGTTGGGCTTGCTGCTAAAGCGCAGGACGAGGTGGTCGGGGCTGAAGCTCAAAATGCAAGGCACACGTTGCGGCGGGAGTTTTGGGCCCAACTGCTCCCGCAGATCAATCAGAAAACCGAACTCTTCAGGAATATCACTACGTCCCAAACCAATTGGATCTCCGCAGGGACGGGCATTCGCGGCATAGGGTTGAATTTCGTGGTAACTGGAGACGCATGCCGCGCCGAACTTTACTTGGATCGTGGCAACAAGACGGACAACAAAAGAGTGTTCGACCTCTTGTTTGAGAAGAAGGAGCAGTTCGAAGCTGACTTCGGCTCGAAATTGGGTTGGGAGCGGCTTGATAACCGTCGTGCCTGCAGAATCAAGGCTGAGATGCCTGGGGACATTTTCGATAAGGCGCGCTGGCCTACAATGATCGAGGCGATGGTCAATGCCATGGTGCGACTGGAATTGACCTATCGTGCGCAGATGAATTTGGTGAAGGCTGCGCTGTGAAAAAGTTGTGCGGTCACCGCGCGGTCACCGTTTCGCTGTTTCGTTGAGGTTCGCGTTGGTTCATTAGAGTGCCGTCCCGTTCACGGTTGACCAATCCAACGAATGCCGGGAGGACCCGTTCTCTAGGGCAGTGGATTGAAGTTTGCGATATTCTGATCGAATACCTTGCCGGCGTAATTTGTTGTTTGCCAAGGTTGGGGTCGAGCGTTCGAATCGCTTCACCCGGTCCAAATATCCCACGAAAAAGGCCGCGGTTTACCGCGGCCTTCGTCGTTTCTGGCGGGTGGTGAACCTGCTAGGCGTCAGTGCGGGCTTGTCCCCAAAGCATGGCCGAAAGGCCTGATCTCAAGCAAATTTCGGAGTCGTCGCCAGAAACGCTAGACGCGGGTCAGGTGCTCGAAGCTCGACAGAATCAATAGTGCGGTTGTGGCGAGGCCGGCGCAGAGACCCCACCACACGCCCACCGGGCCGAACGGGTAGGACAGCGCCACGGCCACCGGAAAACCCACCAGCCAGTAACCGATCAGGGTCAGGCCGAGCGTCAGCCTGGCGCGGCCAAGGCCGCGCATCAGGCCGACGCCGATGTTCTGCGCGCAGTCGAAGAGCTGCAGGGGAGCGGCGATGGCTAGCAGTTGTGCAGCGATTCGCATTGTCTCTGCCGTGCCCGGCCCTGCGCCAACGGCGAAGATGGACAACACCAGCTGTGGGGCCAGGACGTAGGTGGCGCCGATGATGGTCATCAGGGCGAGGCCGATGGCGACGCCGGTCGCGCCATAGCGGCGCTTCAGCTGGTTTTGGCCGAGCCCTTGCGCCTCGCTGATGGCGACAGATGTCCCGTGCGACAGGCCGACCGCCAGCATGAAGGCGATGTAGATAATCTGGTTGACGATGTTGTGGGCGGCAAGGGCAGCCTGGCCGAAGGTGCCCATCAGAAGTGCGATGGCGACGGTGAAGGCGGCCTCGGAGCCATAGGCTGCCGATGTCGGCAGGCCGAGAGCCAGGGTGCGTTTCCAGGCTTGAGGGTCGATTCGCAGCAGGGCGGGTAGGAGGCGTGAGGTTCCATAGGCAGGCGCACGCAGCATATGCATCGAAAGCGCTGCGAAGCTTGCCAGGTGAACCAGAGCGGCCGTGAACGCCACGCCTGGCGCGCCGAGTTGCGGCAAGCCGAAGCGACCGGTGGCGAGGCCGTAGGCGAGGATTGCGTTGAAGGCAATGGAAGCGATGGTGATTGCCAGCACCGGTCCCGGCTTGCGCAGGCCAACGGTGTAGCTGCGCAACGCGTTGAACCACAGGCAGGGCAGAATGCCCCAGCACGTTGCCAGCAGGTAGATGCCGGCGCGGCGCGCAACATCGGCGTCCTGCCCAAACTGCAGAAGCAGCGGCTCGGCCTGGGTCATGATCGCCATGGCGACAAGGCCGGCGAGCGTCGAGATCTGCAGGCTCGTTGCGGCGTAGCGGGCGATCTTGTCTGCGTCGCCAGTGCTTCGGGACTCCTCGGCGACGAGGTTGGCGGTGCCGACGGCAAGGCCGACACCCATCGTGCGCAGCAGGTTGAACAGGCCGATGGCCAGTCCGCCGGCGGCGAGCTCGGCCGAACCGAGCAGGCCGAGCACGATGATCGAGGTGGTCGAGATCGCCACCTGGGCAAGCTGGGTCAGCGCCAAGGGCACCGCCAGCTCCAGTATGTGGCGCGCATCAGTGATGACGCGCGCCAGGGGGGAGGATTTCGCCATGTCGCGCGTCAAGTTCATTGCTCAGGCGAGGATGCGGCCGGAAATGGCGCGCGGAGTCTCGGCCTTGAAGGTGTCGGGATAGAGGATCGCCGCAGCCTCGTTGATGACGACGCGGCGGGCGATGGGGCCGTGCGATTCGATCCAGTGATCGCCGACGAAATGGACCTTGCCTTGCTGGACCGCGCGCAGCGACGACCAGATCGGGTTGGTCTCGAACGGGCGGTCCGGACCGTAGTCGTAGACGATGATGACGTCGGGATCGGCAACCAGCATGGCTTCGAGGTTCATCTCGAAGGCGGTGTTGTCGGGAACCTCCGGTGTCGGGTTCTTGCCGGCGACGTTGACCCCGCCGAGCGCGGTCAGGATCGAGGCGGTGACGTCGTCTTCGTAGAAGGTCCAGGGCGCTTCGCCCGAACCGTAGAAATAGAGGTACTTCACGCCGCGATCCCTAGGCGCCTTGGCCTTCAGCGCGCCGAACTCGGCATGGAAATCGGCGATGAGCTTTTCGCCCTCGACCTTCTTGCCCAGCGCTTCGGCAACCAGCAAAAGGTCGCGTTCGGAATCCTCCGAGGTTTCGAGGCGAACCGCCAGATAGGGCGCGATCTCCTCGAGCTTGGCGGCATTGGCCTCCGTGTAGCGCTTGATGGCGACGATCAGGTCGGGCTTGGCTTGGGCCAGGAGCTCGAGGTTAGGGCTGGCACGCTGGCCGATCTTGGCCACGTCGATGAGCTTGTCGAGCAGATGGTCGGGGTTGCGGCCCTCGACCATATAGGTGGTGGCTACAGGGGTGACGCCGAGCGCCAGGGCGACATCGGCACCAAAATAGGAAATCGCAGCCACCCTCTTGGCATCGTCGGCAAGCTTGATTTCGACGCCGCGGTCGTCGGTGATCGTGTGCGGGGCGGCCCTGGCCGCGGTGGCGAACATCGCCACCATGCCGACGGCGGTGGAGCGGATCAGGAAATCTCTGCGGTTCATCAGGTGGTTCCTTTCAGACGGAGGCGTGGCGGGAAGGGTCCTTGATCGACCCGGTGGCAATGAAGACGGGTGGGCTGTCGGTGGCGCGGGTGATCGAGGCGCTGACACGGAAGGTGTCGGTCAACAGGCGCTCGGTCAGGACATCGGCCGGTGCGCCCTGGTCGATGATGGTGCCGCGGTCGACGGCGACGAGATGGTCGGCGAAGCGGACGGCCTGGTTGAGATCGTGCAATGACAGCACCACTGTGATGCCGTGGCTGCGGTTGATGTGTTGCAAGAGTTCGAGCACCTCGAACTGGTGGCCGATGTCGAGGAAGGTGGTGGGTTCGTCGAGCAAGAGGATTTCGGCTTTGACGGCAAGCGCCATGGCGATCCACGCGCGGCGGCGTTCGCCGCCCGAGAGCGTGGCGACCATGCGGTCGGCAAGGCTGGCCATGTCGGTGGCGGCAATTGCCCGCGCAATGGCTTCGGCGTCGCCAGGGCAGGCCCGCCCGAGCAGTCCGTGATGCGGATGCCTGCCATAGGCGATGAGCTCGGCGACAGTGATCTCCGGTGGATCGACCATCTCCTGCGGCAGGAAGGAAAGCCGCCGTGCCAGCTGCTTGCGCGGCCAAGCCGAGAGCTTTCGCCCGTCGAGCGCGACCTCGCCCGACATCGGGTGCAGAAGGCCGGCCATGGCGCGCAGCAAGGTGCTCTTGCCGCAGCCATTGGCGCCGATCAGCGCGGTGATCCTGCCCGGTGGGACCGACAGGCTGACGTCGCGCAGCACCTGATGCGTGCCATAACCGAGAGAAATGTCCTGGCAGGTCAGGCCGGTCATGTGCGTCGTCCCAAGAGCATCAGAAAAACAGGCACGCCGACGAGTGCGGTGACGGCACCGACGGGGATTTCGGCCGGCGGCATGGCGATGCGGCCTATGAGATCGCCAAGCGTCACCAAGAGGGCGCCGAGAAGGGCCGAGATCGGCAATGATTTGGCCAGCGACGAGCCGACAAGCCGGCGCGCGGCATGCGGGGTGATGAGGCCGACAAAACCCAGCGGTCCGACGATCGCCACCGCACTCGAGGCCAGCACAGTGGCGAGCGCGATGGCCGAAAACCGGATGGCGCCGACATTGACGCCGAGGGTTGCGGCGGCATCGTCGCCGATCGACAGCAGGTCGAGCTTGGCGACCATGATCGGCAGTGCGAGCAATCCGGCGATCGTCCATGGTAGCAGGTGCAGTGCGTGCTCCCAGCCGCGGGCATAGAGGCTGCCCGACAGCCACAAAAGCACCGTCTCCATCCGGGTTGAACCCCAGGCGGCGAAGATGCCGAGGCCGAGTGCCTGGAAAGTGATGCCGATGGCGATGCCGGCCAACACCAGCCGGAGCGGTGTCACGCCGGCGCGCCAAGCGATTAGGTAGGTCAGGCTCGCGGCGACCAGCCCGCCGAAAAGCGCGACGAAGGGCAAGGGCGCGAGTGGATAGGAGGTCAGCTTGCTGCCATCGGTCTGGCCCCAGTAGACGGTGATGAGCAGGAAGATCATCACCGCAAGCATGGCGCCGCCGGCTATGCCGAGCACGTTGGGGTCGGTCAGCGGATTACGGGTTGCCGCCTGCAGCAGATGCCCTGAAATGGCGAGGTGGATGCCGACGAGGATGCCGATGGCAACGCGCGGCAGCCGGATGTCCCAAAGGATGCCGGCGTTGTCGCCGGTGCCGAGGAACAGGGCATCGAGCCCCTGCCGCAGCCCGAGATCGGCGGCGCCATTGAGCGTGGCAAGAACGGCGAAGGCGACGAGCGCGCAAGAGGTGGCGGCAGCGGTGGGCCAGAATGGAAGCCGGGTCATGCCGTCCTCCTCCAGACCATGTGGATCAGGATAGGGCCGCCGACGATTGCGGTGAGAACGCCGATCGGCAGTTCGCGCGGCGCGGCCGTGGTGCGGGCCAGCGTGTCGGCGGCGAGCAGGGCGATTGCGCCAAGCAGGCCAGCTACCGGCAAGAGGACCTGATGGCGGACGCCGACGACGCTGCGGGCGATGTGGGGGATGCACAGGCCGAGGAAACCTATGGGGCCGGCGACGGCGACGACGCCAACCGACAGGACGATTGCCGTCAAAGCGCCGGCTAGGCGCCAGAAGCGGACGTTGAGGCCCAGCGTTTCGGCGGCTTCGTCGCCGAGTGCCAGCAGATCGAGCGGCCTTGCCAGCACGGCGCAGGCGGACAGGCCAGTCACCGCCCAGGGCAGCAGGATGGTGAGATGGTGCCAGCCTCGGCCGGCAAGCCCGCCGGTGAGCCAGAAGAACATCGAGGCAACTGTCGGTCCGGCATGGACGAGAGCCGTGGTGATGCCCGCGGCGCAGAAGAAGGCAACGGCGGAGCCTGCCAGCGCCAGCCGGACCGGCGACAGGCCACCGGCGGAGGCGATCAGCAGACTGGTGCCGCCGGCAAGCAACCCGCCGGCGAGGCCGATGAAGGGGTGCGCGATGGCCGGCACCGAGGGCACGAAGACGTAGAAGACGACGATGGCAAAGCTGGCGCCGGTCAAGACACCGGTGAGGTCGGGCGAGGCCAGCGGGTTGCGCGCCACGCCCTGCATGACGACGCCGGAACAGGCGAGGGCAGCACCCGCCAGCATCGCCAGCAGCTCGCGTGGGATGCGAAGCTTCCACAAGATCGCCGCTTCCGGGCCAGCGCTTCGGCTCAGGAGCGCATCGATGACGACAGGCACGGGCGTCGCCACGCCGCCGACGAACAGCCCGCCGATGGCCAGGGTACCGAGCACGACAAGCCCCGCTACGACCAGACCGGTGACGCGGAGGCTGCTCGTGCAGCGTCTCGCGTCGGTGCGGCTGGCTGAGGCGGCGCTCGGGAGCGATGTCATCGCACGGCGCTGAAGTTGCGGTGAAGGACCATCGTTCGTCGTGCCGGCTGCGCCAATTGATGAGAAAACCAATCAAGTTTTCTCGCCAATCGCTCACCGCAGCCTGCGGCGCAATCGAAAACTTCTCACGCCTGCATGCAAATTCGTCATGCAGGCGTGAGAAGCGCTGACGCGCGGCGTCAGCCTTTGATGGAGACCAAGATAATATGGTGGCAGCCGGACGCCCCGGCTGCCTGCCTGACAGGTGACGCCTGCCAGCTAGATGGCAGAGGCCTTGGCGGCGCGCAGCAGCATGCCGAACAGGTCGCGCGGCTCGTCGGGATCGGCCAGCAGGTCGAGCTCCTCGAACAGGCCGGTGTCGATCAGCTTGTCCCTGACGTAGCGCAGCGCGGAAAAGTCCTCGATGGCAAAGCCGACGCTGTCGAACAGCGTGACCTGCGCGCTCGAGTTGCGGCCCTGGGCCTTGCCGGCCATGACCTGCCAAAGCTCGATGACGGGGTGATCGGCCGCCAATTGCTGGATCTCGCCTTCGATGCGGGTCTGCGGCGGGAACTCGACGAAGATGTCGGAACGCAGCAGGATGTCCTTGTGCAGCTCGGTCTTGCCGGGGCAGTCGCCGCCGACGGCATTGATGTGCACGCCGGTGCCGACCATGTTGTCGGTCAGGATCGTCGCGAGTTGCTTGTCGGCGGTGACGGTGGTGATGATCTGCGCACCTTCCACCGCCTCCTGCGCATTGTCTGCAATGACGATGTCGAAGCCCATGCCGGCAAGGTTCGCCTTGCATTTCTGCGAGGCCGAGGCGTCGATGTCGTAGAGCCTGAGCTTGTTCACGCCAAGCAGGGCCTTGAACGCCAAGGCCTGGAATTCCGACTGGGCGCCATTGCCGATGATGGCCATGGTGTCGGCGCCCTTGGGCGCGAGATACTTGGCCGCCACCGCCGAGGTGGCCGCGGTGCGCAGCGCCGTCAGGATGGTCATTTCGGTCAAAAGCATTGGATAGCCGTTGCCGACATCGGCGAGCACGCCGAAGGCGGTCACGGTCTGGCGGCCGTCGCGGGTGTTCTTGGGATGGCCGTTGACGTATTTGAAGCCGTAGAGATGGCCGTCGCTGGTCGGCATCAGTTCGATGACGCCGTCATGGCTGTGCGAGGCGATGCGCGGGGTCTTGTCGAACTGCTCCCAGCGCAGGAAATCCTCTTCGACATAGGCCGACAGCTCGGTCAGGAAGCGCTCGACGCCGACAGCCAGCACCAGCTTCATCATGTGGTCGACGCTGACGAACGGAACGACGTTCAGTTTTTCGGTCATGGTCAGTAACTCCGGGTCGGACGGTCCATGATGCGGCGGCCCATCAGGCTTGCCGTCAGGTCTACCATCAGCGTTGCGGTGCGGCCGCGTTCGTCGAGGAAGGGGTTCAGCTCGACGAGGTCGAGGCTGGTGACGAGGCCGCTGTCATGCAGCATTTCCATCACCAGATGCGCCTCGCGGAAGGTCGCGCCGCCGGGCACGGTGGTGCCGACGGCCGGGGCGATCGCGGGATCGAGGAAGTCGACGTCAAAGCTGACATGCAGCATGCCACCTGCTGCCGCGACCCGCTCCAGGAAGGCGCGCAGCAGCGGCGCGATACCATGCTCGTCGATGGCGCGCATGTCGTGGACGGTGACGCCGGCCTCGGCGAGCGCAACACGCTCGGCCGGATCGACGCTGCGGATGCCAAGCGCGCAGATGCGCTCGGGGCTGACATTGGCCTGGAGCTTCGGGAAATAGCCCTGGAAGCCGGACAGGCCGCTGGCATAGGCAAGCGGTACGCCATGCAGGTTGCCGCTGGTGGTGGTGTCGAGCGTGTGGAAATCCGGATGGGCATCGAGCCAGAGCACGAACAGCGGCTTGCCGAGTTCGTCGGCGCGCCTTGCAATGCCACTGACCGTGCCCGCCGACATGCTGTGGTCGCCGCCGAGGAAGATCGGCATGGCGTCGGCGCTTATCTGATAAGCCGCCTCGGCTAGGGCGGCGGTCCAGGCAGCGATCGTGGGCAGGGCTTTCAGCGCCTTGTTCGGGTGCGCCGGTACCGGTCCCGGTGTCGGCACCACCTGTCCCATGTCGGCGACGGAATGGCCGAGTTCGACAAGTGCTTCGACAAGGCCCGCGGTCCTGAGCGAGCTTGGTCCCATGTCGCAGCCCCTGCGGTCGGTGCCTTCCTGAATGGGTGCGCCAATAATCCGGCAATGCATCTCAATATCTCCTCGCCGGGCCTTGGCCCGGTGCTGTTTTCAGTTCTCGCGCTCGCTGATGTGTCCAGCCTCTGCACCTTCGCCCTCGCTCTTGAGCCAGGCAACGAAGGCATCGGCGACGTTCGAGCGCGCATGCACCACGGCATAATATGCCCCGAGCGTGGCGTCCACTGACGGGCACAGACGCCTGATGGTGCCGGCCGCGAGTGCCGACGTCACAAAGGCGGTGTTGGCCTGGGCGACGCCAAGGCCGCTGAGGCAGGCGTCGATCGAGGCTTCGTCGGTGTCGAAGACCAAACTGTCGCCATGGGGCTCGAAGGCAATGCCCGCCGCCTTGCACCATTGCCGCCACGACCAGCCGTCGGCGGTGTCCTGAAGCACGGGCAGGGAAAGAACGCCTTGCGGCGTGATCGCGCTCGCACCGTTCACGAGCAGTTCGGGACGGCATACGGGTGCGGTGCGATCGACGAGGAACACCTCGCGGTTGCCGTCGTCCTTTTGCGGCGCGCCTCTAATGTATTTGATCTCGACGTCGGTGCGGTCGCCGGCGGCTGCGCTGATTGTCTGGAACCGCAGGTCGACCCCGGGGTGGCCGCGGCGGAAATGATCGATCCTGGGGATCAGCCAGCGCTGCGTCAGGGTCAGCGGCGCGCGAATGCTGAGCTTGGCGGCCTGGCCCGAGACCGCGCGCATGCCCGACCGGACCTGCGCCAGTGCCGCATTTGCATGGGTCAGGAAGATGCGTCCGGCAGCGGTGAGCTCGATGGCGTTGTGGCTGCGCACAAACAACACTGCGTCGAGCGCCTGTTCGAGCTGCTTGACCTGGCGGCTGACGGCGCCCGGCGTCAGGTTCAACTCCGCTGCGGCAAGCGTCAGGCTGCCGAGGCGCGCAGCCGCTTCGAACGCGACCAGTGTGTTTAGCCAGGGCAGCCGGGCAGTTTCCATGCGTCCGTTGTGCATTCCCGCCTTACCAGTTGGGGCTCGCCTTGCCGGTTCCAGCTCGCGGCGCGCCTTGCATGCTTGTTTGCTTCGCCTCCGGAAACACCATCAAGCGCCAGGTTGGGCGGCTTGGTTCGGAGGTTGTTGCCGAGATTAGCACGCTGGAGCCGGTTTGGTTGAAGTCCGAAGCCAGTGCCGACGTCTTTGCCGCGGCGCCGTCGAAATGCAAGCGCGACGGCGCGACCATGGCCGTCGCTTCCCCTTTCAGGAGCCGAGAAATCGCTCAGTTCTGCTCGCGCAGGGCGGCGGAGATGGCTTCGAGCCCGCCCCGCAGTTGCGCTTCGGTCGGCCAGCCGAAACCGACACGGAAATAGGTTCTCGGCATTTCGAACCAGTGGCCGGGGCCGACATAGGCGCCGTGCTTTTCGAGCAGGCCGTTGTAGAAGCGGTCGAGATCGAAATCGGGGCCGACATTGATCCGGGGGAAACCGACGACGCCGCCTTCCGGCCGGACCCAATCGACAAGCGGCTCGCGGTCGATCCATTGCTGGACGATGTCGCGCCGTGCTTTCATCTCGGGCATCAGCGCGCCCAGGAAATCGTCGCGGCGCTCGAGCATGGCGCGTGCGATGGCCTCGTCGATGACGCTGCCGCAAATGCCGATCTGCTCTTTGGCGGCGAGAAACCGTTCGTAGAGTTCGGCGTCCTGGGTGACCAGCCAGCCGATGCGGATGCCTGGAATGCCGAAGGCTTTGGACAGCGACGAGACGCTGATGGCGCGCGCACTGAGCGATGCGGCGGTGGGCAGTTGCTGGCCATAGCTCAGGTCGCGATAGGTCTCGTCGACGAGCAGGTAACAGCCGTGGCGCTCGGCAAGGGCGATCAGCCCGTCGAGGTCGGCGCGGCTCATGATGGTGCCGGTCGGGTTATGCGGGCAGGTGACGCTGATGTAGCGCGTGTTGGGACGCAGGGCGGCAGCAACCTCGGCGAGATCGACGGCGAAGCCTTTGTCGAAATCGAGGTCGATGTAGCTGATGGCGCAGCCGATGGCACGCGGTGTCTCGATGTTAGTGGCGTAGTTGGGCCGCACCACCACGAGGTGGTCCTTATCGGACAACAGACTGGTAGCGATGATGAACAGCGCACCGGCGGCACCTGCGGTGACCAGCACATGGTCGGGGGAAAGTCCGGCATCCTGGCCGGCAATCAGGTCACGCAGGGCTTTGTCGCCGCGATGTTCGCCGTAGAACAGCGTCAGGTCGGGCAAGGACAGACCGATCTCGGACAGCTTCTGGTCGGCAATCGAGCTTTCCGAGAGATTGTAGCGAATACGGTCGTAGCCATATTCCTCCGGCGCTTCCTTTTCGATTACCATCCTGGCGTAGTTCACCTTCGCGCTCTCCCGTGCCACGGCATGCCATAGTGTCGGCGAACAGCGTTAGTCAGGATTGGCACGACAAGCCATCCTCCCAGGGGAGGAGGTTTCAGTACAGGGGGGCGCAGCAAGGGCATGCCACAGGACGATTATCGCGATGTGGCGGTGCTGGTCGGTGCCATCGGCACGCCGGCGCTTCCGTCGGTCCTGGCCGGCTGGATGCGCAGCCACGTCGCCTTCGACATGATCGCCATCGTCGTCTATCGCGGCAGCCATCCGCCGCTGCACATCCATGACGACTTCAAGGGCGAGCAGGCGCGCAACGGGCTGAGGCAATATCTGGCGCAGACCTACCTGCTCAATCCCTTCTACCAGAGCCACCTCAAGGGCATCGCATCGGGCGTCTACCGCGTCCGCGATCTGGCGCCCGATCACTATCTGCAGAGCGAGGTCTACCGCTCCTACGAGATCATCATCTCGGAGACGGAGGAGATCGGCTACGTCACCCGGGACTGGCCGCGCGGGCTCGAGGAGATCGATATCGCAGTGACCCTCGACGCGGGCGAGACGACGGAGATCGGCATCTACTGTGCCGAGCCCCGCAGCTTCGATGATGTGGCGATCGAGAGGCTCGCCGGCATGTTGCCATTGATCGAGGCGAGCTTTCGCCAGCACTGGCAGCGCATCAAGGCGCGCCATGCGGCCGAGCGGCATCAGGCAGATGTCGGTTGGGCGGAAGCCGCCTATGAGAGCTTCGGCGCCGATCTGTTGACCAACCGCGAGCGCGAGGTCGTGGTGCTGGTGTTGCGCGGGCATTCGTCGGACTCGATCGCAGCCCACCTCGATATCTCGCGCGCCACGGTCAAGACCCACCGCAAGCACGCTTATGAGAGGCTTGCTATCTCGACCCAGGCCGAGCTTTTGTCGCTGTTTCTGCAGCATGTGCGCGAACGCATGCCGGCAGGTTGAAGGCTACAGTTCCTCGAGTGCGTCGCCGATGGTTTCGATGCCCCTGAGGCGGGTCCGGCCTGCGGCACCCGATCGCTCGATGGCGCGGGTGGCGAGCAGGTGGCAAATCGCCATCGCCGAGACGTGGTTGAACAGAGGGCCAGGGGCGAGCGTCTGGCAACGGAAATGCCAGGCCGCACTCTGGCGGTGGGGCACGCCCTCGTCGGTGATGTAAAGCAGCTTCGCCCCACTTTTCTCGATAGCCGACAGCACCATCTCCATGCGCGCGATGCGGCGACGCAGCCCGAACACCACAGCCACGTCGTCCTCGCCGACGCTGACGAGGTGCTCGCCCAGCGTCTGGCCGCCGCCCGGAATGGCGACGATGTTTTCCACCACCTGGGTCATCTGCCACTGGAAGTAGTCGGCGAATGGGTGGCTGCTGCGGAAGCCGAGCACCCAGATCTTGCGGCTGGCCAGCATTGCCTCGACGGCGGCGTCGATCTGGCTGTCGGTGATGGTGGCGAAGGTGCCTTCGATGTTGGCGATGCCCTGGGCGACATGGGCGCCAAGCGACTGGACCCCCGCAGTGTCGGTCGAGGTCGTCAGGAACAGGCGCGAGCCGGTCTGCTTTTCCTCGCGCGCATGCCGCCGGGCTTCCTCGTAGTTCTCATAGCCCAGTCGTTTGACGAAGCGCGATACCGTGGCGTTGGAGACGTTGGCCAGGGTGGCGAGCTCGGATGCGGAATAGCTGGCCAACTCGCCGGGGAAGTCGCAGACGAAGTCGCCGAGCCGCCGTTCGGCCGGATGCAGCGTGTCGAGCGCCTCGCGCACGCGGAAAAGAAATGGCCGATCCTTGGGGTTTGTCATGCCGCCTGCCGCTGAATTCTGGTCGCGCACATTTGCGCCGTTCGGTCGCCACCGCAAGGGTGGAAGCCTTTGAAGCCTCGCCGTGGCTGCCGCAATCACGAGGAATCACAAAGACATAAGCTCTTGGTTGGCCAGCGCAAGCCGTCCGTCTGCCTCGACGTAAGTTTGGACTATAAAAACACGATTTCATATGTTAGATTGGTGAAAATCAGTTTTCATCTGGTTCAGCCAAGGGAGGAGAAACCATGGCAGCGGAAAGTATGGTGCAATCCGGCAAGTCATCGCCGGTCATTCGACAACTCGAATCGGCGTTGAGCCGGATAGGCGTGACAGGCGCCCATAAACAGATCATCGCGCTGGTCCTGATAGGCTGTCTGTTCGACAGCTTCGAGCAAAATACGATCGGCGTTGCCGGTCCGATGCTGAAGGCGACCTGGGGCCTGACCGGCGCCGACATCGGCTTCCTCAACACCATCACCTTCGGCAGCGCCGCCATCGGCCGCCTGCTGTCGGGCATCCTCGGCGACCGCTACGGCCGCCGCGTGATGCTGACCTTCAATCTTCTGCTCTTCACCATCGGCTCGGCGGCTTGCGCACTGGCACCGAACTTCGCCACCTTGTGCTTTGCCCGCGCCATCGTCGGCTTCGGCGTCGGTGGCGAGATTTCGACCGCTGTGACCATGCTGTCGGAGTTCTGCTCGCCAAAGTTCCGCGGCACGGCTGCCGGGCTCGTCAATGTCGGCGCCGGCGGCTTCGGCAACTTCCTGGCCCCCGCTTTCGGCCTGATGATCTTCACCCTGTTCCCCGGCGACAACGCCTGGCGCTGGCTGTTCGCCTCGCTGGCCTTGCCGGCCCTGCTGGTGGTGTTCTACCGCCGCTACGTGCCCGAGACGCCGCGCTTCCTGGCGTCGCAGAACCGGATCGCCGAGGCCAACAAAGTGCTGTCGATCCTTGAATCGGGAACGCTCAGGCCGCGTAACCTGGTGGTGCGCGAGCATCTGACCCACGACCCGGCACAAGACGAAGCTCCGAATAAGAGCAGCTGGAAGGAACTGTTCCGTGCCCCCTTCATCGGCCGGACCATTCCCGTCGCCATCGCCATCCTGATGAGCTACGGCGCCCAACTTTCGGTGCTGACGCTGATGCCGATCATCTTCGTGTCGATGGGCTACACGCTGCAGGGCAGCCTGCTCTACTCGATGATCATCCAGAGCGGCAGCGTGCTCGGCGCCATCGCGGCCTCGATGTTCGGCTACTACTTCCCGCGCAAGAAGGTGCTGACTGTCGGTGCCGTGTTCGCCTGCCTCGCCGCCGTGTCGATCGTCTATCTCGGCACCAACATCTATCTGGTGCTGCTGTTCGGCGCGATCTTCCAGTTCTTCGTGCTGCTGCTCAACACCTCGATCTGGATCTATGCGCCCGAGCTGTTCCCGACCCGGATCCGCGCCTTTGGCGTGGCCTTCATCCTGGCTACGGGCTCGGCAGCCGGCTCCTTCATCCCCACCGTTGCCGGCGCATTGTTCGACAACTACGGCATGGTCGGCGTGTTCAGCCTGGCGGCGGCGATGTACGCGGTTTTCGCCTTCTGCATCCAGATGGGCCCCGAGACCTATGGCATGTCGATGGAAGACCTGACCCAGCCGGCCGAAGTCGAGACACCCGAAGTGTCGACCCGGCAGGCACAAGCAAGAGCGTAACGATGAGCATGACTTCACATATCCTGTTGATCAATCCCAACAGCTCGCAGGCAACCAGCGACATGATGCATGCCATCGCGCGCAAGACTGCAGCAGGACGGACGGCCGTGGCGATTGCCACGGCCACCCGGAACCCGCCGATGATCGTCAACGGCCCGCAGCTCGAAGCCGCGGCCGATCAGGTCATCGAGATCGGATCCGGCCACGACCAGGACTGCCAGGGCATCATCGTCAGCGCCTTCGGCGATCCTGGCCTGGCAGCGCTCAGGGAACGGGTCGACGTACCGGTCGTCGGCATTTGCGAGGCCTCGATGATCGAGGCTTCGCGCGACGGACGGCGGTTCGGCGTCGCGACGACGACGCCGGATCTCGTCGAGGCGATTGCCGGTCGTGCCCGCGACCTCGGCCTCGACCATCTCTATGCGGGCATCCGCTGCACGTCGGGCGATCCCATCGCGCTTGCCGGCGACGAGAAGCTTCTCGGGCAATCCCTGGCCGAGGCGGTGCGCGCATGCATCGAACTGGATGGAGCGGAGGCCGTCATCATTGGCGGCGGGCCGCTCGGACAGGCGGCCGAACAGCTGCAGCCGATGTTCGACACGCCGATCATCGCACCGATCCCCTGCGCCATGGAGCGCGTGCTTGGGCTGTTGCCGACGGGTGCCGGGACGCTTTCCCCGGTGCCGGCTTGAGATCAAGCCGGCCCGTATTTGCGGGACGGCGTCTTTACGGTTTTGATTTCCGCCTTGCAGCTTTGGCGCGACGCTTGCGCCTTAGCCTGGCTTCGAGCATCGAAATCTCGATGCCGATCATGCGCGGCGCATAAGCGGCAGGGCCTTGGCCGGCGGCGCCGAGAATAGCCTGCAACGCGCTTCGCGACATCAGCTCCCGCAGCTTGCGCAAGGTGCTCCATTTGCCGAACGTCGCGAAGAGCACATGCAGGTTCTCAACGATGATGGCCTGAGCCTCGGGCGCCTCGAAGACCTGCACCGAAGTGACGCCGTCGCTGTCGAGAACCTGGGCGATTGCGGACCAGAAGCGCCAGGCCCCCATGCTTGCCGAAAGCGTTGCCGCCTCTTCGACGAGAACACGCATCGCCTCGCGCCGTCGTGCGGGGAAAAATCTCCTGGCGGGACCGGGGACATCGACCACACCATCCAGGGTCGGGTTGCCGGCAAAGAAGTTGTCGCCATGCAGCCGATAGGCTGATAGCGGCAGGGCGATCGTGGCCGATCCGGCGAACACATGAGCCAGCCGGCAGAAATGGCCGTCGACCGAAAGCCCGAACATGACGTCTGACTTGGCGCGTGGCCGGATGGTTTCGAGCAGGAAACGACGGAACATATTCGATGTGCCCGGCGACCAGAGCCAGCCATTCTTGGTGGGCGGATGTACGACGATGCTGCGGTCGAGCTGGTTGAACTGTACGCTTGAAACTTCCGACAATCTGAGCACCTGGAATGGGCTTTGCAGGCTGCCGTGGTACGTACCGGGTTGCGATCCCCTGAGACCGGTCCCCAATGCCGCGCCGGTGGCATCGATCTCGATCACCGCGCTCGATGTGAAGGCGACGCCCTGCGGCAGCGCCAAGTGCGTCTGGACATGCATGGCGGCAAAATCGGCGAGCAAATAGTCGTCGGAATCGACGAAGGTGACGAAATCGCCGCGCGCGACATCGAGGCCCTTCAAAGCTCCGCCGAGCGGACCGAGGTTCTCGTCGAGCCAGATCGTACGAAACCGCGGGTCGTCGCCGATCGCTGCCTCGATTTCAGCGCGACTGCCGTCGGTCGAGCCATTGTCGACGACGATGGCCTCGAAATTGGGATAGGTCTGGTTGCGAACCGAGCGGATCGCCGACGCGACGAAGCGACGGTAGTTCCAGTTGCGGATCATGAAGGAGACGAGCGGGTAGGACACCGGCTCGGGCGCTAGCTCATTGAGCGATACCCCACCAAGTATCAAATGCGATGCCGACGTTTCGATCGACAGCTTGCCCAGCTTCTCGTGCATTCGCGACTCCCCAGCACAGAAAGAGCGGGGCAGGCGCTCTTGGAATTGCACATTGCACGGCATGCGTGTCTTGGCAACCAATTGCCCGCCGGGGTGTCCGGTCTCCGCACGTCTCGCTGGGAGGCGGGGGTGGTGGCTCCTGCATCGAATTATCTGGTATCGGTTGAAGCTACTGTCTGGAGGGGCATTCCAAGCATGAGCGCGTCCGCCTATTTCGGTTGGGCCCTGGTTAACCTGACCATCTGCCTGCAGATCGTCTATCTCGTGCGCGCGCTGCTGCGTCCACATCGCGAGCCGGCCTCGCGGCTGGCCTGGATCGTGGTGATCGTCGTTGCACCGGTGGTCGGCGTCGTCGCCTACATCCTGTTCGGCGATACCAATGTCGGCAGCCGCCGCATCGCCCGGCTGCGCGACGCGCTCCAGCGCTTGCCCTCGCTGGCCACGATCAACACGACCGATCTCGACGGACGGGAGCAGCCAAGTGTCCCCGAGCCCTACGCGCCGCTGTTTCGCGTCGGCGAATCGATCAGCAACTATGCTCCGGTCGGCGCCAACCGGGCTCAGCTCATGCCTGATTCAGACGCGGCGATAAATGCCATCATTGCCGACATCGATGCCGCCATCGATCACGTGCACCTGTTGTTCTACATCTGGTTGCCTGACACTAACGGCGTGAAGATGGTCGAGGCGGTCAAGCGTGCGGCCATGCGCGGCGTGACCTGTCGGGTGATGGTCGATGATATCGGCTCGCGCCGGCTGATCCGTTCGCCGCACTGGCGCGACATGGCCTCAGTCAAGGTCAGGCTGGCGCGCGCCCTGCCTGTGGGGATCGCCTTGCTGCGACCGCTCAAGGGGCGGGTCGACATGCGCAACCATCGCAAGATCGTCGTCGTCGACAACAATATCACCTATTGCGGCAGCCAGAACTGCGCCGATCCTGCCTTTGCCATCAAGGCAAGGTACGCGCCCTGGGTCGACGTGATGATGCGTTTCGAAGGGCCGGTCGTGCTTCAGAACCAGCATCTGTTTGCCAGCGACTGGATGGCGCAGGTCAAGGAGGATTTGAGCCCACTGATGCGCCAGCCACTGCCTCCGGCGAAGCACGGCTTTACGGCGCAAGTCATCGGTACGGGTGCTGCCGTGCGCTATTCGGCGATGCCCGAAATGTTCATCGCCCTGATGAACGCCGCACGGCGCGAGCTCGTCATTTCGACACCCTATTACGTGCCGGACGAGCCGCTGCAGGCAGCACTTTGCGCCTGCGGCCATCGCGGCGTCGCAACGACCATCGTCCTTCCCCGGCGCAACGATTCCTGGATCGTCGCGGCGGCAAGCCGCAGCTACTATCGCGAGTTGCTCGATGCCGGCGTCAGGATCCACGAATATGAAGGTGGCCTGCTGCACGCCAAGACACTGACGGTCGATGGCGAGGTGACGCTGATCGGCTCGGCCAATCTCGACCGCCGCAGCTTCGAGCTGAATTTCGAGAACAACATCCTGCTGCACGACGCCGAGGTGACCGGCGGGGTGCGGGCACGGCAGCAGAGCTACATCGAGTTGTCGGTCCCCATCAGCGACCGCATGGTCGCCAAATGGAGCAGGCCGCGCCAGATCTGGAACAACGCCATCGCCATGCTCGGGCCGGTGCTTTAGGCGCCCGGCAGCCCTTCAATCCAGCGCGCGGTCGAGGTGGGTGTAACCGCCGTCGACGAACAGCCATTGGCCGGTTGTGTGGCTCGCCTTGTCGGAGAGCAGGAAGATGATCGTGTCAGCGATCTCTTCCGACGTCGTCATGCGCTGGCCGAGCGGGATGCGGCGCGTGATTTCTTCGAGCCGGGCCTCGGGATCGTCGAAGGTCTTCAACCACTTCTCGTAGAGCGGCGTCATCACCTCGGCCGGGATCACCGCGTTGACGCGGATGCCGTCACCACGCAGGGCGGCGGCCCATTCGCGGGTCAGCGACAGCTGCGCGCCCTTGGCGGCGGTGTAGCCGCTGGTGCTACCCTGGCCGGTGAGTGCCGTCTTGGACGAGACATTGACGATCGCGCCGCGCGATTTCCTCAGCCACGGCAGGCAGTGATGGGCTGCCGTGTAATAGTGGATCAGGTTGCGTTCCAGCGACTCGCGGAAGGCATCCGGACCGGCTTCGAGGCCAATGCCGTCATTGATGCCGGCATTGTTGACCAGTCCGTCGATGCGGCCAAAGGTTTTGGCCACCTGCTCGATGGCAGCCGCGATCTCGGGGTCGTGCATCAGCTCGACCTGGACGAACAGCGAGCGAGGTGAGGCGGCCTTGAGTTTCGCGGCGAAATCCTCCGCCAACGGACTGCGGCCGAAGACGACAGGGACGGCGCCTTCCGCGGCAAGGCCAAGCGTGACCGCACCGCCGATACCCGCACCGCCGCCGGTGACGATGACAACCTTGTCCTTCAGACCGAGGTCCATTGTCGTTTCCCTCAGCCGCGGAACTGGAAGTCTTCGAGCGTCGCCGGCTTCATCTCGATCGAGAAGCCGGGCGCGGTCGGCGGCATGTAGGCTGCGTTGCGCACCACGCAGGGTTCCTTGAAGTGCTCGTGCAGGTGGTCGACGTATTCGACAACGCGGCCCTCGCGAGTTCCGGCGATGCAGACATAGTCGATCATGGACAGGTGTTGGACATATTCGCACAGGCCGACACCGCCGGCGTGCGGGCAGACCAGAAGATTGTACTTCGCCGCCATCAGCAGCACGGCGAGAATCTCATTGACGCCGCCGAGGCGGCATGAGTCGATCTGAACGACGTCGATGGCGCCGCGCATGATGAACTGCTTGAACATGATGCGGTTCTGGCACATCTCGCCGGTGGCGACCTGAACCGGGGCGACGCCTTCGCGGATCTTGCGGTGACCCTCGACGTCGTCGGGATTTGTCGGTTCCTCGATGAACCACGGCTTGGCGAAGGCGAGGTCGCGCACCCAGTCGATGGCCTGGCCGACTTCCCAGACCTGGTTGGCGTCGATCATCAGCTGGCGGTCGGGGCCGAGCACTTCGCGGGCGATGCGGAGGCGCCTGATGTCGTCGGCCTTGTCGCGGCCGACCTTGAGTTTGACGTGGTTGAAGCCGGCGTCGACCGCTTCCTGGCAGAGCCGGCGCAGCTTCTCGTCGCCATAACCGAGCCAGCCGGCCGAAGTGGTGTAGCAGGGGTAGCCTTCGCGCTCGAGGGTTTCCATACGCTCGGCCTTGCCGGGCGCTTTTTCGCGCAGCATGGCGAGTGCTTCTTCTGGGGCAATGCAGTCGGTGATGTAGCGGAAGTCGATGCAGCGCACGAGTTCCTCCGGCGACATGTCGGCGACCAGCCTCCACACCGGCTTGCCCACCATCTTGGCCCAGATGTCCCAGACGGCGTTGACCACAGCGCCGGTGGCTAGGTGGATCGCGCCCTTGTCGGGCCCGATCCAGCGCAGCTGGCTGTCGGAGGTGACATGGCGCCAGAAGGCGCCCATGTCCGCCGTGACCTTGTCCATCTCCAGGCCGACGACCAGATGGCGCATCGCCTCGATCGCCGCGCAGCAGATCTCGTTGCCGCGGCCGATGGTGAAGGTCAGGCCGTGACCTTCGATGCTAGGCGCGTCGGTTTTCAAGATGACATAGGCCGCCGAGTAGTCGGGATCCGGGTTCATCGCGTCGGAACCGTCGAGATGCTGCGACGTCGGGAAACGCAGGTCGAGCACCCGCATATCGATGATTCTGGTCATGGTCGTGGGTCCTCTGGGCATGATCCCGAAAGGCTGGGGGACCTTTCAGGGGCGGATCATGCGGCTGAAACGAGAGCGGGATGGCGCCCGGGAAGATGCCGTCCCACCCGAATGGTCAGGCGGCGACGACGCGCTGCCTCTGGGTGCCGAGGCCTTCGATGCCAAGGGTCATCGTCTGGCCTGCTTTGAGATAGATGGGAGGCTTCTGACCGAGGCCGACGCCGGGCGGCGTGCCGGTGGAGATGACGTCGCCGGACTGCAGGCTCATGAAGCGGCTGAGGTAGGAGACGACCTGCTGCACCGAGAAGATCATGGTTTTGGTCGAGCCGTTCTGGAAGCGCTTGTCGTCGACGTCGAGCCACATCTTGAGGTTCTGCGGGTCGGCGATCTCGTCTGCCGTCACCATCCAGGGACCGGTCGGGCCGAAGGTGTCGCAGCCCTTGCCCTTGTCCCAGGTGCCGCCGCGCTCGGTCTGGAATTCGCGTTCGGAGACGTCGTTGATGACGCAGTAGCCGGCGACGTGGCTCATGGCGTCGGCCTCGTCGATGTAGCGGCCGGGCTTGCCGATGACCACGCCAAGCTCAACTTCCCAGTCGGTCTTAACCGAATTGCGGGGGATTTCGACGTCGTCGTCGGGACCGACGATGGCCGAGGTCCACTTGTTGAAGACGATGGGTTCGGCCGGGATGGCAGCCCCAGTTTCGGCGGCATGGTCGGCATAGTTGAGGCCGATGCAGATGAACTTGCCGATGCGACCGACGCAGGCGCCGAGGCGCAGGTCCTGCTGCGGCGTGCCGGAGACCAGCGGCAGTGTCTCGATGTCGACGGCGCGCAGGCGGGCAAGACCCTCGGGCGTCAGCACGTCGCCGGCGATGTCGTCGACGATGCCGGAGAGATCGCGGACGCGGCCTGATGTGTCGAGGATGCCGGGCTTCTCGTTGCCCTTGGGGCCGTAGCGGAGCAGTTTCATCTGGTGTCACCTTGATTGGAAAAGAGCCGGAGGCGGCGGACCGCCCCCGGGGAGAGTTGCACAGGATCAGTCGTACAGCACCGCTGCGATTTCGGGCTGATCGATGTTCGACTTGTCGTAGTAGTAGAAGCCGGTGTCGATGTTCTTCTCGACGGCTTCGCCCTTGGCCGCCTTCACCGCGGCCTCGACGGTCTTGTAGCCGATGCCGACCGGGTTCTGGGTGATGGCGCCGGCCATCTGGCCGTCGCGGATCGCCGCCTTCTGTTGGGCGCCGGAGTCGTAGCCGATGATCACCAGCTTGCGGCCGAGCTCCTTGGCGCCGTTGACGACGCCGATGGCCGAGCCTTCATTGGCGCCGAACATGCCCTTGAGGTCGGGGTTGGCCTGCAGGATCGCCTTGGTGATTTCCGTCGACTTGAGATGATCGCCCTCGCCATATTCGATGGCGACGATCTCGACCTTCGGATGGGCTTCCTTCATGCGGTTGACGAAGCCGTCGCGGCGGTCGACGCCGGTGCGGCTGGTCTGGTCGTGGACGACCAGCGCGACCTTGCCTTCGCCACCGATCAGTTCGGCCATCTTGTCGGCGGCGAGGGCTGCGGCCGCGATGTTGTTGGTCGAGGCGGTGGCCACCGGGATGTCGCTGTCGACGCCCGAGTCGAAGGCGACGACCGGGATCTTGGCGTCCTTGGCCTGCTGCAGCAGCGGGATCGCCGCCTGGCTGTCGAGGGCGGCGAAGCCGATCGCCGCCGGCTTCTTGGCAAGCGCTGCGGCCAGCATGTCGATCTGGCGGTCGACCTGGGTCTCCGAGTCAGGGCCTTCGAAGGTGACTTCGACACCGAGATCGGCAGCTGCCTTGTCGGCGCCGGCCTTCACGGCCTGCCAGAACTGGTGCTGGAAGCCCTTGGAGATCAGCGGGATGTACATCTTGTCCTGGGCCATTGCCATGGTCGAGCCGTAGCCGAGGATCGTCATGGCGCTGAGGGCGCCAAGCACAGTGCGTCTGGTGAACATGTTTCCTCCGATTGAACCTTGGTTGTTGATCTCTGCTGGTGGAGCGTTTTCGCTCTCTTCTTGATGTTGGCGCAGCGCCCCGGCGCTGCGCGAAGCAAGCTTCCTCAAAGCCTGCGGCGCCGCAGAATGTCGGTGTAGACGGCGAGAATGATGATCGAGCCGGTGACCACGGTCTGCCATTCCTGGGCGACCGAAAGGATGCGCAGGCCGTTGGCGAGCACGGAAATGATGAGTGCGCCGATGAGCGTGCCGATGATTGTGCCGCGGCCGCCCGACAGCGAGGTGCCGCCGATGACCACGGCTGCAATCGCGTCGAGCTCGTAACCCTGGCCGAGCGCCGGCTGGGCCGAGTTCAGCCGCGAGGCGATCAGCAGCCCGGCGATGCCGCAGATCGAGCCGGCGAGTGCGTAGACCGCAATCTTCCAGCGGTCGGTGTTGACGCCCGACAGCCTGACCGCTTCCTCGTTGGAGCCGAGCGCGAAGGTGAAGCGGCCAAGGATGGTGCGCTCGAGGATGAAGCTCGTCGCGATTGCCACCAAGAACAGGATCAGCACGCCGTTGGGAATGGGCAAGCCAGGAATGACCGAGCCGATCAGCGACCCTTGCGAGATCTGGGTGAAGCCGGGTGTGCCGTTGAAATAGATCGGGCGGGTGCCCGAGATCACCAGCGACAGGCCCTTGAGGATCAGCATCATGCCGAGCGTGGCGATGAAGGGCGGGATCTTGAGTTTGGCGACGAAGGTGCCCGACAGCGTGCCGCTGGCGGCACCGGCGAGGATGGCTGCAAGCACGCCGAGGCCGAGCGGCATGCCCCAGAAAGTCAGCACTACGCCTGCGATGACAGCGCAGAAGGTCATCAGCGTGCCGACCGACAGGTCGATGCCGCCGGTTATGATGACCAAGGTCGCGGCAATCGCCAGCACGCCGTTGACCGACGTCGCCTGCAGGATGGCGATGATGTTGGACGTCTGCATGAAATTGGGCGAGGCGAAGCTGAACACCGCGACCAGGATGATCAGGCTGGCGAAGGCGAGCAGCCGGTGTTGCGCGCCTGAAAATCGCGAAACGGCCGAGGCGCTCGCCGTGGATGCTGCTGCACTCATTTGGCCTCTCCCTTTGCCGTCTTTTGTTTGTTCTGGTTGGCGGCATCGCCACGAAGCGTCGCCAGATGCATGATCTCTTCCTGGCTGGCGCCGCCGGGCAGGATGCCGGTCAGTCGCCCTTCGCACATCACCGCGATGCGATGGCTGAGCCGGAGTACCTCCGGCAACTCGGAGGATATGACGATGATGGCGCGGCCCTGCTGGGCCAGCGCGTTCAAGAGCTTGTAGATCTCATTCTTGGCGCCAACGTCGATGCCGCGCGTCGGCTCGTCGAAGATCAGCACCTCGCAGTCGCGCAGCAGCCATTTGGCGATGACGATCTTCTGCTGGTTGCCGCCCGAGAGCAGGCGCACTTCCTGCCGGTCCGACGGGGTCTTGATCGCGAGCTGGTCGATGTAGCGGGCGGCGACATCGTGCATGGCGCCCTCTTTCAGCAGCCCGCCAGGACCGGTGAAGCGGGCAAGGCTCGCCAAGACAACGTTGTTACGAACGTCCATGCCGGTGGCGAGGCCGAAATGCTTACGGTCCTCGGAGAGGTAGCCAATGCCGGCACGTACGGCGTCCCTTGGGATGCGGATGTCGACCTTCTTGCCATGCATGAAGATGTCGCCGCTGTCGAGGCGGTCGGCGCCGAAGATGGCCCGGGCCACCTCGGTGCGGCCGGCGCCCATGAGGCCGGCGAAGCCGAGGATTTCACCCTTGCGGACGGACAGGCTGACGTCGCGGATGACCGCGCCGCGATTGAGGTTTTTGACCTCCAGCACGATCTCGGACTTGCTGTGGTCGGGAATGTCCGGCCGCTCGTCGCTCAGCGCGCGGCCGACCATCATCGAGATGATCCTGTCGACGGGCGTTTCGGCGGCTGGCACGGTACCGATGTATTCACTGTCGCGCATGACCGTGACGCGGTCGGCGATGCGCTTCAGTTCGTCCATCTTGTGCGAGATGTAGACGATGCCGACACCTTCGGCCTTCAGCCTGGCGATGATGGCGAAAAGTTCCGCGATCTCGGCGTCGTTGAGCGCTGCCGTCGGCTCGTCCATGATCAGCACGCGCGAGCGGTAGGACAACGCCTTGGCGATCTCGACCATCTGCTGGCGGGCGATCGTCAGCCCGCCAACCGGTGTGCGCGGGTCGAGCTTCAGATGCATCGAAGCAAAAATCTCGGCGGCGTCGGCGTTGAGCTTCGCCTCGTCAAGCAGCAGGCCGCCGGCCTTGCGCGGCTCGCGGCCGATGAAGATGTTCTGTGCCGCCGTCAGATGCGGCATCAGGTTGAGTTCCTGATGGATGATGCCAATGCCGAGATCCTGGGCCTGGCGCGGTGAGTTGATCTCGACCGGCTTGCCGTCGAGCAGGATTTCGCCCGCGTCGCGACGGTAGATGCCGGCGAGGATCTTCATCAGTGTCGACTTGCCGGCGCCGTTTTCACCCATCAGGGCATGCACTTCGCCCGACAGCAGCTCGAGTTGGGCATTGTGCAGGGCGCGCACGCCCGGAAACGACTTGCCGATGTCCTTCATGACGACGAGGGCGCTCATGCGCGGCCTCCCCCGATGCCGTAGAAGCGGGCCGCGGTGCCGGCGAGGATGGCCGCGCGTTCGCGATGGCCAAGGCCGTCGAGCAGGCGGGCCGTGACTTCGTCCCAGAAAGCGAAGGGGCTGGCCAGCGTCAGCACCGGCCAGTCCGAGCCCCAGATCAGGCGGTCCGGGCCGAACCAGTCGAGCAGGCTGCAGATTGTAGGACGCAGCGCTTCAGCCGCGGCCTTGGTCGTCGTGCGGTGCTCCTCGGGCAGTTCGGTGAGCAGGCCCGAGACCTTGCAATGGACCTGCGTGTGCCCCGACAGCTCGGCCATGCCGAACCGCCATAAGCCATGGCGCGGATCGTCGGCAGGGGCTGCGAAAGCGGGTTTGGCGGCGTGGTCGATGACGACGGGCAGGTCGGGGTGCGTCTCCACGAAACGCCTGAGCGCCTGCAGATGCTGCGGCAAGACGAGCGCGTCGAAACGCAGGCTGAGACGCTTGAGCGCCGCGATAGCTTCCGGATGCGGGCGGGTGGCGATCCAGTCGACGTCTTCCAAGTCCTGCAGCATCGGCCGCACGCCCTTGAACAACGGATCGGCAGCGAAACGTTCGAGCGTGGTGATGCTGTCGGCGGAGGACAGGTCGGCCCAGCCGACGACGCCGGCAACGGCCTCGTCGTCGCGTCCCTGGTCGAGCAGGTACCGCGTCTCGGCCTCCGTCGGCGCTGCCTGGACGAGAATGCGCCTGGCGATGCCGGCGGCTTCCGCTAGCGGGCGCATCTCGGCTGCGCCGAAGTCGCGATAGATTGGCGCGAGATGGGCGGCGTCAGGCGTCAGCCAACCATAGTCGCCGCGCTGGAGCGCCCAGTAGTGGCAGTGGCCGTCGATCCTTTCGATCATGGCCGCCGCTCCGCCTAGATGGTGACGCCGCCGTCGACCAGGACTGCCTGGCCGGTGACGAAGCGCGACTCGTCGGACAACAGGTAGACCACCAGCGGCGCGATGTCGTCGACGGTGGCGAGCCGGCCGATGGGCTGGCGGGCGATGAAGTCCTTTTCCGCCTGCACAGGGTCGGCGGCAGCCGCAATGCGGCCGCGCAGCGACGGTGTGTCGACGGTGCCCGGGCAGAGCGCGTTGCAGCGCACGCCGCGGCGCACGTAGTCGGAGGCCATGCCCTTGGTGAAGCCGATGACGGCGGCCTTGGTGGCGCCGTAGAGCAGCCGGTTTGGGAAGCCTTTGATCGACGAGGCCATCGAGGCCATGTTGAGGATCGACACGGCGCCGGTCTTTTCGGCGCGTTCGAGCATGCCGGGCAGGAACGCCTTGGTCGTGTGGTACATGCTCTTGACGTTGAGGTCGAAGCTGAAATCCCAGTCTTCGTCGCTGCAGTCCATGATCGTGCCGTTGTGCACGAAGCCAGCGCAGTTGAAGAGCCCGTCGAGTGGCGCCTGGCTCGCAGCGAAGCCAGCGACCGCCCTGGCGTCGCGCACGTCGAGGCGATGGGCCTCGATGTTGTTGTGCTCGGCCGCGAGAGCTTTCAGCGCATCGTCATTGATGTCGGTGGCGATGATATGGGCGCCCTCATTGGCGCAGGCCAGCGCGCTTGCGCGGCCGATGCCCTGGGCGGCGGCGGAAATGAAAATGCGTTTCCCGCTTAGTCGCATAACCGTCGCTCCTCCCAGCAAACTGCTTGCGCTTCTGTCTATATACGAACATACTATTCATAAATGAACCGACCTTGCAATGGGGAATTGTGAGCGGGGAATCGTGAGGCCGGTCGAGGGAGGATTTCGCGTCATGCCAAAAGGGCCGGCAAAGACCGCCAACAGCGTCGACAAGGACGAGCGCTACCGCGCACCGGCGCTAGACAAGGGGCTGGACATTCTCGAGCTGCTTTCGGAGCAGCCGGGTGGCCTGACCCGGGCCGAGATCGGCGAGGCGATGGGGCGTGGACCGAGCGAGGTCTACCGCATGCTCGAACGCCTTGTGGCGCGCGACTTCGTCAGCCGCTCACCCGAGGGCGACCGCTACGCGCTGACAATGAAACTGTTCATCCTCGCCCACCGGCATCCGCCGATAAGGCGGCTGGTGGCGCGAGCACAGCCTTTGATGGATGCATTCTCGGTGGCCGCCGGCCAGTCATGTCATCTGGTGGCGCCCGACCGCGATGCGTCGATCGTGGTGGCGCACGCCAGCCCGCCCGGCAACTGGGAATTCGGCATCCGCATCGGCGCTCACATCGATCTGCTGACCACCAGCTCCGGCCACATCCTGCTCGCCTTCCAGGACCCGCATTCGCAATCCGAAGCCGCCGCGCGCTGGGAAGGCACCAAGCAGGCAAATGCGCGTGAAAAGCTGGAGCCGGTCCTGACCGGCTATCGCGAGGCCGGCCACCGCGTCGGCCCGAGCCAGCAGATGCGCGCCATCGACGACATCTCTGTGCCGATCCTCTCACCCGACGGATATGCCATCGCCGTGCTGACCTGCCCCTATATCCTGCGGATCGACGACAGGCAGGCCGATATCGACCAGACGCTGGTGTTGCTCAAGGACGTGGCTGCGAAGCTGTCGCTGTCGTAGGCGGGCTTTGCTTTAGCTCCTGCGTATCGGAGAGCTTGGCGCTGCCCCTCACCCTTACCCTCTCCCCGTAAGGACGGGGAGAGGGGGCGTCGGCGTATCCGCTTGTCCCTTCTCCCCGTCATTACGGGGAGAAGGTGCCGGCAGGCGGATGAGGGGCGGCTGCGCCCTTTCAAGGGAATTGCGGGCTCTCAGAAACCTGTGCCGATGAAGGCGAGCCTCACGCTCCCGGTGGGACTACGCCCTTGCGCACGGCGAAGTCGGCGTAGAAGCGGCGTTCCTGGGTCTGGATGACGGCATAGGCTTTCTTGGCGCGCTCATAGAAGGCGAAGCGCTCGATGCCGACCATCCTGGTGGCCGTGCCCTCGATCAGCTTGCCGACCTCACGCTGCACCTCGGGGATCTCGTCCGGCTTGCCGACCACTTCCATGCGGCCGAAAGCGTCGTCGACGAAGGTGTCGACCGGCATCACCGACAGCACCGCCTCCATGACGCTGACGATGTCGCCGTCGATACGTAGCGGCCGGCCGAAGACGGTCTGCCTCGCCATCGCATCGGCCGGAAAATTGGCGTCGGCGATGATCAGGTCGTCGCCATGGCCCATGGCGCGGAGCACGTAGAGCACGTCAGGGCCGAGCAGCGGGTCGATACCAAGGAGCATATTTGTCACCTGAGATGCGGGTTGCGGATGAGGGGCGGCCGCCCCCTGCCTAGAATTTCTAGTTGAGAATTGCAGGCAAGTGCTTCCGCGCGCAAGCCGCCCATCAGGGCATTTTCGCGTTTCGTTGAAGCGCGGAAAACGGCTCCCGTACTCCCGAAACTGCTCTATGCGTCGCGGACGAAGCCTTCGCTCGCGACAAGCAGATTGCGCGTATAGTCCTTGGCGACATTGCGGGTTGCGAGATCTCCGGCTTTCAGCCGCTCGACCTCCTCGCCGCTTTGCATCACCATTAGCCGCTCGCACATATGGGTGATGACGCCGAGGTCGTGGCTGACCATGACGAAGGTCAGCTTGCGGTCGCGGCGCACCTGTTCGAGCAGGTTGAGCACTTCGGCCTGCACCGAGGCGTCGAGCGCCGAGGTTGGCTCGTCGAGCAGGAGCACCGACGGTTCGAGGATCAATGCGCGGGCGATCGCCACGCGCTGACGCTGGCCACCCGAGAGCTGATGCGAGTAGCGGAAGCGGAAGCCGGAACCGAGACCGACCTCGTCGAGCGCGCGCTGGATGCGTTTTTCGGTGTCGCCGAAACCGTGAATGTCGAGCGGTTCGAGCAGCAGCCGGTCGACGGTCTGGCGCGGGTGCAGCGAACCGTAGGGGTCCTGGAATACCATCTGCACCTGGCGGTAGAATTCCTTGTCACGGCTCTTTCCCAGGCGCTTGCCGCCAACGTCGATGGCGCCGGAAGTTACGGGCGCCAGGCCGGCGACGGCGCGCAGCAGCGTCGATTTTCCCGAGCCGGATTCGCCGACGAGGCCGAAGGATTCGCCTTGCGCCACGGTCAGGCTGACGTCCTTCAGCGCGATGAAGTCGTCATAGACGACGCGCAGTTTGTCGATCGAGAGAGCAGGGGTCACAGCAGCCACTCCGGCTGGCGGTCGAGCACGGGCAGCGGGTGCCGGTCGGAGCCGATCTTGGGCATGCAGTTGAGCAGGCCTTGCGTGTAGGGGTGCTTCGCCTGCGACAACTCGGAGGCCTTGAGCTCCTCGACGATCTTGCCGGCATACATGACGATCACCCGGTCGCAGAAAGTCGAGACCAGCCGCAGATCGTGCGAAATGAAGATCAACCCCATGCCGCGATCGATGACGAGACGATCGAGGATGCGCAAGATGTCGAGCTGGACGGTGACGTCGAGCGCCGAGGTCGGCTCGTCGGCGATCAGAAGTTCGGGGCCGGCGATCAGCATCATGGCGATCATGGCGCGCTGGCCCATGCCGCCTGAGACCTCGTGCGGGTAGAGGTCGTAGACGCGCTTGGGGTCGCGAATCTGCACGGCGGCGAGCATGTCGAGCGCGCGCTCGCGGGCTGCCGACTTGCCGCTCTCATGCGTGCGCAGCGTTTCCACGATCTGGCGGCCGATGGTCATCACCGGATCGAGCGAATATTTCGGATCCTGCAGGATCATGGCGATGCGGTTGCCGCGCAGCGCCCGACGCTCAGGGACGGAGGCCTTGAGCAGATCGATGCCGCTGAATTCGAGTCGCCTGGCCCTGATCTCGGCCTGCTGCGGCGTCAGCCCCATGATGGCACGGCCGGTCTGCGACTTGCCGGAGCCGGACTCACCGACGATGCCGAGCCGTTCCTGGCCGAGTGCGAAGGATACGCCGCGCACCGCTTCGACCACGCCGGTGCGTGTGGGGAAGGAGACGCGCAGGTCTTCGACATGCAGCAACGTGTTCATTGGCCACCGCTGCGTGTGTCGAGTGCGTCGCGCAGGCCGTCGCCGAGCAGGTTGAAGCCGAGGCTGACGATGAGAATCGCCGCACCCGGTGCTGCCGCCACCCACCACTGGTCGAGGATGAAGCGTCGGCCCGAGGCGATCATCGCGCCCCATTCGGGCAGCGGCGGCTGCGCGCCGAGGCCGAGGAAGCCGAGGCCGGCGGCTGTCAGGATGATGCCGGCCATGTCGAGCGTGACGCGGACGATCAGCGAGGAGATGCACAGCGGCATGATGTGGCGCAGCACGATGCGCATCGGCGAGGCGCCCATCAGCTTCACCGCCGCGATGTAGTCAGAGTTGCGCACGGTCAGCGTTTCGGCGCGGGCGATGCGGGCATAGGGCGGCCACGAGGTCAGCGCGATGGCGATGATGGCGTTTTCGATGCCGGGTCCCAGCGCTGCGACGAAGGCCAGCGCCAGAACCAGCTTGGGGAAGGCGAGGAAGATGTCGGTGATGCGCATCAGCACGGCATCGACCCATCCGCCGGCATAACCTGCGGCGGTGCCGACCAGAAGGCCGATGGGGGCGGCGATGATCGCCACCAGCACGATGACCTGCAAGGTAAGCCGCGAACCGTAGATGAGGCGCGAGAGGATATCGCGGCCCTGGTCGTCGGTGCCGAGCCAATAGGTCGAGCTCGGCGGCAGAAGGCGGGCGTTCTTCAAGTCGCCGATATAGGGCGAATGCGGCGCCAGCAGCGGCGCGAACGCCGCGACGAACAGCAGCAGAAGAATGATGCCGAGGCCGATTGCGGCAAGCCGGTTGGCGGTGAAGCGGCGCCAGGTCACATAGGCGCGGCCGAGCCGGGCCTGCAGGCGCGATTGTGGCCGGTCGGTGAGGAGCCATTCGCGGCGGGTCATCGTGGTCTCGCTCATCGGATGCGCGTCCTTGGGTCGAGCAGGCGATAGAGCAGGTCCGAGAGCAGGTTGAGCGCGATGAACACCGAACCGATGACGATCGTGCCGCCCAGCACCGCGTTCATGTCGGCGTTCTGCAGCGAGTTGGTGATGTAGAGGCCGAGCCCCGGCCAGGCGAAGACGGTTTCGGTCAGCACCGAGCCTTCGAGCAGGCCGGCGTAGGACAGGGCAATCACGGTGACCAGCGGCACGGCGGCGTTGCGCAGCGCGTGGCCCCAGATGATGCGGGTTTCCGACAGGCCCTTGGCGCGGGCAGCGACGATGTATTCCTGGCTCAGCTCGTTCAGCATGAAGGAGCGCGTCATGCGGCTGATGTAGGCGAGCGAGAAATAGCCGAGCAGCGAGGCCGGCAGGATGATGTGGGCGAAGATGTCCTTGAAGGCGGCCCAGTCGCGGTTGAGCACCGCGTCGAGCAGGTAGAACCCGGTGATCGGCGTGAAGGTGTATTCGAACACCACGTCGATGCGGCCGGGGCCGGCGGTCCAGCCCAGGCGGGCGTAGAACACCAGAAGCGCCAGCAGGCCGAGCCAGAAGATCGGTACCGAATAGCCGATCAGGCCGATGATGCGGACGATCTGGTCGGCGAGGCTGCCGCGCTTGACGGCGGCGAGCACGCCGAGCGGGATGCCGAGCGCTGCACCGATGATGGTGCCGACTGTGGCCAGTTCCATGGTCGCCGGGAAGACGCGGCGGATGTCGGCCATGACGGGGTTGGTGGTCAGCACCGAGGTGCCGAAGTCGCCCGACAGCACGCCTTTCACATAGAGATAGAACTGCTGGTAGTAGGGCAGGTTGAAGCCCATCTGCTCGCGCGTCCGCTCGACAACATGGGCCGGCGCCCGGTCGCCGACGATGGCGAGTACGGGGTCGATCGGCACGACGCGGCCGATGAAGAAGGTGACGGCCAGAAGGCCGAGATAGGTCGTGCCCACGATCACCACGAAACTGGCGACCGCCTTGAGAATGGCGGAGGCGCGCCTCGCGGGCGTTTGTGTTTCAGCAGTGCTCAATGGTCCGATCCTTTTGCGCACGACCCCTGGCGGAGGTCATGCGCAGACTCGTATGGCTACAGCGTCGCATTGCGCGTTCCTGAGAACGCGCGGCGCCGTAGAGGATCATTCCTTGGTCACGGGGGCGACGAAGTTCGAGTCGAAGTTCGGCCCGAGCTTGTAGTTCTTGACGTTGCCGCGCAGGCCGGCGACTTCGGTCTGCTGGAAGATCAGCACGAACGGGCTTGTGTCGAGGGCGGCCTGCTGCAGTTCCTTGTACATCGTCGCGCGCTTGTCGTTGTCACGCTCCAGCAGGGCAGCCTTGGTCTTTTCGGTCAGCTCCGGCACGTCCCAGGCATTGCGCCAGGCCAGCGTCTTCACCGTGCCGTCGTCGGCATTGTTCGGGTTGGAGGTGAAGGTCTCGGCGTTAGAGTTCGGATCCCAGTAGTCCATGCCCCACTGGCCGATATACATGTCGTGGTTGCGGGCACGGTACTTTGTCAGGGTCTGCTTGCCGTCGCCGGGGATGATCTCGACCTTCACGCCGGCCTGGCCGACGGTCTGCTGGAAGGCTTCGGCAATGCCCGTCACCGGCTGGGTGTTGCGCACGTCCATGGTCACCGAGAAGCCGTCCTTGAGGCCTGCCTTTTCCAGCAGTTCCTTGGCCTTGGCGACGTCGAAGGTGAACGGGTTGGAATCGAGTGCGCCAAGCACGCCCTTGGCCTGGTAGGTCTGGCGGATTTCGCCGATGCCCTTGATCAGCGTCGAGCCGATAGCGTCGTAGTCGACCAGATACTTGAGCGCCTGGCGAACTTCAGGCTTGGCCAGGTTGGGGTTCTTCTGGTTGAGGCTGATGTAGTAGACGGTGCCCTTCGGCGCGCTGGTCGTGGTCAGCTCGGCATTCTTCGAAATGGCTTCGAGGTCACCCGGTTCGAGGTTGCGGGCAACGTCGATGTCGCCGGCTTCGAGCATCAGGCGCTGGGTCGCGCTTTCCTTGACGTGGCGATAGATGACGCGGGCAAGTGCCGGCTTGTCGCCATAATAGTTGTCGTTGCGCTCCAGCACGAGGATCTCGTTGGCGCGCCAGTCGCGGATCTTGAACGGACCCGAGCCGGCGTAACCGGTCTTGAGCCAGCCATTGCCGAAGTCGTTGTCGAACTTGTACTCGTCGGTCGGTGTGACCGGAGCGACATGCTCGAGCACCAGTTTGCTGTCCATCACGGCGCCGACGGTGGCGGTCAGGCAGTTCAGCACGAAGGACGGCGCATAGGACTTGTCGACGGTGAAGACGAAGGTGCTGTCGTCGGTCGCCTTGGCCTTCTCGGTGACATTGTCCTTGGTCAGGCCGAACTGGGTGAGGATGAAGGCCGGGCTCTTGTCGAGCTTGACGACGCGCTCGAACGACCAGGCGACGTCCTTGGCGGTGATCGGGTTGCCCGATGCGAACTTCAGGCCCGACTTGAGCTTGAAGGTGTAGGTCAGGCCATCGTCGGAGACCGTCCAGCTTTCGGCGACGCCGGGACGCACCTTGGTGGTGTCGTTGATGTCGAGGCGCACCAGCATGTCATAGGCGTTGCCGAGGAATTCGGCCGGGCTGAGCTCGAAGGACTCGGCCGGGTCAAGCGTGATTGTGTCGTCGATGGCCCAGGCCTGGACCAGCGTGTCGGCCGGCGTCGCCGCAAGGGCGGGGGCCGCGAAAACCATTGCCGACAAGGCGGCGCCGGCAAGCATCAGACGGAAATGTCCGTTCATTTTACCAAGCATCATTTTTCAGTTCCCCAAGTTGACGATTATTTGTTGTTAGGCCGCCGCTTCGTGCCAGGCCGAGCGCAACACCCTCAGCCAGTTGTCACGGCAGATTTTCGCCAGATCGGCGTCACCGTATCCAGCATTCCCAAGGGCGGCAACGAGGTTCTGCAGCCCCGTCGCGTCGCCGATCTCGGCCGGCATAGTGGCGCCGTCGAAGTCCGAACCCAGCGCCACGCCGTCGATGCCGACATGCTCGACGAGATAATCGATGTGGCGAACCATGCCGGAGAGCGGTGTGTCGGTGTTCTTGGCGCCGTCCTCGCGCAGCATGGTGACGGCGAAGTTGAGACCGACAAGGCCGTTGCTCTCGCGCACCGCGGCAAGCTGCTTGTCGGTCAGGTTGCGGCTGATGGGCGTGATCGCGTGGACGTTGGAGTGGCTGACGATCAGCGGCTGGTCGCTGAGCTTGGCCACGTCCCAGAAGCCCTGTTCGGTGATGTGAGCGAGGTCGATGGCGATGCCGATGCGATTGCATTCCTTGACAAGCCTCTTGCCGGCTTCGGTCAAGCCGGGGCCAGTGTCGGGGCTCGACGGGAAGGCGAACGGCACGCCATGGCCAAAGACGGTGTTGCGGCTCCAGACGGGGCCGAGCGAACGCAGGCCGGCGGCATAAAACACGTCGAGCGCGGCGAGATCGGCGTCGATCGCCTCGCAACCTTCCATGTGCAGCACAGCAGCGAACTTGCCTTCAACGCGCGCGGCGTCGATGTCGGCGCCGGTACGGCAGATCTTCCAGCCGCCGGCACGCTCGATCCGGAAGGCGATCGAGGCCATGTCGAGGGCGATGTCGAGGGACGGGGCGCGTTCGAGCGGCTTGCACAGCGGAATGGCGTAGTGGCCGTTCTCGTCGCGCTGCTCGTCGGGCATGTTGGCCGAGGTGATGTAGATGGCGCAAAGGCCGCCGACGAGGCCACCCTTCTTGGCGCGCGCCATGTCGATGTGGCCTTGCTTGGTGCCTTCGATGAACTCCGCAACCGGGTCTGCGCCCTTGGCGGCGTTGTTCCACAACCGGTAAAGAACGTCGTTGTGGCCGTCGAAAACTGCCTGCATCACCTACTCCTGTCTGCGGCGGCAGTTGGATGACGCGCAACAGGGCAAGTCAACCTGTCCGCAGGGGCGCGTTTTGCGCCGATGCCGCAAATCCGCTTTGCGAGGCCAGGCAGGACCAAAAGGAATCTTGGCCTGGACCATTCAGCTTCGAGGGCAGCATTTGACGGCATAAACATGCGCAATCGCTGATGATGTCAGCCAAGTGGTGCGGCACAAGCTGACCTTGGGGAAGAGCTGCGACTTTCTTTGGCATTGAACTGTGGTGAAGATTTATGCAGGCGGGTGAATGCCTCCGGCGCCGCCGTAGGCTTGGTACCAAGTGAAACTGCACAGGAAATTACTTATGTCGGAAGTCAGTCTTCTTGATCATGCACTCGTGCGCCTCGACGAGGCGGCGAAACATCTGAACGTCGATGCCGATGTGATCGAGAAACTGAAATTCGCCCGTGAGACCACCAAGGCCCGCCTGATGATCCGCATGGACGATGGCTCGCGCAAATCCTTCATCGCCTGGCGCTGCCGCTACGACGACACGCGCGGGCCGACCAAGGGCGGCATTCGCTTCCATCCGGAATCGACTGCCGACGAGGTCGAGATGCTGGCCTTCTGGATGACTTTCAAATGCGCGGTGATGAACCTGCCCTATGGCGGTGGCAAGGGTGCCGTGCAGGTCGATCCGCGCAAGCTGTCCAAGGCCGAGTTGGAGCGCCTGTCGCGCGCCTACATGCAGGCGTTCGCCCGCATCATCGGACCTGACCGCGATATCCCGGCACCCGACGTCTACACCAATTCGATGATCATGGGCTGGATGGCTGACGAGTATGCCCAGATCGTCGGGCAGGCCTCGCCGGCCGTCATCACCGGCAAGCCGCTGGCGCTGGGCGGTTCGCTCGGTCGCGGCGACGCCACCGCGCGTGGCGGCTTTTATCTCGTGCGCCATCTCGCCGACGAGCTCGGGCTCAAGGGTAGCCTGCGCATCGCCGTGCAAGGTTTCGGCAATGCCGGACAGCATATCGCCCGCCTGCTTGCCTCGGACGGTCACAAGATCGTTGCCGTGTCCGACTCGGAAGGTGCAGTGCAGGCCGCTGACGGGCTCGACCTCGACCGTCTGTTCGTTGCCAAGGAGAGCGGCCGCTCGGTCGTCACCACCGCCGGTCACGCTGGCCATCAGCTGCTCGACGGCAGCGCGCTCGTCGGCGTTGAATGCGACATCCTGGTGCCGTCGGCTCTGGAAAACATGATCCGCATCGACAATGCCGACAACGTCAAGGCGCGGATCGTGCTCGAACTCGCCAACGGCCCGGTCACCTCAGAAGCCGACGCTGTCCTGGAAAAGAATGGCATCGTCGTCCTGCCTGACATTTTGGCCAATGCCGGCGGCGTCACTGTCTCCTATTTCGAATGGGTGCAGAACCGGCAGGGTTATTACTGGCCGGTCGAGGAGATCCACGACCGGCTGCGCACCATCATGGAACGCGAGGGCCGTGCGATCTGGGACGTCGCCAAGGCCAAGGATGTCTCGGTCCGGACCGCGGCTTATGTTCATGCGCTCGCGCGTCTTGGCGAGGCGATCGAAGCTCACGGCACACAGAACTACTTCGCGAGCTGACCTAAGCTGGACACGTCGCCGGATCGTTTCGGTCCGGCGGCGCGGCTCATGCTTCGGTGCGTTCTCCGTGCATCCATCGGCACGCGTGATGCGCTGGCCTGCTATTTTCCGGTTGAAGCGCCGATCGGGTGCCGCTAGGGCTTTTGCCTGAAATCCCCCACAACCCTTGCCTTCCAGGCAGATCCGGCGGCCCGATTATGTCCTTCATTCCCGATTGGTCGACCATCATCCAGTTCGCGATCGCAACCTTCATCATTGCAATCACGCCCGGACCCGACATGACCCTGTTCGTCGGCCGTGCGCTGTCGGAAGGTCGCAAGGCGGGCTTTGCCTGCATGGCGGGCGCCATGACCGGCATCGTGATTCACACGACGCTGGTGGCGCTGGGGTTGTCGGCGCTGATCGTCGCTTCGCCGCAAGCCTTCATGGCGCTCAAGGTCGTCGGTGCCGGCTACCTCGTCTGGCTCGCCTTCCAGGCCATCACCAAGGGCTCGGCGTTTTCGCCTGACACCACCAAGCGCGCGCCGCGCTCAGTGTTCCAGAACTGGGCGACTGGGCTCGGCATCAACCTGCTCAACCCGAAGATCATTTTGTTCTTCATGACCTTCCTGCCGCAGTTCGTCTCGGCCCACGACACCAACGCGCCGGGCAAGCTGTTCTTCCTGGGGGCGATGTTCATCATCCTGTCGCTGCCGGTGACGGCACCGATGGTGATCGCTGCCGACAAGTTCGCCGGTCTCCTGAAGAAGAGCCCGCGCGTGACGCGCATCGTCGACTATCTGTTTGCGGGTGTGTTCTCGGCCTTCGCGCTGAAGATCCTTACGGCGCAGGCGAAGTAGAATTGTCCCTGAGCGCACCGGCGAAGCGGCCGGTGACAAACCAGTAGGCGATACCGCCGATCAGGCCGCTGCCGATGATCGACACGGGCCACAGCGGATCACGATAGGCAAAACCGCCTTCGCCGCTCTGGTAGGCGAAGCCGATGAAGACCAGCGCCACGAAGCCGCCTGCAAGCGCGTAGAACAGCCAGTCGCGCTTGCCGAGCAATTCGGCGAGCAACATCACGACGATTGCCGGCACGAAGCCGAAATAGGCGACGAAAAGCGCGATGAAGGGGATCGTGAAGACCATCGAGCCGCTCGCCACCTCGGGCGGTATGTCGGCGGAAATGAGGCCGGCGACACCGAGGAAGACCACATTGAGGAAGGCGCTGGCGGCAAGGGATGCCGCCGCATAGCCCAGCACCATGTGGGCGAACTTGCCGAGATAGATCAGGACGCGGCTCACGCCTCGCCGTGTCCCGCAATCATCATCGCCTCGAGCGCCAGGCGCTCCGTTTTCTTCATGCGCTCCGACTCCGACTTGAGCTGGCCGCAGGCGGCGAGGATATCGCGGCCGCGCGGGGTGCGGATCGGCGAGGCGTAGCCGGCATTGTTGATGTAGTCGGCGAACTTCTCGATCGTCTCCCAGTCCGAGCACTGGTAATTGGTGCCGGGCCAGGGGTTGAACGGGATCAGGTTGATCTTGGCCGGCACGCCCTTGAGCAGCTTCACCAGTGCCTTGGCGTCCTCGAGGCTGTCGTTGACGTCCTTCAGCATCACATATTCGAAGGTGATGCGGCGGGCATTCGACAGGCCAGGATAATTGCGGCAGGCCTCGATCAGGTCCTTGAGCGGGTACTTTTTGTTGATCGGCACGAGCAGGTCGCGCAGATCGTCGTTGGTGGCGTGCAGAGAAATCGCCAGCATGACGCCGATTTCCTCGCCGGTACGGAAGATTTCCGGCACGACACCCGAGGTCGACAGCGTGATGCGGCGCTTGGACAGCGCCAGGCCGTCGCCGTCGGAGGCGATCAGCAGCGCCTTCTTCACCGCCTCGAAATTGTAGAGCGGCTCGCCCATGCCCATCATGACGATGTTGGAGATTTTCCGCCCCTCGGCCGGCACGATGGCGCCGGCGGGCGTGTTGCGGTCGGGGAAATCGCCGAGCCGGTCGCGGGCCGTCATCAGCTGCGTCAGGATTTCTTCCGCCGTCAAGTTGCGCACCAGCTTCTGCGTGCCGGTGTGGCAGAACGAGCAGGTCAGCGTGCAGCCGACCTGGGACGAGATGCACAGCGTGCCGCGGCCTTCCTCGGGAATATAGACGGTTTCGATCTCGACCGGGCGACCGGCGCCGCGCGGCGGAAAGCGGAACAGCCACTTGCGCGTGCCGTCGGAGGAAATCTGTTCCTCGACGATCTCGGGCCGCGCAATGGTGAAGTGCTTCGCCAGTTCGGCGCGCAGGTCCTTGGAGATGTTGAACATGTCGGCGAAGTCGGAGACGCCGCGGACATAGAGCCAGTGCCAGAGCTGCTGGACGCGCATCTTGGCCTGGCGTTCGGGGACGACGCCGGAGCTGACAAGCGCTTCGGCAAGCTCCTCGCGGGTCAGGCCGATCAGCTCGCCCTTGACGGGCGCAGCGGCGCGGGCGCGCAACGCGTCACGGGTAGCATCGGTGGTAAGGTCGAGCGAAAGGGTCATTCGGGCTCAGCTAGCTGTAGATATCGGCAAATGTAGGATTTTGGGGCGACATATCACAGGTCTGGCGCTGCGTCACGTTTTGGCGGCCATGCATTTGTGCCGTGGCTTTGTGTTCTGTTAGGCAATGGCTGGGATGCTGCTCCGATGAGCAACATCCTCAACGTCGTCCTGGTGGTGCTCGCCGTCAATCTTGCGGCGTTCGCTGCCTTCTGGCGCGACAAGTACCTCGCCCGTGCCGGCGCCCGACGCATCCCGGAGAAAACCCTGCTCTGGCTGGCTTTTGCCGGCGGCAGCCTGGGCGCCTTGTCGGCCCAGCACCTGTTCCGGCACAAGACCCGCAAGGAGCCGTTCCGCTCCAGGCTCTACGCAATCGTCGTCCTGCATGCGGTTGCCATCGCCGTGCTGGCGATCTGGCTGATCGCGCCGCAATGGGCTTCGGGGCTTTTTGATGCGCTGAGCCGCCCGGCCATATCCTAGCGGGCAGGGCTTCAGGCCGTTGGACGGAGCGCCAGCCGGTAGCGCTGTTCCGGCCGGCCGCTGCGTTCGTGCGGCACCGGTTCGCCGAGGCGACGCCAGCCCAAGCGCTCGTAAAGCTGGACGGCGCGATCATTGTCCGAATAGACGGCGAGCTCGGCTGCATCGAAACCGCGCTCGCGCAGCAGTGCCGCGATGCCGGCCAACAATTCGGCGGCCGCGCCTTTGCCCCAATGGTCCGGGTCGACGCCGAGATAGTGGAGTTCTGCCACACTGTCCTCGCCCGGCATCGGCGCGATGGCACCAAAAGCGACGGCGGTCCCATCAGCGGTTTCGGCGATGGCGAGCAGAGCCTGTTCGGAGCTGTCGAGCACCCTCGAGATCACCGGTCGGGCCTCGTCAAGCGTCGCCACATCGGGATCGTTGTCGCGCGCCGCAGTCGCCCGCGTCCAGATGATCGCAGCACGGTCGACATGGGTTTTGGTGCCGTCGATGATCCTGTGCATCTTTTGACCCTGGCTCCCGCCACAAAAAAGCCGGGCGATCAAGACCGCCCGGCTTTTCGAAACCTGTGTTGCGCCCGCGCTTACTTGCAGGTGGTGATCGACGTCAGTGCTGCCGAAATGCCCTTGAGCGAGAAGACGTAGTTGGTTGGGTTGCCGCGGCCGGACTTGGCCGAGACCTTCATGTCGGTGCCACCCTTCATGGCGGCGATCAGCGCCGGCTCTTCAGCGGCATTCTCGACCCAGGCCGACTTGCCCTTGGTGAACATCGAGAACGACTTGTCGCCGATGGTGACGGAGACCTTGGAGTTTTCCTGGAAATTGTAGCCGGCAATGAACTGCGGTTCGAAGGAAACCTTCTGGCCGGGGCGCTGGCTGACGAAGAAGAACATGTCGCCATGGTCGAGGGTCGGCGGCTGCTTGTCGGTCGGCACCGTCAGCACGTAGCAGACCTTGCCGTTCTGCGCCTGGTAGCTGTAGGTGCCCCAGGCGTTGTGCTGGCCGATCTTGGTCGCCGACTGGGCGAGCGCCGGCATTGCCGACACTGCAAGCACCAGACCCGAAATTGTAGCTATCAAACCGCGCATCGTTTTTCCTGTAGTTCAAATGGAGCGTGGCAGGCCGACTGCGCGCCCGCCCATTCGCTTCATTTTGATTTAATCTGGGTTACCAAAGGGTGAATGCTTTTCAGAAAGGACTTTCACCGCATGGAACCCCGCCAAACTGCCTGCCGTGGACAGGCGCTTTGTCCCTGGACGTGGTTGAAAACCACGAAAACGGCAAGAGTTTGACTTTTCGTTTCAGGATGAAACAAGCGGGGCAGCGCCGTCACTGATCCTGCGACAGCGCTTCCCTCGCGGCAAGCCGGTGGGCCGGGGTCATGTGCGTCCTGACAGCCGCGATCGCCGCGGTCAGCACGGCGATGTCGTCGGTGAAGCCGAGGCCCAGAATGACGTCGGGGATGGTGTCGACTGGCAGGATGAAGTAGCCGAGCGCCGCCAAGAGGATGCCCTTGGCCCGCAGCGGCGTGTCCTTGTCCAGCGCGCAATAATAGGCCGCCACCACCTCTTCCATGAAGGGCACTTGGCGGGCGGCGCGCTTGGCGGTGCGCCAGAACTTCTCGCGCACCTCGGCTTCGCTTGCCGGTGCATCGTTGGTGCCGCCGCGAAAGCTGTCAAAGCCGGGGAACTTCACCATCCAGACAATCTCCTTTGCCCGAACTCTATCTTCTCACGCTTGCCGGAAACCGGGCTCGGTCTTCGTGACAATGCGCGATCAGAAATGTGGGAAGGTTCGGCCTCCACTGCAAGATACTGGGTTCAGGAACCGAAATAGCTGTTCATCCGCTTGGCGAGCTTGAGATCCAGCTCGGTCAGCCCGCCAGCATCGTGGGTGTTGAGCGTGACGTCGACGGTCTTGTAGACGTTCGACCAGTCGGGGTGGTGGTCGAGCTGTTCCGCCGCCATGGCGACGCGGGTCATGAAGGCGAAGGCCTCGCTGAAGTTCTTGAACACGAAGCTGCGCTGCATCGACAGCCCATCGGCGGCAAGTGTCCAGCCGCCGAGCGCGTCGAGCGCTGCCTTCAGCTCCTGTTGTCCAAGTTTCTCTCTGGCCATTTCATGCTCCCGTGATATGCGAAGTGTTCACCAGCATAGCGCGGGATCGATGAGCGAGAAGCCGGTAAAATCAATTCTCTTCGTTTGCCTCGGCAACATTTGCCGTTCGCCACTCGCCGAGGGCGTGTTTCGGGCCGTGCTCGCCGAGCGCGGGCTGGATGGCGAATACACCATCGACTCGGCAGGCACCGGTGGCTGGCATGCCGGCTCGGCGCCGGATCCGCGTTCGATCGCGGTTGCGGCCGAGCATGGCATCGACATCACCGCCCAGCAGGCGCGCAAGGTGGTGGCGCGCGATTTCGAGCGCTTCGACCTGATCCTCGGCATGGACCGCTCCAATGTCGACGATCTCAGGGCGCTTGCGCCGACGGGCTCGGCCGAGCGCGTCGAGCTGTTCATCGGCCAAGCCGTCGGCGGGCCGCGCGACGTGCCCGATCCCTATTATGGCGGTGAAGACGGGTTCGCTGCGGTCTACCGCATGATCCGCGATGCTTCCGAGGCGCTTGCCGACCGGCTGGCGGCGCGGGCATCCGCACCGTTCAGCGGCCAGGCTTCCTCGACGATGTAGGGTCCGCCGCCGACCGAGTCGCGCGACGACATCAGGACAAAGCGGCCGACGCGGAAGGGCACGGTGGCGAAGTTGCCGCGCGCCGACAGATAGTGCGCGACATCGAGCGGGCTGGTGTTCCTGAGCCGCGCCAGCGTGACATGCGGCGTGAACTTGCGCGGATCCGACGGCAAACCGAGGCGCTTGCTGATGCGCTCGATCTCGGCCTGCAGCGCATTCATCTCGGGCGAGGGCGTAACGCCGGCCCAGACCGCATGCGGCTTCTTCTGCCCGAAGGCGCCTACACCCGAAAGCGTTAGCTGGAAGCTCGGGCGGTCGACACGGTCGAGCGCTTCGACGATCTCGTCGGCAACGTGGCCTTCGATGTCGCCGAAGAAGCGCAAGGTGAGGTGATAGTTTTCGACGTCGATCCAGCGGGCGCCTGACAGACCGCCCCTGAGCAGCGACAGGGATAAGGCGGCATCACGCGGAATTTCGAGGGCGGTGAAAAGTCGCGGCATGGCCAGGCTCCCTTCCTCGAATCGCAGTTCGTAAGGCTCAGCGAATCATCGATCGCAGCGTCGGGCAAGGGCTTTGTTCAGCCCCTGCCGTTTCGACAACGCAACGAAATCGGATGTGTTGCAACGATGCATGACGTCGTTCATTTGCCGGCGATGGCCTTTTCGACTGTCGGCAGTGCCTTTGCGACCATGCGGTCTATACCCTCTGCTGTTGGGTGCATGCCGTCCTCCAGAAGCAGCTTCGGATCGCCGGCGACGCCGTCGAGGAAGAAGGGGTAGAGCGTCACACCGTATTTTTCGGCCAGCTTCGGATAGATCGTGCCGAACTGTTCGCCATAGGCGTGACCGAGATTTGGTGCGGCGACCATGCCGGCCAGCAGCACTGGAATTTTGCGCTCCTTGAGCCGGGCAAGCATCTTGTCGAGGTTCTGCTCGACGAGTGCTGGGTCGATGCCGCGCAGCATGTCGTTGGCGCCGAGTTCGAGTATGACCAGCTGCGTTCCGTCTGGCACGGACCAGTCGAGCCGGGAAAGGCCGCCGCTTGACGTGTCGCCGGAGACGCCGGCGTTGGTAATCACGACATCGTGACCATTGTTGCGTAGCGCCTTTTCAAGCTTTTCGGGAAAGCTTTCGCCGGGATTGAGGCCATATCCGGCCATCAGGCTGTCGCCGAAGCCGACGATCTTGAGTGGTTCGGCCCAAACCGGGGCAGTGGTCGTGAAAAAGGCAAGAGAAGCGGCAAGGAATGCGAACGTCAGATGTTTCAATGCCATGTCTCAAAACCCATATGACGGAAAAATTCGTGCCTCTTACATTTTCATATAGGACAGATTTGCCGTGACAGAAGCAGTCATCGAACTGAGAGACGTGTCGCTGACGCTTGGGACGGGGGCTTCATCAGTGCATGTGCTGAAGGGCGTGAGCCTCGATGTCGCCGCCGGCGAGGCGACCGGCATCGTCGGCCCCTCGGGTTCGGGCAAGTCGACGCTGCTGATGGTTCTGGCCGGGCTGGAGCGTGTCGATGGCGGCACGGTCAAGATCGCCGGCGAACTGCTCAACGGCCGCAGCGAGGACCAGATCGCGGCGTTTCGCGGCCGCAACATCGGCATCGTCTTCCAGTCATTCCACCTGATCCCCAACATGACGGCGCTGGAAAACGTCGCCGTTCCGCTCGAACTGGCCGGCAAGCGCGACGCCTTCGCCATCGCCGAGCGCGAGCTGGCGGCCGTCGGCCTTGCCGATCGTGTAACGCATTACCCGGGCGAGCTTTCGGGCGGCGAACAGCAGCGCGTGGCGATCGCCCGCGCCCTGGCGCCGGAGCCGCGCATCCTCATCGCCGACGAGCCGACCGGCAATCTCGATCAGGCTACGGGCCGGCAGATCGCCGACCTCCTGTTTGCCAAGGCGGCCGAACGGGCCATGACGCTGGTGCTGGTAACGCACGATCCAGCACTCGCCGCGCGCTGCGACCGGCAGGTGGCGATGCGTTCGGGGCGGATCGAGACTGCTGCCGTCGCGCCGCTTGCCGAAAAGGTCAGGGCATAAGCACAGATGCTGAAGGACCTGCCTCTCGCCTTCCGCTTTGCCTCGCGCGAAATGCGCGGCGGCCTGCGCGGCTTCCTGATCTTCCTGACCTGCATCGCGCTTGGCGTTGCCGCAATCGGCGGCGTGAATTCGGTGGCACGGGCGATTACCGCCGGCGTTGCCAGCGAAGGCCAGGCGCTGCTCGGTGGCGACATCCGCTTCCAGCTGATCCAGCGTGAGGCAACTGACAAGGAAAAGACCTTCCTCGAAAGTGTGGGCACCGTCTCGCATAATGCCGGCATGCGCTCGATGGCGCGGCTGGAGGACGGCTCCGACCAGTCGCTGGTCGAGGCCAAGGCGGTCGACGACGCCTATCCGCTCTATGGCCAGCTGGTGACGGAGCCGGCGCTGCCGCGCGCCGAACTCTTCGCCGAGCGTTCGGGTGTTTTTGGCGCTGCCGCACCGGACCTGTTGTTCGAACGCCTCAATCTCAAGCTGGGCGACCGCATCAAGCTCGGCAGCACGACCTTCGAACTCCGGGCAAAGCTCGTCACCGAACCCGACGCGGTCTCCGACGGTTTCGGTTTTGCGCCGCGTCTGCTGGTGTCGATGGAGGGGTTAAGCGCCTCCGGGCTGATCCAGCCCGGCAGCCTTGTCGAGCATGCCTACAAGGTGCGCATGCCGGTCGGCGCCAGCGAAGCCGAGGTGGCGGCCGTGCGCGAGCGCGCGAGTGCCGAGTTCCCCGAGGCCGGCTGGAGCGTGCGGACAAGGTCCAATGCTGCGCCTGCGCTGTCGGCCAACATCGAGCGCTTCACACAATTCCTGACGCTGGTCGGCCTGACCTCGCTGGTGGTCGGCGGCGTTGGCGTGGCAAATGCCGTCCGCGCCTATCTCGACGGCAAGCGTGGCGTGATTGCCACCTTCAAGAGCCTGGGCGCCTCGGGTGGATTCGTGCTGACGGTCTATCTCATCCAGATCCTGCTCATCGCGGGGCTCGGCATCGCCATCGGCCTGGTGCTTGGCGCGCTGATGCCGTTTGCCGCGAGTGCCGCACTGCAGTCGGTCATCCCGGTGCCGGCCGAAGCCGGCGTCTACCCGGCAGCTCTTGCCATGGCAGCATTGTTCGGCGTGCTGGTGACGCTCGCCTTCGCCATCCTGCCGCTCGGCCGCGCCCGTGACGTGCCGGCCACCGCCCTGTTCCGCGAAATGGGCTTCGAGGGCCGGGGCCTGCCGCGGTTGGTCTACATCGCAACTGCATTGGGTATCGCCGCCATACTCGCGGCACTGGCCATCTGGTTTGCCGGCGACCGCCGCATTGCCACCATCTTCGTCGGCGCGACCATCTTTTCGTTCCTGGTGCTGCGCGCCGTGGCCGTCGCCGTGCAGTGGCTGGCGCGCAGGAGCCCGCGCGTGCGCTCGACGGCGCTCAGGCTCGCTGTCGGCAACATCCACCGCCCCGGCGCCCTGACGCCGTCGGTCGTGCTGTCGCTTGGTCTCGGGCTGACACTTCTGGTGACGCTTGCGCTGATCGACGGCAATTTGCGCCGCCAGATCGCCGGCAGCCTGCCGGAGCGGGCGCCGAACTTCTTCTTCGTCGACATCCAACCTGACCAGGTCGACAGCTTTGCCAAGCTGGTCGAGGCCGAGGCACCTGGTGGCAAGCTGGTGCGGGTGCCGATGCTGCGCGGCCGCGTCATGGCGCTCAACGGCACCGACGTGCAGAAGCTCAACGTGCCGCCGGAAGGTGCGTGGGTGCTGCGCGGCGACCGCGGCCTGACCTATGCCAAGAACCTGCCGGAGAATTCGACGCTGTCGCAAGGCACCTGGTGGCCGGCCGACTATGCGGGCGAGCCGCTGGTGTCGTTCTCGGCGCAGGAAGCGGGCGAGCTTGGCCTCAAGCTCGGCGACATGGTGACGGTCAACGTGTTGGGCCGCAACGTGACGGCCAAAATCTCCAATTTCCGCGAAGTGCAGTGGGAATCGATGGGCATCAACTTTGTCATGGTGTTCTCGCCCAACACCTTCGCTGGCGCGCCGCACAGCTGGCTGGCGACTTTGACCGAAGACAAGGCAGTACCCGCCGACGAGGCCAAGATCCTGAACGCGGTGACGCGCAGCTATCCGGCGATTACCACCGTGCGGGTCAAGGACGCGCTCGACGTCGTCAACCGGCTCGTTGCCCAGCTCGGCACCGCGATCCGGGCTGCTGCCGGCGTGGCACTGATCGCTTCGGTGCTGGTGCTGGCCGGTGCGCTTGCCGCCGGCAACCGCGCCCGGGTCCACGATGCGGTCATCCTGAAGACGCTGGGCGCGACGCGGCGAACGCTGATATCGGCGTTTTCGCTCGAATACATGCTGATCGGCCTCGCCACCGCCGTCTTCGCGCTCGCCGCCGGCGGGGTCGCGGCCTGGTTCGTCGTTGCACGAATCATGACGCTGCCGTCGTCCTTCCTGCCCGAGGTGGCGGTGGCGACGATCGTCTTCGCCCTGGTGCTGACTGTCGGCTTCGGCCTCATCGGCACCTGGCGGGTGCTTGGCCACAAGGCGGCGCCAGTGCTGCGAAGCGAATGACGAAATGCCGTTGCGTGGGCTGGACTTCAACGACATTTGTATGAGATTGTGCGCTCACAGCCGGTTTCAAGGCGTTACAGGCCTTGTTTAGGCCTGAAAGAAACATCATATTTCGGCGGAGGCATGCTGGAGTCCCGCCAGCGGCGCCTGGGTCTCGGCCTGACACCCGACGGGGCAGAAGCAACAGAGGAAACCATGTCCGACTTTAGAAATTACCAGACGCGCATGGCGACGGCAGGCAGCCGTACCGACGCGTCGATCGACGAAGGCCTGCGCGCCTACATGCTCAAGGTTTACAACCTTATGGCGCTCGGCCTGGTCATCACCGGTCTTGCAGCGCTGGGCACCATGATGCTGGCGACCACCAACGATCCGGCCACCGCCGTCGCCACGATGGGCAACGGCAAGATGCTCACCAGCCTCGGCGTCGCGCTCTATGGTTCGCCGCTGAAGTGGGTCGTCATGCTGGCGCCGCTCGGCATGGTGTTTTTCCTGAGCGCCCGCATCCAGTCGATGAGCGTCTCCGGCGCGCAGACCGCGTTCTGGGTCTTCGCCGGCCTGATGGGCCTGTCGCTGTCGTCGATCTTCCTGGTCTACACCAGCGCGAGCATCGTCCAGACCTTCTTCATCACGGCGACCGCCTTTGGCGCGCTGTCGCTGGTTGGTTACACGACCAAGCGTGACCTGACCGCCATGGGCACCTTCCTGACCATGGGCGTGATCGGCCTGCTGATCGCGATGGTGGTCAATATCTTCCTGCAGTCGCCGGCCCTGCAGTTCGCCATCTCGGCGATCGGCGTGCTGGTGTTCGCTGGCCTGACCGCCTACGACACGCAGAAGATCAAGGAGATGTATTTCGACGGTGACGACGTGCTCGTTTCCGGCCGCAAGGCGATCATGGGCGCGCTCACGCTCTATCTCGACTTCATCAACCTGTTCTCGTTCCTGCTGTCGTTCCTCGGCAACCGCGAATAATCGGCTGGACCATCAGACTTTCGAAGGGCGGCCAATGGCCGCCCTTTTCATTTGTGCCGGGCTTTGCTCTAATGGAGGCAGAAAAATGGACTGCCTAAAAAATGAGCATGACGATACGGCACGCGCTGCCTGACGACCTCGACCGGATCACCGGGATCTATGCCGACGCGGTGCTCAACGGCACCGCGAGTTACGAGCTTGAGCCGCCGTCGCGTGCCGAGATGGGCCAGCGCTACGACAGCCTGACGGATGCGGGCTATCCCTATCTCGTCGCCGAGCGCGACGGCGTCATCCTCGGTTACGCCTATGCCGGTCCGTTCCGGGCGCGGCCGGCCTATCGTTTCATCGTCGAGGATTCGATCTATGTCGCGCCCGAGGCCAAGGGGTCGGGCATCGGCAAGGCGCTGATGCAGGCGCTGATCGACGAATCGACGGTGCTCGGCTTCCGCCAGATCATCGCCGTCATCGGTGACGGCCATGCCGACAGTGCCTCGGTAAAGCTGCATGAAAAGCTCGGCTTCCACCACACCGGCCGCATGGAGGGCTCGGGCTACAAGCATGGCCGCTGGCTCGACACCGTGTTCATGCAGCTGGCGCTGAACGGTGGGGCGACGCTGCCGCCGGATCCGGGCTCGATGCCCGAGCGGCGTTTCGTGGCCAGGGGCGGCAAGGGCTGAGCCGTCAGCCCGTCCCGCCAAGAAGCGGCACGAAGCGCACGGCCACCAGTGTCTTCTGCGCGTAGTCGGCCTTGCCTGTTCGCACGATCTTGACCAGCTGCTGGTCGCCAAATGGGCCGAGCGGCATGATCAGCCTGCCGCCGATCGCCAGCTGTTCCCTCCAGGCCGGCGGCACGGTTCGCGACCCCGCCGCTGACAGGATCGCGTCGAATGGCGCCTCGGCCTCGTAGCCTGCCGAGCCGTCGCCTGAGATGATTTGGACATTCGCATGGCCGAGCTTGTTCAGCCGCGCCCTGGCGCTGTCGGCCAGCGAGGCGATGCGCTCGATGGTGATGACGCGACCGGCAAGTCTGGCCATGACGGCAGCCGCATAGCCCGAGCCCGTGCCGATCTCCAGCACCTTGTGGCCACGCTCGAGTTCCGCCGCCCAGGCCATCAGTGCCACGATGTAGGGCTGGGAGATCGTCTGGTCGTGGGCGATGGGCAGGGCAGTATCGTCATAGGCACGGTCGCGGAGGGCAGCGGGCACGAATTTCTCGCGCGGCACAGCTTGCATGGCTTCCAGCACCGCCAGCTCGGTCAATCCGCGCCGGGCGATCTGGTAGTCCACCATCCTGAGGCGCGCTGCCCGATAGTCGGTCATGGCCTTCCTGCCGTCGCCCTTTAACCGGCGCGGTTGCGCAAGGTTCCCTTGTCAGGGCAGCTTACGCAGCGTCCGCCTGATGCTGCAGCGCGTTGCTTCTTGTTGCATTGCACAAAACGCAAAGCTCCTATGCAATATCAACACTTTAAATCGATACGCACCGGAGCTAGATATGGGTCATCGAATTTGTCGGGCCTACCTCCTCCCAGGTTTCCGACGAATAGGTCAGCGCCTACCTCCTCCCAGACGCTGGCCACAAATACGACACCCGCCGGACCTCCTCCCCCGGCGGGTGTTGTTTTTTCAGCTCCCCCCACATCGATGTCTGCTTCGCCGCGCGCCGTGCGTGCCGATGGACCACGCAGGGCCAAATCGCCGGACAGCACGTCCGCCGCGATCAGCGATGTGGCGTTGAGGTGGCCGATCAGGCTATAGCCATTGCCAAGCGTCTCGCGGCCAAGACCGTGGAGAAACGAAACAATGCGCCCCCGGCCAGCGATGCGAACACGCGCGCAAAAAAGCCTGGAGCGGGTGAGGAACGAGGAAAGGAATTCAACATGAATGTGACCAGCGAAACCGCCGCTCTTCTGGAACGGCTCGGCGTAGCGACGGCTGCCTTCAGCGGCGGCGACCTGATCGTGCGCAGCCCGGTGACGGGTGACCAAATCGGCGCGCTGAAGTCGATCTCGACTGACGAAGCCGGTGCCGTCATCGCGCGCGCCGATGCGGCCTTCAAGGCCTGGCGCAACGTGCCGGCGCCGAAGCGCGGTGAGCTTGTCCGCCTGCTCGGCGAGGAGCTGCGTGCCGCCAAGGCCGACCTCGGCCGTCTGGTGTCGATCGAGGTCGGCAAGATCCCGTCTGAGGGCCTCGGTGAAGTCCAGGAAATGATCGACATCTGCGACTTCGCCGTCGGCCTGTCGCGCCAGCTCTATGGCCTGACGATTGCCACCGAACGCCCCGGCCATCGCATGATGGAAACCTGGCACCCGCTTGGCGTCGTCGGCGTCATCTCGGCCTTCAACTTCCCCGTCGCGGTGTGGTCGTGGAATGCGGCACTCGCCTTTGTCTGCGGCAACTCGGTGGTCTGGAAGCCGTCGGAGAAGACGCCGCTGACGGCACTCGCCTGCCAGGCGATCTTCGAGCGTGCCGCCAAGCGCTTCGGTGCGGATGCGCCCGAAAACCTGTCGCAGCTTTTGATCGGCGACCGCGCCATCGGCGAAGTGCTTGTCGATCACCCCAAGGTGCCGCTGGTCTCGGCCACCGGCTCGACCCGCATGGGCCGTGATGTCGGTCCGCGCCTAGCCAAACGCTTCGCCCGCGCCATCCTCGAGCTCGGCGGCAACAATGCCGGCATCGTTTGCCCGTCAGCCAATCTCGACATGGCGCTGCGCGCCATCGCCTTCGGCGCCATGGGCACCGCCGGCCAGCGCTGCACCACCATGCGCCGCCTGTTCGTCCATGACAGCGTCTATGACCAGCTCGTGCCGCGGCTGAAGAAGGCCTATCAGAGCGTCTCGGTCGGCAGCCCCTTGGAGAGCGCAGCACTTGTCGGTCCGCTGATCGACAAGGCCGCCTTCGACGGCATGCAGAAGGCACTCAAGCACGCGGCCGAAAGCGGCGGCGAAATCACCGGCGGCGCCCGCGTCGACCAGGGTTTTGATGGCGCTTATTACGTCAAGCCAGCACTTGTCGAGATGCCGGGCCAGGTCGGCCCGGTGCTGGAAGAGACCTTCGCGCCGATCCTCTATGTCATGAAGTATTCCGACTTCGACCAGGTGCTCGAGCTGCACAATGCGGTTGGTGCCGGCCTGTCGTCGTCGATCTTCACGCTTGACCTGCAGGAGGCCGAGCGCTTCTTGTCGGTCGAGGGCTCGGACTGCGGCATCGCCAATGTCAACATCGGCACCTCGGGCGCCGAGATCGGCGGCGCGTTCGGCGGCGAGAAGGAGACCGGCGGCGGCCGCGAAAGTGGCTCCGACGCCTGGCGCGCCTACATGCGCCGCGCCACCAACACGGTGAACTACTCCAAGGCGCTGCCCCTCGCCCAGGGCGTCAGCTTCGACATCGACTGAGCAGCACTACATCGGCTGCGGCGACGGCATCAGCCACGCCGCAGCCACCACGTGACTTCAAGCGCCGTCCGCACAAGCGGGCGGCGTTTTCGTTTGGGGGCTCAGAGTGCGAGATTGGGAACGATCCAGGCAGCTAACTCCGCCTGCGCCGCGGGCGCGATCGGGATCAGCTTGCGCGTCTCCAGGTCGAAGCAGATGGCGACCACCTCCATGGAGCCGACGGGTTTTCCAGAGAACGGGTCGAGCATCCAGTTGACGATGTTCATGGTGCGGCCGTCGCCGCAAGCGAGGCCGGAGCGCACTTCCCAGCAGTCGCCGCTTCCGGGCAGGTCATCGAGCCTGATCAGGAATTCGAGTGCGGCGGCGCCGAAATGTGGTCCGGCCCGGTCGCTGTGACTGGCGCAAAGCTCGCGCAGCGGCGTGATGATGTTGCGGACGCTGTCGGCCATGGCACCGACAAAGGCATGCGGCAGAAACTTGCCCCAGGGATCGCAGGCCTGGTGCGGTACCGCGCCCTGGCCGAGCAGATGCAGCCCAAGCTGTTCAGCCCGCGCGCCTGACGCGGACGTTGTCGCGGGAAGATCGCCGACGCCGCGCGGCAGCGCCAATCTCGGCGTATCCACGAGTTCCGTAGCGACACGGTGAGCGAATGCCTCAGGCCATGGCCGCTTGCCGCCATCCGCCGTGGCGACATGGCCGAGCCCTAGGCGAAAGGTCGCGGCGCAGTCGTTCGAAGCGCTGTCGAACATCATGGCGACGATCTCGGCCGTGCCGTCGCCGATGGCGCTGAAGCCGGCCGAGATGTGCATCGATGTCCCGGCGCGCGCCTCGCGCAGGAAGCGGATGTGCATCGTCCTGATGGCCAGCGTCGTTGCGGATGTGGGCGCGAACAGGCGGGGCAGGCCGGCCTGGCCGAACAGCATGGCGATGGCCTCCATGCAGCGCGCCACATAGAAGCGCGTGTTCATGTGGCCCATCTCGTCGCATTCCCAGGTGGCGACGCCGCCGCGCCAGACGTCGCGCAGACCCGAAATGCCAGCCGTCATGCGCTTCCTCCCCCATGCTCGACGTCAAGTCGTAGCGGCGATGGCGACGAGAGCCATCGTCCGATGCGACGATGGCGGGCAGGCGAGACGGGCGCCGGATCAAAGAATTTGTCGCAGCGTGGTCTATTTTCGCTTTCGGGCCATCGATGCTATCAGTGGCCACCAGAAGAAAAGGTCGCAACATTTGGTCGGATTTCGCCGCAAAGGATTTGGGTTCGGGGTCGCGCTTGTCGCGGCGCTGATGCTTGTCCTGCAGACGGTGGCCGGTGCCGTGGCGCTGGGCCAGGGCACGCCGCCGCTCGACATCTTCGGCAATCCGCTCTGCATCACCTCGGCAAGCGGCCACACGGCACCTGCCAAGAGCGAACATCCTGCCTTGACCGAGTGCTGCACGCTTGGCTGCAACATGGTCTCGGTGGTTGTAGTGACGCCGCCCGATGGCACGGGCCTGCTGCTCGGACGCCAGTTCGAGACCAGCATCGTCTTCATGGCGCTCAGGCCCGACGCGTCGATCGCGCCGGAGCACGACCCCGGAAATCCGCGCGCGCCGCCACTGGTCTGACACGGCCCGCCGCATCGCGGCGGCTGGACGAAATTGCCCGTTTCAACAGACCCTGCGCCGCATGTGCTGGCGCCCGCTACTCCTGGAGTTTTCCATGACCCGTTCCGTTCGCGCCTTTTCGCGTCCGCTTTTCCGCAGCTTTGAGGAACGCATCGGCATCGCCGTCTTCGCGTTGCTGCTGCTGTTCGCCTCGACCCACCAGCTGCTCGCCCACGGCTTCAAGGCCGGCGATATCGAGATCGGCCATCCCTGGTCGCGCGCGACGCCGGCCGGCGCCAAAGTCGCTGCCGGCTACCTGACCTTGAAGAACAATGGCAGCCAGGCCGATCGCCTGGTCTCGATCCAGTCTGACGTTTCCGAAAAGGCCGAGATCCATGAAATGGCCGTCGACGCCAAGGGCGTCATGACCATGCGCCAGGTCACCGGCGGCGTCGAAATCCCGGCCGGCGGCGAGGTCGCGCTCAAGCCGGGCGCCTACCACATCATGTTCATCGGCCTGAAGGCGCCGGTCAAGGAAGGCGACAAGTTCTCGGGCACGCTGACCTTCGAAAAGGCAGGCCCCGTCACTGTCGAGTTCCAGGCCGACAAGATGGGCGGCCAGAGCCAGGATCATTCGGGTCACTGACACCATGGGCGCGCGCTTTCTTTCCCTGACCGGGGCCCTGATCGGGAGCCGCATGGCCGGCGATGGCGCGCGCCTGCTCGTTTTTCTGTGCGGCTTCGTCCTTGCTGTCGGCACCTTTCTGGGTGGGACGTCTGCTGCGAGCGCCCATGCCTCGCTGCTGCGTTCGACACCGGTCGAGGATGCGGTCGTGCAGGCAGCACCTGAAGAGATCGTGCTCGGCTTCAGCGAGACGGTGACGTCGCTCGTTCTCGATCTTCGGGCTCCTGACGGCACATCGTCGCGCCTGGCCGCCAAGGCTGTCGGCGCCGATCTGACGATCGCCTGGCCGCGTAACGAGACCGTCGGCACCTACCTGCTTTCCTGGCGCGTCGTCTCTGCCGACGGCCACCCCGTTGCCGGCGTACTGACATTTTCCCTCGGCAGTCCTAGCGCCACCCCTCCCGCTACGCCCGAGTTGAACGACAAGGCGCTGCGCCTCGCCATCTGGGGCGTCAAGCTGGTGCTCTATCTCGGCCTGTTCCTTGGTGTCGGCGGCGCTTTGGCGCTCGCCTGGCTTATGCCGGGCAAGCATTTCGGCGTCGGTGCCATCGGTGCGCTGCTTGCTGCGGGTCTCGTCGCAGCACCTGTCTCATTCGGTCTGCAAGGCCTCGACGCGCTCGGCGCGCCGCTCGCTTTGTTCGGCCAGGGGATGGCCTGGCAGGCCGCGGCCGCGACCAGCTATGCCTTCACGGCGGCGATCGCATTCATCGCTTTGTCGCTGGCGCTGCTGGCATTCGCCAGCGATGCCAGCTTGGCCCGTTGGCTGTCGCTCGCCGGTCTTGTCGGCGTCGGTATTGCTTTGGCCGCCAGCGGCCATGCCAGTGCGGCTGCGCCGCAATGGCTGACCCGGCCGATGGTGTTTGTCCATGGCACTGCCATTACCTTCTGGGCCGGTGCGTTGCTGCCGCTGGCCTTTGCCTGGCGCGAGGGTGGCGAGAGTGCCGAGCTTGCGCTGCAGCGGTTTTCTGCCGTCATTCCGTATGTCGTCGCGGCGCTGGTTGCTGCCGGCCTCGTGCTGACGGTCGTTCAGGTCGAAGCGTTGCCTGCGCTCTGGCACACCAGCTATGGCTTGCTCCTGTCGGCAAAGCTCGTGCTGGCGGCGCTTCTGTTTGGGCTCGCCAGCGTCAACCGCTGGCGGCTGACGAAGCCTGTTCTTGCCGAGCAGGCCGGCGCGCAGCGCTGGCTGGTGCGCAACATCGTGGTGGAAACACTGCTGATGGTGGCGATCCTGGGCCTCGTCGCCGGCTTCCGCTTCACACCGCCGCCGCGCGTGGTGGCTATCGAGGTGGCCGAGCCTGCCGCGATCCATATCCACACGGCTGAGGCCATGGCCGACTTCGCGATAACCCCCGGCCATGCTGGCAATGTCCGCGCTTCGATCATGATCATGACCGGTGATTTCGGCCCGCTCGATGCGCGCGGCGTGACGCTAAGACTAAGCCAGCCCGGATCCGCTGAAATCGAGGCGAAGGCCTACAAGCCCGGCGACGGCACCTGGCGCATCGACAGCCTCGACCTGCCGGCTTCAGGCACGTGGACCGTCGCCATCGATGTCGACATCTTGGAGGGGCAGGCCGTGACCCTGAACGGCGAGGTCGCCATTCGTCCGGCCATGGGCTGGTAGTCGATACGGACGATGCCGCCCCTGTAACGCCGCCTATCGTCCGCGCATCTTTTGCAGATGCCCGGGAGTGCGCGCATGAAAATCCTCATCATTGGCGGAACGGGCATGATCGGCGGCCACACCGCCGCCTACCTCAAGGCCCAAGGCAACGAGGTGGTGCTCGCGGCACGCAAACCGGCGCCCGAAACGACGCCGATGGCCGGCTATCCGACCATCTATGGCGACTACACCAAGGGCGATTTCTCGGCCGCCGACCTCGCGCCCTTCGACGGCATCCTGTTTGCCGCCGGCAACGACATCCGCCACCTGCCCAAGGGCGTCGACGAGAACGAGTTCTGGACCAAGATGCAGATCGAGGGCGTTCCGACCTTCGTCGAACTGGCGCGCAAGGCCGGCGTGCGCCGCGTCGTCCATATCGGCAGCTACTATCACCAGGTCATGCCCGATCTCGTCGCGACCAACGCCTATGTGCGTGGCCGCAGCCTGGCCGACGAAGGCGTGCGGTCGCTCGCGACCGACGACTTCAACATCTCGACGCTCAACCCGCCGTCGATCGTCGGTTATGTCCAGGGCCTGCCGACCAAGCGTTACGAGACGCTGATGGCCTATGCGCGCGGCGAGACTGCGATGCCCATCTTCGCGCCGCCCGGCGGCACCAACTACATGTCGGTGCAGTCGCTGGCGGAGGCCATCTGGGGCGCGTTCCAGCGCGCCGAGAGTGGCAAGGCCTATCTGGTGGGCGACGAGAACCTGACCTTCCGGCAGTATTTCCAGTCGCTGTTCGACGCCGTCAGCAACCCGCACCGGGTCGAGGAACGCAACGAGGAGCATCCGCTGTTGCCTGACATGTTCATCGTGCCCGGCCGTGGCAATATTCTTGCCTATGAGCCCGATGCTGAGGAGACCAAGCTGCTCGGCTACCGCCGCAACGACGTGCAGCGGGCGCTTCGCGAGGTCTTCGCGCAGGTTTCTGGCAAGTAGCACAACGCTTTGCCCTGGGAAGAAGTCATGGCGGACAATCAGGCGGATCTGCTGATGGAAGTGGCGCTGCGGCGGGTGTCGGAGCGCTACGCCTATGCCGTCGACACCGGCGATGGCGACCTGCTCGCGGCGCAGTTCACGGCTGACGGTGTCGTCATCGCGCCGCGTGGGACTTTTGAAGGTCTCGTCCAGCTGCGCGGCATTCCTGACATGGTCGCCAGCCGCTATCTCAAGACCTTCCATGCTGTTCTCAACCAGGCGGTCAGGCCGGTCGAGGGCGGCGCCGTAGGCGAGACCTACTGCATCGCGCGCCACTATTTCCGCGATCCGGCCGGCCGCTACCTCTGCTACGAGATGACCATCCGCTACCAGGACCGCTTTGTTCGCACCCCTGACGGCTGGCGCCTTTCGCGCCGCGAGCTGGTGGTCGTCGGCACTCACACATACGAAGCGCAGGACGCGGCGAGCTAGCGTTGATTCAGGTGAGGCCGACCTGCAAATGGCGGCCTTCTGCGCTTCCGGTGGTCACGGACTGAATGTCCGCTCCGCTCCGGTTCTCGAAGCCCACCATTTTCGGCTCGGCCTGACCTGAATCCGGATCGAGCCAAGCATAGACTCAGACTGCGGAGGACAACATGCCCGACGAAATCTCCATCCTTGGCCTTGCCGGAAAAGTGGCGCTGGTGACAGGCGGCGGCGCCGGTATCGGTCGCGCCACGGCTGAACTCTACGCGCGGGCCGGCATGAAGGTCGCGGTCGCCGAGATCGACCCGGTTCGGGCGGCTTCGGTGCGCGAGGCGTTGGGGGCCGACCACCTCGTCGTCGAGGCCGACGTGCGCAAGGCGGGTGACGTCGCACGCCTGATCGAGGCGGTGCGCGGCCGCTTCGGCCGGCTCGACGTGGTGGTCAACAATGTCGGCGACTATCTCGGCTTCAAGACGCCTTTCGAGCAATCGACCGAGGACGAGTGGAACGCGCTCTACCACGTCAACCTGCTGCACATGTTCCATGTCAGCAAGGCGGCGATCCCGCTGATGCGGGCAAGCGGGCAGGGCGGCAGCATCATCAACGTCTCGACCATCGAGGCCTTCCGCGGCATCCCGATGACTGTTGTCTATTCGGCGTTCAAGGCGGCGGTCACCGGCTTTACCCAGAGCCTTGCCGTCGAGCTCGGCCAGCACGGCATCCGGGTCAACGCCATTGCGCCGGAGACCACCAATTCGGCGCAGATCGTGGCAACGCCGCGCGTGCCGAAGGAGAACCTCGAACACCTCAAGCGCTGGTTTCCGATCGGCCGCTTCGGCGAGGGTTCAGATTCGGCGGGTGCGGCGCTGTTCCTTGCGTCGGACACCCTGTCAGGCTGGGTTTCGGGCTCGACGATCCTTGTCGATGGCGGCGCGCTCGCAGCCGGTGCCTGGATGCGCATGACCAACGACGCCTGGACGCACCTGCCGGTCATCCAGTCCGATGGCTACACGCCCCGGCCGGAAGCGCGCTGAGACCTCTGGAACTCAGGCCGCGCTCGACCGCTGGAGCTCCGAGCGCATGTTGCCGGGCGCTTCGTTGCGGCCGACGAGGCTTGCGATCTCCGACAGTGGCAGCGGGCGACCAAACAGGAAGCCCTGCATCTCGGTGCAGCCTTCGGCACGCAGGAACTCGAAGCTCTCCCGCTTCTCCACGCCTTCGGCCAGCACCGGGATGCGCAGGTCGTTGGCGAGCAGGATCGTTGCCCTGACGATCGCCGCTGCCGCGCTGTCATTGCTGACGTCCTCGACGAAGGAGCGGTCGATCTTGACCCTGTCGAAGGGGAAGATCTGCAGCGTCGACAGCGAGGAGTAGCCGATGCCGTAGTCGTCCATGGCAATGGTGACGCCGAGCGCCTTGAGCTGGCGCACCACGTGCAGAGCGCGGTCGCGGTCCTCGATGATGCTGGCTTCGGTGATCTCGAGCTCCAGCCGCGAGGCGGCGAGGCCTGTCGAAAGCAGCGTCTCGTGCACGACCTTGACCAGGTCGGACTGAACCAGCTGTGCGGCGGCGATGTTGACGGCGATCTTGTATGGCTTGCGCCAGCCGGCAACCTCGGCGCAGGCGGTCTTCAGCACCCATTCCCCGATCGGGATGATCAGCCCGTTCTCCTCGGCGATCGGGATGAATTCTTCCGGCGCCACGAGGCCACGTTCGCGATGGTGCCAGCGCAGCAGCGCCTCATAGGCGGTGACCTCGCCGGTCTGCATGTCGAGTTGCGGCTGGTAGTAGAGCTCGAATTCGTCGCGCTCCAGCGCATGCCGCAATTCCATAGCCAGTGCGCTGCGTTCGCGCCGACCTTCGTCCATCGAGCGGTCGTAGTAGCAGACCTTGTCGGTCACGGCGCGCTTGGCGCGGTACATGGCAAGGTCGGCCGCGCCGATCAGTTCGTCGGCATCGCTTGCATGATGTGGAAACAGGCTGATGCCGATGCTGGCGCCGACCGACAGCGTCTTGGATTTGTTCTGCACCGGGTCGAGTACGCCTGAAATCAGCCTGATGACGAAACGGTCGACCTCTTCCTTGCTCGATATGTCCTGCTTGACCGCAATGAACTCGTCGCCGCCAACGCGTGCCACCAGTTCGCCGGGGCCTGTCAGGATCTTCAGCCGGTTGGCCACCGTCTGCAGCAGCATGTCGCCGGCGTTGTGGCCGTGGACGTCGTTGATCTCCTTGAAGCGGTCGAGATCAACGACGATGACAGCGGCTTCCTTGCCGGCGGCAGCACTGCGCTTGAGCATGTCGGGCAGGTTGTCGGACAGGAAGGCGCGGTTGGGCAGGCCGGTCAGTGGATCGTGCTGCGCGGCATGGCGGAAGCTGTCGACGAGCTCGCGCTGCGATTTGGCGTCCATCACATAAAGCGTCAGCCCGGCGATGATCGCCATGGTGGCGAGCACCAGCACCGCCAGCAATTCGCTCGAGAGCACTTTCGTTGGCACCGGAACCGAGGGATCGGGCACGATGGTGGCGGCACCCATGGCGGTGAAGTGCATGGCGCAGATGGCGAGCACCAGGGCAACGACGGACAGCGGCCTGGCGCAGCGGATGCGCTGCCGTGCCGCCAGATGCATGGCGAGCGTACCGAATGCCACGGCAAACAAGATCGAGGCTTCGACGAGATTGGCGTCCCACTCGATGCGGCCGGCAATCTCGAAACCGCGCATACCGGTGAAATGCATGGCAACGACGCCGAGGCCGATCACCGCGCCGCCGGTTTCGACCGGCAGACCATTGGGCGGGCTCGCCGAAAGATGCAGCCCGGCAGCAGTGAAGGCGATGGCGATGAGCAGCGAGGCGATGGTCAACAGCGGATCGAAGGCAGCCTCGAATGGCAGCTGGAAGCCAAGCATCGCAACGAAGTGAGTTGTCCAGATCGCGGCGCCGCATGCGATGCCGGAAAGCATGATCCAAGAGGAGCGGGCGCTGGCTGAGAGACGAGAGGCGCGCTCGAACAGCCGAATGGTCATGGCCGCACCGGCAATACAGACGATCGCGGCGACCACGACGAACGAATAGTCATGCTCGTAAGCAAGACAGGAAATGACCTTGAACATTGCCACGCCCCCATACCCGCCAAGACTGCCTGGTCGGGCCCTGGGCAAGTTTCCTCCCGAAAGATGAAAGAAATTCCTAATGTAAGCAGGCTTTTGTTCACGCAGCGCGCGCATTTGGTCGCCGAGTGCGCGCTGGCCGCGAGCTGTCCGTCGTGGGAAGGTTGCTCACTGCAACGTGGTTGCGCACCGCACGCATTTCTTCGACAAATGGTTGTCTCAGTTTAAGGAGCAGGGGCATGGCCGAGGGCAAGACCAAGCGGTTCGACGCGACGCTGACCGCGTTGCGGGGGGTTCTGATTGCGGCGACGGCATTGGTCGCCTTCTTTTATCCGTCCCAGGCGGTGCAGTTGCTAGTGCTGGTCGGCGGCGGGTTGCTGCTAGTCGACGGCATCTTGGGCCTGGTCACGCTCGACCGCACGCCGCCACGCACGAACGGCCAGACGCTCGGGCTGGTCCGCAACCTGCTGTCGATCGCGGCGGGCGCCATCGTCATCGCCAGCGGCCTGCTGACCAGCATCTTCACCTTGTCGGCGCTGACATGGATCGTCGGCCTTTTGGCCCTGCTCGTCGGCCTGATCGAGATGGCGTCGAGCTTCCTCGACAGCGAGCGGCAGACACGGCTGTGGCCGACGCTGGTCGGCGGCGCGGTCTATGCCGCCTTCGGCCTGGCATTGATGTTCGTGCCGCTGTCGAGTGCGGAAACGCTGCTGCGCATCGCGATGATCCTGATGCTCGCCTATGCGCTGGTGCTGTTCTACCGCGCCTGGAGCATTCGTGCGGCGCGCTGATCAGCGCGCGCCAGCAAAGCCGGCGAGGAATGCCGTCAGATTGTCACCAAGCGCGTCGCAGAGATAGCCGCCTTCCTGGACGATGACAGTCGGCAGGCCGAGCCGGGCTATCGCTTCGGCGATGCGCGCAAAACCCGGCGTCGTCACCGACAGGCCGCCGAACGGATCGCCCTCGAAGGCATCGAGCCCGAGCGCGACAACCAGCGCTTCGGGCGCAAAGGCCTTGATGCGGCTGTTAGCGTGGTCGAGTGCCTCCAGGAACTCGACATCGCCCGACTTGCGCGGCAAGGGCAGGTTGAGATTGTAGCCGAGACCGGCGGCTTCGCCGCGCTCGTCGGCATGGCCCCAGAAGAACGGGTAGAAGCGGCTCGGGTCGGCATGCAGTGACACGGTCAACACATCGGACCTTGGGTAGAAGATGCCTTGCGTGCCGTTGCCGTGGTGCAGGTCGACATCGAGGATGGCCACGCGTGCCGCCGTCGCCCGCAGCCGCTGCGCGGCGATGGCCGAATTGTTGAAGAAGCAGAAGCCGCCGGCAACGTCGGCAAAAGCGTGATGGCCGGGCGGGCGACATAGCGCATAGGCTGCCGGCTCGCCCGACAGCACCGCCTCGGTTGCGGCCACAGCACTCCATGCGCTCCAGCAGGCGCTGTCGAAGGTTTCTGCCGAGATCGGGCAGGCGGTGTCGGCCATGTGGTAGCCGGCCTGTCCAGCGGCACCCGCCGGGTAGCTGCCGTTGCGGGCAAACGGATGGATGTTGGGAATGACCTCGGCTGAGGCGCCTTCCATGCGCTGCCAGCGCTCGAAGATGTGGGTCAGGAACTCGATGTATTCGGGCGTGTGGACGGCCGCGATCGGGCCGAGGCCGTAGTTGGCCGGGCGGTGGATCGTCGAGCCGGCCGCCCGGGCTCCCGCCAGCAGGCGCTCGACGCGTTCGGGCTGTTCGGGATTGGGCTTTTGCATTCCCATCGACAGGAACGACTTGGGATCGTGGCGCTTCTGCTCCTCGGCATAGAAGGTCTTCATTTGGGCTTCCCCGTCGTTTCGCTCAGCGCCTGGAATGTCGGTCCGCTGGCAATGTAGGATCTCTGGTCGTTCGTCGCGGCAAAGCCGAGCCTGGTGTAGAAGGGATGCGCCCGCGCATTGTCGTCGTCGACCGCTAGCCGCATGTAGACGCCGCCTCTGTCCTGGCAAAGCCTGGCGACATGGCGCAACAGCCGTTCGCCGATGCCGAGGCTGCGGAACTGCCCGTCGACGAACAGATCCTGCACGAAGAGGCCAGGCCGGCCATACCAGGTCGAGAAGATGGGAAAGAACAGGCACATGCCGGCGAAAGCCTCGTCCATCTCGGCGATGACCGCCTCGAAGGCCGGGTTTTCGCCAAACCCGAAGCGCCTGATGTCGTCTTCAGTGCAGGCGACGCCGTCAGCCTCGCCGACATGGTCGGCAAGCCCGATGATCGCCCTCATCAGCAACGGCGAATCGTCTGCAGTGGCCGGCCGGATGGTGATGCCTGCTGGCTCGGGCCTTGTGGTGTCCATCTGTGCATTCCGCATTCAGTCGCGGAATTGATAGCATCAGGGCAGGAGCTGGGGAGGAGGATTCAGCCTCTGGCGCAAGCATCGTGGTATCATGGTCCGATGTTGGATCGACATCCGGCGCAATGTCCAACGTTGCGGTAGCTGTGGTTAGGCTTCCACCACCTTCAGGCGCTTGTCGAAGACGCCGAGCACGCGTGCCAGCTCGTGGCCGCGCTTGAGGATCAGGCCGCCGGCGGCAATGACCGAGAATGCGCCCTGCTTGCGGGCGAGCTTCGGATCCTTGACGATCTGGAACAGGGGGGTTTCGCTGGTGCGGCGAAAGACCGAAAAGACGGCCCGGTCGCTGAGATGGTCGATGGCGTAGTCGCGCCACTCATTGGCGGCAACCATGCGTCCGTAGAGCCTGAGAATCTGGTCGAGTTCCCGTCTCTCGAATGCCACAGGGAGGTCTTGGCGCTCCCTACGGGCCTCATGGAGCGGGATCAAAACTGCGGATGTCTCGCCATCCTCCGCCCCAGCACCGCGATCAGTCATCAATCGTTCCCTTGCAGAACATGACCTCGGCTAAAGAATCGCGCATTCGCACCCGAATTGCAACCCGGAACGGCGAAGCAACAGCTGTATGAAGAGTGTAAGGTAGCTTGCCGTAGCGGTAACGTTTGCGAGACAGACTGTCGGAATTGGTGATGACTCGCCACATTCCTGCCGTTTTTTATCCGCGCTGACGCCCCATTGTCCGACGAATTTACCCGTGTTGCCTGAGACGGTTCGGTCCGGCACCGGCTCGTAAACCCCAAGCCCCCCGCCCACGGGCTAGAGTCGGATCGAACCAACCTCGGTTCCTTTTCAGGACGAGGTGCGACGATCCCAAAATCTGAAGCCGACGTCTGGCCAAAAGCCTGCGTCGGCTTTTTTGCTTCTACAGCGCCGTCTTGGATGGCCTGCGCACGACAGCCGCGCCGAGAATAGGCCCGGGCACGCCGTCCTTGCCGACAGCCTGCAACAGCACGGCGCAGCCGCCCTTCTTTTCCACTTCGCTCTTGGGCAGTTCGAACCGCTGCGTCTGGCCGTGCCACATGCCGGCGGTGTGCAGGTCGGTCACGGCATTCCAGTAGGTGACGCTGCGGCCCTTGTTTTCGCCCTTCTGCAGATCGACGACCTGGGGCGGCTGATAATGCACGATCACCACATGGGCCGGGCTGGCCGGGCCCTTGGCGGCGCCGACCTCGATGGTGAAGGTGTCGCCATTGTCGGTCACCTTGAGGTCGACATTCATGCCCTGGCCGGTCTCGGCGAGGTTGGCGAGCGCGCCGTTCACATCCTCGCTCTTGGCGCCATTGACGTGGGTGCGACCATTGATGACCGCCTGCGGCGTGTAGACCGAGCGCGCACCGAAGGCACGCATATAGGCATATTGCCGGTCGGTGTTGTCCTTGCTGCCGAGTACATCTTGCCAGCCGAGGTAATCCCAGTAGGTGACGTGATAGGCGAGCGCGACCATGTCGTCCTGCGCGGCGAACTTGGCAAACAGCTCATCCGCCGGCGGGCAGGAATTGCAGCCCTGGCTGGTGAAGAGTTCTATGACGCCGAGCGGGCGCGCGGGGGCCTTGGCTGTCGAGTCGGCATGCGTTGCGCCGGTAAACCCGGCAAAGGCCAGCGCCACGGCTGCCAGCCGAAAATATCTGCGAAACTCCATGACCGATCCAGTTCCTGAGCCGGCGAAACCAGCCTTTTTGTAGTTGCTGAAATATGTGGCAGAAGCGTCATTCAACGGGAAGTCACGTTGCGGTGAAATTTTCAACAAGTGGAGTTTCCGCTACGTCAGGCTGCCGGGACAAATTACTGTTATGAAAATTGGCTCGTGGCGGTAGAATTGGGCTCTGGCGAGGCAAGGTGATGCTGGAACAGTTCAGCCAACATCTCGATCTCTATTGCGAGCGCACTGGCGTCGGTCTGTGGGCCGAACCCTTCAATGCGGTAAGCAACCTCGCCTTTTTCGCCGCCGGCCTGTGGGGTGTCTACGAGGCGCGGCGGCGCAATGCCGGTACGTTCGCCGAGGTTCTGGGCTGGTGGGTGGTGGCGATCGGCATCGGCTCGACGCTGTTCCACACCTTTGCCACCGAGGCGACCAAATGGGGCGACATCGTTCCGATCGCCAGCTTCACCCTGGTCTACTCGCTGTTCAACCTGCGTCGCTTCGCCGGCATGGCCTGGCCCAGGGCGCTGGTGATCTTCTTCGGCTTCTACATCGCGGTCGGTTTCGTCACCTACATGGTGCCCGACTGGCTGCGCGTCGCCTCCAACGGCACTACCGGCTACCTGCCGCCGTTTTTGGCACTGATCTTCTTCGGCTGCGTGGTCATCGCCAGTGGCAGCCGCGCTGGCTGGTACAACATTGCGGCCGCGACGATATTCCTGGGCGCCGTCACCTTTAGGGTCATGGACCCGCTGGTGTGTGATGCGTTGCCGATCGGCACACATTTCATGTGGCATGTGCTCGACGGGTTGATGCTCGGCGTGCTGCTTGCCGCGACGACGCGCTATGGCAAGCCGCGCACGGAGCAGGCGGGCCATCCTGCACGCAGAATGGCGGATAGTGCCTTACCCGGCCAGTGAAGCCGCCGGTTCGGGGTGCCTTTCGGCCCAGCCGTCGAGCCATTCCGCGCCCTGCATCTCGATAAGTCGCGACGACGTGCGGTCGAACTCGAAGGCTTCATGGCCGCGCTTGCCGACATAAAGCTTGTCGGGCGTGGCAGCGGCACTGATCACCAGCCTGATGTGCTGGTCGTAGAGCGTGTCGACCAAAAGGATGAAACGCTTGGCCTCGTTGCGGTTGGCTTCCGCCAGGACGGGCACATGGTCGACGAAGATGGTCTTATAGTGCGCGGTGATCGCGAGATAGTCGCGCGCCGCGAGTGGCTTTTCGCACAGATCGGCGAAGCCGAAGCGCGCGCAACCGGCGACGGCGGCAGGAACGGCGACCTTGCGGCCCTTGACCGCGACTGTGGCCGGTTCGGCCGCGGCACCATGGGTCACCTTTGCCCAGGCCTTGTCCATCGCCTTGTCGGCAGCCTCGCCGAGTGGGCTGATATAGACCGGCACGCGGTCGAGCTTTTCCAGCCGGTAGTCGGTGTCGGCGTCGAGATTGAGCACCGCGGTGTTCTGCTCGAGCATGCCGATGAAGGGCAGGAACAGCTGCCGGTTGAGGCCGTCGCGATAGAGATCACGCGGCGCGACGTTGGAGGTGGCGACGAGCACCACGCCATGCGTAAACAGTGCTGAAAACAGCCTGGACAGGATCATCGCATCGGCGATGTCGGTGACCGAGAACTCGTCGAAGCACAGCACCCACGCCTCTTCGGCCAGTGCGGCCGCCACAGGCGGGATCGGATCGTCGTCGCGCGAGGTGCCGTTCTTGCGTGCGGCGCGCTGCTTCTGGATGCGGTCGTGCACATCGGCCATGAAGTCGTTGAAATGGACGCGGCGCTTGTGCTTGACCGGCACCAACTCGAAGAAGAAGTCCATCAGCATGGTCTTGCCGCGGCCGACGCCGCCATGGACGTAGAGACCCTTGACGTGCTCGTGCTGCGGCTTGCGCCTGGCAAACAGCCAGCCAAGCGCGCTCGACTTGCGCGCCAGCCTCTTGTCGGAAATCTCGTCGATCAGCCTGTCGAGCGCGGCCACGATCTTGAGCTGCGCCGGGTCGTGGCGGATGTTGCCCAACTCGACCAGATGGTCGTAGCGCTGCCTGACGGTCACATGGGTCTGTAGGCCGTCACGCAGATGCATGGCTCACTCTGGCACGAATACGAACGTCTGATGTGCGTTGCCGCGCGTCCGAACGGACGCGCAAAAACCTATGCATGATCCGGTCCCGAAAATCGAATCCGATCTTCGGCGTCATGCTTTAGCGGTTGAGCGAGATCGGCAGGCCGTTGGAGGTCTGGCCGTCGAAGCGGCCTTCGCCCGACTGATAGAGCCTGGCCAGCGGCGAGCCGGCTTCATCGAACAGGGTCAGCTGCTTGCCGGCGACGTTCCACGACTTGACGCCGTCGATCGGTGCCGGGCAGCGCAGCGGGCCGGCACGGAAGCCCTGGCCGAACTTGGTCTGCGGCGTCGCCACCTTGCAGCTCTGGCCGGAAACCGAAGCGCTCCACACGCCAGCCACGCTGGTTGCGGTGATGTCGGGTGCGTTGGCGGCGGCAGCACCGCCGTCGGCAGGCAGCGCGGCGACCTGGGTCTGTGCCGGTGCGGCCGGGAACTGCGAGGCGCCTGCGGCGGCACCCGGTGCCGAGGGCGGCGGCAGCTGGCCGCTGGTCACAGTGCCGGCGGGTGCTGCGGGCAGCGGGGCCGGCTGGGTGTCCATCGAGGAAAGGCGCGTGCTGTTACAACCGGCAGCCGCCAGAAGCGCCACCAGCGATGCGGCCAGCAGGCCGGTTTTCGAAAAAGCCATTGCATTCCCTCCGTGGGGCAGTTCTGGGGGCGCCCCCGCGCGATCGACAGTTCGCCTCTAAAGCGGCGAAGTTGGCAGAATTTCAACCTGATATGGTTAAAATAGGGTTTGCATATGAAATTGTTGCAAAATTGTCTCAATAGGCCAGCGTGCCGCGAGACTGGTAATTCGGCGATGTTTCCGCCATATAGGCCCCAAACAGCCGCGAGACTTACCGACCATGGCCATTGAGGCCCCTTTCGCCAAGATGAACGGGCTCGGCAACGACATCATCGTTGCCGACATGCGCGGTCGCGCGGACCGTGTTGTGCCTGCCGCGGCGATTGCGCTGGCGGCCGATCCGGCGACCAAGTTCGACCAGATCATGGCGATTCACGACCCGCGCACGCCAGGCACGATCAACTACATCGAGATTATCAATTCCGACGGCACCCATGCCCAGGCCTGCGGCAACGGTACGCGCTGCGTCGTGCAGGCGCTGGCCGCCGAGACCGGGCAGAAGGTGTTCACCTTCGAGACGGTTGCCGGCATCCTCAATGCCGAGGAGCACGAGGACGGCTCGATTTCGGTCGACATGGGTATCCCGCGCTTCGGCTGGCAGGACATCCCGCTGGCCGAAGAATTCCGCGACACGCGCGCCATCGAGCTGCAGATCGGGCCGATCGACGCGCCAGTGCTGCACTCGCCTTCGGTCGCCTCGATGGGCAATCCGCACGCCATCTTCTGGGTCGACGACGACGTCTGGTCCTACGACCTCGACCGTTTCGGGCCGCTGCTCGAAAACCATCCGATCTTCCCCGAGCGCGCCAACATCTCGATCGCCCAGGTGACCTCAAACGAGACGCTCAACCTGCGCACCTGGGAGCGCGGCGCCGGCCTGACGCTGGCCTGTGGTTCGGCAACCTGTGCGGCCGCTGTCTCCGCTGCGCGCACCGGCCGTACCGGCCGTAGCGTGACGGTTACAGTGCCGAGCGGCGGGACGCTTCAGATCGACTGGCGCGCCGACGACCACGTTGTCATGACCGGCCCGGCCGAGTGGGAATTCTCCGGCAGCTTCAATCCGGCCACCGGCGCCTGGCGCCGCGACCAGCAGGATGTCGCCTGATGGCGGTCGACGTCGTTACCTTCGGCTGCCGCCTCAACACCTATGAGTCAGAGGTGATGAAGCGCGAGGCCAAGGCTGCGGGGCTGGAAGAGCTCAAGGGTGGCGCGGTCATCTTCAACACCTGCGCGGTGACCAGCGAAGCCGTGCGCCAGGCCAAGCAGTCGATCCGCAAGGCGCGGCGCGAAAACCCGGATGCGCGCATTATCGTCACTGGCTGTGCAGCCCAGACCGATCCGGCTGCCTTCACTGATATGGCCGAAGTCGACCTCGTGCTCGGCAACGAGGAAAAGCTCAAGGCGCACAATTACCGGGCGCTGCCCGATTTCGGCGTCAACGATTTCGAGAAGGCCCGCGTCAACGACATCTTTTCCGTGCGCGAAACGGCAGGCCATCTGGTCGATGCCATCGAAGGCCGGGCGCGTGCCTTCGTGCAGGTGCAGAACGGCTGCGACCACCGCTGCACCTTCTGCATCATTCCCTATGGCCGCGGCAATTCGCGTTCGGTGCCGATGGGCGCCGTCGTTGAGCAGATAAAGCGGCTTGCCGGCAACGGCTATGCCGAGGTGGTGCTGTCGGGCGTCGACATGACCAGCTACGGCGCCGACCTGCCGGGCGCGCCGCGTCTGGGCAAGCTGATCAAGACGATCCTGCGCCAGGTGCCCGATATCAGGCGGCTGCGCCTGTCCTCCATCGATTCGATCGAGGCCGACGAAGACCTGCTCGAAGCCGTCGCCACCGAGACGCGGCTGATGCCGCATCTGCATCTGTCGCTGCAGTCGGGCGATGACATGATCCTGAAGCGAATGAAGCGTCGCCATCTGCGCGACCAGTCGATCCAGTTCTGCGCCGATGTGCGCAAGCTGCGTCCCGACATCGTCTTCGGCGCCGACATCATCGCCGGCTTCCCGACCGAGACCGACGAAATGTTCGAGAATTCGATCAGGATCGTCGAGGAGTGCGGGCTGACTCATCTCCACGTTTTCCCGTTCAGCCCGCGCGAAGGCACGCCCGCCGCGCGCATGCCGCAGGTCAGGCGCGAGATCGTCAAGCAGCGCGCTGCGCGCCTGCGCGCCGCCGGCGACGTTACTTATGCGCGCCACCTCGAAAGCCTCAAGGGCTCGTGCCAGCAGGTGCTTGTCGAGCGCGAGGGACTTGGCCGCACGGAATGCTTTACGCTCGTTGCGCTCGACCGGGGTGCACCGGGCGAAATCATAGAAGTCGACATCTCCGGACATGACGGCGAGCGGCTTGTAGCGGCACCGGCCGCCGCGCGCGCGGCCTGACGAAAGCGACCGCATGGCATTCGGGTTCATCAAGAAAGTTTTCTCCTTCGGCAAGAAGGAGACCGTCGAGCAGCCGGCCGAGAACGAGGTTCTGCCACCGCTGAATTTCGACGCTCTGGAAGCGTTGAAGCCGACAGAAGAGGCGCCAGCCGCCCTGGAAGCGCTTGTCGTTGCGGAGACGCCGGCCGTCCCGGCCGAGGAACCGAAGCCGGAACCGGCTCCCGAATCGCCACCGGCACCGCCTGTTGTTCCCGAGCCCAAGCCGGCCGAGCAGCCGGCGCCGGTCGAGCCCGCGCCGCAGCCTGCCCCGCAGGAAGAGCCCAAGCCAGCTCCAGAGCCGAAAATTCCCGCGACCGAACCCGAGAAGCCGGTCGAACAGCCTGCGCCAGCACCGAGCCCGGTCGAGCCGGAGCCCGCACCTGCCGAAATTCCAGTGCCGCCAGCCGAACCGTCGGCACCAGAATTGCCCGAGGAAATTCCCGCTCAGCCGGTGCCCTCTGCACCCGAGCCGACGATGCGGGTTCCCGAGCCGGAGCCGGCTGTCGAGGGATCTGTCGTCGAAGCACCTGCGCCTGCGGTTGAGCCTGTGGTCGAGGAGCGTCCCGTTGAGCCAGTCGTCGAGGCACCGGCTCCGGTCGCAGTCGAAGAGTCGCAGCCTGTCCTGGCCCCAGTCGAGGACGAGCGGCCTGTTGCGGCGCTGCGTGAGACCGTTTCCGTGCTTGAGCCTGTCGAGCCTGCACCTGTCGTGCCTGCTCCTGTGGAGCCGGTACAGCCAACCGCTGCGTCCGAGCCAAAACCCTCCGCCGGCAAGGTCACCGTCCAGAAGAAGGTCGAGCAAAAGGCCGAAATCGTCGAAGTAGCGGCGCCGGCGCCGCGCCAGAGCTGGTTCCAGCGCCTGCGCCAGGGGCTGTCGCGCTCGTCGAAGGAGCTGTCGGGCAACATTGCCGGCATCTTCACCAAGCGCAAGCTCGACGAAGACACGCTGCAGGACCTCGAAGACGTGCTGATCCGCGCCGATCTCGGCGTCGAGACGGCCCTTCGCGTCACCGATGCGCTGGCGTCGAGCCGCTACGGCAAGGATGTGTCGGACCACGAGGTCCGCTCGATTATGGCGGTCGAGGTCGAGAAGGTGCTCAAGCCGGTGGCGCTGCCGCTGGAGCTCGACCTGTCGCACAAGCCGCATGTCATCCTGGTCGTTGGCGTCAACGGCACCGGCAAGACCACAACCATCGGCAAGCTCGCCGCCAAGCTCACTGAAGGCGGCCTGTCGGTGATGCTCGCCGCTGGCGACACTTTCCGTGCCGCCGCCATCGAGCAGCTGAAGATCTGGGGCGAGCGGACGAAGTCGCCCGTCATCGCCACCAAGCTCGGCGCGGATGCCGCCGGCCTTGCCTATGATGCCTTCGAACAGGCCAAGGCTGCGGGTTCCGACGTTTTGATCATCGACACTGCCGGGCGCCTGCAGAACAAGACCGAGCTGATGGCCGAGCTCGAAAAAATCGTGCGGGTGCTTGGCAAGCTCGATCCCGAGGCGCCGCACACGGTGCTGCAGACCGTCGACGCCACCACCGGCCAGAACGCGCTCAACCAGGTCGAAATCTTCCGCAATGTCGCAGGTGTGAACGGCCTGGTCATGACCAAACTCGACGGCACGGCGCGCGGCGGTATTTTGGTCGCAATCGCCGCCAAACATAAGCTGCCGGTCTATTTCATCGGCGTCGGCGAACAGGTCGACGATCTCGAACCCTTTTCGGCAAGCGATTTCGCCAAGGCGATCGCAGGAGTCGCCTGATCCATGAATGCACCAATCCTCGAACGCGACCCTTCGGACCCGAAGACCAAGAAGGAAGAGGTCAGCCCGCTGCTCAAGCTGGTGCTGGAACTCGGGCCGCTGGTGGTGTTCTTCTTTGCCAATGCGCGCGGCGAGTGGCTTGCGTCGCACTTTCCGACGCTGGCCGAGCTCGGCGGGCCGATCTTCATCGCCACCGGCCTGTTCATGGCGGCAACGGCGATTGCGCTGGCGGCCTCGTGGCTGCTGACCCGGTCGCTGCCGATCATGCCGATGATCTCCGGCATCGTCGTCTTCGTCTTCGGCGCGCTGACGCTCTATCTGCAGGACGACGTCTTCATCAAGATGAAGCCGACAATCGTCAACACGTTGTTCGGCGCGATCCTTTTGGGCGGCCTCTACTTCGGCAAGTCGTTGCTCGGCTACGTCTTTGCATCGGCCTTCCGCCTCGACGCCGAAGGCTGGCGCAAGCTGACTTTTCGCTGGGGCCTGTTCTTCCTGTTTCTTGCCGTGGTCAACGAGGTTGTTTGGCGGTCTTTTTCGACCGACACCTGGGTGGCTTTCAAGGTCTGGGGCATCATGCCGATAACCTTGCTCTTCACTTTCAGCCAAATGCCGCTCATCATGCGCCATTCACTGGAAGAACATAAATAAGAGGGGATCATGGAGTTCATCACCGACCGCGAGGCGCTGCGCCAACATTACCGCGCGCCCGGCGACGGCGCGGTGCGCAAGGAACTCCGCCACCTCGACCATCACGCCAAGGGCTTCCTGGCGCGCAGCCCGTTCGTGCTGATCGGCTCGTCCGACGACAAGGGCAACGCCGACGTCACCCCCAAGGGCGACAAGCCGGGCTTCGTCGCCATCCTCGACGACGCCACCATCGCCATTCCCGACCGGCCGGGCAATAACCGGCTCGACACGCTGGAAAACGTTCTCGTCAACCCGGCTGTCGGCCTGCTGTTCCTGATCCCGGGCATGAACGAGACGTTGCGCATCAATGGCGATGCGCGCCTGACCGCTGACCCGGTCCTGCGCGAGCGGCTCGCCGCCGAGGGCAAGCCGCCGGTCACCGTCATGGTCGTCGCCATCAAGGCGGTCTACATGCATTGCGCCAAGGCGTTCATGCGCTCCGAGCTTTGGGCGCCCGGCACGTGGCCCGACCGCACCAGCCTGCCGACGCTCGGCCAGATCCTGCGCGACCAGCTGGCGCTTGCCGACAATGCCGAAACGCTCGACCGCTCGCTGGACGAATCCTATCGCAAGAGCATGTGGTAGGGCTCGGTCGAGCATCTCATGCGAAGGCGTTAAGCCTCGTTAACCCGCCATGCGTCGCGTGCAATGCTGCATTGCAGCATCTTATTTTGCGACGCAGCGGTTCCTATGTCATCATCAGATTGATCAGGGAGGTCAGTTTTCGCCGCATCTTGCGGTGTGATGAAAGGAACCTGCCATGTTTTTCGACAACCTTCTGAGCCGTGCCCGCGAAAGCGCTTCCAAGCGCAAGCAGTACAAGCGCCTCGTCGCCGAGATCGACGGCTTCTCCGGCCGTGACCTGGCCGACATGCGCGCCGACCGCAGCGAGATGCTGTATCAGGCCTACAAGCACGTCTACGGCTAAGACCTAACCAACATGATGTCCGGCCGGTTTCTGACCGGCCGTTGCGACAAGGCGCGAAGGGCACCCCATGGGGATGCCGCATGCGCCTTTTCTGTTACCGGCGCCTGCATCGTCAGTCGGCTTAATGCGCCGTGTTTGCCGCCGTCACGCGCCCATGCGACCGCTTCAGCCAGTAGCCGAAGATCGCCGCCGTGATGAAGGCGATCAGCCCGTATATCGCCGCCGGAACCGCCATAGTCGCGTTGTTCAGCAGCAGCGGGCTGAGCGCGATGGCGATTGCCAGCGTGCCATTGTGGATGCCGATCTCCATGCCGATCGCGGTCGCCTGGCGCTTTTCAACGCCGGCGGCACGCGGCACGAAATAACCGACGCCGAGGCTGACAAGGTTGAAGGCAAGGGCGGCGAGGCCGACGATCGGTCCCCAGGCCTTGAGCGTTTCCCACTCCTGGACAAGTGCGACGGCAACCACCGCAAACAGGAACAGCATCGAGAAGATCTTCACCGGCCGCGCCATGCGTTCGGCGAAGGCCGGGAAGCGGCTGCGCAGCCACATGCCGATCAGCACTGGTCCGAGCACGATGACGAACACCTGCATCACCTTGGCGAATTGCAGCGGGATGGCCTGGTCTCCAGACATGAAATGCGCCAGTGACCAGTTGACGATCAATGGCAGCGTCAGGATCGACAGCGCCGAATTGATCGCCGTCAGCGTGATGTTGAGCGCCACGTCGCCGTCGGCCAGGTGGCTGTAGAGATTGGCCGATGTGCCGCCAGGGCTTGCCGCAAGCAACATCATGCCGACCGCCAGCGCCGGCTCGAGGCCGAAGACATAGATCAGCCCGAGACACGCCAGCGGCAGGATGACGGTCTGGCAGATCAGCGCGACAAGCACTGCCTTGGGCTTCTGCAGAACGTTTCGAAAATCCTCAACCGTCAGCGACAGGCCGAGACCGAGCATGATGACGCCGAGCGCCAGCGGCAGAAAAATGATGAGCGCGGAACTGTTTTGCATCTACGCCTCCCCCAAACAGCCGCTTGCCACGCCGTCACGGCGCGTCTCTCCCTAGCGGTTGTATGAAAACGTAGTGCAAATTCCGATGATTCGCACGCTGTGCGCGAAGCGGCCCTGTCAGGGGCTATTGAGCCGCGAGAGCCTTCTCGATCTCGGGCATCAGCGTCGTGGTCACCGCCTCCGGCGACAGCGGGCCGACATGCTTGAAGGCGACCTTGCCGTCCTTGCCGACGAGGAAGGTCTCGGGCACGCCATAGACACCCCAGTCGATTGCCGTGCGGCCGTTCTGGTCGACGCCGATCGCCTTGTAGGGGCTGCCGAGATCACCGAGGAAACGGCGGGCATTCTCAGGCTTGTCCTTGTAGTTCAGACCGGCGATCGAAAAGCGCTGGTCCTTCGACAATTCGAGCAGCACCGGGTGTTCCTCGCGGCAGGGCGCGCACCAAGACGCCCAGACATTGACCAGCGTTACCTTGCCAGCGAAGTCGGCCGAGTTCAGGCCGGGAACCTGCATGCCTTCAAGTGGCGGAAGCTCGGTCTTCGGCGCGGTCTGGCCGATCAGCGCCGAGGGCACTGCGGTGAGGTCGCGGCCGGACAGCAGCTGCGCCAGGAATAGGCCGGCGAGCGCCATGAAAATCAGCAGCGGCAGCAGGACGAAGATCTTGCGCGGCCGCGCCGGCTTCTGGCTTTCGATGCTCATGCCTTGGCCTTGTCTGAACGGCGGCGGTGGCCGGCGGCCTCGAGCTCGGCCATCTCGCGCTTGCGGGCGCGCTGGTCGGCGAGGATCCACAGCACCAGCCCGGCAATGGCGATCGCCGAGACGGCGTAAGCCGTAGTGACGTAGAGGGCGTGTGCGCTCATTTGGCACCCTGGCAAGACGTGGTCATGTCGCTGTTTCCGAGCATGTCATTCACTTAGCGGCGAGGGTGCCGCTGCGCAATCGGACGCCGCGCCGCACCGCTGCGGTTGAAGGAAACGTGATCAGTCGGTGCCCGAGCGCAAGGCAACCGCCGCCGCCAGCGGGCCGATCACGGCCAGGAACATGGTCAGCGCGCACAGAATCAGGAACGGCGGGGTGAACGGGTCGGGATCGTTGACCGCGCCATAGCTTGCTGTGACGCCGAAGATCAGCACCGGGATGACCAGCGGCAGCACCAGCACCGAGATCAACAGCCCGCCACGCGGCAGGGCGACGGTGACGGCAGCGCCGGTTGCCCCGATGAAGACGATGGCCGGGGTGCCGACGAGCAAGGTGAGTGCTGCTGCGGCGATGCCGACGGGATCCATGTTCATGAACAAGCCGAGCAGTGGGGCAGCAATGACCAGCGGCAATACGCTTGCCGTCCAGTGCGCCAGGCATTTGACCAGCACCGTAAGCGCCAGCATGTGGCGGTCGGCGTTGAGCACAAGAAGATCGAGCGAGCCATCCTCGCGGTCGGCCTGGAACAGCCGGTCGAGGCCGAGCAGGCTTGCGAGCAGAGCGCCGATCCAGAGAATCGCCGGACCGATGCGGGCGAGCAGGTTGAGGTCTGGTCCAACGCCGAAGGGAATGGTGACGATGACGGCGAGGAAGAACAGCACGCCCGTCAACGCCCCGCCGCCGGCGCGGACGCCCATGCGCAGGTCGCGGAGATAGAGGGCTAGCATGGGTGCCGCCTTCTCGTTCGCGTGCAAGGACTTAGAAGTTGGCGCCTCTGCGCACCCCCCTCTGTCCTGCCGGACATCTCCCCCGCAAGGGGGGAGATCAGCCTTCGCGTCGACTTTCGCCAATTGCCAACGTCGCAGAAGTGACGATGAGGCTGGAGCTGCCAATCTCCCTCCTTGCGGGGGAGATGTCCGGCAGGACAGAGGGGGGTGTGAGGAAGCGCTGTGCTCTCAGACATGCACCCGCCCCATCTCCAGCGTCTTCACTCCCTCAAGTCCGAGCGGTAGGTGCGTCGCGGCGACGACGATCCCACCGGCCGCACAATGGTCCTGCATCAACCCGGCAAAGCGCTCGTCCGACGCCTTGTCGAGGCCCGCTGTCGGCTCGTCGAGCAACCAGACCGGGCGGTGGCTGATGAACAGCTTGGCGATTGCGGCGCGGCGTTTCTGGCCGGTGGAGAGATAGCCGAAGGGCAGGTGGCCGAGGCCGCCGAGACCGACGTCATCAAGGGCGTCGGCGATGCCCAGCTTTCCGCCGCCGCAAAAGGCACGCCAGAACTCCAGGTTCTCCTGCACGGTCAGTGCCGCCTTCATCGCGTTCTGGTGGCCGAGATAATGGCAGGCCGCGGCAACCGTGGGAAACTCTTCGCCGCCGCCCTCGAAAGCGATTCGGCCGTGCAGGTGCGGCAGGAGGCCGGCGATGACGCGCAGCAGGGTCGACTTGCCCGAGCCGTTGGGGCCGGTGACGACGAGCGCCTGGCCGTCCGCCAGCGCGAAGTCGACGCCGTCGAAAACCGTCTCGCCGCCGCGTTCACCGCTGAGATTTTCGGCAATAAGCCGCATTCTTCCCCCGTCGCCGAGTCCATTTCGCTGTCGCTTTGCGTCGCAGCAAAATAGGCGAATCTCCGTCTAGAACTATTCCAATAAATTCTCTATATGCCACTCGACCATGCCAGCGGTCGGCATGGAAACAGAATTTGCGCCGAACCAGCGCACGCGCCGCCTTGAACGGCTCGGGTTGCTTGGGACCGGACAGCGGAAATGGCCGTACCCGCACCTTTGCGCGTGATTGCATGCCCATCGGAGTCCGTTCCCTTTCAGGCTGAACAGACAAGGATGGATCGCACGTGTCCAAATCACTCGACAGTTTCAATTGCCGCCGCACGCTCACCGCTGCTGGCACGGACTATGTCTATTACAGCCTCATCGAGGCCGAGAAGAACGGCCTGACCGGCATCTCGCAGCTGCCCTATTCGATGAAGGTGCTGCTGGAAAACCTGCTGCGCAATGAAGACGGCCGCACCGTCACCAAGGATGCCATCCAGGCTGTTGCCGGCTGGCTGACCGACAAGGGCACCGCGGGCGTCGAGATCGCCTATCGCCCGGCCCGTGTGCTGATGCAGGACTTCACCGGCGTTCCCGCCGTCGTCGACCTCGCCGCCATGCGTGACGGCATCAAGACCCTCGGCGGCGACCCCGAGAAGATCAACCCGCTGGTTCCCGTCGACCTGGTCATCGACCACTCGGTCATCGTCGACGAATTCGGCACCCCGCTGGCCTTCGCCCGCAACGTCGAGCTCGAATATGAGCGCAACGAAGAGCGCTACAAGTTCCTGAAGTGGGGCCAGCAGGCGTTCCGCAACTTCCGCGTCGTGCCGCCCGGCACCGGCATCTGCCACCAGGTCAACCTCGAATACCTGGCCCAGACCGTCTGGACGAACACCGAGGACGGCGTGACGACCGCCTATCCCGACACCTGCGTCGGCACCGACTCGCACACCACCATGGTCAACGGCCTGGGCGTGCTGGGCTGGGGCGTCGGCGGCATCGAGGCTGAAGCTGCGATGCTCGGCCAGCCGGTCTCGATGCTTCTGCCCGAGGTCATCGGCTTCCGCCTGACTGGCAAGCTTAGGGAAGGCGTTACCGCAACCGACCTGGTGCTGACCGTCACCCAGATGCTGCGCAAGAAGGGCGTCGTCGGCAAGTTCGTCGAGTTCTTCGGCCCCGGCCTGTCCAACATGACGCTGGCCGACCGCGCCACCATCGGCAACATGGCGCCGGAATATGGCGCGACCTGCGGCTTCTTCCCGGTCGATTCCGAGACGATCCGCTACCTTAACATGTCGGGCCGCGCCGAAAACCGCATCGCGCTCGTCGAGGAGTTCTCCAAGGCACAGGGCATGTGGCGCGACGCCTCGTCGGCCGATCCTGTCTTCACCGACCTGCTCGAGCTCGACATGGCAACCGTCGTTCCCTCGATGGCCGGCCCGAAGCGTCCGGAAGGCCGCATCCCGCTCGAAGGCATCGCCTCGGGCTTCGCGACCGCTCTCGAAGCCGAGTACAAGAAGACCGTCGACCAGTCGAAGCGCTATGCCGTCGAAGGCGAGACCTTCGACCTCGGCCATGGCGACGTCGTGATCGCCGCGATCACGTCGTGCACCAACACCTCGAACCCGAGCGTGCTGATCGGCGCCGGCCTTCTGGCCCGCAACGCCAACCGCATCGGCCTCAAGCAGAAGCCGTGGGTCAAGACCTCGCTGGCGCCCGGTTCGCAGGTGGTTGCCGAGTATCTCGAGAAGTCGGGCCTGCAGAAGGAGCTCGACCAGATCGGCTTCAACCTCGTCGGCTTCGGCTGCACGACCTGCATCGGCAACTCTGGCCCGCTGCCGGCGCCGATCTCCAAGACCATCAACGACAAGGGCCTGATCGGTGCGGCCGTGCTTTCGGGCAACCGCAACTTCGAAGGCCGCGTGTCGCCCGACGTGCAGGCCAACTACCTGGCTTCGCCGCCGCTGGTGGTTGCCTATGCGCTCGCCGGCTCGGTCACCAAGGACCTGACCACCGAGCCGCTGGGTGAAGACCGCGACGGCAACCCGGTGTTCCTCAAGGACATCTGGCCGACAAACGTCGAGATCGACCAGTTCATCGCCGAAAACGTCACCCGCGAGCTGTTTGCCCGCAAATATGCCGACGTGTTCAAGGGCGACGAGAACTGGCAGAACGTGCAGGCGCCTGAGGGCCAGACCTACACCTGGGACGACAACTCGACCTATGTGCAGAACCCGCCCTACTTCGTCGGCATGGGCTCCAAGCCGGGCCAGATCGGCAAGATCGAGGGTGCACGCGTGCTCGGCCTGTTCGGCGACAAGATCACCACCGACCACATCTCCCCGGCCGGTTCGATCAAGGCGGCTTCGCCTGCCGGCAAGTACCTGACCGACAATGGCGTCGGCGTTGCCGATTTCAACCAATACGGTACGCGTCGTGGCAACCACGAGGTGATGATGCGCGGCACGTTTGCCAACATCCGCATCCGCAACCACATGCTGGGCGAAAACGGTCGCGAAGGTGGCTACACCTTCCACTATCCGTCCAAGGAAGAGCTGCCGATCTACGATGCCGCCATGCAGTATCGCAGCGAAGGCACGCCGCTGGTGATTTTCGCCGGCGTCGAATACGGCAACGGCTCGTCGCGCGACTGGGCTGCCAAGGGCACGAACCTGCTCGGCGTGCGCGCCGTCATCGCCCAGTCCTTCGAGCGCATCCACCGCTCGAACCTGGTCGGCATGGGCGTGATCCCCTTCACCTTCGAAGAGGGCACGTCGTGGAAGACGCTCGGCCTCAAGGGTGACGAGCAGGTGACGATCGACGGCCTCGAGACGATCAAGCCGCGCCAGAAGATGGTCGCCTTGATCACCTTCGCCGACGGTTCGACCAAGGATGTTCCGATCCTCTGCCGCATCGATACGCTTGATGAGCTCGACTACTACAAGAACGGCGGCATCCTGCAGTACGTCCTGCGCGATCTGGCTGCGTAAGCAGTTCACCGGACTCACGTGAAACAAACCGCCGGGGTGCAAGCTCCGGCGGTTTTGTTTTGGGCGGCGACCTGCCTTCTCCCCTCGTGTGAGAGGACAGGTACGCGCGCGTCATCCCGGGCGAGCGACACGAGACTGATCTCCCCTTTGTGGGGGAGATGCCTGGCAGGGCAGAGGGGGGAATGAGACGCTGGGGGACAGCGCTAACAAGCGGCCACCGTGACGCGAGATCGACGCGCTCAATCCTGACGTTAACTGCCTCGACCCCCGACGAAATACGCCATCTGCCGTATTGCCCGGACTGCTGATGCGAGGCACCTGCTTGGCCTTGAAGGATCGCCCTTGCCGGGGTCCGCGATTTGCAGAAGGAGCAGGTTTGATGAGGTTGATGACCCTTGGGGCAGCGTGGCTGCTTGCCATATCAGGCGGTGCGGCGTTGGCTGCGGATGCGACGTCGGTCCAGCCGGCTGGCGGCTTCAACTGGACGGGCGGTTATGTTGGCGTGCAGGCCGGTCATCTCTGGGGCACCGGGCGGACGACGGCTGAAACCGGCTGGAATTCCGAGCCGGATGTCGATGGTTGGCTTGGCGGCGTTTATGTCGGCTACAACCATCAGCTGGCGAACCAGGTCGTGATCGGTGTCGAAGCCGACCTCACGGTCAGCAATGCCGAGGGTTTCGGCCAGGCGTATGACCCTTGGGGCGTCCCGCTTCCGCCACCCGTGATCGGCGACGTGTATGAGCTCAACTGGTCCGGTGCGGCGCGCGTGAAGGCCGGTTATGCGATGGACCGGCTGTTGCCTTACGTCGCCGGCGGCATCGCCTTCGCCGATGTCAACGTCCATGCAATCGACGATGGTCTTCCGATCAGCCCGATCATGAGCGACACGATGGTCGGATGGACGCTCGGCGCGGGTATCGAATACGCCTTCACCGACAATCTGATCGGCCGCGTCGAGTACCGCTATACGGATTTCGGCGATTTCGATTTGACGCCGATCGCGACGGCGGAGCTCAAGACGCACGACGTTCGGTTTGGCGTCGCCTACAAGTTCTGAGCTTTTCGGATTGCCTGATCAAACCCCGGCTTCGTGCCGGGGTTTTTGCTTGATCGGGGGTGCCGAGTGCCTGGCAGGTGTCGCGAAAGAAAATGCCGGGGCGTGGAGAAATTGTTCACGCAGTGAGTAGGCGTCCCGCGCGTTGAGCGGTTGTATTTGCCACTTTTGAGCCTCGCGATCCTTCGCACCCCCCTCTGGCCTGCTTGGCGTTCGATGCTCGAAAAGCCAAGCAATTGGCTTTTCGTCCGCTGCGCGGACCGCTTCTCACCCCCCACAAGGAGGGAGATTAGTCGCTCCGCCGGCGGCCTTCATCCTGCGATGTCGTAAGGATCATGCTTGCGACATTGGCAATTGGCGCTGCGGCGATGACGGCCTGATCCCCCCCCTGTGGGGGAGATGCCCGGCAGGGCAGAAGGGGGTGGGAGGGAATGAGACGCTGGGGGAAAGCGCTAACGAGCGGCCGCCCGGCTTAGGTGGAACCACCCTCGCCGAGTTCATAGAGATACATGACAAACGTCTCCGCCGGACCTGCCGGCTCCTTGCGCCTGTCATAAAGCGCGCGGGCGGGGAGGTTGTCGGGCTCGGTGCCGAGCCATGCTTCTTCGCAGCCTGCTTCGCGGCCGGCGGCGAAGACGGCGTCCATCAGCAGGTTGGCGATGCCGCGGCGTTGCCAGGCGGGCGAGACGCCGACCTCGTCGACATAGAGCTCCGACGGCTTGTCGACGTGGCGGTGGATCATGCCGGCCGCTTGCGCCACAACCTGGCCATCATCGAGGGCGACGAAGAGCAGGTGGCCAGGGGAGCCGAGGCAGGCCTTCAGGCGGGCGGGGTCTACGGCTTCGTCGAAGACCTCGGGGGCGACGGTGTCGAGCAGGCGTTCGTCGCCGGGACCGAGTCTGCGGATCTCGATGGGAGGCATCGTTCTCTTCACCATTTCTTCGTAAAGTCGTCACAAAACTTTGACGTTTACGTAAATCCCGTTGTTTCTAACCGATTGAAAAAGTTGAGGTCAAAATAATCGGTTGAATTTTTTTGGCCACGGAGCTATTGCGAGCCGCTATTTCTGGCTGCATTTCCGCGGCCTCTCTGGCCCAAACCTACTCCACCCCGCCGCCACGGCGTCGTTACAGGCAAAGGGAAATTCCTTCATGGCACGCAACAAGATAGCCCTCATCGGCTCCGGCATGATTGGCGGCACGCTCGCCCATATGGTTGGCCTCAAGGACCTCGGCGACGTGGTCATGTTCGATATTGCCGAAGGCATCCCGCAGGGTAAAGGCCTCGATATCGCGCAGTCCTCGACCGTCGACGGCTTCGACTCGCGCTACACGGGCGTCAACGACTATGCCGGCATCGAAGGTGCCGACGTCTGCATCGTCACCGCTGGCGTGCCGCGCAAGCCCGGCATGAGCCGCGACGACCTGCTCGGCATCAACCTGAAGGTCATGGAACAGGTCGGCGCCGGCATCAAGAAGTATGCCCCGAAGGCCTTCGTCATCTGCATCACCAACCCGCTCGACGCCATGGTGTGGGCGCTGCAGAAGTTCTCGGGCCTGCCCAAGAGCCACGTCGTCGGCATGGCTGGCGTGCTCGACTCGGCGCGCTTCCGCTACTTCCTGTCGGAAGAGTTCAAGGTTTCGGTCGAGGACGTCTCGGCGATGACGCTGGGCGGCCACGGCGACGACATGGTGCCGATGGTGCGCTATTCGACCGTTGCCGGCATTCCGCTGCCCGACCTGGTCAAGATGGGCTGGACCAGCCAGGACAAGCTCGACGCCATCGTCGAGCGCACCCGCAAGGGCGGCGGCGAGATCGTCGGCCTGCTCAAGACCGGCTCGGCCTATTACGCGCCGGCCTCGTCGGCGATCCAGATGGCCGAGGCCTATCTCAAGGACAAGAAGCGCGTGCTGCCCTGCGCCACGCACCTGTCGGGCCAGTATGGTGTCAAGGACATGTATGTCGGCGTGCCGGTGGTGATCGGCGCCGGTGGCGTCGAGCGCATCATCGAGCTCGACTTCAACAAGGCCGAGCAGAAGATGTTCGAGAAGTCGGTCGAAGCGGTGAAGGGCCTGTGTGAGGCCTGCGTCGCGATCGCGCCGAACCTCGCCAAGAAGTAAGGGACAACGGGCATGAACATCCACGAATATCAGGGCAAGCAATTGCTCAAGGGTTTCGGTGCTCCCGTCGCTGACGGCGTGCCGGTGTTCAAGATCGAGGAAGCGGAAGCAGCCGCCAAGGCGCTGCCGGGCCCGCTCTACGTCGTGAAGAGCCAGATCCACGCCGGCGGCCGCGGCAAGGGCAAGTTCAAGGAACTGCCCGCCGACGCCAAGGGCGGCGTGCGCCTCGCCAAGTCGGTCGACGAGGTCGTTGCGTTTGCCAAGGAAATGCTCGGCAACACGCTGGTGACCAAGCAGACCGGCCCGGCCGGCAAGCAGGTCAACCGCCTCTACATCGAGGACGGCGCCGACATCGATCGCGAGCTGTATCTCTCGATCCTGGTCGACCGTTCGGTCGGCCGCATCGCCTTCGTCGTTTCGACCGAAGGCGGCATGGACATCGAGGCTGTCGCCCACGACACGCCGGAGAAGATCATCACCGTTGCCATCGACCCGGAAAAGGGCGTCACCGCTGACGACCTCAAGGCGCTGAACTCGGCGCTGAAGCTTTCGGGCGAGGCAGCAAAGGACGGCGAGAGCCTGTTCCCGATCCTCTACAAGGCGTTTGTCGAGAAGGACATGAGCCTGCTCGAGGTCAACCCGCTGATCGTCATGAAGAACGGCCGCCTGCGCGTGCTCGACGCCAAGGTGTCGTTCGACAACAACGCGCTGTTCCGCCACGCCGACGTACTGGAGCTGCGCGACACCACCGAGGAAGACGCCAAGGAGATCGAAGCGTCGAAATACGACCTCGCTTATGTCGCGCTCGACGGCAACATCGGCTGCATGGTCAATGGTGCTGGCCTGGCGATGGCCACGATGGACATCATCAAGCTCTACGGTGCCGAGCCCGCCAACTTCCTCGACGTCGGTGGCGGCGCTTCCAAGGAGAAGGTGACGGCGGCGTTCAAGATCATCACCGCCGACCCGGCTGTCGAAGGCATCCTGGTCAACATCTTCGGCGGCATCATGAAGTGCGACGTCATCGCCGAGGGCGTCATCGCCGCGGTCAAGGAAGTTGGCCTCAAGGTTCCGCTGGTGGTGCGTCTCGAAGGCACCAATGTCGAGCTGGGCAAGAAGATCATCAACGAGAGCGGGCTGAACGTCATCTCGGCCGACGATCTCGACGACGCGGCGAAGAAGATCGTCGCTGCGGTGAAGGGAAACTGAGCCAATGTCCATTCTCATCGACAAGAACACCAAGATCCTGGTGCAGGGCCTGACCGGCAACACCGGTTCGTTCCACACCGAGCAGGCGCTGGCCTACCACGGCACCAAGATGGTCGGCGGCATCCACCCCAAGAAGGGCGGCGAGAAGTGGGACGGCTCCGTGCCGCTGCCGATCTTCTCGACGGTTGCCGAAGGCAAGGAAAAGACCGGCGCCAATGCGTCCGTGGTCTATGTGCCGCCGGCAGGTGCTGCTGCTGCGATCATCGAGGCGATCGACGCCGAGATCCCGCTGATCGTCTGCATCACCGAGGGCATCCCGGTCACCGACATGATCAAGGTCAAGGCACGCCTCGACCGCTCCAAGTCGCGCCTGATCGGCCCGAACTGCCCTGGCATCGTGACGCCGGACGAATGCAAGATCGGCATCATGCCGGGCAACATCTTCCGCAAGGGTTCGGTCGGCGTTGTTTCGCGCTCGGGAACGCTTACCTATGAGGCGGTGTTCCAGACCACCAATGCCGGTCTCGGCCAGTCGACGGCAGTCGGCATCGGCGGCGACCCGGTCAAGGGCACGGAATTCATCGACATGCTTGAGATGTTCCTGGCCGACGACGAGACCAAGTCGATCATCATGATCGGCGAAATCGGCGGCTCGGCCGAAGAGGACGCAGCGCAGTTCCTCATCGACGAAGCCAAGCGCGGCCGCAAGAAGCCGATGGCCGGCTTCATCGCCGGACGCACCGCACCGGAAGGCCGTACCATGGGCCATGCGGGTGCTGTGATCTCCGGCGGCAAGGGCGGCGCGGAAGACAAGATCGCGGCAATGGAGGCAGCGGGCATCCGCGTGTCGCCGTCGCCGGCACGTCTCGGCACCACGCTGGTCGAGGCGATCAAGGGCTAAGGCCAAGTGAATAGGGGAGTAGGGCAGTAAGGCAGTAGGGAATTCCAGATCATTGCCCTACTGCCTTACTGCCCTACTCCCTTCAAAACAGGAGAGGAGCCAGAGGCTCCGCAGGACAAAGATGGCACGATCCGATCAGGCCAACGACCAATTTTCCCTCACCTCGTTCCTCTATGGCGGCAATGCTGACTATATCGAGGCGCTGCACGCCGCCTATCTCGACGACCCTGAAGCGGTCGACCAGGAATGGCGCGACTTCTTCGGCGCGTTGAAGGACGACGCCGGCGACATCCGCAAGAACGCCAAGGGCGCTTCGTGGTCGACGCCGAGCTGGCCGCTGCAGGCCAATGGCGAACTGGTTTCCGCGCTCGACGGCAACTGGGGCATGGTCGAGAAGCTGATCGAGAAGAAGGTCAAGGACAAGGCTGTCGCCGTGACCGGCACCGAGCCGTCCAAGGCCGACGTGCTGCAGGCGACGCGCGACTCGGTGCGCGCCATCATGATGATCCGCGCCTACCGCATGCGCGGCCACCTGCATGCCAATCTCGACCCACTCGGCATCGCCAAGCCGCTCGAGGACTATAACGAGCTGTCGCCGGAAGCTTATGGCTTCACCGCCGCCGACTACGACCGGCCGATCTTCATCGACCATGTGCTGGGCCTCGAATACGCGACCATCCGCGAGATGCTCGAGATCCTCAAGCGCACCTATTGCTCGACGCTCGGCGTCGAGTTCATGCACATCTCCGACCCCGAGGAAAAGGCCTGGATCCAGGCCCGCATCGAGGGCCCGGACAAGGCGATCGAATTCACGCCCGAGGGCAAGAAGGCGATCCTGTCGAAGCTGATCGAGGCCGAGGGCTTCGAGCAGTTCATCGACGTCAAGTACAAGGGCACCAAGCGCTTCGGCCTCGACGGCGGCGAGTCGCTGATCCCCGCACTCGAGCAGATCGTCAAGCGCGGCGGCTCGCTCGGCCTCAAGGAAGTCGTGCTCGGCATGGCCCACCGCGGCCGCCTCAACGTCTTGACCAACGTCATGGCCAAGCCGCATCGCGCGGTGTTCCACGAGTTCAAGGGCGGCTCCTACGCGCCTGACGACGTCGAGGGTTCGGGCGACGTGAAGTACCACCTCGGTGCCTCGTCGGACCGCGAGTTCGACGGCAACAAGGTCCACCTGTCCTTGACCGCCAACCCCTCGCATCTCGAGATCGTCGATCCGGTCGTGATGGGCAAGGCACGCGCCAAGCAGGACCAGCTGTTCGGCCGCGCCCGCGGCGAGATCGTGCCGCAGGAAGAGCGCGCCAAGGTGATGCCGCTGCTGCTGCACGGTGATGCCGCATTCGCCGGCCAGGGCGTGATCGCCGAAATCCTCGGCCTGTCGGGCCTGCGCGGCCATCGCGTTGCCGGCACGCTGCACTTCATCATCAACAACCAGATCGGCTTCACGACGAACCCGCGCTTCTCGCGCTCGTCGCCCTATCCGTCCGACGTTGCCAAGATGATCGAGGCGCCGATCTTCCATGTGAACGGCGACGATCCGGAAGCTGTCGTGTTCGCGGCGAAGGTCGCGACCGAGTTCCGCATGAAGTTCCACAAGCCTGTCGTCGTGGACATGTTCTGCTACCGCCGCTTCGGCCACAACGAAGGCGACGAGCCTGCGTTCACGCAGCCGATCATGTACCGCAACATCCGCACCCATAAGACCACGGTGCAGACCTATGCCGACAAGCTGATGGCCGAAGGCCTGATGAACCAGGCCGAGGTCGACAAGATGCGTGCCGACTGGCGCGGCTTCCTCGAAGCCGAGTTCGAGGCGGGCCAAGCCTACAAGCCAAACAAGGCCGACTGGCTTGATGGCGCGTGGTCGGGCATGCGCACGGCCGACAACCAGGACGAACAGCGCCGCGGCAAGACCGCAGTGCCGGTCAAGACGTTGAAGGAAATCGGCAAGAAGCTGACCGAAGTGCCGAAGGACTTCGAAGTCCACCGCACCATTGGCCGCTTCCTCGAAAACCGCCGCCAGGCGATCGAATCGGGCGAAGGCATCGACTGGGCAACGGCAGAATCGCTGGCGTTCGGCTCGATCCTGCTCGACGGCAATCCGATCCGCCTGTCGGGTCAGGATTCCGAGCGCGGCACGTTCTCGCAGCGCCACACCGTGCTCTACGATCAGCGCGATGAAAACCGCTATATCCCACTCAACAACCTGTCGGCGGCACAGGCCGGTTACGAGGTCATCAACTCGATGCTCTCGGAAGAGGCCGTGCTTGGCTTCGAATATGGCTACTCGCTCGCCGAGCCCAAGGCGCTGACGCTCTGGGAAGCGCAGTTCGGCGATTTCGCCAACGGCGCGCAGGTGGTGTTCGACCAGTTCATCTCGTCGGGCGAACGCAAGTGGCTGCGCATGTCGGGCCTCGTCTGCCTTCTGCCGCATGGCTATGAGGGCCAGGGTCCGGAGCATTCGTCGGCTCGCCTCGAACGCTTCCTGCAGCTCTGCGCCGAAGACAACATGCAGGTGGCCAACGTCACGACGCCGGCCAACTACTTCCACATCCTGCGCCGGCAGCTGAAGCGTGACTTCCGCAAGCCGCTGATCCTGATGACGCCGAAGTCGCTGCTGCGCCACAAGCGCGCCGTGTCTTCGCTGTCGGAGATCTCGGGCGAGAGCTCGTTCCACCGCCTGCTGTGGGACGACGCCCAGTATCTCGGCAACGAGCCGATCAAGCTGGTCAAGGACTCGAAGATCCGCCGCGTCGTGCTGTGCACCGGCAAGGTCTATTACGACCTGTACGAGGAGCGCGAGAAGCGCGGCATCGACGACATCTACCTGTTGCGCGTCGAGCAGCTCTATCCGTTCCCGGCCAAGGCGCTGATCACCGAGCTCAGCCGCTTCCGCAACGCGGAAATGGTGTGGTGCCAGGAAGAGCCCAAGAACATGGGCGCGTGGTCGTTCATCGACCCGTATCTGGAATGGGTGCTCGCCCATATCGACGCCAAGCACCAGCGCGTGCGCTACACCGGCCGTCCGGCCGCCGCCTCTCCGGCGACGGGCCTGATGTCCAAGCACCTGGCGCAGCTCCAGGCATTCCTCGACGACGCCCTCGGCGAATAAACAAAGAACGGACAGGCAAAAAATGGCTACCGAAATCCGTGTCCCTACCCTCGGCGAATCCGTTTCCGAGGCAACCATCGGCAAGTGGTTCAAGAAGGCCGGCGACGTGATCGCCGTTGACGAGCCCTTGGTCGAGCTCGAAACCGACAAGGTCACCATCGAAGTGCCAGCACCTGCCGCCGGCGTGCTGGTCGAGCTGACCGTCAAGGAAGGCGAGACTGTCGGCGTTGGCGCGCTGCTCGGCACCATTGGTGCCGGCGATGGCGCCGTGGCCGCGGCCAAGCCAGCTGCCGTTGCCCAGGCGTCCGCGCCGAGCGCGGCATCGACCGTCAAGGAAGCTGTCGCGCAGACCGCATCGGTTGCCGGCTCGCCGCCCATCGAAGAGCGCAAGATGCCGCCGGCACCGGCTGCCGCCAAGCTTCTGGCCGAGACCAACCTGTCGGTCGACCAGGTCGCCGGTTCGGGCAAGCGTGGCCAGGTGCTGAAGGGCGACGTGCTTGAAGCCATCGCCAAGGGCGTTTCGGCGCCTGCGGCTGCTCCGGCCGCTGCACCGGTGGTGGCACGCGTTCCCTCGTCGACCGAAGACGCCCCGCGTGAAGAGCGCGTGCGCATGACCAAGCTGCGCCAGACGATCGCGCGCCGCCTCAAGGAAGCGCAGTCGACGGCTGCCATGCTGACCACCTTCAACGAGGTCGACATGAGCGCCGTCATGGCGCTGCGCACCAAGTACAAGGACATCTTCGAGAAGAAGCATGGCGTGAAGCTCGGCTTCATGGGCTTCTTCACCAAGGCAGTGACGCATGCGCTGAAGGAAATCCCGGCCGTTAACGCCGAGATCGACGGCACCGACATCATCTACAAGAACTTCGCCCATGTCGGCGTTGCCGTCGGCACCGAAAAGGGCCTGGTGGTTCCGGTCGTGCGCGATGCCGACCAGATGTCGATCGCCGAGATCGAGAAGGAAATCGGCCGCCTCGGCCTCGCCGCGCGCGATGGCAAGCTGTCGGTCGCCGACATGCAGGGCGGCACCTTCACCATCTCCAACGGCGGCGTCTACGGCTCGCTGATGTCGACGCCGATCCTGAACGCACCGCAGTCGGGCATCCTCGGCATGCACAAGATCCAGGACCGCCCGGTCGTTGTCGGCGGCCAGATCGTCATCCGTCCGATGATGTATCTCGCGCTGTCCTACGATCACCGCATCGTCGACGGCAAGGAAGCCGTGACCTTCCTGGTCCGCGTCAAGGACAGCCTGGAAGATCCGGAGCGCCTGGTTCTGGACCTCTAGGAAGGCGGAGTGGGCGCGCACGTCGATCCGATCGATCTTGTCGAACTCCTGAGGACCGGACGATCCGGTCCTGTTGAGTTCGGCAAAAACGATCGTCAGGTCATTCGTGATTTGATCGACGCTGATGATTTGCGCGCCGACAACCACTTTGCGCATAATGACATCAGCTCACCGTGGTGCATCTGCGGTGACAATTGCGAGTTCTTTTTCAGCCCGGACTTTCGGCTCAGGCACATCAAACTCATTCCGCGCATGAATATGGGCGGGTTTGGAGGATTGATGATGACCTGGCTTGGAGGGCTATCGCTGAACCTCGGTCGGCATCCGGCGACGCTTGCCGGAAGCCAGCCGATCGAGGTCCATTCCCTCCCGAGAGCACTGAGATTTTTCCACAAAGCGGGCCTGACGGGCCCTATCGGTGGTGGCGAAGAACGGGATGTGTCGATTACGTTGTCGAACGGAAGCCGTGAGCTCGAACTGAGATACGAACTCCAGACGGTTCCTGTCAGCGGAGATACGAATGTGGTCTTTGAGATAGACTATTTCCTGGCAGCCGTCTGGATAGTCGACAACAGCCTCGTTGATCATGAGGCGGACTGACAACGATGGCGTTCGAAACGGCAGCAGCATCGACGGAAATCTGGGTTCTGGGCTGGAGCGTCGTGCTGCTGATCGCGCACATACTGGTGCAGGCGCTTTCGCTCGACTTGTCGGGCGATTTCAGCATCAAGTACCTGCTCAGTTCGCGCGACGACGGCCGCGCGCCAAAAAACATCGTTGCGGGGCGGCTGCTTCGGTCGCTCAACAACATGCTGGAGACCTATCCCGCCTTCGTCGCGCTTGCGCTGGCGCTGGCGGTGACAGGCAAGACGGGCGAACTGGGTGCCACCGGCGCCGTGATGTGGATACTCGCGCGCGTTGTCTATGCCTTCCTGTACGTCGCCGGGGTTCCGGTGTTGCGTACACTCGTCTGGTTCGTTTCCATCGCCGGGCTGGTCCTGATGGTCGTGCGCCTGATGACGTAACATCGCTGCCTGAAGAAACCGAAACGAGACGGTCGCATGGCTTTCGAACCCGACATTCCCCCGATCCAGGTCCATCTCTGCGTCAAGCAGGGCAAGGAGGCGATCGCCTTCTACGAAAAGGCGTTCGACGCCGTTGAGACCTTCGAGCAGATGGCTGATGACGGGGTGCGCGTGCTGCATGCCAACCTCGCCATGTTCGGCAGCGAGGTGATGCTGCATGACGAGTTTCCCGAATTTGGCGGCGACGTGCTGTCGCCTTTGAGCCGTGGCGGCGCCAGCATGACCGTCAACATCAATCTGAAGCTGCCCGGCCAGGTCGACCAGGCGGTCGAGCGCGCGGTGGCGGCCGGCGCGAAGGCTGTGATGGAGCCCGACGACATGTTCTGGGGCGCTCGCTACGCCAAGATCCAGGACCCGTTCGGCCATGTCTGGGCGTTCAATGCGCCCTTGGGCAATGCATCGCTGGCTGGGAGTGACAAGCCATGACGCAATACGCGTTCGAATTTGCCGGCCTGCTGGCCGTGTTCTCGGTGCTGATGGTGGTGCCGGGCGCCGATTTCGTCATGGTGGTGCGGCAGAGCATCGTCCATGGCCGCCGCGCTGCCATCATCACCAGCTTCGGCATCGGCGTGTCGTTGCTGTTCCATGTCAGCTACACCATCCTCGGCATCGGGCTGATCGTGTCGAAGTCGCTGCTGCTGTTTTCGCTGATCAAATGGGCGGGTGCCGTCTATCTGCTCTATCTCGGCATCATGGCGCTGCGTGCCGGGCCGATGGACATGGCACCGGTCGAGGCGCAGCCGGGTGTCGGCGAGGCCAAGGAAGTCTCGGCCGTGCGCTGCTTCCTGACAGGCTTCGTCACCAACGCGCTCAACCCCAAGGCGGTGCTGTTCTTCCTGCCGCTGTTCACGGCGATGGTCAGCCACGAGACGCCGGCCGCGGTGAAGGGTGTCTACGGGCTTTTGATGGCGGTGGTCCTGATTACCTGGTTCGTCGGCGTGTCGATGTTCTTCACCATGGCCTCGGTGCGCGAGCGCTTTGTCGCCTGGGGCCGCTGGTTCAACAAGGTGACCGGCATGATCTTCATCGGGCTTGGCATCAAGCTCGCGACGGTGCAGGCCGGCTGATGCGGATAGCTGCGCTGGTCACGGCTTTGGCGATGCTGTCGGCGACGACGGCCCATGCCGCGTGCCCGATCGAGCTCGCCGTCTATGGCGATCGCGACGGCGCCGCCGAGATCGATTTCCGGCCGACGCTGGAATCGGCAACCGTGACCAACAGCTTCAAGATGGTGATGGACAATTCCATCGTGCTCGATGGCGTGGTGATGTGGTCGCAGGACGTGGCGCGGCCGAACGGCATGCTGATGCACCAGTGCCCCGAGGGCGACGTGACCGGCGAGGAGATCGAGGCCTGCACGGTGTGGCAGGGCGTGATCTACAGCGTCGACGAGCAGGGCAATGTCGGGCTTTTGCCGCGCGAGCGCATCGCTGCGGCGGCGCCCAAGAAGCTTATCTTCTCCGATCTCGGCCATGGGCTGAGGTCGTCCGCAGCCTATGGTCCTGACGGCTTTTCCAAAGTGCCGTGGGACGTGTTCGAGCTGAAGGGGTGCCAGGAATGAGCGCTCAAGGAAAAGTACTCTTGGTGACCGGAGGCAGCCGCGGCATAGGTGCCGCAATCTGCCGGCTGGCGGTAGCGGCCGGCTACCGCGTGGCGTTCAGCTACGTGTCCAACGATGCCGCGGCCAATACGCTGGTGGCGGAACTGAAGGCCGCTGGTGGCGAGGCAATCGCCATCAAAGGCGATGTCGGTAGCGAGGCCGATGTGCTGGCCATGTTCGCCCAGGTCGACCAGACCTATGGCCGGCTCGATGCCTTCGTCAACAATGCCGGCATTGTCGACATGAAGGCGCGCGTCGACGAGATGAGCGTCGCCCGGCTCGAGCGCATGATGCGCATCAACGTTGTCGGCTCGATCCTGTGCGCCCGCGAGGCGGTGAAGCGCATGTCGAGCCTGCATGGCGGGAAGGGCGGCGCGATCGTCAACATCTCCTCGGCGGCGGCTTCGATCGGTTCGCCCGGAGAATATGTCGACTATGCCGCCTCCAAGGGCGCGATCGACACATTGACCATCGGGCTTGCCAAGGAAGTCGCGACCGAGGGCGTGCGCGTCAATGCGGTGCGGCCCGGCATCATCGACACGGAAATCCACGCGTCGGGCGGTCAGCCCGATCGGATCGCCGCCATTCGCGGGCTCGTGCCGATGAAACGCGAAGGCAAGGCGGAAGAAGTTGCCCGTGCCGTCATCTGGCTTTTGTCGGATGAGGCATCATATACGACGGGCTCGATTTTGAACGTGAGCGGCGGTCGCTGACCGCCCCAGGCAAGAAGGAAAGAACAATGGCATATGACGTCGTCGTAATCGGCTCGGGCCCAGGCGGCTATGTGTGCGCCATCAAGGCAGCACAGCTCGGATTGAAGGTCGCCGTGGTCGAGAAGAACGCGACCTTCGGCGGCACCTGCCTGAACATAGGCTGCATCCCCTCCAAGGCGCTGCTGCATGCGTCGGAAATGCTGGCCGAGGCACAGCATTCCTTCGACGCACTCGGCGTCGAGGTCGGCACGCCGAAGATGAACCTGAAGAAGATGATGGCGCACAAGGACGCGACCGTCGCCGCCAACGTCAACGGCGTGTCGTTCCTGTTCAAGAAGAACAAGATCGAAAGCTTCCAGGGCACCGGCAAGGTGCTGGGCGCCGGCAAGGTCGGCGTCGTGGGCGCCGACGGCAAGACCCAGGAACTCGAGACCAAGAACATCGTCATTGCCACCGGCTCCGACGTCGCCGGCATTCCGGGCGTCAATGTCGAGTTCGACGAGAAGGTGATCATCTCCTCGACCGGCGGCCTGCTGTTGGAGAAGGTGCCGGGTCATCTGGTGGTTGTCGGCGGCGGCGTCATCGGCCTCGAGCTCGGCTCGGTGTGGGCGCGTCTCGGCGCCAAGGTGACCGTCGTCGAGTATCTCGACACCATCTTGGGCGGCATGGACGGCGATGTTGCCAAGCAGTTCCAGCGCATGCTGGCCAAGCAGGGCTTCGAGTTCAAGCTCGGCTCCAAGGTGACGGGCGTCGCCAAGGCCAAGAAGGGTGCGACTGTGACCTTCGAGCCGGTCAAGGGTGGAGCTGCGGAAACGATCGAGGCCGATGTCGTGCTGGTTGCGACCGGCCGCCGGCCCTACACCGACGGCCTCGGCCTCAAGGAGGCCGGCGTCGAGATGGACGAGCGCGGCCGGGTCAAGACCGACGGCCACCTGCGCACCAACGTCGCCGGCATCTATGCCATCGGCGACGTGGTCGTCGGCCCGATGCTGGCGCACAAGGCCGAGGACGAAGGTGTTGCGGTCGCCGAGATCATCGCCGGCCAGGCCGGCCACGTGAACTATGACGTCATCCCGGGCGTGGTCTACACCAGCCCCGAGGTCGCTTCGGTCGGCAAGACCGAGGAAGAGCTGAAGAAGGCGGGCATCGCCTACAAGGCCGGCAAGTTCCCGTTCACGGCCAACGGCCGTGCCCGCGCCATGCTGCACACCGACGGCTTCGTCAAGGTGCTGGCCGACAAGGATACGGACAAGGTGCTGGGCGTGCACATCGTCGGCTTCGGCGCCGGCGAGATGATCCACGAGGCGGCGGTGCTGATGGAGTTCGGCGGCTCGTCGGAAGACCTCGGCCGCACCTGCCATGCGCATCCGACGATGTCGGAAGCGGTGAAGGAGGCGGCACTCGCCACCTTCTTCAAGCCGATCCACATGTAATCAGGCGGGACCGGCTCGGTCCTGAGTTCGTTTCGATCAAAAGTGAAACGGCCCGCTTGATGAGCGGGCCGTTTGCATTTCAGCTGGTGCCTTTAGCCACCGGAAGGTGCCGGTGCCGGAGCCGTGGTGCCGCCGCCCGAAGGCGCGGGTTCGGCCGGAGCCGGAGCGGCCGGTGCGGGCGCAGGCTCGGCAGGTGCCGGCGCGGGAGCCGGTTCAGCAGGCGCAGGCGCCATCGTACCCGACGGTGCCGGGGCAGCAGGTTCGGCCGGAGCAGGCGCCGGGGCCGTGGCTGCCGGCGGTTCGGCTGGTGCGGGGGCTTCGGCGGTCTTGGGACCGAAAATGTAATAGGCCACCGCTGCGAGCAGCACGACGATGATGGCTATCAGCCACGTGCTGCCCATGCTCGACTGGCCGGATGGGCGTCCTGGATCTGGATTGTTCACCATTGAGATCTCCCTCAGCTGCGCTCCGCAATCGTTGCGTGAACATAGCAATCAACGCGCGAAAGGCATTTCGGTTTCACTTTGGCGTGAAATTTTCGAAACGAACGTTCCAGAGGCGGCGTTTCGCCACGCTTCAAAGGCGATGAAAGAGGGGTAGGCTCGGTTAAGTTGCAGCAAGCCGAGGTCTGTCATGCCCGTGTTGCCTGTCCTGCCCAATGCCAAGCAAATTCTGCCCGGCGCGAGTTTCACTGACAGATTTGCCGTGGTGGTGCATGGCCAGCGCCTCGATGTCGGGGCTGCGGCCGAGCGGGTGTTCCGCCATCGGCCGAGCTGGATCGGTGCGCTGATGGCGCTGCGCAACCTGCTGGTCAGACCGTTTGGGCTGAAGACGCGCGACGAGGACCTTGCCCCGGAGCTTGAGCGTAAGGGGATGTTCCCGGTGCTCAGCCAGTCGCAATCCCAGATGGTGCTTGGGCTGGACGACCTTCATCTCGATTTCCGCCTGCTTGTCGAGCTGAAGGAGCTAGGCGGGGGCCGGCAGGAGGTGAGCGCCACGACGCTGGTCAAGCCGCACAACTGGCTCGGCCGGACCTATCTCGCCATTGTCCTGCCGTTCCACAAGATCATCGTTCCGGCCATGCTGGCACGGGTCGCCAAGCCGTAGAGGCAGATGTCAGCGGTCGGCCACCGTCACAGTGTAGCCGGCCTTGCGGAACAGCTCGACAAGCCCGTCGGGGCCGGGCAGGTGCAGCGCGCCGACGGCCATGAAGGCGTCGCCCGGGCCGACGAGCGGCTCGGCGCGCTCGACCATGGTCTTGTTGCGCGTCGTCACCATCGCTTCCTCAAAGGCGGCGTAGCTGGTTTCGTCGCCGGCAGCACTTGGCAGCGCGTTGCGGAACAGCGGCCAGAACATGCCGGTGTCGCCGCGCTGGTAGAGCACGACCATCGTTTCAATGACGTCGTCCATGCGGTCGCCGAGCTTGAGGGTCTCGACGAGACCCTTGATGTGGAATTCGAGCGGCAGCGAAGCCATCGCCGAGAGCTGGTCGGCAGCACTTTCGAGGCCCTTGACCTCCTTGCCGGCCGCCTTGGCCTGCTGGGCGAGCAGGATGTCGAGTATCGGCGCGCCGCCCGACTTGCGGGCCAGCTCGCAGGCCGGCAATGCGACCATCGCCGACAGCATCCACGGCTTCATCTTGGTGACGCTTGCCGGCGGTATGCCGCGCGCTTCGAGCGCCGCGTTGACGATCTTGGCGTCCTCCGGCGACAGCAGCGATGGCAGCGTCGTCGCATCGGTGAACATCATCAGTTCAGGCTGCCTCATCAGGCCGGCGACCATTGCCTGCTGGTCGAGCACATCGGTGGTTTCGATGACCAGTGTGTGCGAACCGTCGAAGGCCTTTTGCGCCGCCGGCTCAAGCACTGTGACGCGCGGATCGGTGACATGCATTGTGCCGTAGAGCCAGGACGGCTTCTGGCCTGGCTTTTCCAGCTTCCACAGCAGGCCCTCGCCGTTGAACGTTTTCTTGGCCTCGGCCTCGATCTTGGCGAGCAGTGCCGGGTCGTTCTTCTGCAGTTCGGCCAGCATGTCCGAGCCGGTGCAAACAGGTGCTGCAGCATGGGCCTTGCCGGCGAGCAGGAAGGCGATGGCAAAGAACAGGATGAAAAACAGCACGTTGAGCGCTGCAAGCAGCTTCAGCGACAACAAAGAGGCGCGATCGGCAATGGCAGCGAGACGTGTCATGGCATTTGTGTAGCGGCCAAAAGCGGCAAAACGGTTAATGCCGTGGTGACAATTGTCGGGCTGCAGGAGCTGATCCTGGTGAAGCGCCTCCTCGGAAATCGGGTTCGATTTCGAGGCCAAGCGTCAGGCGCGCGGGTGAGCCGCCTCGTAGATCTCGAGCAGACGCGCGGTGTCGACACCGGTGTAGATCTGGGTCGTCGACAGGCTGGCGTGGCCGAGCAGCTCCTGGATAGTTCTGAGGTCGCCGCCACGGCCGAGCAGGTGGGTGGCGAAGGAATGGCGCAGCGCATGGGGCGTCGCCGTGTCGGGCAGGTTGAGCGCCGAGCGCATCTTGCGCATCTCGCGCTGGATGATTGCCGGATCGAGCTGGCCGCCGCGCGCGCCGCGGAACAGCGCGCCGTCGGGCCCGAGATGGTAGGGGCAGAGCTTGCGGTATTCGGCGACCGCCTGGAGCGCAACCGGCAGCACCGGCACGAGACGGGTCTTGCCGCCCTTGCCCGCCACGCGCAGCACGGTGTCGGCTGGCGAAGCCAGTTCCGCGCCGGACAGGTTGAGCGCTTCGGAAATGCGCAGGCCGGAGCCATAGAGCAACGTCAGCACGGCGGCGTTCCGGGCGGCGATCCATGGTTCTTCTGCGAGCTGTTCGCCCGCCGAAACAACACGCTTGGCATCGATCGCCGTCAGTGGCTTGGGCAGCGATTTCGGCTGCTTTGGCGCCCGCAGTGCGGCTGAGCCAGCGGCATTGACCAGGCCCTGGCGTTCGAGAAAGCGCAGCAGTGAGCGCACGCCGGCAAGGCCGCGCCCGAGCGTGCGGGCACCGGCGCCGTCGGCACGGCGAGAGGCGAGGAAGCCGCGCAGATCGGCCGGGCGCAGGTCCTTGATGTTGGAGATGCCGGGCGGGCCGCCATTGTGGCCTGTGAGGAATTGCAGGAACTGGCGCGTGTCGCGCTCATAGGCATCGACGGTCGCGGCAGAGAGGCGGCGCTCGCCGGCAAGCGCCTTCAGCCAGCCCTCGCGGGCCGATTGCAGGTCGGGTTTTGCGGCGATGAGGAATTCCTGCATTGGCAGCGGGCGTCCGATTGGAATATGGCAGTGTTGAACGCGTGAAGTTGACAAGCAGTGAAGCAGGCGATGGCCAAACCCCAAAATCCTATCCAGATGGCCGTGATCGGCGCCGCCCACGGCATCAAGGGCGAATTGCGCGTCAAAACCTTTACCGGCGACCCGCTGGCTTTGGCCGATTACGGGCCGCTCTATGCCAAGGACGGCCGCGCCTTCGAGATCGCCACGATCCGGCCGGCCAACGAAGTGGTGGTCGTGCGCTTCAAGGGCGTGGCCGACCGCAACGCCGCCGAGGCGCTGACCGGCACGGAGCTGTTCGTCGACCGTTCGGCGCTGCCCGACGATGGCGATGAGGGCGAGTTTTATCACGCCGACCTCGTCGGGCTTCAGGTGCGCGACGAAACCGGCGCGCCGGTGGGCAAGGTGTTTGCCGTGCAGAATTATGGCGGCGGCGACATCCTTGAGATTCAGTATCAGGGCCGCAAGGGCGTGCTGATCCCGTTCACCCAGGCCGCGGTGCCTGTTGTCGACGTTGCCGGCGGCTTCGTAACCATCGACACGGTGGCGGCCGGGCTGGTTGATGACGAGGACGACGAAAACGCGCCCTCCGATGGCGAGTTCGACAAGCGCCCGCGCGGCCCGAAGGATGCCGGGGGCAATCGCTGATGTTCCGAGCAACCGTGCTCACGCTTTACCCGGAGATGTTTCCGGGCGCGCTGGGGGTGTCCCTGGCCGGGCGGGCGATGGAGCGCGGCGACTGGGCACTGGAAGCGGTGCAGATCCGCGACTTCGCCACCGACAGGCACCGGACCGTGGACGATTCTCCGGCCGGCGGCGGCGCCGGCATGGTGCTGCGGGCCGACATCATAGCCAAGGCGATCGACAGTGCTTCGTCCGAGGGGGACGAACGTCCGCGCATCCTGATGAGCCCGCGCGGCAGGCCTTTGACGCAGGAGCGCGTGCGCGAACTGGCCGCCGGGCCTGGTGCTGTGATCCTGTGCGGCCGCTTCGAGGGCGTCGACCAGCGCGTGATCGATGCGCGCGAGTTGGAAGAGATTTCCGTCGGCGACTTCATCCTCTCGGGCGGCGAGCCGGCAGCACTGGTGCTGCTCGATGCGGTTGTGCGGCTGCTGCCCGGCGTGATGGGCAACGACGTGTCGGGCGACGAAGAGAGTTTTGAGGGCGGGCTGCTCGAGCACCCGCACTATACGCGGCCGCAGGAGTTCGAGGGCCGCGCCATCCCCGAGGTGCTGACCTCGGGCAACCATGGCAAGATCGCCAAATGGCGGCGGGCGGAAGCGGAAAAGCTGACCAAGGAGCGGCGGCCGGATCTTTGGGCCGGGCGGGTGGAGAAGAAGTAGGGCGGATTTCGGCTGCCGCGCAGGTGGGGGCGGTTCCCCCTCTCCGCCTTGCTATGCTCGGCACCTCTCCCCAGAGGGACGAGGAACCCAATCCTACGAGGTCGCGGTCTACCCCTTCGTGAAGTAGTAACCCGCCAGGAACAGCCCGACCGCGACGACGAAGGCGCGGACAACGCTTTGCGGCACACGGCGGGCGGTCCAGACGCCGGCGTAGCCGCCAAGCGCGACGCCGGGCACCATGATCGCGGCATGGGTCCAGGCGACGACGCCGCCCGAGGCGAAGATGATGATGGCAACCGCTGCGATGACGATGGAGAGCATGTTCTTCAGCGCGTTGAGGCGGTGGTAGTCGCCGCCTTCGGTGAGGCCGAGGGTGGCGAGCATCATCACGCCCATGCCCGCGCCGAAGAAACCGCCATAGATCGAGGTGAAGAACTGGACGATGCGGCCGGCGAGCGAGGCCGGCGCATCAGGGGCGCGCTCGGCGAGCTTTTTCGGGCGCAGCCAGGGGCCGGCGGCGAACAGCGCGGTGGCGGCAAGAAGCAGCCAGGGGACGAGGGCGCCGAAGGCGACATTGTCGAGGGAGAGCAGGATCAGCGCGCCGGCCAGCGCGCCAATGGCCGAGATGACGGCGAAGGCGATGGCGCCGCGCCACATCAGGCGGATGTCGGCGATGTAGGCCCAGGTCGAGGTGATGTAGCCGGGGAACTGGGCGATCGACGAGGTGGCGTTGGCCGAAATCGGCGGTACGCCGAGCATGGTCATGGCGCCGAAGGTGAGGAAGGTGCCACCGCCGGCGATGGCGTTGACGACGCCCGACAGGAAGCCGGCGAGAAAGAGGATGCCTATTGTGATCAGGGACACGGACCGGCTGCCTTGCTGCTATGTTAGTCCGGTCTGTAGGAAGCGCGGACGAACGATGCAAGCCATGGCTTGCCGATGGCGGCGGCATGGTCCAATGTCGCTGAAGCGGTCACAATGCTCGGGCCGCACGCCTTGGCTGCAAAAAAGAAGCGGCAAAGGCGTGACAAATGGCCGAAATAGCGCTATGTGCCCGCCCGAACCGGACGAATAATCGACCGGACCCGTCAACAGTGACGGTGTAGTCGCCCCTGCCAGAAGGCCCGCGAGGGAAGAAGGCATACCCAAGCGGTCATTTGGAACTGCAAGGCGAGCGTTGGGCGCTCTGGCTGTCGGAAGAACAAGAAGTGGATTTTTGAGATGGATATCATCCGCCAGCTCGAGGCCGAACAGGCCGCCAAGATCGAAGCCAAGCGCACCCTGCCTGAATTCCAGCCGGGCGATACCGTCCGCGTCCAGGTGCGCGTCACCGAAGGCACGCGTACCCGCGTCCAGGCCTATGAAGGCGTCGTCATCGCCCGCGCCGGCTCGGGCTTCCAGGAAAACTTCACCGTCCGCAAGATCTCCTACGGCGAAGGCGTGGAACGCGTGTTCCCGGTCTACTCGCCGATGATCGAGGGCGTCGAGATCGTCCGTCGCGGCAAGGTGCGTCGCGCCAAGCTGTACTACCTGCGCGATCGTCGCGGTAAGTCGGCTCGTATCGTCGAGAACACCGGCGTCCGCGCCCGCAAGCTGAACGATGCCGAGCGCGCTGCTCTGGTCGCCGAGAAGGCCCGTATCGAAGCCGAAAAGATTGCCGCAGCCCAGGCGCTGGCCGCCGAGAAGGCCGCTCAGGAAGCCGCCGAGAAGAAGGCAGCAGCCGAGGCCGCCAAGGCAGCTGAAGCCGCCGCCGAGTAATCGCCGGCGCTACCGGATTTCGAAAGGGCGGCCTTGTGCCGCCCTTTTTCGTTTTTGGGGGGGATGGATGGTGATCGGAAAAGACTTCGTCGTCCGCAGGCTGGTGCCGGGCGAAGGTGCGGCGCTGAGGCGCCTGCGCATGGCGGCGCTCGAAAAAGCGCCGCTCGCCTTCAGTTCGAGCCCGGAGGACGAGGCGCATCTGACTGACGCCGATTTCGAGGCGCGCATAGGCCTTGCCGAACCCGATGCCGTCTATGGCGTGTTTGGCGACAGCGAGTTCGTCGGCGTTGCGACCTTCATCGGCGAAAAGCGGCGGAAGACACGGCACAAGGGCGCGATGTTTGGGGTCTATGTCGATCCAGCCTGGCGCGGCACCGGTGCCGCCCGGGCGCTGGTGCAGCAGGTCATCGATCATGCGACCGAACGCGGTCTGGCGCTGCATGCCCATGTCATCGCCGACAATGTGCCGGCGCTCCGGCTCTATCTCGGCCTTGGATTCGTCAGCTACGGCGTCGAGCCGCGGGCGCTGCTGGTCGACGGGGTGTTCCATGATGAGCATTTGCTGATCTATCAGCCGGGCGGCTGAGGCCAGGATTTGTTTCGCAAACACGCCAAAAGCGAAACAGATACAGTGTATTCGGCTGTGCCAGCGCATCGTCCATGCTTGCAAGCACGCTTGGGACGGCTAAAGTCTGGCGCAAATCGACCGGCGCCGCCGGTCTTGTGTTTTCGGGGAACGCATCATGTCTCATTTCAAACTGTCGCTGGCCGGCGCGCTGGCTGTCGTGCTTCTGCCATTGGCTGCCATGGCCCAGAGCCTGCCTGATCTCGGCGGCAAGTCGGTCGTGGTGGTGACCGAGAACGCCTATCCGCCGCTGCAGTTCATCGATCCCAAGACCGGCAAGCAGATCGGCTGGGAATATGACGCCATGGACGAGATCGCCAAGCGGCTGAACTTCAAGATCGAGTACCAGAACACCAGCTGGGACGCGATGATCCAGGCAGTGTCGGACGGCCAGTACCAGGTCGGCATGACCGGCATCACCATCAAGGACGAGCGCAAGGAGAAGGTCGATTTCTCCGATCCTTACATGCGTTCGCAGCAGTTCATGCTGGTGCGTGCCGACGAGAGCCGCTTCACCGACGCCAAGAGCTTCGGCGCGCTCAAGGACGGCCTGATCGCGGCGCAGCCGGGCACCTCGCCTTTCTACACCGCCGTCTACGAGATCCTCGACGGCAACGAGCAGAACCCGCGTATCAAGCTGTTCGAGACCTTCGGCGCCACGGTGCAGGCACTCAAGGCCGGCGACGTCGACCTGGTGCTGACCGACAGCGTCGCTGCGCAAGGGTATGTCGACGCCTCGGAAGGCAAGCTCAAGGTGGTGGGCGAGCCGCTGGGCAGCGAGGATTTCGGCTTCATCTTCAAGAAGGGCTCTGACCTTGTCGCGCCGATCAACCAGGCGATCGCGGCGCTGAAGGCGGACGGCACCTTCGACAAGCTGAACAAGAAGTGGTTCCTCGACTACAAGATGGGCCAGTGATTGCGCTGCCGTCTCCGCTTCCTGGCGGAGACGGCACGCTGCAGCGTCGGGCCTAGGCTCCGTAGCGGCTGGCGCCGGCGTGATCGATGACATAGAGCCACGTGCCGTCGGCCTGCCTGCGCACGATCTCGGCGGTGAAGCCGGAGTAGAGGGTAAAGCCTTCCTCATTGATGATTGCGAAATCGGCGCGCAGCAGCGCCAGGTCGCCATGCTCGACGCAGAAGGTGTTGTGCGACGTCATCGTGCCCGGAATGCGCACCAGCCTTTCAAGCTCCCCGGCAATCGCCGCCTTGCCGGCAAAGCCGGAACCGTTGGTATCAACCAGCAGGCGGGCATCTTCCTCGTAGAGCGCCAGCAGAGCCCCGACATCGCCGCTGTTGCGGATGGCGGCAAAGGTTTCGTTCATGTCGGCTGGCCGGTAGACTTTCAATGACATTGGCTTTCTCCTGTTTCGGCGACCAGAACATGCCGTTTCAGAACTATCCAAACGGGTACCCCGAATGAGTGCAGAGATGACCGCGACCAGCGAGCGCGAGGTGCCGGTGCCACGGCGGCCGGAGGTGTGCCCGGTAGAGGACTGGCTTTCCTTTCTCGGTCACCGCTGGAACGCGCTGGTGTTGTGGCAGTTGTCGGTGGGGCAGAAGCGGCATGGCGAGCTTGTGGCGCGACTGCCCGGCATCACCGCCAAGGTGCTGTCGGAGCGGCTGGACGGTTTGTTGCGGCGCGGGCTTATCGAGCGCGACGAGACCGCCGCCTTTCCGCGCGGCGTGGTCTATGCGCTGACGGCGGGCGGCCGTAGGGTGGTTGCCCTGCTCGACCAGTTCGAGACGCTGCCGCATTCCTTTGCCGGGCCACGGCAGGACGCGGCATGAGCCAGTACCGGGTCAAGAAGGACGATTTCCCGTGGTGGCTGGTGGCCGCTGTGGCGATCGGTGTTGTTTCCGCAGTCACGATCGCGGCCAGCGACGTCTACGGCCAGATCCTGTCGACGCTGGTCAAAGGGCTTTGGGTGACGCTTTTCGTCACCATCGTCGCTTTCGCCATGGCCTCGGCATTGGGCCTGTTCATCGCCTTGCTCGGGTTGTCGAACTCCAAGGTGCTGCGCCAGGTCTCGCGCTTCTATGTCGAGATCATCCGCGGGCTGCCGATCCTTGTGCTGCTGTTCTGGATCGCCTTCGTCGGCGCGCCGGCATTCGTGGCGGCATGGAACTGGGTGACCATTCCGCTGCAGTCGGCTGGGCTGGTCGAGCCGATGCAGGTGCGCGACTTCTCGCTGCTGTGGCGGGCGATCATCGCGCTGACGGTCGCCTACTCGTCCTTCATCGCCGAGATTTTCCGCGCCGGCATCCAGGCCGTCGACATCGGCCAGATCGAGGCGGCGAAGGCGCTGGGGCTGTCGCGCTACCAGCGCTTCCGGCTGATCGTCTGGCCTCAGGCCTTCAGGACCATCCTGCCGCCCTATGGCAACGACTTCATCGCCATGGTGAAGGACTCTTCGTTGGTCTCGGTGCTCGGCGTCGCCGACATAACCCAGATGGCCAAGGTCTATGCCTCAGGCTCGTTCCGTTTCTTCGAGACCTATTCCATCGTAGCCTATGTCTACCTGCTTCTGACCGTCGGGCTGTCGCTCAGCCTGAGGGCGCTGGAGCGGCGGATGCGGAGGGACGTCACGCCATGACCGGAGATGCCGACAAGACCGCGCTCGACATGGTCTATGCGGCACAGACGGAGACGGAACTGGCCACGGCCTATGCGGCTTGGGCGAATGGCTACGACACCGAGACGGCAGCACTCGGCTACTGCCTGCCCTTCGTGATCTCGGCATGGGTGGCGCGGCACGTGCCCAAGGGCGAAGGACCGTTGCTCGACGCCGGCTGTGGCACCGGGCTGTCGGGGCCGTATCTGCAGGCGCTCGGCTATGACGACCTCGAGGGGCTCGACCTTTCCGACGAAATGCTCGGCCTGGCGCGGGCGCGTGGCGGCTACAGGGCGCTGACAAGGGCGGCACTGGGCGGGTCGCTGCCATGGGCCGATGGGCATTTCGCCGCCGTCTTCTCGACGGGGGTATTCACGGCAGGCCACGCGCCAGCATCCAGCCTGGACGAACTGGTCCGGATCACGCGGTCTGATGGTTTCGTCATCTTCACCGTGCGCGACGTGGTGCTGGAGGCAGGCGGTTTCCGCGCGAAGTTCGCCGAGCTGGAAGCGAAGGGAAGATGGCGTGCGGTCGAGGAAAGCCCTGCTTTCCGGGCCTTTGCGGTGGCCGAGCCGGATGTGCTGGTCAAGGCGTATATATTCAGGGTTGTCTGATATGTCGCGCGTCATTCGGCCTCTGCGACCGGATGGACGATTGCCCGCAGCGCTGCCGCGAACAAATCTCGCGGCATGGAAACCATTCGCAAGACCCTCGCCAATCCACTCTCGCGCCTGCGCCTCGCAGGCCTGTTCGAAGGCAGCACCCTGCTTTTCCTGGTGCTGATCGCCGTGCCGATGAAACATCTGGCCGGCTATCCCGCAATCGCCAGCGCGGCCGGGCCGGTCCATGGCCTCGCCTTCGTGTTCTACGTCGTTTGCCTGGTCGACAATTTTTCCGGCGGCGGCTGGTCGCCCAGGGGGATGCTGCGCACCGGCCTGGCCTGCCTCGTGCCGTTCGGCACCTTCATCAATGACCGCTACCTCGCCGCCAGGGCGGCCAACCAGACGGCAGGCCTATGAGCTATCTCGTCATCAAGTCGCTGCATGTCGTGGCGATGGTGGTCTGGATGTCGGGCATGATCTTCGTGCCGCTGACCCTGTCGCGCATGGCGGCGGCCGGTGGCGTCGATTCGCGGCAGGCGGCACAATTGCGCGCCGGTTTCTCGATGCTGTCGACGCCGGCGATGATGCTCGTCTGGGCTCTGGGGCTCTATCTCGCTTATGACCTCGGTTCTTTCGGCGACGCCTGGCTGCATGCCAAGCTCACGCTCGTCGTGGCGATGTCGGGCCTGCATGGCGTGCTGTCGGGACAGTTACGCCAACTCGCCGGCGCCAGGCTGGCGAAGCCGGCTGCCATCGTTCTGAAGCTGCATTGGCTGGTCGGTCTGCTGTTGCTCGGCATTGTCGGGCTCGTGATCGTCAAGCCGTTCTGAGCAAGATGGCCCCGTTTAGGGGCTCATTCAGGCTGGCGCGGCGGAACCAGCCTTGCCATGGCGCGTTGGGGGCCGAACCATCATGAGGGCCCCATGGAACAACTCGTCGAGGAATTCGGCCATCCGACCTACACCTCGTTTCCCGTCATCGTCGCGCGCATGTTGCTGGCAGCCGCCTTCGGCGCGGCCATCGGTTTCGAACGCGAATGGCGCAACCGGCCGGCAGGCCTGAGGACACATATCCTCATTTGCGTGGCAGCGGCGACCTTCGCGCTGCTGACCATCGAGATCGTGCATGCGCCGATGTTTGGACCCGATGTTCTCAAGGACGGCGCCAAGGTCGACCCGATCCGCGTGGTCGAGGCCGTCACGGCAGGTGTCGCCTTCCTTGCCGCCGGCGTGGTGTTTTTCAGCAGGGGCGAGGTGCAGGGGCTGACGACGGGCGCCGGCATGTGGCTGGCGGGCGCCATCGGCCTCGCCGCCGGGCTCGGGCTCTGGCAGATCGCGGCGTTCGTCACCTTGCTTGCGCTTTGCGTGCTCGGTCTGCTGCACAGGTTCGAGGTCAAGTTCGATCTCAGCGAGGACAAGCGTGACGAGAGGCCCGGGGCGCGCAAGCCGGTCAAGGGCAAGGCCGGCTAATCAGCCTTCGGAATCGGCGCCCGGCCGGGCTGGCACATCGTCGCGCACCTTTTCGAACAGCTGGCGGAGCGACTGGCGCAGCGCCTCCATCTCTTGCGGGCTGGTGAGTTCGGCCCAGCGTTCGTCGACCTTGCGCCCGGTGGCGGATGCGATGGGGCGCACCGCCTTGCCGCGTTCGGTGAGGAAGACGAGGCGGCCGCGGCGGTCGTTGGGATCGGGCCGGCGCTCGACATAACCAAGCTTCTCCAGCTCCTCGACGGCCTGAGTCATCGTCTGCTTGCGGACATGGGCGAGCTTGGTCAGTTCGCTGACCTGGATGCCTTCCGATGGGGTGAAGGTGAAGACGTTGGCATGCGGCGGGCGGATGTCGCCGAAGCCGGCGGCGTCGAGGGCGGTGTCGACAGCCTGGGTCCAATGCTGGTGGACGAGGCGCAGCAACAGGCCGAGCGGCGGATTTTCCGGAATCGTCTCTTTCAAGATAGACAGGTACCTGACTAATTGATATTAGACAGGTACCTTACTACTTGAGCGACGGAAAGGAAAGCCAGATGCCTGAAATCAGCGTACTCGACTCGACAATCTCCTATGTCGACGTGGGCCAGGGCGTGCCGTTCGTGTTCCTGCACGGCAACCCGACCTCGTCTTATCTGTGGCGCAACGTGCTGCCCGGCATCGGCGACGGCGTGCGCTGCCTGGCGCCGGACCTGATCGGCATGGGCGGTTCGGGCAAGCCCGATATCGCCTACAGCTTCGACGACCACGCCCGCTATCTCGACGCCTGGTTCGAGGCGATGGGCTTGGAGGAGGTGGTGCTGGTTGGCCACGATTGGGGCGGGGCGCTGGCCTTCGACTGGGCGGCGTGCCATCCCGGGCGGGTGCGCGGGCTGGCTGTCATGGAGACGATCGTGCGGCCGATGACATGGGCCGATTTCCCTGAAAGCGCCAGGCCGCGCTATGAGGCGCTGCGCGGTGCGGGCACCGGCGAGACCAAGGTTCTGGACGAGAACTTCTTCATCGAGTTCGCCTTGCGCGCCACCGTGCTCAACGGCCTGAGCGACGAAGACCTCGATGTCTACCGCAAGCCCTATCCGACGCGCGAAAGCCGGCGGCCGTTGCTTGCCTGGCCGCGTGCCATGCCGATCGAAGGCGAGCCGGCCGAGGTGATTGCCCGCATCGAAGCCTATGACCGCTGGCTGGCCAAGAGCGGCGGCGTGCCCAAGCTGCTTTTGACCTTCGAGGGTTCGGTGGAGACGCTGATGATCGGGAAGGAGATGACCCGGTGGTGCGCGGATAACATCGCCAGCCTCGAGATCGAGAACTGCGGTCCAGCCCGCCACGCAGCGCCCGAGGACCAGCCGGAGGCGATCGCTGCCGCGATTTCAGCCTGGGCCGACCGGCATGGTCTGCGCGGGGGTGAAACTGCGCTGGGACGCGTCGCCTAGTGCCTGTGCGGCGTCCAGCAGCCGGGTCCGCTGGATGCTCGCCATCATGCCGCTTGGGCCAGGCGGAGCTTGCGATTGCCGGAACGTCAAAAGATTGGTATTGAGCCGCTTATGGAAGCACTCTTTGGAGATCCGGCCTACAAGGGTTTCGTGCTGCAGGACCACAAGCGCCTGCCGTCGCGATTCTTTGCCCGGATTTCAGGCGCGTTGACCAGCCGACTTATCTAGTCGCTTGCGCTGAGCCGACGGGCCTTTGGCGCGCCCTTTCGCCTTCCCAAGTTTCATATCGACGGATCCAAAGCCATGAGCGCACCGCGTACCCTCTACGACAAGATCTTTGACGACCATATCGTCGACCGCCAGGACGACGGCACCTGCCTGCTCTATATCGACCGTCATCTTGTGCACGAAGTGACGAGCCCGCAGGCCTTCGAAGGCCTGCGCATGACCGGCCGCACCGTGCGTCATCCCGAGAAGACGCTTGCCGTCGTCGACCACAACGTGCCGACCTCGCCGGACCGCAAGAACGGCATCAAGAATGAGGAAAGCCGTATCCAGGTCGAGGCGCTGGCCAAGAACTCGGCCGATTTCGGCGTCGAGTACTACTCCGAGAACGACAAGCGCCAGGGCATCGTCCACATCGTCGGCCCCGAGCAGGGCTTCACCCTGCCGGGCATGACGATTGTCTGCGGCGACAGCCACACTTCGACGCACGGCGCTTTTGGCGCACTGGCGCACGGCATCGGTACCTCTGAAGTGGAACACGTCCTGGCGACCCAGACGCTGATCCAGAAGAAGGCCAAGAACATGCTGGTGCGTGTCGACGGCCAACTGCCGGAAGGCGTGACCGCCAAGGACATCGTGCTCGCCATCATTGGCGAGATCGGCACTGCCGGCGGCACCGGCTACGTCATCGAATATGCCGGCGAGGCGATCCGCGCGCTGTCGATGGAAGGCCGCATGACGATCTGCAACATGTCGATCGAGGGCGGCGCCCGCGCCGGCCTGATTGCGCCCGACGAAAAGACCTACGCCTACGTCCAGGACAAGCCGCGCGCACCGAAGGGCAAGGCCTTCGACATGGCGCTCGAATACTGGAAGACGCTGCATTCGGACGAGGGCGCGCATTTCGACAAGGTCATCGTGCTCGACGCCGCCAAGCTGCCGCCTATCGTCACCTGGGGCTCGTCGCCCGAGGATGTCGTTGCCGTGACCGGCGTTGTGCCGGATGCGGAAGTGATCGAGGACGAGAACAAGCGCAACTCCAAGAAGCGCGCGCTCGACTATATGGGCCTGACCGCCGGCACCAAGATCACCGACATCTCGGTCGATCGCGTCTTCATCGGCTCGTGCACCAACGGCCGCATCGAGGATTTGCGCGCCGTCGCCAAGGTCGTCGAGGGCCGCAAGGTCGCTTCGACCGTCAGCGCGATGATCGTGCCGGGCTCGGGCTTGGTCAAGGAACAGGCGGAAGCCGAAGGTCTCGACAAGATCTTCGTTGCCGCCGGCTTCGACTGGCGCGAGCCGGGCTGCTCGATGTGCCTCGCCATGAACGACGACCGTCTCAAGCCGCATGAGCGCTGCGCCTCGACCTCGAACCGCAACTTCGAAGGACGCCAGGGCTTCAAGGGCCGCACCCATCTGGTGTCGCCGGCCATGGCGGCAGCGGCGGCGATCGCCGGCCACTTCGTCGACATCCGCGACTGGCACTGACGACGGCGGCCAGCCGGCCGCAGTAGAAATCGACAAGGCGACGGAGCACATGCTCCGCCGCCTTTTTCGTATCAGCCCATTGGGGACGACCGGCATTTCGTCCCTTGCGTTAACGTCTTTTTCGCCGGGCTGTGGTCTCATCCGCGCGAAGGAGACTGCAGTCGACGATGACCGGGGCCGAGTTCATTCTTGCGATCAATGTGTTTGTTGCCGGCCTCCTGGCCGGCGCTTTCATGTCGATCGCCATCTATGACGGGCGGCGCAACTCGGCGCGCTGGTTTGCGCTCTGCTATCTCACCGGCATCGTCTACATCGGGACCGAGTTCGCGATTCCGATGTTCGAGGACACGCGGTTCATCGTCACCGCCAATTTCGTCGCCTTCCTGGCCACACTGATGTTGATGAACGTCGGGCTGGCCAGCCGCTACGAGGCGCAGCCGGCATGGCGGCTAATGGCGGCGTTCCTCGTCATGACGACAGTCGCCGTCTTTGCCACACAGGGCTTTGCCCGCGATTCGCTGCTGCGCATGATGACCTACCAGACGCCTTATGCGATCGCGCAGGCGGTGGGAGCGGCGACCATCCTGCGTTCGCGCCGGCAGCTCAGCCAGTTCGACTACGTTTTGGCGGGCGTGCTCTTTGCCAGCGCGCTGCAATTCTTCTCCAAGCCCTATCTGGCGCTCGCCGTCGGCGGGCCGGGTGCCGACCCGCATCATTATCTGCAGAGCACCTATGCGATGATCTCGCAGGCGCTGGGGACGGTGTTCGCGCTGTCGATCGCACTGATGCTGCTGGTGATCCTGGTGCGAGATATCCTGCTCGACGCGACGCAGAAGTCGGAAACCGATGCGCTGTCGGGCCTGCTCAACCGCGGCGGCTTCCAGCGCCGAGCGGCCAGTGCGATGCGTGATGCCACGCGCCAGGGCCTGCCGATCACGCTCGTCATCTCCGACCTCGATCATTTCAAGTCGATCAACGACAGCTACGGCCATGCCTCGGGCGACCGTGTCATCGAGGCGTTTGCGCAGTTCATCCGCGAATCGATGGCCGGGCATCACGTTGCCGGCCGAATCGGCGGCGAGGAATTCGCGATCATCCTGCCGGGCGCGCATCTCGCGTCGGCGCGGCTGTTTGCCGAAGGCGCGCGCTCGGCGTTCTCCGGAATGCCGATCGACGGCCTGCCGGCCGATTGCCGCTTTACCGCAAGCTTTGGCGTTGCCGAATTGGTTGCAGGCGAAAGCATCGACCAGCTGATGGTGCGGGCCGACTCTGCACTCTACGAAGCCAAAAAGGACGGACGCGACTGCGTCCGGGTCTGGGGCGCGGTCGCCGTGTATGCGGAATCAACTGTGGTTCCGTTCGGCCTCAAGCCGCCAGGCAGGTAGCCGCGACGACGCGGCAGTTCAGCGGCAAACCAGGCCTGGCTGAGGAATTTCGCCTTCGGAGAAGCCATACATGTAGCTGCGGCCCTTGAGCAGCATGGGCGGGCGGTAGCAGTGGCGCTGCGCGCGCGGTTCGTCGAGATAGATGACCTTCGGGCCGGTCGAGCCGGTGTAGGCGGCGAGCTTGCGGGCGGAGGCGCCTTCGCCGACGATGATGCGCTTGTAGCCGGTGGTGCTTTCGACGATCAGGTTGCCGAAAGAATCGGCATAGACGCGGTCATGGCTACCGCCAGCAGCTGCGGGAGAGGTCAGCGCCATGGCTGTGGCAAGCATCAGGGCCGCGGCTGCGGTCAAAGCCAGTATGAAGCGCATCGGGCAAATCTCCCTGTTCGATCGAACGGGAGATTAACCGTTTCTTAATCTTTGTTAAGGCTTGGCGCCTGTTTGGGCGGAAAAGTTTAACAAACATGGTTAATATTTCGTTGCCTTGGCATGCCTGCCGCCAGTCGGCGCCAACGATCGGGTAGCGGGGCATCGTCCCGATGGGGGATGCCGTCATTGCCTGTTTCGCAGGCATGTTTGGCGACGACTCACCCATGCGGGTAGCAGCGGCATTTGTTCAATCGATTGAAGCCGTGATGCGACTAAATAGGTGCGCCAGAACGGTTTTCTGACTTTGACGCGGTGCAAAAAGAGCTTTAGAAAGCGCGCAGTCCGACGTCGCAAAACGGTGCGACGGCGCCGTATTCAAACATAGCCACGCTCGGATGCAGACCGGGGGAGCCATGAGCAAATCACAAGCAACCCAAGCCACCTCGCGTGCGCGGCCCCTGTCGCCGCACCTGACCATCTATCGTCCGCCGGTGACGATGACGACCTCGATCCTGCACCGCATCACCGGCTGCGCGCTGTATTTCGGCACGCTGCTGGTCGCCTGGTGGCTGATCGCGGCGGCGACCTCCGAGCACTATTTCGAATTCGTCAGCTGGGTGTTCGGCAGCTGGATCGGCCAGCTGGTGCTACTCGGCTACACCTGGGCCTTGATGCTGCACATGCTGGGCGGCATCCGCCACCTGGTCTGGGACACCGGCGTTGCGCTTGAAAAGCAGACCGCCTCGAAATTCGCCTGGGCGACGCTCGTCGCTTCGGTCGTGCTGACGGCGCTGATCTGGGTCGTCGGCTACATGGCGCGGGGAGCGTAAGATGAGCGGCTCGAACAACGACATGCGTACGGCGCTCGGCAAGGTGCGCGGCCTCGGCTCGGCCCGCGAGGGCACCGAGCATTTCTGGCGCCAGCGCCTGACGGCGGTCGCCAACATTCCGCTGATGCTGTTCTTCGTTGGACTGCTGATCGCGCTCAACGGCGCCGATTTCGCAACCGTCCGCGCCTCGCTCGCCAATCCGCTGGTGTCGCTTGTGCTGGCGCTGGTGCTGGTCTCGGGCCTCTACCACATGCGCCTCGGCATGCAGGTGGTGATCGAGGACTACGTGCATGGCGAGTTGCTCAAGGTGACGCTCATCATGCTCAACACTTTCTTTACCGTAGCAGTCGGCGTCGCTTCGCTCTTCGCCCTGCTCAAACTTGCATTTGGAGGCTGAAACGGTGGCCAAGGACGGCAAGACCAGCGGAGCTTCCGCCTATACCTATGTCGATCACAAGTTCGACGTCGTCGTTGTCGGTGCCGGCGGTGCCGGCCTGCGCGCCACACTCGGCATGGCCGAGCAGGGGCTGAAGACGGCGTGCATCACCAAGGTGTTCCCGACCCGCTCGCACACTGTCGCAGCACAGGGCGGCATCGCTGCCTCGCTGCAGAACATGGGGCCTGACTCCTGGCAGTGGCACATGTACGACACCGTCAAGGGCTCCGACTGGCTCGGCGACGTTGACGCGATGGAATATCTGGTGCGCGAAGCACCGGCTGCGGTCTACGAGCTCGAGCACTACGGTGTGCCGTTCTCGCGCACCGAAGAGGGCAAGATCTACCAGCGGCCGTTCGGCGGCCACATGATGAACTATGGCGACGGCCCGCCCGTGCAGCGCACCTGTGCTGCCGCTGACCGTACCGGCCATGCCATCCTGCACACGCTCTACGGCCAGTCGCTGAAGAACAACGCACAGTTCTTCATCGAGTATTTCGCGCTTGACCTGATCATGGAGCCGGACGGCACCTGCACGGGTGTCGTTGCCTGGAACCTCGACGACGGCACCATCCACCGCTTCTCGGCGAAGATGGTGGTGCTGGCGACCGGCGGCTATGGCCGCGCCTACTTCTCGGCGACCTCGGCCCACACCTGCACCGGCGACGGCGGCGGCATGGCCTCGCGTGCCGGCCTGCCCCTGCAGGACATGGAGTTCGTCCAGTTCCACCCGACCGGCATCTACGGCTCGGGCTGCCTGATCACCGAAGGCGCACGCGGCGAAGGCGGCTATCTCGTCAATTCCGAAGGCGAGCGCTTCATGGAGCGCTACGCACCGTCTGCCAAGGACTTGGCGTCGCGCGACGTGGTTTCGCGCTGCATGACGCTGGAAATCCGCGACGGCCGCGGCGTCGGCAAGAACAAGGACCACATCTTCCTGCACCTCGATCATCTCGATCCGGCGGTCTTGCACGAAAGGCTCCCTGGCATCTCCGAGTCGGCAAAAATCTTCGCCGGCGTCGACGTGACCCGCGAACCGATCCCGGTGCTGCCGACGGTGCACTACAACATGGGCGGCATCCCGACCAACTACTGGGGTGAGGTGCTGAACCCGACCAAGGCAAACCCGGACCGTGTGTCGCCCGGCTTGATGGCTGTCGGCGAGGCCGGCTGCGCCTCGGTGCACGGCGCCAACCGTCTCGGCTCCAACTCGCTGATCGACCTCGTGGTGTTCGGCCGCGCCGCCGCCATCCGCGCCGGTCAGGTCGTCGACCGCAACGCGCCGATCCCCTCGCCGAACGCGGCGTCGGTCGAAAGGATCATGGATCGCTTCGACCGCTTGCGTCACGCCAATGGCGGTACGCCGACGGCGGTGCTGCGCGAGAAGATGCAGAAGGCGATGCAGGAAGACGCTGCCGTGTTCCGCACCCAGGATTCGCTCGAGCAGGGCTGCAAGCGCATCTCCGAGATCTGGGGCGAGATGAAGGACATCAAGGTCTTCGACCGCTCGATGATCTGGAACTCGGACCTGGTGGAGACGCTGGAACTCGAGAACCTGATGTCGAACGCCATCGCCACCGTCTATGGCGCAGAAGCGCGCAAGGAAAGCCGTGGCGCGCATGCCCGCGAGGACTTCTCGGCCCGCGACGACGAGAACTGGCGCCAGCACACGCTGGCCCACGTCGCCGAGGACGGCAAGGTGACGCTGACCTATCGGCCGGTGCACACCGAGCCGCTGCTCAAGGAAGAAGACGGCGGCATCAGCCTGGCCAAGATCGCACCCAAGGCACGGGTGTACTGAGCCATGGTCGAGACGCGGCGCAGCGTTAGGCAAGCTGGAGGGCCTGAAACGGCCGTCCTCGCTTGCGCGCGCGCCAACAAGCGCTTGGAGAATTGGCGCCGGGAGTGCCGGCGATGAGCGAACTCGCTTTCTTCGCCATCAATCTCGATCGCTCGCCGCATCGCTGGGTGGAAATCAAGCGGCTGTTCGGCGCGATGCCATGGCCGCTTGAACGCGTCGCCGCGGTCGATGTGCGCAAGCCGGACGAGGTCCTTGCGGTGCGCGGCCAGAAGCTTGATATGCCGCCCAACGGTATTGGCTGGAACCCGCTGCGCAACCGCATGTTCGCACTGGTCGAGGAAGCATGTTTTGCCAGCCATATGCTGGCTCTGAAGGCGTTCCTGGCATCCGGCCACGACCATGCGGTGATCCTGGAAGACGACGCGGTGCCGCTCGACGGTTTTGCCGAGACGATGCGCCGGCTTCTTGCCAGCGGCGTTGCCTTCGACATCATCAAGATGGAAGGCATCGTGCGCGGTGGCGGCAGGCTGTCCGTGCCGGTCGCCGATCTGGGCGCTGCGAAGCTCGTGCGCTCTATGCGTCCTTCTTCCGGCGGTGCCGGTTATCTGGTGACGCGCAAGGCAGCCGAACAGCTGCTCGCCAGGGCTGGCAAGCTGGCCGTGCCGGTCGACGATTTCATTTCCAATGCCGGCCTGCATGGCTGCGACGTGATGCACACGTCGCCCTGGCTGATCGCACAGGCGGGTGCCGACACGACGATGGGCGACCTCAGGACGCCGCATCGCCACGTCAAGCGGCGCGACCCGTTCCATTTCCTGCAGCAGGGCTTTGTGCGGGGTAGCCTCAGGGTCCAGCTCTGGCTCAACGCCATGCATGGTTCGCCGCTGTCGTTGCTCAAGCTTTACACGGCGCCATGGTCGCCTGTTGACGTCGGCCAGCAGATGCGCCGGCTGGCAGCGGGGGCGGCAGCATGATGGCCGCAACGCTACCAGATGCCGGATATTCCGCCACGCCGCTTGCGGCCAAGCTCGGCCTTAAGGACGGCCAGAGCGTGGTGTTCGTGAACTTGCCGGATGATCTCCAGGGATTGGCTACGGCGCGCGACTTTTCGGCTGTGGCGCAGTTCGACTGGGCAGCACTTGGTGATGCGGGCGAGCGGCATGACATCGTCCATGCCTTCACCGGCAAGCGCGCCGATCTCGAGGGCAATGTCGAGACATTCAAGAAGATGATCGCGCCCGATGGCGCTGTCTGGATCTCCTGGCCCAAGAAAGCAGCGAAGATCGCCACCGACATCACCGAGGATGTCATTCGCGACGTCGTGCTGCCTAATGGGCTGGTGGACGTAAAGGTCTGTGCCGTGGACGCCGTGTGGAGCGGGCTCAAGCTCGTCATCCGCAAGGAACTGCGCGCCAAGCTGTGAGGAACCGATCGTGGTCGAACTGACACTCCCCAAGAACTCGCAGGTGAAGCCGGGCAAGACCTGGCCGAAGCCGGAGGGTGCTACCAATCTGCGCGAGTACCGAATCTACCGCTGGTCGCCTGATGACGGCGAAAACCCGAGCATCGACACCTATTTCGTCGACGTCGACGATTGCGGCCCGATGGTGCTGGACGCGCTGCTCTACATCAAGAACAAGATCGACCCGACGCTGACGCTGCGCCGCTCTTGCCGCGAAGGCATCTGCGGTTCCTGCGCGATGAACATCGACGGCTCGAACACGCTGGCTTGCACCAAGGGCTGCGACGACATTTCGGGCGCGGTGAAGATCTACCCGCTGCCGCACATGCCTGTCGTCAAGGACCTGGTGCCCGACCTCACCAATTTCTACGCCCAGCACCGCTCGATCGAACCGTGGCTGAAGACGGTGTCGCCGGAGCCAGCGAAGGAATGGCTGCAGAGCCATGAGGACCGCCAGAAGCTCGACGGGCTCTACGAGTGCATCCTGTGCGCCTGCTGCTCGACCTCGTGCCCGAGCTACTGGTGGAACGGCGACCGCTATCTCGGACCGGCAACGCTGCTGCAGGCTTACCGCTGGCTGATCGACAGCCGCGATGAAGCCAAGGGCGAGCGCCTCGACAATCTCGAGGATCCGTTCCGGCTCTATCGCTGCCACACGATCATGAACTGCGCCCAGACCTGCCCGAAGGGCCTGAACCCGGCCAAGGCGATCGCAGAGATCAAGAAGATGATGGTTGAACGGCGGGTCTGAGGTAACAGCTGATATGACGGACACGGACCTTCCTCATCTCACACCGGTCGAAGCACGTGTGCTCGGCTGCCTGATCGAGAAGAAGGAACTGACGCCCGACGTCTATCCGATGACGTCGAATGCGCTGGTTGCCGCCGCGAATCAGAAGACGTCGCGCGAGCCGGTCATGGCGCTTGAGGTCGTCGACATCAGCCGGGCGCTCGGCACGTTGCAGGCAAAGGGGCTGGCGAAGCAGCAATTTGCCTCGCGCGTCGAGCGCTACGAACACCAGATGGCGCAGAAATTCTCGCTGACGCGCAACCAGAGCACGCTGATCGGCCTGCTTCTGCTGCGTGGACCGCAGACGGTCTACGAATTGCAGGCCCGCGCCGAGCGCATGGCGAACTTCGCCGATGCCGACGCCGTACGCAGCGAACTCGACATGCTGATCGGCCGCAGGCCTGCGCTGGTCAAGGAGATCGGCCGCGCCCCCGGCCAGCGCGAGGATCGCTTCGCGCATCTTTTGGCCGGTGATGTCGATGCCGCCGCTATCGCCACTGTCGCGAGCCGGGCACCGAGCGCCGCCTCACCCGCCATGTCGGAGCTTGAAGAGCGTGTCCGCCTGCTGGAAGAGGAAGTGGCAGCGCTGAAGGCGCGGCTCGACGCTGTCGGCGGATAGGCCGGGCGGAGAACGACTTGTCGATGCGCGAGTGGGGCCATCCCTTGCGCTGCATGCCGGGTGCAAGCCCGGCATTTTTCGTATCGTCTAGGCCCTAGCCTTTGGAACGGCCGCGCTTGGGTGGCGCTGGCGTCGTATCCCGCTGCATGTCTGCAACGCAGCTGACTGCGAGGTCGGTGCTGCGCTTGAGGAAATCGACGATGGTGGCAAGCTCGGCGGCGCTGTAGCCCGACCACAGCTCCTGCATGCGAGCCTGCATCGGCCCATAGACCGCCTCGATCGGCTTGATCGCTTCTGTCTTGATGCGTAGCAGCACGCGGCGGCGGTCGCCCGGATCGGCCTGGCGTTCGACATAACCGGCGCGTTCGAGCCGGTCGAGCAGGGCGGTCATGGCGCCCGAGCTCAGCCCGGTGGCGGCGGCGAGCTCGCCCGGTGTCGCAGCCTTGCGCATGAACAACAGGTCGAGGCATTCGAGATCGGTGGTGTGCAAGCCGAAACGCTCGGCCACGGTCTGGCTGGTGACGATGTTCTGCGCCCCCATGCGCCGCACCTCGCGGTCGAGTGCGGCGATGAGTTCGTGATGGGAGGACGCGTCGTTTTGCATCAGCTACTCATAGCGAGCGGATGACGGCGGCGAAAGCCAACAGCATCGACAAGCCAACCGCCAGATCGAGCGGCAGGCGCAGCCTGCTGCGTTGTGCCCAGCGCCGTGCGGCGTGCTGATCCATTGCTGTCGACGTTAGTCTTTCGAAGGCCAGCGCCTTGGGAATGAAGTCGAAGGCCGACCAGACACGCATCACAAGGTGCGCGGCGAGTGCGATGAGCAGCCAGAAGCGGGCGTCGGGGATCGACCAGGCGGGAACCAGCGTGACGATCAGGGCGATCTCGAAGGCGGTATGCGCCGGGATCCAGAAGCGGCGGCGCGACAGGCCGCCGAGCTCCGGCTGGATCAGGTCGCGACGTTCGGGCCAGACCTGATCGACGACCGAGAATTCATAAAGACCGCCGCCGATGGACATCAAAGCGAGTGCTGCGGCAAGGCCGGTGGATATGAGCGGAAATGAAAGCATGGCTGAACCTCTGTGAAGGGAAGTAAGAAATTGTCTCTATCATCTAATATCTTTATAATCAAGATATATGGCTATGGAGGGAATAAACGCGCTTCCACGGGGTTCGGGTGAGCGATGCTGTGGGTGGCCGGCTGGAGCGAGGAGAAGCGGGAGGGACGGCGCGGTTGTCAGCGGCGCTGCCGTTAGAGGCTTCCTGAAGAGCGCGTGCCTTGGTCGTCGTTGGAATGAAAGACGGCCCGGTTGCGAAAGCAGCCGGGCCGTTTTGCATTTGGGTGGTGTCGGTGAGGCTGCGCTGCCCCCATCCGCCTGCCGGCGTTCGATGCTCGAAAAGCCAAGCAGTTGGCTTTTCGTCCGCTGCGCGGACCGCATCTCACCTCTCCGCGGGCGGGAGAAGGGAGCTGGTTGCTTACTTCCTCGCCGCTTCGACGATCTCGCGCGCCATCGCCTCGGCGACGGCGTCGGTGGTGCGGCCTTCGCGGTCGGCGCGCTGGAAGATCGCGGTGAGGGTATCGGCGATGCGGGCGACGCGCGGGGTGACGGTTGCGACGTCGTAGCCGCCGTCGGCCATTTCGGCGGCGACGTTGATGACGCCGCCGGCATTGATGACGTAGTCGGGGGCGTAGAGGATGCCGCGTTCGACGAGGCGCTGCCCGTCCTCGGCCGTGGCCAGTTGGTTGTTGGCGGCACCGGCGACGATCTTGGCCTTGAGCAGCGGAATGGTGTCAGCGGAGAGCATGCCGCCCAGCGCGCAAGGGGCGAAGATGTCGACGTCGGCTGCGATGATCGCATCGCCTGACACAACGGTCGCGCCAAAGGTCTCGGCGGCACGGGCGGTTCTGACAGCATCGAGATCGCAGACGGTCAGGACGGCACCTTCAGCGTGGAGCTTCTGGCACAGCGACCAGCCGACCGAGCCGAGGCCCTGGACAGCCACGCGGACGCCGGCGAGGTCGTCGCTGCCGGTGCGGTGGCGAAGGGCTGCCTTGAGGCCGACGAAGGTGCCTTCGGCGGTGAAGGGCGAGGGGTTGCCGCTGCCGCCCTTGGTGGTGCCGCTGACATTGGGCGCGCGCTCGGCGAGGAAGTCGGCGTCGGCCAGCGTCATGCCGACGTCCTCGGCGGTGATGTACTGGCCCTCGAGCGTGTTGAGCATCTCGGCATAGGCCTCGAGCATGGCGGGCGTCTTTTCGGTCTTGGCGTCGGCGATGATGACCGCCTTGCCGCCGCCGAGCGGCAGGCCGGCGATGGCCGACTTGAAGGTCATGCCGCGCGATAGCCGCAGCGCGTCGATGACGCCGGCTTCGAAGCTCTTGTGCGGCCAGATGCGCGTGCCGCCGAGGGCAGGCCCGAGAACGGTTGTGTGGACCGAGACGATGGCAAGCAGCCCGCGCGCCGTGTCGCGGCCGAGCCATACCTGCTCGTGATGGTCGAAACCGTCGAGATGGCGGACGTCTGCAGTGATGTCGGTGATTTCGAGCGTGGTCGCGACCGATGGCTGCGGATGACGCGGTTCAAGGACGTTCAGCATGAGGGTTCCTCCCGGGTGCGCTGGTCCCCTCGAAAGCTAAACATTTCCGGCGATTTTTGGTTTCGAAGACGAGGCGTGGCGCGACCGCGCATTGCGCGCTGCCGCTTTGGCGCGCAACAAACGCAAAACGTGGGGGCGAGCCAGGGGTGGCCGGACGCGGGTCTGCCCCCCACGCGCCCGGCCTGCCGGCTGGTCGGAATGCCACTGCCCTGGCATTCCTTGCAGCCAGACTCCGTCAGCCGCCGGCGTCGAACGCCGGCGCTTCAGAGCCTGTCCTTGCGGATCAGGCCTCCGGTTCCTTGTTCTCCTTCGGCTGCCGCGTCTCAGCCGGTTCGGGGAGCTTGCCGCCGAGCGCCATGGGGGCGAGGAAAGCGCGCGGGTTGAAGCCGGCCGCGGCAAGTGCTGCGAGCGTCTTCCAGAATTGCAGGCGGTACATGTCCGTTACCTCGTTTGCTGGACTGACCACTTCGATTCGCGAGCGCAAACTAGACGGGCGGGCATTGCCGTTCTTGGACTGCGCGGCCCATTCGCAGGGTTTCGGCGGTACGGGCTTGACCTATTCATCCGCGCGAAATAGAAAGAGCGCCTGCCCGCCTTGGTTGTGTATCGTTGAGTAGACCAATGACGAATCCTGACGGGCAGAATGCCTCCTTTCGCGTGCTGACAGACGACCTCCCGGCGCAGGAGCGGCTTGCCGTGCTGCGCGAGGTCTATGGCCGCACCATCCTCAATGCCGACCTCGAGCCGGTCGACGGCACGCCCGTCCACATGGACATGCGGGTGCGGCTGCTGCCCGGCGTGGGCATCGCCACAGGCTCGGCCTCGCCGATCAAGGTCGGCATCGGCAAGGAGATGATCGACAATGACGACGTGATCCTGCTGGCTGCGTTGTCAGGCGGCAGCCACATGCAGGTCGGCGGTCAGGACGAGAGCATCCGCCCGGGCTGCGCGATGTTCGTGCCCGGCGGGCGGGTCGGCGCCAACGTCACGCGACCGGGCTTCACCTACGTGAACCTGCGCTTCGACAGGAAGGCGCTGCAGCCGCTGCTCGGCGACGTCTCCAGGATGATGATGCGGCCGATCCCGATCAGCCACGGCCCGATGCAGCTGTTGATCACCTATGCCACGGCGCTGCAGAAACTGGACGAGCCGCTGCCGGGCAACATGGCGCGCATGGTGGCAAGTCATCTGCTCGACCTGACCGCGCTGACGCTGGGGGCGGCGCGCGACGCCGAGCAGGTGGCGCTGGGGCGCGGCCTGCGCGCCGCAAGGCTTGCGGCGATCAAGGCCGACATTTCGGCGCGCGGCGACCTGCGTGGGCTGTCGGCCGAAGCGATCGCCGCCGAACACAAATTGTCGCCGCGCTATGTCCGAAAGCTGTTCGAGAGCGAGGGGCTGTCATTCACCGAGTTCGCGCTCGGCCAGAAGCTGAAGCGGGCGCACCGCATGCTGGCTGATCCACTATGGGCGCAACGCAGCATCACCGACATCGCCTATGAGGCAGGTTTCAACGACCTGTCCTATTTCAACCGGGTATTCCGCCGCCGCTTCGACGCGACGCCGTCGGAGGTGCGGGCGGAGGGGCTGGCCGCCTGAGGCGGCGAGGGCGCCGATGCCAGACCGGCGCCCGAAAAGCCGTTCAGGCGAGGCTGGCGGTCAGCGAGACCTTGATCGCGCCGAGCGCCTTGGAGACGGGGCAGTTTTCCTTGGCCTTGGTGGCAAGTTCCTGGAACTTGGCGTCGTCGATGCCGGGTACGGTGCCAACGAGGGTCAGCGCGCTCTCGGTAATGCCGGTGCCGGGGATCAGCGTCACCACCGCCTTGGCGTCGAGCTTGTCGGCGGGGGTGCCGTTTTCGGCAAGGAAGTGCGACAGCTGCATGGCGAAGCAGCCGGCGTGGGCGGCGGCGATCAACTCTTCCGGGTTGGTGCCGGACTTGCCGGTTTCGTCCTCGAAGCGGGCCTTGAACGAATAGGGCTGGCCCTTGATCGCACCGCTCTGGGTGTCGAGCGTTCCCGAGCCTTCCTTCAGATTGCCTTTCCAGACGGCGTTGGCGCTGTGGTTCATGATGTTCTCCATGATTTCTGACGGGGCCAGGTGCGGCAACCGGGTGAGACTATAGCGCCGCCTTGCGCGCCTGCCAGCGTCCCGTCGTCAGGAAAGCCATGCCGTGCGAAAAAAGTCTTACGCCAAAATGTCTGCTTGTCGCGGCCAGCAGCGTCCTTGTGCGTACGGTCAACCCAAGGAGATCATCCGTGAAATATGTCTGCCTGGTCTATCTCGAAGAGGGTCTGTTCGGCACGCTGGCGCCTGAACAGAAACAGAAGCTCGACACCGACTCGCTGGCCTATGACAGGCAGCTGGAAGCCAAGGGCAAGCTGATTGCGGCCGAGGCGCTGCAGTCGGTGACGGCGGCAAGAACGGTCATGCGGCGCGCCGGCAAGCGGCTGGTGACCGACGGGCCGTTTGCCGAGACCAAGGAACAGCTGATCGGCTTCGTGATGATCGATGCGGAGGGCGAGGAAGAGGCGCTGGAGATCGCCTCGAACATTCCGCTGGCGGCGATGGGCAAGGTCGAGGTCAGGCCGATCTACGACATCCCGGGGGCGTGATGCTGTGATGACGAACTGTAGCGATCAGATCGCCTCGCCCTTGAGCAGGCGCGGGGTTTCGCCTGTCAGGCCCGAGGCCTGGCGGATGAAGTAGTCCTTGAGCCGGGGGACGCGGTCGACGAGGCCGAGGCCGATGTCGCGGATGGCGCGGACGGGGGCGATGTCGTTGGAGAACAGCCGGTTGAGCACGTCGGTGGTGATGCCCATGCGCACGGTGTCGAAACGGCGCCACTGCTCGTAGCGTTCGAGCACGTCGAGCGCGCCGATGTCTTGTCCCAGGCGGTCAGCCTCGACGATGGTTTCGGCGAGCGCTGCCGCATCCTTGAAGCCGAGATTGAGGCCCTGGCCGGCGATCGGGTGGATGCCGTGGGCGGCATCGCCGGCAAGGGCGAAGCGCGGGGCGACGAAGGCGCGGGCCAGCGTCAGGCCGAGCGGCCAGGCGCGAGGCTTGCCCTCGACGCGGATCTCGCCGAGCTTGAGGCCGAAGCGCTGTTCCAGCTCGATCTCGAAGACGAACGGGTCGCCCGCAACGAGCTTGTCGGCATCCTCGGTGCGCTCGGTCCAGACGATGGAGGAGCGGTTGGTGCCGTCCTTCGTCGGCTTGAGCGGCAAGGTGGCGAAGGGCCCGGCCGGCAGGAAATGCTCTTCGGCGCGGCCGCCATGCGGGCGCTCGTGCACCACGGTGCAGACGATACCGGACTGGCCGTATTCCCAGCGCACCGTCTTGATGCCGGCCATGTCGCGCAGCTTGGAATTGACGCCGTCGGCGGCGATGAGAAGGCGCGTGTCGATGCTGATGCCGTCGGCAAGGTGGACCTTGGCACCCGCGATGCCGGCCTCGAAGGCCTGGACCGCGACGCCCTCGATAATGTCGATGCCAAGCTCGGCGGCGCGGCGGCGCAAGGCGCCGTTGAGCAGCCGGTTTTCGATCATGTGGGCGAAGGGTTCGCCGGCGCCAATCTCGCCGTCGAAGGTGAGGAACACCGGGCGGACCGGGTCGGCGCTCTTCGAATCGGTGATGATCATGTCGGTGATCGCCTGCGCCTCGGGCGCGATCTCTTCCCAGCAGCCAAGCTGGTCGAGCATCCGGCAGGCAGCGGCGGCAATCGCCGAGGCGCGCCCGTCCTTGCGCCAGACCTCGGCGGGTGCCGCGTCGACGATGGCAATGTGCAGATTGGGCCGTGCCTGCTTGATCGAGACGGCGGTGGCGAGGCCGACATAGCCGGCGCCGGCGACCAGCACGTCGAGCTGCGTCGATTTCTTGTCGTCAGATTCGCGCGTGACCATGGCGGCGTCCTTTACGGCTAGGCTTCCCGCCTTGACTCGACGGGGGCTTCCTGCTGGAAACCGGGTATACTTCGTCCCGAAAAGGGGAAAGCATGCCGGCCGGAATACAAGAGCTTCTCAGCATTCTCAATCTCGAGAAGCTGGAACACAACCTGTTCCGTGGTCGCAGCCCGCAGGTTCAGTGGCAGCGCGTGTTTGGCGGCCAGACCATCGCGCAGGCGCTGGTGGCGGCACAGGGCACCGTCGGCCCGGACCGGCACGTGCATTCGCTGCACGGCTACTTCATGCGCCCCGGCGACATCACCGTGCCGATCATCTACGAGGTCGACCGCATCCGCGATGGCGGCAGCTTCACCACGCGGCGCGTGGTGGCGATCCAGCACGGCCATGCGATCTTTTCGCTCGAAGCGTCGTTCCAGGTCGAGGAGCAGGGCCTGGAGTACCAGATGCCGATGCCGCTCGACGTGCCGCCGCCGGAGGAGCTGAAGTCGCAGCGCGAGCTCCTGCAGGAAGCAACGCATGTGCCCGAGCAGATCAGGCTGTTCTGGGCCAAGGAGCGACCGCTTGAATTGAGGCCCGTCTATGCCGAGCACTATTCGAGCCGGGACAAGCTGCCGCCGCTGCAAAAGGTGTGGATCCGCCTGACCGGCCCGGTGCCGAACGACCGGGCACTGCGCTGTGCGGTGCTTGCCTATCTTTCCGACATGACGCTGCTCGATACGGCAACCTTTGCCCATGGCCGCGGCATCTTCGATCCCGACATCCAGGCGGCGAGCATCGACCACGCGATGTGGTTCCATCGCGAGCATTCGCTCGACGGCTGGCTGCTCTACACCCAGGACAGCCCGTCGACCTCGGGTTCGCGTGGCTTCACCCGCGGCGCGCTCTATGCCCAGGACGGCACGCTGATCGCTTCGGTGGCACAGGAAGGGCTGATCCGCCTTCGGACGAAGCCTACCAAATAGGCATTTTAGATATTTTGCACATTCTGTGAGCAGGTGCTTTGCTGCACCTGCGAAGGATGTTGCCTGCGCTCAGCGCATTTTCCTTACATTTCAGATGGTTGGCTTGTGCCGGGGCAAACTGGCACGGAGCTTGAATAGCATTGCTCACTCACCGGTGGTCTTCGGGTCCGCTGGCGACGTCTGCAACGCGGGGGGACCCGCATCAGCAAGGGGTGAAACCTGATGAAAATCGTGATGGCTATCATCAAGCCGTTCAAGCTCGACGAGGTACGCGAAGCGCTCACCAATGTCGGCATCCAGGGCCTGACCGTCACCGAAGTCAAAGGCTACGGACGGCAAAAGGGACATACCGAGATTTACCGCGGCGCCGAATATGCGGTGAGCTTCCTGCCCAAGATCAAGATCGAAGTCGCCGTTTCGACTGACCTCGTCGACAAGGCCGTGGAAGCGATCACCGGGGCCGCCAAGACCGGCCAGATCGGCGACGGCAAGATCTTCGTCTTCGGCATCGACCAGGCCGTGCGCATCCGTACCGGCGAAACCGACACCGACGCGCTCTGAGCAGGCCAACCAATTCTCATGGAGACCTCAATGCAAATTCCAACCTCATTGAAGACGGCGGCGCGGACGGCCCTTGTCGGCACGCTCGCACTGACCGCCCTGGGAACGGTCATGGCCTTCGCCCAGGAAGCTGCACCTGCGGCCGCTGACGCCGCGGCTGCAGCGGCGCCGGCACCCGCCGACGTCATGGAAAAGGGCGACGTCGCCTGGATGCTGACCTCGTCGCTGCTGGTTCTGTTCATGGCGCTGCCTGGCCTGGCGCTGTTTTATGGCGGCCTGGTGCGCGCCAAGAACATGCTGTCAGTGCTGATGCAGTGCACGATGATCGTGGCGCTGGTGATCGTGATCTGGACGTTCTGGGGCTACTCGATGGCCTTTGGCGACGCGCCCAGCCCGTATTGGGGCGGCCTCGGCAAGGCATTCCTTGCCGGCGTGACGCCCGAGAGCATGGCGGCGACCTTCACCAAGGGTGTCGTCATCCCCGAATACGTCTTCATCGTCTTCCAGATGACCTTTGCCTGCATCACGCCGGCGCTGATCGTCGGCGCCTTCGCCGAACGCATCAAGTTCTCGGCGGTGCTGCTGTTCGTGGCGCTGTGGGTGACGGTCGTCTACTTCCCGATCGCTCACATGGTCTGGGATTCGGACGGCCTGATCTATGGCTGGGGCGCGCTTGATTTCGCCGGCGGTACCGTCGTGCACATCAACGCGGGCATCGCAGCCCTGGTCGGCGCCCTGGTGATCGGCAAGCGCACCGGCTACGGCAAGGATAACATGGCTCCGCACTCGATGACGCTGACAATGGTCGGCGCCTCGATCCTATGGGTTGGCTGGTTCGGCTTCAACGCCGGTTCCAACCTTGAAGCGAATGGTGGTGCTGCTCTCGCCATGATCAACACCTTCACCGCGACCGCCGGTGCGATCCTCGCCTGGGTGATCATCGAAGTCGTTGCCCGCGGCAAGGCGTCGATGCTGGGTGCCGCCTCCGGCATGGTCGCCGGTCTCGTCGCTGTGACCCCGGCAGCCGGCTTCGTCGGTCCCGTCGGCGCCATCGCGCTCGGCGCGATCGCCTCGGTGATCTGCTACTTCTTCGTGGCGGTGGTGAAGATCAAGCTCGGCTACGACGACTCGCTCGACGTCTTCGGCATCCATGGTGTCGGCGGCATCGTCGGCGCGCTCGGCACCGGCATCTTCAATGCCGAGAGCCTCGGTGGGATCGGCTACGGCGACATGTCGGTCGGCGCCCAGGTGTGGACGCAGTTCCTCGCCGTCTCGGTGACGGTCATCTGGTGCGGGGTCGGCTCGCTGGTGCTCTACAAGCTGGTCGACCTGCTCGTTGGCCTGCGCCCGACCGTCGAAGCCGAACGCCAGGGCCTCGACCTGACCTCGCACGGCGAAGTGGCCTACCACTCCTGATGCCTGTTGGGGCGCGGTCTTCCCCCTAGGGATCGCGCTCCCACGCCGCGTGGCCGATGCCCTGGCCGCGCAACATCCTCCCAAATCCCGTCGTGGCCGCCCGCAAGGCAGCTGCGCTTTGAGGCCCGGAGCAATCCGGGCCTCCTTTTTGTCTGGAGTTGGGGCTAGTCGGCCTTGGGCAATGCCGGATCGAGCGGGCGCTTGCTCAGGAAGTTGCGCAGATTGCGCGGCGTGCGGGGATAGCTGGTGTCTTCGTACTTCGCCGGGTCGCGGTAGACGCTCAGCGTCGATGGATCGCGCCGCGTGCCGCGCGGGATGACGCCCCAGCGGCCGGCATCGTAAAGATCGACGAGGAAGGCATAGTCGTAGCGGCAGAAGCGCAGCGCCTTGGCGAGCGCCGCCGGTGACAGGTCGGATGGGCTGGCCTGTCCGCTGGAGACGTGGATGTGCGGCATCGATACGTCCTGGCCGACGATCTCGCTGATGTAGGCGGCGACCTGGTCGATCTTCTCCAGCTTGAACACCCGGTCGAACAGGAAAAGGTTGCTGCCGAGGAAGTAGCGCGGCGAGGCGACGTGGAAGCGGATGTCGGCGCAGATGCGGCAATAGTCCTCGACCTTGAGGATAAAGGTCTCGAGATCCGGTTCGAGCGACAGGCCGAGCTCGCGGGCCAGTTCGCCGTCGGCCTCTTCGCCAACCAGTTGCCGGGCTTTGACCACGCGGTCGAAATAGGCTGACAACAACCGCTCGACCGGATCCCTGACGATGGTGAAGGGCCTGGCGTCGGCATTGTGCATCGGGCGAAAGGGATCGACCAGGTGGGTGCCGAGGTGGTGGTGGACGTCGTCGTCGGGATTGTCGAGTGCCTGATCAGCGCCGGCGACCTGCATCAGCAGGTACTTGACGCTGCTGCTGCCGCTCTTGGGTACGGGATAGTAGGTGGCGTCGAAGAATCTCAATCCTGTCGGCATCTGGCTCCTGGCTTGATTCCGAGGGGGCAAAGCGACGGAAGTGCGCCGCGCGATCCGGGTCGTTGCCCAGTCAGTCGACTATATGTGTGCATCCTAATGTGTCTACCCGGTGGCAACAGCCGCAACGTTCACCCAGGCCCGGTCTGCCGGGCCCTTGCCTGGATGCTGGCCGACCTTCACGCGCCTTCAGGCGAAGAATGCCCGGATGCGCGTCCACATGCTGATCGCCGCGCGGACACGGCGGGCGGCACTTGCGCCCCTGACCGCATCGCCGAAATGGCAGTAGCAGACGATGTTGTGCAGCTGCCGATCGGACAGGTCGAAGAAGCGCTTGGCCGCGCCGTAGCTGTCGTCTTCGAGGCCGGCTGCCCGGAAGGCGGGGTCCTCGAATGCCACTGTTATGGGCGAGCCGGGTACGCGCATGGCGAGCCGTTCGGCGCGCGGGGCGTATTCGGTGCCTGAAAGCGTGCCGAGGCGCCGTTCCGGCTGATCCTCAAGCAGTTGCGCCCAGCGCTCGAGACGCTCGGTGCGCGTCATCGGCAAATAGGGGCTGAGCGGCTGGATGTCTGCGAAGGCCTGCAGTTGCTCGATGCTATGGTGCTTCATCGCTGCCTCCATTAGATTTTCCTAATATGGAAAACTATGGCGCTGCAGCCCCGGCGGCAAGCCTGTTTTGGCCCCGGACATGCAAAAACCCCGCCCTGTCGGGGCGGGGTTTCTGCTAGCCAAGCTAGGCGGCGTTACATCGCCGATGTCATGACGGCGGTGACCTTGGTGGCGTCGTCATCGGCCACGGTGATCGACACCTTCATGCCTGCCGCCAGATCGGCGGGAAGTGCCACGTCAGCCGGGACGGTGTAGGTCTTGCCGTCCTCGAGCGTGATCACGCGGGTGTCCTTGTTGAACTCCTTGACCACGCCGTCGGCCGAAGCTGCCCAGGCTGCGCCGGCCATCAGGGCTGCGGCACCCAAGGCCAAAATGAGCTTTCTCATTTTTTTCTCCTCGTTTCTGGTCCCTTCTGGCACCAACGCCACGGCGGCGGGATGGTTGCATCAAGAATGCCGGTAGAGGAGGAGCGAACGCAGTGCTTTCTGGCGCTCGCGAGAACGTGTGAGAGGCCGTCGCATGAACAATGGCTTAACCTTAATGCCGCCTTAACCTTCGCCCCGATAGTCTGACAAACGAATCTGCCCGCCATGCGTCCGCATGCGGGCCACGGCATCAATGGACGGGGACGAGGCATGCGTTCTGGGGTTTCCTCACCGCTCGCGCTGACCGAGACGGGGCACGGCATTCAGGCATTCGCGCGACGGCAGGCAGGCCGTGCGGCGGGTCTGGGCCTGTTTGCCTTCGTTGCCTTCGGACTCGCGGCGCTCGGCACGTGGAACGTTGCCGATCCGAGCTTCAGCCATGCCACCGACAATCCCGTGACCAACGCCATGGGCTATCCGGGTGCTGTGTTCGCCGATCTCGCGATGCAGTTCTTCGGCCTTGCCTCGGTCGCTGCCCTGATGCCGGCAGTGATCTGGGGCGTGCTGTTCGTCACCGCGCGCGGCGTCGACCGCATGCCCAAGCGCGGTCTCGTCTGGTTTGGATCGGCGCTTCTTGGCGCGGCGATTGCAGGCTGCGTCGGCGCGCCGCCGACCTGGCCGCTGCCGACCGGCCTCGGCGGTGTGTTCGGCGACATGGTGCTCAAGGTGCCGGGGTTGTTCATCGGCGGTTATCCGACCGGGCTGATCGCCACCGTCATCGGGGTGCTGCTGATTGCGCCGGCGATCTGGCTGTTTGCCTTCGGTGCCGGCCTGCTCAACCGCGAGAACGGCTTTGCGGTGGTCAATCCCAAACCCAAGCCCGACATGCGCGAGCAGGACTTCGCCAGCTTCGACGACGAGGACGAGGACGAAAACGAGGGCGTGCTGGCGCTTGGCGCCATCACCCATTGGTGGCTGTCGGCCAAGGCTTATATGCGCCGCCGCGCCGCCAAGCGCCGCGAGCTGGAAGGCTACGACATGCCGCCGGTCAAGCGCGAGAGCGCCTGGCGGCAGGCGGCCGAGCGCGTCGAATCGGCCGAGCGCGCCGAACAGCGCGTCACGACAGGCGGCCGCGCCCGCGTCGAACCCGAATTCTTTGCCCAGATGGTGTCTGAGCGCGCCGTTTCGATCGACCCTGACGACCAGGATGTCTTCGGCGACGACGACATGGACATGCCGGCGGAGCCGCGCCGCGGCGGCAATGCCCAGGTGCAGAATTTCCGCTCGCCGGAAGCCGGATCGCCCGCTGCGCGTGTCGCCGCACCAGCACCCCGGCCGGCACCCGGAGCCCGCGTCCAGCGCGAGGCACAGACCACGCTGATCGGCACCGAGACCTTCGAGATGCCGGCGCTGCATTTCCTGGCCGAGCCCAAGAACGTCGTGCGCGACGCGTCGCTGTCCAAGGATGCGCTGGAGCAGAATGCGCGCCTGCTTGAAGGCGTGCTCGAGGACTTCGGCGTCAAGGGCGAGATCATCCATGTCCGTCCGGGCCCTGTCGTCACGCTGTATGAGCTCGAGCCGGCACCCGGCATCAAGTCGAGCCGCGTCATCGGCCTCGCCGACGACATCGCCCGCTCGATGAGCGCGATCGCCGCTCGTGTCGCCGTCGTTCCGGGACGCAACGCGATCGGCATCGAGCTGCCGAACGCCAAGCGCGAGACCGTCTATCTCCGCGAGATCCTGGCCAGCCGCGACTTCGAGACGACCAAGTCGAAGCTGGCGCTGGCGCTCGGCAAGACCATCAATGGCGAGGCGGTCATCGTCGACATCGCCAAGATGCCGCACGTGCTGGTCGCCGGTACCACCGGCTCGGGCAAGTCGGTGGCGATCAACACCATGATCCTGTCGCTGCTCTACCGCATGACGCCGCAGGAATGCCGCCTGATCATGATCGATCCGAAGATGCTGGAACTGTCGGTCTATGACGGCATCCCGCACCTGCTGACGCCTGTCGTCACCGATCCGAAGAAGGCCGTGGTGGCGCTGAAATGGACGGTGCGGGAGATGGAAGACCGCTACCGCAAGATGTCCAAGGTCGGGGTGCGCAACATCGACGGCTTCAATGCGCGCGTCAGCCAGGCGGAGAAGAAGGGCGAGCAGATCTCGCGCACGGTGCAGACCGGCTTCGACCGCCAGACAGGCGAGGCGATCTATGAGACCGAGAACCTCGATCTGGCGCCGCTGCCCTACATCGTTGTCATCATCGACGAAATGGCCGACCTGATGATGGTCGCCGGCAAGGACATCGAAGGCGCGGTCCAGCGCCTGGCGCAGATGGCGCGTGCCGCTGGTATCCACGTCATCATGGCGACCCAGCGTCCGTCGGTCGACGTCATCACCGGCACCATCAAGGCCAATTTCCCGACCCGTATCTCGTTCCAGGTGACGTCGAAGATCGACAGCCGCACCATTCTGGGCGAGCAGGGCGCCGAGCAACTGCTTGGCATGGGTGACATGCTCTACATGGCCGGCGGCGGCCGCATCCAGCGTGTCCACGGCCCGTTCGTCGCCGACGACGAGGTCGAGAAGGTGGTCGCGCATCTCAAGCTGCAGGGTGTGCCGGAATATCTCGACGCCATCACCGAGGACGATGGCGAGGACGAGGACGAGCCATCGGGCAAGGGTGGCGGCAATGGCGGCGGCGGTAACTTCGAGGATTCGGACGACCCCTACGACCAGGCTGTGTCGGTGGTGCTGCGCGACGGCAAGGCCTCGACCAGCTACATCCAGCGCCGCCTCGGCATCGGCTACAACCGTGCCGCCTCGATCATCGAGCGGATGGAGCAGGAGGGTATCGTCGGTCCGGCAAATCATGCCGGCAAGCGCGAGATTCTGGTGCCGACGGAAGACGACAAGATGTAGGATCTGGGAACTGGCGATCACGTTTTCGCGTTCAGTGCGCGAGGGCGTGAACCATGTCAAACTTCAGCCCTACTAAGTGCCGATACAACCGTCGAACTTGAATGAGAGAGTAACCGGCATGAACGAAATCCGCACCCCGACCCGCCGACGCCTGCTCGGCTTCGCGGCCGCGATCGCGCTGACCGCGACGCCGCTGGTCGCCTTCAACGGCCCGGCCCAGGCGCAAGGCTCCGATGCCGCCCAGCGCATCGCCGATCATTTCTCGAGCGTGCGCTCGATGTCGGGCGAGTTCGTGCAGTTTGGTCCGCGCGGCGAGCAGACCGGCGGCAAATTCTTCCTGCAGCGCCCGGGCAAGATCCGCTTCAACTACGAGGCGCCATCGAACTTCAAGGTCATTTCCGACGGTCAGTCGGTGGTCATCCTGAACTCGAAGATGCGCACTTCCGACCTCTATCCGCTGTCGAAGACGCCGCTGAAGCTGTTGCTCGACGAGCGCATCGACCTCAGCGGCAACAAGGTCAAGAGCGTCACCGAAGAGGACGACCTGACCACCATCAAGCTGTCGGACAAGCAGGTCTTCGGCAACTCGACCATCACCATGATGTTCGACCCCAAGACCTATGAACTGCGCCAGTGGACCATCACCGACGCCCAGGGCAAGGACACCACCGTGATGGTGTTCAACGTCAAGCAGGGCGGCTCCTTCCCGGGCGATACGTTCAAGATCGACTACAAGCTCAACCGCGAGCTCAACGCCCAGAAGAAGAGCGACTAAGAGGCTGCCCGCCAACTCTACCCTGCCGGTCGTCTGACGCGGCAGGGGTATGTGCGCGGCCTCATTTGCTGAATTGCCCGGCTTAGTTGTGGACATCGGCGACACGAGCGCCGCTTCGGGCATCGTGCCTTGTCATCGCAGGTCGGGGCTGTCAGGTTCCGCCGCAACCTGTTGCCGGAACCTGCCATGCCCTTTTCCATCGCCACCTGGAACATCAACTCCGTGCGCCTGCGCATGCCGCTGGTCGAGCGATTGCTGAACGAGTACGCGCCCGACGTGCTGTGCCTGCAGGAGACCAAGTGTCCCGACGACCAGTTTCCGTCGGCGGCGTTCCGCAAGGCCGGCTACGAGCACATCGCCTTCTATGGCCAGAAGGGCTACCACGGCGTTGCCACCGTGGCGCGGCGTCCGCTGGAGATCGTGGAGAAGCGCCGCTTCTGCGAGATCGACGACAGCCGGCACCTGTCGGTTCGTTTCGATGCCGGCGGCAAGAAGGTGACACTCCATAATTTCTATGTCCCTGCCGGCGGCGACGAACCGGATGTCGAGATCAACCCGAAGTTCCGCCACAAGCTCGGGTTCGTTTCGGAAATGAACGCGATCCGCGCCGACCATGACGAGGGTTCGGCCTCGGTGCTTGTCGGCGACCTCAACATCGCGCCATTGGAGCACGACGTATGGTCGCACAAGCAATTGCTCAACGTCGTCAGCCACACGCCAATCGAGACCGAGAACTTCGAGGCGATGCGCAAGGCCGGCGAGTGGGTCGACCTGATGCGGCTCAACGTGCCCGACGACCAGAAGATCTACACTTGGTGGAGCTACCGGGCGAAGGACTGGGAAACCTCCAACCGCGGCCGCCGGCTCGACCATGTCTGGTCCTCGGCCAACCTCGCGCCTGTTCTCACCGGCATCGAGATCCTGAGTGCCGCGCGCGGCTGGGAGCGGCCGTCGGATCATGTGCCGGTCATTGCGCGTTTCGACCTGGATTAAGGATTCAGGTGAGGCCGGCCTGCAAATGGCGGCTTTCTGCGCTTCCGGTGCTCACGGACCTGAAAGTCCGCTCCGCTCCGGTTCTCGAAATCCGTCATTTTCGGCTCGGCCTGACCTGAATCCGGTCGCGCTAGGCTGGCTGATTTGAATCGACGGCCGGCTCGCTACTTCCCGAATCTCGGCGCCATGCTTTCGATGCGGGCGAGCATGTCCTGGAGGTCTTCGAGGATGTGCTGGTGCAGCCGCTCCGCGGCCTCAGGGTATTCCTCGAGGATGCGGTGGAACATTTTGCGGTTGAGCCGGATAATTTCCGAATCAATGGCGGCGGCGGCGCTGGTGAGGCGCCGGGTGTCGGCGATGAGGGCGAGTTCGCCCAGCATCGAGCCGGGGCCGGCGGTGCCGACTTCGGCGCGCACGCCGTCAACCTCGCGGTAAAGCGCTATACGTCCCGATATCACGACATAGGCCGAATCGGCCTCGTCATCCTCGCGGTAGAGCTTGCGATCGGCAGGGAGGTTCACATTCTCCGCACCGAAAGCCAGCAAACGCAGCTGTTCTTGTGTGAAGCCCTCAAACAGCCTCACGCCGGACAGGATGCGGATGTCGTCATCCAGCGCCATTATGTCCCCGACTTCTCAGACTGGCTCCCTTCCCTGTTGTTAGCCCGGTTCCCCGTTCCAAACTAACAACATATTCTGCTTATCCCCCCGAAAACCAAAGCCGATTTTCGGGCCGATTCAGCAAACCAGTCAGGGGACCAGCTTGTATCCGCCGCTTTCTGTCACAAGAATTTCAGCATTGGAAGGATCGCGCTCGATCTTCTGGCGCAGCCGGTAGACATGGGTTTCCAGTGTGTGGGTCGTAACGCCTGAATTGTAACCCCAGACTTCCTCGAGAAGGACGTCGCGGGTGACCACCTTCTGGTCGGCGCGGTAGAGATATTTGATGATTGAGGCTTCCTTTTCGGTCAGCCTGACCTTGCCGCCACGGGCATCGATGAGAAGCTTCTGGCTCGGCTTGAAAGTATAGGGCCCGACCGAGAAGGTGGCGTCCTCGCTCTGCTCGTGCTGGCGCAGCTGGGCGCGGATGCGGGCGAGCAGGACGGCGAAGCGGAACGGCTTGGTGACATAGTCGTTGGCGCCGGCTTCGAGGCCGAGGATGGTGTCGGAATCGGTGTCGTGGCCGGTCAGCATGATGATCGGCGCCTTGTAGCCGCCCTTGCGCAGGATCTTGACCGCCTCGCGCCCATCCATGTCGGGCAGGCCGACATCCATGATCAGCAGGTCGATGAGGCCGGCACGCGCCGCGTTGACGCCCTTGGCGGCCGTCGCTTCCTCAAGGACTTCGAACTCCTCGTAGAGCGCCAGCTGTTCGACCAGCGTGCTGCGCAGATCGTCGTCATCGTCGACGATGAGGATGGTGCGTGAGGTCATGGATCAATCCGTTGTTTCAAAATCAGTATTCAGTTGACCGCGGCAATCGAATGCGGAAGCTGATCGCCACAACTTTCAGCGGTAGTGATTTGTTCCGCAAGGCGATCATACAAGAAAAATCAAAGGCGTAATTGGGGCGGGTGCATTTTTGCGCAATGGCATTTCGACAATCGTCGTGCGGGCCAAGCCCGGCGACCCGACCAAGGGGCTGATGCAGGTCGGCGGGCTGGTGTTTCCCTGCGCGCTGGGGCGCGGCGGCATCACCGCAAACAAGCGCGAGGGCGACGGCGGTACCCCGCTGGCTTCGATGCGGCTGTTGTCGGGCTATTTTCGCCGCGACCAGTTCGTGGCGGGGCAAAGCCGCCTGCCGATGAGCCCGATCGGGGCCGATCTCGGCTGGTGCGAGGTGCCCGACGACCGCAACTACAACAGGCCGGTGAAGATACCTTACGGCGCGAGCCACGAGCGGATGAAGCGCGACGACAGTCTCTACGACGCCTGCCTGGTGCTCGACTGGAACATCAGGCCGAGGCGGCGCGGGCGCGGCAGCGCGATCTTCTTCCATCTGGCGCGGCCGGGTTTCACGCCGACGCAAGGCTGCGTCGCGGTCACGGCGCAGGTGATGGCGCGGCTTCTGCCGCAGCTGTCACGACGTACGGTGCTGAAGGTGGTGCGCTAGGGGCTGGAAAGAAAGCGGCCCGAAGATCGGGAGACATGATCCTCGGGCCGAGCGTGCTCCCAGAGTGAGTTTGGGAGATGGGAATCAGCGGCGATTCTGGCGGCGAGGCTGCTGCCAGCCGATGTCGAGCAGGCCGAGACGGCCGAGTTCGGCGTCGACGGCCTTGGCGATATCCTTGCTGGCGATGCCGGTGTCGCGGCGATAATGCTCGGTCAGGCAGCCGAAATCCTCGGCCGGCAGCTTGAGCGCTGCGCTCATCTGGCGAAACCAGTCGAAAACCGGCTGCAGCCTGGCCGGCTGAACAAAAGTGGCTTTCAGGACATCGGTAGACATGGTCATTTCCGTTTCGTCCGGACATCAAATCCGGTTTGACATTGGTTGAACTGGGCTCATGATGCAGTGCTGAAAGGCAAAAGAGAAACGAGTAGTTCTTTCTCGACCATCAAACCAAATTTGAAGATCCGGCGATGCGCTTCGTACCTGGGACACGTGCTTTGCGAACGCTGGCGGCTGCCGGCAAGCATCTGAATTTCACCCGGGCGGCCGACGAGCTCGGCCTGACGCCGGCCGCGGTGAGCCACCAGATCAAGGAAATCGAGGACCAGCTCGGCGTCGTGCTGTTCACCCGCACCAGCCGCACCATCCGGTTGACCGAGGCGGGATCGGCGCTGGTGGATGCCTCGGTCGACGCGCTCGACCTGCTCAACCGCGCGGTGTCGCGGGCCCGCAAGATGACGCGCGGTACGGCCTTGCTGAAGGTGACGCTCGACGCGCAGTTCGCTTCGAAATGGCTGATGCGGCGCATCGACAGCTTCCGCAAGCTGCATCCTGATATCGAGCTGCGCTTCGATATCAGCTACGAGGTGCGCGATTTCGACCTCGACGACGTCGATGTCGCCATCCGCTTCGGCATGGGCAAGTATCCCGGGCTGGTCGCCGACAGGCTGTTCGACAACATGATCATCCCGGTGTGCAGCCCGGCGCTGCTGGCGTCGGGTCCGCCGCTCAGGGTGCCGCGCGACCTGTTTCACCATACGCTGGTGCATATCGAGTGGTCGCAGCAGGGCGTGACCTGGCCGAACTGGCGCATGTGGATGGCGGCCGCCGGGGTCGACGACTTCGACGACAGCCGCTCGGTGGTGTTCACGACCTCGTCAGATGCGGTGCAGGCCGCGATCGACGGCAGCGCGGTGGCGCTGGCCGATTTCGCCATGGTGGCGAACGACCTGTCGGAAGGGCGGCTGGTCCGGCCATTCGACCTCGGCATCCGGGTGTCACGCGAGTTCGCCTATTTCCTGGTCTATCCCAAGAACGCTGCCGACGACCCACGCATCGTGGCGTTCAGGGCGTGGATCCTCGACGAAGCCGAGAAGACGCAGACCTGATCAGGCGAAGCGCCAGACGGTGGTGCGCTTGACCTCGGCGTCCTCAAGCGCGCGGGTGACCGGCACCTCGTAGGTGGCAAGCTTTTCGAGCCGGTCCTTGGGCAAATAGGAGCGGCCGGGATCGCCGACGAGCACGTCGGCGCCGCGGGCCCGAAGCGCTTCGAACCACGGCACGAGCCGGTCGGCGAAGGGCTTTTCGTAGAAGACGTCGCCGGCGAGCACGACATCCCAGCCGTCGTCGCGCCCGACCTGGTCGGCGCCAATGAAGCCGACCTCGACCGCATTGGCCTCGGCATTGAGCCGGATTGCCGTTTCGCAGAACGGGTCGATGTCGGCGCCGGTGAGGCGTGCAGCCCCTGCCTTCATCGCAGCGATGGCCACGAGACCGGAGCCGGAGGCGAAGTCGAGCACGCGCTTGCCGGAAACGGTCTCGGGATGATCGAGAACATAACGCGCCAGACCCTGGCCGCCGGCCCAGGCGAAAGCCCAGAAGGGCGGTGGCAGGCCGATTTCGGACAGCTCTTCCTCGGTGCGGTGCCAGAGGTCATGCGCTTCGTCAGCGAGATGGAGTGCGACCTCGGGCACATGCGGTGGCCGCATCAGCGCCGTGTTGGCGCGGATGAAGCTTGCCGCACCCTCTGGCGTCAGGCGTGTCGAGGAAGCCGTGGTCACGGCGCCTTGTCGAGCCCGGCCATGCGGCAGACTTCCTGCCATTCGTCAGGGGTCACCGGCTGGACCGACAGGCGCATCGAGGTGACCAGCGCCATCTTTTCGAGCTTCGGATTGGCCTTGACGTTGGCAAGGGTGACGGGCTTGGGAACCGGGCTGTGGTAACGGATGTCGACGCATTCCCAGCGCGGGTCTTCGGTCGTGGTGTCATGGTGGGCGAGCGCGCAGACCTCGGCGATGCCGACGACTTCGAGCCCTTCATTGGAGTGGTAGAAAAAGCCGAGATCGCCGATCTGCATGGCGCGCATGTTGTTGCGGGCGAGGTAGTTGCGCACGCCGTCCCACTGCGTGCCGTCCTTGCCCTTGGCCTTCAGCATCTCGAAGGAGAATTTGAACGGCTCGGATTTGAACAGCCAGTATTTCTTCTCGCTCATGTCGTCCCCTCTTGGCTGGCGGTCAGGCGCTGGCCGGATTGTTGAAGACCCAATTCCACGGCCGGATCTGGACGCTCTCGAACAGGCCGGCCTTGGCGTAGGGGTCAGTGCCGGCGATTGCCTGGGCAGCGGCCTGATCAGTGGCTTCGATGACGACGAGCGATCCATCCGGCTTGCCGTCGGCGTCGAGGAAGGGGCCGGCGAATTTCAGCGCGCCCTTGGCATTGAGGTCGTTGAGGAAGGCGACATGGTCGGGCCGCGCGTCGAGGCGGACCTGGAGATGGTTCGGCTTGTCCTTGCAGATCAGTGCGAAAAGCATCGGTGTCGTGTCCTCCGTGTTCAGTCGGCTTCGGCGCGCAGCGGGCGGGTCATCAGCCCGGCGACGGCCTCGTTGATGGTGATGGCATTGTCGAGCAGGGCGGCGACCGCTTCGATGATCGGCGCGTCGAGGCCACGCTCGCGGGCGATGCGGGCGGCGATGTGGGCGGTGGCGACGCCTTCGGCGAGCGGACGGCCTGCGAGTTCTTCGCCTTTGCCGAGCGCCACGCCATAGGCGAAGTTGCGCGACTGCACCGACGAGCAGGTGAGCATCAGGTCGCCGAGGCCGGACAGGCCCATCAGCGTTTCGGGGCGGGCGCCGAAGGCAGCTCCGATGCGGCGCAGTTCGACGAAGCCACGGGTGACGAGCGCTGCCTGTGCCGAGGCGCCGAGGCCGGCACCTGTTACCGCACCGGCGGCGATGGCGAAGACGTTCTTCAGTGAGCCGCCGATTTCGACGCCGATCAGGTCGTCGCTGGAATAGCAGCGCAGGTTGGCGGCGGAGAAGCGGACCGCGAGCGCCGAGGCGAGCGCCTCGTCCTCGGCGGCGACGACGACGGCGGTGGGCAGGCCGCGCGAGACATCGGTGGCGAAGCTTGGGCCGGACAGCGCCGCCACGGGATTGTCGGGCAGGATCGCGCTGGAGATGTCGGACAGCAGCCTGCCGGTGTCGCGCTCGATGCCCTTGGCGCAGAGCACAAGCGGAACGTCGTCCGCTATATGCGGCTTGATCTCGGTCAGCACGCTGCGCAGGGCTTGTGCAGGGGTGACGACCAGCACGCAATCGGTGCCGGCAAGCGCCTGGGCAAGGTCAGTGGTGGCGGCGATGCCGGTTTCGAAGGTGATGCCGGGGAGATAGCGCGGGTTGGTGCCCTTGGCGATCGCCGCGACGCTGTCTGTGTCGCGGGCCCAGAGCGTGACGGCATGGCCGGCGCGCAGCATGGCCAGCGCAAGTGCCGTGCCCCAGGCGCCGCCGCCGAGAACCGTGACCTTGTATGCGCTCATGCCTTGGCTCCCCGCCTGCCGGAACCGACCACAGGTGCCGACACGCTGTCCAGCGGCCAGCGCGAGCGCGGCACAAAATCGAATGCGTCCGGCTCGACGAGATCGGCGCGCAGGCGCTCGATGCCGGCCCAGGCGATCATCGCCGCATTGTCGGTGCACAGCGCCATCGGCGGAGCGATGAAGGCAAAGCCGGTCTTGGCGCAGAGCTTTTCCAGCATGGCGCGGATCTGCTTGTTGGCGGCGACGCCGCCAGCGACGACAAGTGCGGGGGCTGCGGTATCAGGGAACTCGGCGCGGAAGCGGGCCAGCGCGCGCTTGACTCGGTCGTTGAGCGTGTCGGTGACGGCGGCCTGGAAAGAGGCGCAGATGTCGGCGACATCCTGGTCGCTGAGCGGCGCCACCGAGGTCGCTGCCTGGCGCACCGAGGTCTTGAGGCCGGAGAAGGAAAAATCGGGCTGGGCCGAGCCCTTCATTGGACGCGGGAAGACGAAGCGGGTGGCGTCGCCCGACTGCGCCGCCTTTTCGACATTGGGGCCGCCGGGATAAGGCAAAGCCAGCATCTTGGCGGTCTTGTCGAAGGCCTCGCCGAGCGCGTCGTCGATGGTGGTGGCCCAGCGCTGGTAGTCGCCGACGCCCTGGACCAGGACGATCTGGGTGTGGCCGCCTGAAACAAGCAGCAAGAGGTAAGGAAATTCGAGGCCGTCGGTGAGCCGCGCGGTCAGCGCGTGGCCCTCGAGGTGGTTGATGGCGATCAGCGGTTTGCCCACTGAAGCGGCGATCGCCTTGGCTGTCATCAGCCCGACGATCAGCCCGCCGACGAGGCCGGGACCGGCGGTGGCGGCGATGGCGTCGATGTCTTCAAGGGCAACGCCAGAATCCTCGAGTGCCGCCTCGACGATGCCGTCGAGCGCCTCGACATGCGCGCGCGCGGCGATCTCCGGCACGACGCCGCCAAAGGCAGCATGCTCCTCGATCTGGCTGAACACGGTGCTCGACAGAATGCGGGGTGGCTGCCCGGATTCGAGCGCAACGACGCTGGCCGCGGTTTCGTCGCAGCTCGTCTCGATGCCAAGAACACGGATCAATTGGTCGCTACCCTGCATGATTGCCCGGTGGTAATTTCCTAGATAGGAGGTACGGGACCGCCCCGCCAGCGCGGGGTTATCACGGACCAAGCGCTATGCAAACTAGAGCCTTGAGAATCGGAACCCGCGGCAGCCTGCTGGCGCTCGCCCAGGCGCATGAGACGCGTGCGCGGCTGATGGCGGCACATGGCCTGCCGGAAGAGGCGTTCGAGATCGTGACGATTTCGACCAGCGGCGACCGTATCCAGGACCGCCCGCTGTCGATGGCCGGCGGCAAGGGGCTGTTCACCAAGGAACTGGAAGAGGCGATGTATGCCGGCGAGATCGATATCGCCGTGCATTCGTCCAAGGACATGCCAACGCAGCTGCCCGACGGACTCGAACTGTCGGCGTTCCTGCCGCGCGAGGACCCAAGGGATGCGTTCATCGGCCGCGCGGCGCCCAGCATCATGGAGCTGCCGCAAGGTGCTGTCGTCGGTTCGTCGTCGCTGAGGCGCCAGGCGCTGATCCGGCGCATGCGGCCCGATCTCGACGTGGTGATGTTCCGCGGCAACGTGCAGACCCGGTTGCGGAAGCTCGACGAGGGCGTGGCCCAGGGTACGATCCTTGCCAATGCCGGCCTGCGGCGCCTCGGGCTCGAAGAGGTCATTACCGACCTGATGGCGCTCGACGTCTTTCCGCCGGCCCCCGGGCAAGGTGCCATCTGTATCGAAAGCCGGATCGGCGACACCGATGTCACCAACATGCTCCAGGCGATCGACCACAAGCCCACAGGCCAGGCACTGGCCTGCGAGCGGGCGTTTCTGGCGGCCCTCGACGGCTCATGCCGGACACCGATCGCCGGTTACGCCGAGATTGACGGCGACAGGCTTTCTTTCTCTGGGCTTATCCTGACGCCGGATGGTACGCTGTGGCACGAGGCCAAGGCCGAGGGCAGGGTGGCGGATGCCGCCGAGATCGGCCGCAATGCCGGCGACGAGGTGCGGGCACGAGCCGGCACGACATTCTTCGAGGGATGGAGCTAGATGGCACAGCGGGTGCTGGTGACGAGGCCGGAACCCGGCGCCACCCGCACCGCGCGGCGCCTTGAAGCGCTCGGCTTCGAACCGGTGCTTTTGCCACTTTCCGAAACGCGGCCGCTGCCGGTGGCGCGCGAAAGCGTTCCGTCCGGCGCGACGGCGATCGCCGTGACAAGCGCCAACGCATTGCGACATGCCCCGAGCGGGCTGGTCGAGCGTCTGCGAGGCCTGCCCTGTCACGCCGTGGGCGCAAAGACGGCGGAAAGCGCGCGCAAGGCCGGCTTCTACTCGGTCAACGAAGGTCCTGGCGACGCGGTTGCGCTTGCCGACATGATCTCCATCGAACTCGGCAAGGCGACGGTTGCCTATCTGTGCGGCCGGGTGCGGATGCCGGAATTCGAACGTCGCCTTGGCGTCAACGGCGTGCGGGTGGTGCCGATCGAAACCTATGACACTGTCGCGCTCAATCCGGCGCCGTCCTTCGTGCGCCAGCAGCTTGGCGGGCAACCAATCGACGCCGTGCTCGTTTACTCGGCGCGCGCGGCCGCCGCCTTCGGGTCGCTGATGGAAATGCAGGCCGAGGCGGATTTCCTGATGCGCAACGCGCGTTGCCTTTGCCTGTCCGGCCGCATCGCTTCGGCGCTGGTCGGCGGGCTCAGGGTCGAGGTCGCGCGCGATCCGAACGAGGACGCGCTGCTGGCGCTTCTTGGCGATCCGGACTGACGGGAAGGCTACTTGCCATCAACCGGCCTTTTTTCGCGGGACGGTGGATGTTACTGGTTTTTGATCTTCGAACCCGCATCTGCTGCGGGATTTATGCCAACTAAATCGCGGAGCCCCCAGCATGGTCAAGACGCCGAAGACGCGCCATTCGAAGACGCATCGCGATCCGGTGACGATCGAGCTGGAGCCCGGCGCCGTGTCGCGCGTCGAAGCGGCTGCCAAGCCTGAAGCAGCGGCCGAAGCGGTCGCGGCGACGGTCGGCGACGAGGCCACGGCTTCGGCAGAGACACTGTCGGCGGAGACTGCGGCGAAGGGCGACAGCGGCTATGCCTCCTACGACTACAGCTTCGACAACGGTAAGCCGGCCGAAACGGCCAAGGCTGAGGCATCGTCGAGTGCATCTTCGTCGAGCTCGGCTGGGTCGCGCGCGACAAGTGCGGCGCCTTCGGTTGCGGCCTCATCTGGGCGTCAGTCTGCCTCCGGGCTGCTGCCGGGCCTGGCGGGCGGTGTGATTGCGCTGCTGGTGGCCGGTGGGCTGCAATATGCCGGCGTGCTTGGCGCGCCCGGCGCCGGAACTGGCGACAACGAACAGATGCAGACTGAAATTGCCTCGCTGAAGTCTCAACTGGCCGACCTCGGTGCAGCGGCCAATGGCGGGGCCTCGCTGAAGGGCGACGTCGACGGCCTGGCTACAGCGGTGCAGCAGGTGAAGTCGGATATCGAGGCGCTGAAAGCCACGGCCGGCCAGGCCGGATCGAATGAGGCGCTTGCCGCGCTCGACGGCCGTATCAAGCAGGTCGAAACGGCAGTGACCTCGCTCAGCCAGAACAACGGCGCGTCGAGCGAGATCGCAGCACTCACCGAGCGTGTCACCGGGCTGGACGCGGCAGTGAAGTCGGCTGGCGAGGCGGCGACTGCTGACGACGGCAAGATCGCGACGCTGGAGCAGTCCATCTCCGCGCTCACCTCGAAGGTCGATGCGCAGGCATCGCAGCCCAAGATCGCGCTGGCGATCGCGGCCTCGGCGCTGAAGGCTGCGGTCGACCGGGGGGCGGGTTTCGGCGCCGAGCTCGAAACCTTCGCGGCGATTTCCCCCGAGGCGCCGGAACTGGCGGCACTCAGGGCGCATGCCGAAAAAGGCGTGCCGACGCGCGCTGACATAGTGGCCGAAACCGATGCGGCCGCGAACGCGATGATCGCGGCGGCCAAGCCGGTCAACGAGGATGCCGGCATCCTCGAACGGCTGGTGTCGAGCGCCGAGCAGCTGGTTCAGGTGCGGCCGATCGGGGCGGTCGAGGGCAACGGCGTGCCAGAGACGGTGGCGCGCATGGAGGTGGCGGTCAACCAGGGCGATTTCGCCAAGGCGCTGGCCGAATACGACACGCTGCCCAAGACGGCGAAGGCTGCGGGTACCGACTTCGTATCCAAGCTCAAGGCGCGGCTCGACGTCGAAACGCTTGTCGACAAGCTTGTCGCCGGCGCGATGAAGGCATGAGGGACGCCAGATGATCCGTATCCTGTTTTATCTGGCCATCGTCTTTGCGCTCGGGCTGGGCTTTGCCTGGCTGGCGGACCGTCCCGGCGACATGGTCGTGACCTTCAGCGGCTATCAGTACAAGGTCAGCCTGATGGTGGCGGCGGTGGCGATTACCGCCATCGTTGCAGCAGTGATGCTGAGCTGGTGGCTCACCAAAGCGGTTTGGAATAGCCCTTTCACCATCGCCCGGCATTTTCGCGCCCGCCGGCGTGACCGCGGCTATCAGGCGCTGTCGACCGGCATGATCGCTGCCGGAGCGGGCGACGCGGCCCTTGCGCGCAAGAAGAACAAGGAAGCCGCCAAGCTGATCAACTCCGACCAGGAGCCGCTGATCCTGCTGCTCGATGCCCAGGCGTCGCTGCTGGAAGGCGACCACGACACCGCGCGGCAGAAGTTCGAGGCGATGCTCGACGATCCCGAGATGCGGCTGCTCGGCCTGCGCGGGCTCTATCTCGAAGCCGAACGGCTGGGCGATCGTGCCGCGGCGCGCCACTATGCCGGCCGTGCCGCCGGCCTTGCGCCGCAGCTTGGCTGGGCCGCCGATTCGACCCTCGAGGAAAAGTGCGAGCGCGGCGACTGGGATGGCGCGCTGGCGCTCATCGATGCGCAGAAGTCGACGCGCCAGATCGAGCGCGACGTGGCCAACAACAAACGTGCGGTGCTGTTGACCGCCAAGGCGATGTCGCTGTTCGAAGGCGATTTCAATGCCGCGCGGACCGCAGCGCTTGAAGCCAACAGGCTGCGGCCCGGTTTCGGCCCGGCGGCGGCGATTGCCGCCAGGGCGCTGTTTCGCCAGAACGACGTGCGCAAGGGCTCGAAGGTGCTGGAAACCGCCTGGAAGACGGAGCCGCTGCCCGACATCGCCGAGCTCTACGTCCATGGCCGCCCTGGCGATGCCGTGCTCGACCGGCTGGCGCGGGCGAAGAAGCTGCAATCGCTGAAGCAGAACCACCCGGAATCCTCGCTCGCCGTGGCGCGGGCGGCACTGGAAGCACAGGACTACAAGCTGGCACGCTCCGAGGCAGAGGCCGCGGCGCGGATGCAGCCGCGCGAAGGCGCCTATCTTTTGCTGGCTGACATCGAGGAAGCGCAGAGCGGCGACCAGGGCAAGGTGCGGCAATGGCTGTCGCGCGCCGTGCGCGCGCCGCGCGACCCGGCCTGGGTGGCGGATGGCGTGGTATCGGAGCGCTGGGCGCCGTTCTCGCCGGTGACCGGCAGGCTCGACGCCTTCGAATGGAAGGCGCCGGAAGAGCGGCTCGGCCATCTGATCGAACAGGACGACGAGCCGGCCGAGCGGGTGTCGATCCCGAGCATTCCGGCAGCTCAGCCGGCCGGCGACGACATCGTTGATGTGATCGTCGAGGATGAGGTGGTGCCGGAGACTGTGGCAGCGCAGCCGGTGCCTGCGCGCGCGGTGCCGCCGGCGACCGATGGCGCGACGCTAACCGACGACGACAAGGCCGAACCGATCCGCTTGCCCGACGACCCCGGCGTCGACCCCGAGGTGGAGCGGGAAAACGCCCAGAAGCGGTTCCGTTTGTTTTGATTACAGCTCGACCCTAGATCTAGGTTTGGCCCAAACAGGATTTGGTGATGTTCGAACGCATGATTTCGTTTCTGAAGGACCTGCCGGCTGCGGGGTCAAAGGCGAACCGCGAGGACGATCCGCGCGTTGCCGCGGCGGCGCTGATGTATCATGTCATGGACGCCGACGGCGACCGGCAGGACGTCGAGTGGGAGCGGGTCAAGCAGTTGCTGAGCCAGAGCTACGGAATTTCGGGCAGCGAGCTCGACCGGCTGGTCAAGGCCGGCGAGCAGGCCGACAACGAGGCGATCGATCTCTACGCCTTCACCAGCGTGCTCAAGCGCAGCCTCGACGACCAGGCGCGCAAGGACTTCATCGGCATGATGTGGGAGATCGTCTATGCCGACGGCGAGCTGCACGAGATGGAGGACAACACCATCTGGCGCATCGCCGAGCTGATCGGCGTGGAAAGCCGCGACCGCGTTGAAGCCAAGCGTAAGGCGGCTGAGAAGGCGCAGCGCTCGATCGGACCTGAAGCGGACGAGTAGCAGCCAATGCCGGGCAAGGCGCGACCCAAGGTCCTGGTGGTGCTGCATCAGGAGCATTCGAGTGCCGGCCGCGTCGGCCATGTGCTGATCGAGAATGGCTTCGACCTCGACATCCGCCGGCCGCCGCTGGGCGACCAGCTGCCCGACACACTCGACGGACATGCCGGTGCGGTGGTCTTCGGCGGCCCGATGAGTGCCAACGACCACGACGAGTTCGTGCGCCGCGAGACCGACTGGCTGGCGGTACCGCTCAGGGAAAATCGGCCTTTTCTCGGCATCTGCCTCGGAGCGCAGATGCTGGTCAACCATCTCGGCGGCAAGGTCGAAGGCCATGGCGAGGGGCTTGTCGAGATTGGCTGGTATCCGATCAAGGCGACCGAGGAAGGCCGCAAGCTGATGCACTGGCCTGAGATGGTCTACCAGTTCCACCGTGAGGGCTTTTCGCTGCCCAGGGATGCAGTGCTGCTGGCATCGTCGGACAGCTATCCCAACCAGGCCTTCCGTTATAGCGACAACGCCTGGGGCATCCAGTTCCACGCCGAACTGACACGCGTGATGATGCAGCGCTGGGTGGTGCGCGGGGCCGAGCGCTTCGTTTTGCCGGGCGCCCAGCCCGGCCGCGACCATCTCGGCGGCCGGCTGATCTGGGACATGCATCTCAAGCGCTGGCTCGACGAATTCCTGGCCAGGATCTTCGGCGAGCCGGCAAAGGACTGAGGTCTATTTCTTGCCGTCGCGGGCGTCGATCTCGCCCTGCTGCGTGTCGATCGCTGCTGTCTGTACCTTGGTATTCTGGCCGGCGCCGATCATCCAGCGGCCACCCTCCTTCACCAGCATGTAAAGCGGCGAACCTTCCAGTTCGCCTGCGATCGGCGTGCCATCCTTGTGGACCGGGCGCTGGCGGACATTCACCGCCGCGACCTCAGGGCTCAGCATGGTGACATGGGCAACGTCATAGCGCGCATACTGGTCGCCCAGGTCAGGCGTCAGCACCTTTCGGGTGAAGTCGGCGATCTCGGCCTTGCTGGTGAAGCGCCGGCCGAAAGCGGTGACCCAGACGGCGTCGGGGCGAAACAATGCGAGGAAATCGTCGGCGGAGCGCTCGTTCTGCGATCGCTCGACTTCCGAGATCAGCTTGTTGATCAAGGCGAGGTCGTTGTCATCCACATTGGCCATGGTCATTCCACACTATCCCGATGCTCGCACAGTGTTCTTCATTGCCGCGATCTGGCGGGGCAAGCATCGCAATCGCCTAATCGATGTAGAGGAATGTATGAATACGTTGCGATATTTGCAACGCCGGCAAAGCAGCCCGGATCGGAACGTTCAGACGTGCCGGTCGAGGTGCCTGACCTTGCGCAGGGCAGGGAATGTCCAGGCCCAGATGCCTGCGACGGCGATGGCGCCGATGCCACCGAAGACGACGGCGGGTGCTGTGCCGATGAGCGCGGCCATGGTGCCGGCGCGGAACTCGCCGAGCTCGTTGGAAGCGCCGACAAAGACGCCGTTGACCGCGTTGACGCGGCCACGGACATGGTCGGGCGTCCACAGCTGGATCAGTGTTTCCCTGATGTAGACGCTGACCATGTCGGTGGCGCCGAGCAGTGCCAGCGCTGCAATCGACAGCCACGGGATCGTAGATATGCCGAAGACCGCGGTGGCGACGCCGAACAGTGCCACGAAGACGAACATGACCTTGCCGGCATGGTCGCGGATCGGGTGGCCGGCGAGCCATACGGCGACGATGATGGCGCCGACGCCGGGCGCGGCGCGGAGCAGGCCGAGGCCCCACGGTCCGAGGTCGAGGATGTCGCGCGCATAGACCGGCAGCAATGCCACTGCCCCTGACAGCAGCACGGCGAAGAGGTCGAGCGAGATGGCGCCGAGCACGACCTTTTCGCCCCAGATGTAGCGGAAACCGGCGAACAGCGTCTCGACGGACGGCTTGTCGGTCTCGCTGCGCTGGACCGGCCGGGGGATGGAGAAGATCAGCGCCGTCGACGCCAGCATCAGGGCTGCGGCAGCCCCATAGGCAACCTCGGGCGACAGGCCGTAGAGCAGGCCGCCGGCGACCGGGCCGACGATCGTCGCCGTCTGCCAGGCCGACGAATTCCAGGCGACCGCATTGGCGAAATCTTCCGACGGCACGAGGTTGGCGACCAGCGACGCCGATGCCGGGCCGAAGAAGGCGCGCGCGATGCCGAAGACGGCGAGCACGGCGAAGATCGGCAAGGGGGTTGCCAGACCGTGGAAGGTCAGCGCCAGCAGTGCTGCGGCACAGGCGGCCTCGACAAGGGCGGACAGGCCCATGATCAGCCTGCGGCCGAAACGGTCGGCCACGACGCCGGTGACCAGAACGAGAAGCAGCGCGGGGGCAAACTGGATGACGCCGACAAGGCCGAGGTCGAACGGATCGCGGGTCAGGTCATAGACCTGCCAGCCGACGCCGACCGAGATGATCTGGGTCGAGAAGGTGCCGAGGAAGCGCGCCACCCAGTAGCGCGAGAACGCGCCGTGGCGGAAGGCGGCGAAGCGCTGTTCGGGTGCCGTAGCGGTCTGGGATGTCATCGGGGTGGGCGAAAGCACCTGTTGCGGCGCCGGCCCGGATCGCGCCAGCTGACACGCGCTGCATAGCGCAGTTTGTTGCCGGGCGGGCGGACAAAATCGGCTGGATCAAGACTTTTCGGATTTGGCCAACGTTGGCCCGGCACTCATGTCACCGGGCCAACGCCGCGCGGTCCTGGCGAGGTTGCTACCTGACGAAGACCGTAACCGCGCCATCGGCAGCGATGCTGGCAGCAACGATGGCCGAGATGCCGACAGTCTGGGCGTCGATCTGCTTCTTCAGCGCGCTGTTGGCCATGATCGCGGCCTGCACGCCGGTGATGTCGGCCTCATTGTCGCTGACCGCCTTGTCCAGCGCCTGCTTGTCGCCGCCATTGACGATATCGGACACCTTGACGACATGGACGCTGCCGACTGTCGTCATCGCCTGGATCGCCGTTGCGGTGCTCCGGCTGGCCTCGATGGCCGACATGACGGTGCCGAGATCGGCCTTTGCGCCGGTGCTGGCTGTGATGGAGCTATCCACCTGCGCAGCCGGCTTGGCGGCGTCCTCGGCTGCGGCGGGCACCGCCAGCGTCGCTGACGCGATCACGATCGCGATTGCGCGTGCATGTTTCATCTCTTTCCTCTCGAATTTTTGGCCGCCCGCCCAGGTGACTAACCGACCGGGCCGGCTTCGGTTCCGCCGAAATGGCGCTGCGAGAAAAAGTCCTGTTACAGCGCGTGCAGAGAGTTGAGCCGGACATTGCGCGGTGGCGCGACGACATCTGCAAGCCGAGGCCAGACGCGGCCAATCATGCGCCCATCATCCACAGCACCGCACTCGACGCCCCGAACACCACCGCGAGATAGAACCAGTCTGTCCAATCCATCGATGACTCCCGTGATCAAGGCATGACCCGCAACCGCCCTGCCAGCGGTGCATCCCGCGTGTTGCCGCTCGGCGGCAGTTGCGCGGCAACAGTCCGATTCTGTGCCTGGACGCCTGTCAACTGGCGACGCCGGTCACTGCAGGAGATGCATTACCAGGATGAAGGCCGTCGCATTGGTGTGGAGCATCGTTGTTGCCATCGCCAGCATCGTGGCCGCGACGAAATACAACTCTGTGCGCTGCTCACCCTTTTCGGGGCGTTGCGGTTGGAGTGGCGTCGGCATGGTGTCGGCTCCAGCAATATCAGATGAATCAATTCCCGAAACGACCGACAGTTCCATGACGTCGCTGAGGAATTGGCAGACGGCTGGTACTCTGGTTCGAGGGCCGCGCGGTGCTGGCAGGCTGCGCTACCTCTGAATGCCTTGAACGACGTTGTTCGATGACATGGAAGGGCTGTGCGGGCGCCAGTCCGATGCCGAAGCAGAGCTTCGCAGTGCCGCCGGTTCCTTGGCGCGGGCCCAGCAGTAATAGAGCAGGAACGAGCCGATGACGTAGGGCTGGAGGATGTCGACCTCGAAGAACGAGCGGATGACCAGGAGCGCGAGCAGGCCTGTCTGCAGCAAGGCTTCGGTCCAGTCGCCGTCGGAGAGCAGGCGCGTGATGCAGAGCCTGAGGATGGCGAGCAGCGGCAGCACGATCATGATGGCGCCGACATAGCCTGTTTCCACCAGCGCTTCGATGTAGGTGTTGTGGAAATGAAAGCCGGTGCGGGCGGGGATGTAGAATTCGCTCCACAGCCGTTCGGCCTCGGAAAAGCCCTGCACCCAGTAGGCGGCGTAACCGACGCCGAGCAGCGGTGTGTTGGCCGCAGCATCAATACCCTGCTGCCAGAGATAGGTGCGGCCGGTCAGCGTCGAATCCTTGCCGAAGGCGCCGAGCACCATGTCGACCGCGCCGACATTGAGGGCGGCCAGCACGGCTGCGCCGGCAAGCGCGAGACCGGCGGCGAAGAAGATCCTGCGGTTGCTTGGCGAGAACGCTTCCAGCCCGGCGATGGCGACGACCATGGCGATGGCCGCGGGCGTGGCGAGCATCGAGGTCGCCGATTGCGACAGCACCAGCGATGCGGCCGAAAGAGCGACGACGCCGAGGGAAAGGAGGCGAGCGATGCGGCCGCGGGTCAAAAACAGCGCGAAGTAGCAGCCGAACAGCACGCCGAGCGAGGCGTAGAAACCGAGCTGGTTCTTGGAGCCGAAGGCGCCGACGAAACTGTAGGTGCCGTCGAGCGCGTCGTAAACGTAGCCGCCCTGCAGCATCGAGTAGCCGAGGATGACGGCGATGCCTGATATGGCACCGATGCACAGTGTGCGCGCATCGATCACGCGGGCGGCAATGACGGCGCAGACGACATGCGTGAGGTACTGGAGGGCCGCGCGCGCGGTGACGTCAGGCGCGTCGGACCAGAAATAGGACAGGCAGGCCAGCAGCGCGAAGGCCAGCAGCTGCGGTGACTGCGCGAGGCGGAGGAGCGTGAAGCGGTAGTCGACCAGCATCAGCGGCAGCCAGACCGCGTAATACATCAGGATCGAGGCCTGGCCGATGCGGAAGGAATAGGCGAAGACGAAGAACGAAACGGCGACCGCAAACGCGCCATACAGCGTGTTGCGGCCGGGTTCGACCAGCGACGACTTCCTGATCCGCATCGCGCCTGACCTGCCGGCCTACCGGACGAGCGGGATGCCGGACCGCACGACCTTGATCACGTCGCCGGGCAGGATAGGGGTGTCTTCGGCCGCGGTGACTTCCTTGCTCTTGCCATCGCTGCCCTTGCGGACGAGGACAAAGGACGTCGGCTGTTCGGCGCCGGCCGCGGCGGGCGCCGTGCCGCCGGCTTCGGCGATCAGGCCCTTTTGCATGCCGAGCTTGAGCGTCACCGCATTGAGTTCGCCGACGGTCTTCTGGCGTTCGACCGCCAGTTCGGATTCGGCGTCGTTCTTGAGGTCGATCGCCTCCTGCTCGGCCTTGCTGATGTCCTGCTTGGCCCGCAGTATGGCGGTTTCAAGGTCGAGGATCTTGCCTTCCATCTCGGCGATGGAGCGCTCGGTCGACAGCACGCGCGTGTTCACGACCAGGCCCTTCTGGGCCAGCGTGTCGATGCCGCTGAGCTCCTTTTTGGCGAGCTCGACCTGGCGGTTCTGCGTCTCCGACTTCTGGCCGAGCGACACGATCTCGCGCTCGAGCAGGCCCTTGAGGTTGTCGAGCGCCTGCAGCCTGAGCGTGAGCTTTTTCTGGCGCGAGGCCATGATGGCGGTCTCGTTGGCGACCATGCCGTCGACCGCCGGCAAGGAGGCGATGTCCTTGGGGGCGGCGAATTCGGTCTTGCCGGCGAGCTCGGCATCGATGCGCGCCTGCGTCACCATCAGGCGGAGCTGCTCGTCGGACAGCACGGCGTGGCTGCCTTCAGCGGTGATCAGGTTGCGTTCGGTGCCGGCGCCATCGGTGCCGCGACGCATGCCGCCGGCAATGCTGATCGCCTTGAGCACGGTGAGGTCGGGCGCGTAGGCGTACTGGCCCGGGCTCTGGATGTCGCCGGAGATGTAGAACGGGCGGAACTGCGCGACCTCGACCGAAGCTTCCGGGCGGTCGGACAGGCCGAACTTGTCCTGCAGCGTCTTGCCGATCGTCTCGGCGATCTCGGCGGTCGTCTTGCCTGCGGCCTCGGTCTCGCCGACGAACGGCAGCGACAGCTTGCCGGAGGGGCCGACGGTGTAGTCGCCGCTGACCGAGGACCAGTCGCGGAAGGCGCCTTCGACGGTCTGCCATTCGACGACGCGGATGGTCAGCTTGTCCTGGGTGCCGAGCTTGTAGTCCTCGGCGGAGGCAGTTGCTGCCGAAAAGGCCAGGGTGAGGCAGAGCGCGCAGCCGAGGCTGAACAGGCGCCGCGTGCGCGGATGAAAGCCGTTATGGTTCAAGGGTTTTGTCCGTTCCTGTGCTACGGCTGACACGCCGTGGCGGATGGCCACGCGCCCCGGCAAGGGCGCGGCCCGATTGCGGCAGGATCAGTAGCTGCCGCGCGACATGCAGACGGCCGGAACCGTCTTCAGGATGATGCGGATGTCTTCGACGAGCGACCAGTTCTCGACATAGTGGCGATCGAACGCCACGCGGCTGTCATAGGAGACGTCGTTGCGGCCGCTGACCTGCCACAGCCCGGTGAGACCCGGCCGAGACTTTAGGTAGAAGACGACCGCCTTGCCGTAATATTCAAGCTCGTCGCGGACCACCGGGCGCGGGCCGACGATGCTCATGTCGCCGAGCAGGATGTTGATGATCTGCGGCAGCTCGTCGAGGCTGAGCTTGCGCAGCACGGTGCCGACACGGGTCACGCGCGGGTCGTCCTTGAGCTTGCGTGTTGCCTCCCACTCGGCCCGGGCTTCCGGGTCGTCACGGAAATGGGCGGCCAGAACCGCATCGCCGTCGGGAACCATGGTGCGGAACTTGAGGCACTGGAAGATACGGCCGCCGCGGCCGATGCGGCGATGGCCGTAGAAGACCGAGCCGCCGTCCGAGACTTTCACCAGAAGCGCGATGAGCAGGAACAACGGGCTCAGCGCGACGATCCCGAGACCGGCACCGACGATGTCGAATCCGCGCTTGGCCACGCCACCGAGCGGAGGAAGGTCGGCGGCCATATGTGGAAGCTCCAAGCTTGTCGACTTGGCTAGATCCCTCATGCTGCAACTCCAATTGGTCGATAAATCGCCCCAGAATCGCCCCGTGTCAGGATATGGTCGGTATGCTGCGCCGCAACACACGTTTTTTTGACGCGTGAAATATTTGGGCCAGTAGATGTCCAAGAACCGTGCATGGCGTGCACAAAAAGAGTTCAATGCGACAGTTTTGTGTCCACAAGATTAATGGCTATGCAGAATCGGAAACACTGTTGAAGTGGAAATGGCTTGAATTACATCTGCGGCGTGCTGTCGTTTGGCCACGCAATGTGCGTCGCAAGGTACGAACATATTTCTTGAACCGCCTGGTGTTGCCAAAAATTCTGAAATAACGCCATCGAAACTAAAAATGGTTTCGACTTGCGGCATCGTCGGACGGTGCAATGCAGCATTCATCTTTGCCATCTAGACTCACCCTCCAAGAGGCTCCGCTTGCTGACAGTTGGGCGGGCCAATATAGTGGAATGACGTTCTTCGGGTCGAGCGGCTGGGGCCGCGCCGGCATCAAAACAAAACGAAGGAACGGACATGGGCGGAAGCTTTCAGGGCAAGGGGAGTTGCAAGCAACATGGCGACGAAATCAGTGCCGATGCCTCTGGCCTGACGATCAGCTGACATGACTTTACCCAAATTCGTGTTCGGCATGGCGATGGTCATCGCTGTCGTGGCGCTGTGGTCCTACATGGATGCTGCCGGCTGGGGCACGATCTTGCTGCGCGCGGTGATATGCGCGGTTGTTCTTCAGGTCGGATACTTTCTCGTCGTGCTGGCAATGGTGCTGCGGGCCGGGCCGAAACCGGCTGAAGCCGCGAAGCCGAAGACCGCGACTGAAGGTGCCGCAACCGTTCCAGCTGACGACATGACGCCCAAAGGCAGCGCGCACTAGGCCTGGAAACCATGGCCACGGACCGCATGTCCGGGCAGAATCGCTGCCGTCTTCCTGACTGTCAAAATCTCCTAGGGATATCTTCTCGTGTGATTTCGCGACGCCGGTGTTGCCGTTTGTCGGAGCGCTCCGCGTGATCGATGTGACGCGCCTGTACACCTTGGAAAGCTAGGTACCGGCACAGTCGACGGCAAAACATTCAGACCCCGAGCGTGAATTGCCGTAACAAAAGTTGGGGTTCCCTTGTTAGCAGGTGCAATATAGCTCTGGCGTCGGCGGGCTATGACGAAAGGCAACCGACGTGAGCGGATCCGACGTCTGTGTCATCATTGCTGCGCGCAACGCAGCCGAAACGATCACAACGGCCATCGCCTCCGCATTGCTGGAGCCCGAGGTGGCCGAGGTGGTTGTCGTAGACGACGCTTCGACCGATGCGACCGAGGCCGTGGCGCGTGCCGCCGACGATGGCAGCGGCAGGCTTCTGGTGCTGCGGCTGGACGTCAATCGCGGCCCGTCCTTCGCCCGCAACATGGCGATACGGCATTCCAAAGCACCGCTGATCAGCATCCTCGATGCTGACGATTTCTTCCTGCCGGGACGGTTTTCGAAGCTAGTGGGCGGCGATGACTGGGATCTCGTCGCTGACAACATCGTGTTTGTCGAACACGCGTCGGTGCGCGACGTGCTGTCGGGCAGCATCGAGCAATTCAACGCCGATCCGACCGAGCTCGACCTTGCCGGCTTCGTCGCCGGCAACATTTCCCAGCGTGGCGCAAGGCGCGGCGAACTGGGTTTCCTCAAGCCGGTGATGCGGCGCGCCATGCTCGCCGAGCACGGCCTGCATTATGACGAGCAGCTGCGCCTCGGCGAGGACTATGCGCTCTATGCGCGGGCACTGGCTTCGGGCGCGCGCTTCAAGCTGATCCGTTCCTGTGGCTACTGCGCCGTGGTGCGGCCCAATTCGCTGAGCGGCCAGCATCGCACCGAGGATTTGAAGCGGCTGGCCGATGCCGACCTCGACCTTTTGGCGCTTGCCGGACTGACAGCCGGACAGCGACGTGTCCTGCGCCGCCATGAGCGGCATGTGCGCGACAAGTATCGGCTGCGGCATTTCCTCGATCTCAAGGCCGCCAACGGACTTCCCAGCGCGATGGGTTTTGCCTTCGGCTCGGCGGCGAATTTGGCGGCCGTGGCAAAAGGCGTGGCGTTCGACAAGCTCGAGCCGCTACGGCGTGGCAATCCGTCGGCGACTGAGAGCGGCGCTGCACGTCCACGCTACCTGATGGCCGGTTCGGCCGCGAAGGCGGGGTAGGGCGCATGGCATCGATCTTTGCTTTCCGAACCCGCAGCCCCGACCGCGACCGGCAGACCGACGAGGCCCGCTTCGGGCAGCTGTCGCGTGCGCTCGACGAGCTCGCCGCCGGTATCGAGGCGGAACGAACCGGCATCCGGAACCGCTACGAGGCGGTCTCCGCCAATGCCGCCTTCCTTGTCGAAGCCATGGACAATTCCGCGGTTTCCGTGCTGCGAGTACGTGAGATGGACCAGCTGACGGAATCGCTGAAGGCCTGTCTACGCCGGATCGAGGTGCTGGGACGGCAAAAGGACTTTGTCTCCGGCCTTCGTCATTCGCTGGACATTTTTGCCGATGAAGGTCGCGAGACCGATGAGGAATCATCGGCACGATTGGCGCAGGGGGAGGCCCAGCGCCAGTTCTAGGCCCGACGCGACGGGGCCTGACTTTCGGGAGGATGGGAGGATTTTTCGTCCGGCTGGGGGCATCTCCGGCCGGTGTGGCAATGCGGTTTCCGGGCGGGAGGCGCGAAGACACAAGGATGACCTATGAACGCGAACGTCAAGGATTACAGCCCGAGCCAATCTCTCGGCCGTGCCACTGCGTTGGGGGTGTCGGTCGTTCTCGCCGGCCTGCTCGGCGCTTCGGGTGGTGCCGTGGCGCAGGAGGCCGCCACGGGCAAGTCCTTCATCGAGACCTTCGACACGCTCAGCGCCTCGCGCTGGTTCATCTCGGACGGATGGGACAATGGCAAGCACCAGAACTGCACCTGGTCGAAGGAGCAGGTCAAGGTTGCCGACGGCAACCTGGTTCTGAGCTTCGAGAAGAAGCCGTTGAAGAACCGCGACTATTCCTGCGGCGAGGTGCAGACCAAGGAACGCTTCGGCTACGGCACCTACGAGGCGCGCATGAAGACCGGCACCGGCTCGGGCCTGAACGCCGCCTTCTTCACCTATATCGGGCCGGTGCACAAAAAGCCGCATGACGAGATCGATTTCGAGGTCCTGACCAAGGATCCCTCGAAGGTGCAGGTCAACGCCTATGTCGGCGGCAAGTCCAATGACGAGAAGCTCGTCGATGTGCCCGGCGGCGCCGACCAGGGTTTCAACGACTATGCCTTCGTCTGGGAGAAGGAGCGGCTGCGCTGGTTCGTCAACGGCCAGCTGGTGCATGAGGTGACCGAGCCTTCGCAACTGCCGAGCCACCCGCAGAAGATCTTCTTCAGCCTGTGGGGCACCGGCACGCTCAGCGAATGGATGGGGCGGTTTACCGATCCCGGCAAGCCGGTGAGCATGGCCGTCGACCGCGTCGCCTTCACCGCCCCGGGCGAGCCGTGCCAGTTCGAAGGCTCGGTCGCGTGCACATTGAAATGACGGGCAAAAGCCCGCGCTTCGACATCAACAACAGACAGGAACGGACTGGATGAACCTCACAGTATTTGGGATTGGCTATGTCGGTCTTGTTCAGGCGGCTGTGTTGGCCGAGGTCGGGCATGACGTCGTCTGCGTTGATGTCGATGCAGCCAAGGTCGAGCGGCTGAACCAGGGCTTCATCCCGATCTTCGAGCCGGGTCTGGAGGCCCTGGTGCGTGAGAACCATGCCGCCGGGCGTATCGTGTTCACGACGGATGCAGCGCTCGCCGTGCGCCATGGCGAGATCCAGATGATCGCCGTCGGCACACCGCAGGGCGAGGACGGCTCGGCCGACCTCAAATACGTGCTGTCGGTGGCCGATGCCATCGGCCGCGAGATGGCTGGGCCGAAGATCGTGGTGACCAAGTCGACGGTGCCTGTGGGTACCGCCGACAAGGTGCGCGAGGCGATCGCGGCTGCCCTGAAGACCAGGGGCCGCGAGGAGCTTTCATTCGACGTCGTCTCCAATCCGGAGTTCCTCAAGGAGGGCTCCGCGGTCGCCGACTGCATGAAGCCCGATCGCATCATCGTCGGCACCGACAGCGAGGCTGCCGAGGAGGTGATGCGCGAGCTCTACGCACCGTTCAACCGCAACCACGAGAAGATGATCGTGATGGACGTGCGCTCGGCCGAGTTCACCAAATACGCCGCCAACTGCATGCTGGCGACCAAGATCAGCTTCATGAACGAGATGGCGAACCTAGCCGAGCTGCTCGGCGCCGACATCGAGGAGGTGCGCAAGGGCATCGGCTCGGACCCGCGCATCGGCTACCACTTCATCTATCCCGGCCTTGGTTATGGCGGCTCGTGTTTTCCCAAGGATGTGCGCGCTTTGATCCGCACCGCCGGCGATGTCGGCTTCGAGCCGGTGCTGCTGCATTCGGTCGAGGCGCGAAACAACGCCCAGAAGGCTGTGCTGTTCGACAAGCTGAAGGCACATTTCAACGGCGACCTCGCCGGCAAAACCTTTGCGTTGTGGGGGCTAGCCTTCAAGCCCAACACCGACGACATGCGCGAGGCGCCAAGCCGGGTGCTGATGGAGGCGCTGTGGCAAGCCGGCGCTAAGGTGCAGGCCTATGATCCCGAGGCGATGAACGAGGCGCAGCAGATCTATGGCCAGCGCGACGACCTCACACTGTGCGGCACCAAGGAGGCGGCGCTGCGCGGCGCCGATGCACTGCTGATCGCCACCGAATGGAAGAACTTCCGGGCGCCGTCCTTTGAGCTCATACGGGACCAGCTCAAGACCCCCGTCATCTTCGACGGCCGCAATCTCTACGACCCGGCGGTCGTCGCCCGCCACGGCATCCAATACGTCTCAATCGGCCGAAAGGCCGGATGAGCGAACGTCAATCGACAATGAGCTGAAACATGGGAGCACGGACATGAAGGTTCTGTTTGCCGGCGGCAACGGCTACACGCCCGAATTCAGCGGCGGGGTTCAGTCGTCGACGCATCATCTTGTCGAGCAGCTGCGTGCGCATGGGCACGAGGCCTCGGTGCTGGCCGCGCTGTTCGGCGACGGCATGTTCGGGTTCAAGGCGAGAGCCAAGATGAAGCTGACCGGGCAACGCGCCGTCATCGACAGTTTTCCCGGATATCCCGTGGTGCGGGCCTGGTTTCCATGGGAAGCCGTCGGTTTTGCCGTGCAGAAGCTGAAGCCCGACGTTGCCGTGGTCCAGTGCCACAAGTCGGTGCCGATCGGAAAGGCGCTGGAAGCCCAGGGTATACCGCTGGTCGTCTATCTCAGGAATGTCGAGTTCCACGAGCTTGGCGGTGATCTCAGCGAGTTGCGGCAGGCACGCTACATCGCCAATTCGGAGTTTACGGCACGCACCTATGGCCAGCGCTTCGGCATCGAATCGGCGGTCATTCCGCCGACGATCAACCCCGCGCACTACGCCACTGAAACGTCAGGCGATTTCGTCACGCTGATCAATCCTTACGAGGAAAAGGGCTTCGAGCTTGCGGTGCGCATCGCTGGGCGTTGCCCAGATATTCCGTTCCTGTTCGTCGAAAGCTGGAAGCTGGCCGACGATCATCGGGCGCGCATCGAAGAGATCATCGCGCCGCTCGGCAATGTCCGGCTCGAAAGCCGCACCAGCAACATGAAGACTGTCTATGGCCGGACCAAAATCCTGCTTGCACCGAGCAAGTGGGAGGAGGCTTGGGGGCGTGTCGCCTCGGAGGCGCATTGCAGCGGCATTCCCGTCATAGGTTCGCGTCGTGGCGGCCTGCCCGAGGCGGTCGGTGAGGGCGGCGTGGTGCTCGACTACGATGCGCCGCTCGACGACTGGGTCGAAACCGTGCGCCGGCTGTGGCAGGACAGGGCCGAATATGACCGGCTGTCGGCCGCCGCACGTGCCTTTGCCGGGCGTGCGCAACTCGACCCCGACGCGCAATTCGCCACCTTCATGGGGGTGCTCGATCGAGCAGTGGCGCAGGGCCTGAACAAGGCTGCTTGAGTTGGTGCCATCCGGGTTCTGGAGAGCCGTTCGATGAGGGTCTGTTTCGTCGTCGACAAGTTTCCTTCGCTGTCCGAGACCTTCGTGCTCGACCAGATCGAGGGATGCCTTGCGCGCGGGATAGAGGTCGGCGTCGTCTGCAACGAGACGACTTTCGGCAAGGAGCGCAATATCGACGACCCGCGCTGGCGCAACCTGCCCGGCGGCGTTGCGCAATGGTGGGGTGCGCTCGGGCCGCTGCGCCCTTCGCTGCGCCGCTGGTCGGGCAAGCTCTGGGACAAGGTGTCGACGGCGCTCGACATCGCCTTCGCCGGCAAACTCGAGAAATACGACGTCATCGTCGCGCATTTCGGCAACAACGGCTTGCGGGTCGCGCGGGCAATGAAGCAGCGACGGATCGCGGCTCCACTGGTGACGATCTTCCATGGCCATGATGTCGGCGCGCCGATGCATGACGGCTCGCTGTCGCGCTACGAGGTCGTGTTTCGCCAGGGCGCGTTGCAGTTGCCGGTCAACGGTTTCTTCCGCGACGCGCTGATCGAGGCCGGCGCGCGCTCCGACAGCGTTGCCGTGCACCACATGGGCGTCGACACAGAGGCGATCGGTTTTCACGCAGGCGAACGCCGAGGCGGCAGACTGGAGCTGATCTCTGTCTGCCGGCTGACCGAGAAGAAGGGCATCGAGTTCGCGCTTCGCGCGCTTGGCGAGGTGCAGGCCATCAGGCCCGACATCGACTGGTCCTATGCGGTCATCGGCGGCGGTGATCTGCTCGAACCCATGAAGCAGCTTGCGCAGAAGCTCGGCATTGCCGAGCGCGTTGCCTTCCTCGGGCCGCGCCCACACAGCGAGGTCAAGCAGCGGCTGGGAGAGGCGCATGTCTTTGTGCTGCCGAGCGTCAGGGCAGGCGATGGCGACCTCGAAGGTATTCCCGTTGCGCTTATGGAAGCGATGGCTGCGGGGCTGACGGTGGTCAGTACCTACCATTCCGGCATACCTGAATTGATCCAGGACGGCAGGACCGGCCTTCTGGCGCCCGAACGGGACGTTGGTGCGCTGGCGCAGAAGCTGATCTGGATCGCCGACAATCCCGGCTCCTGCGAGCAGCTGGCACGCGCGGCGCGGCGCAAGGTCGAGGAGGATTTCGATTCCGGTCGGCTCAACGATGCCTTTGCCGACACGCTGTTCCGTCTCGCCGCCACCAGGGTTGCCGCATGACGGCGGAGGCGCAGCAGCTCGGTCGCATCGCGCTGCGTGGCGGGGCGCTGACGGCAGCGGCGCAGGCGATCAAGATCGGCATCCAGTTCGTCTCGGTGGTGATCCTGGCCAGGATGCTGGCGCCGGAGGATTTCGGCCTCGTCGCCTCGGTCGGGCCGATCATCGCCTTTGTCGGGCTGTTCCAGAATCTCGGCCTGCAGCAGGCGGTCATCCAGCGCCCGGAGATCAGCCAGCAGCAGCTCAACCAGGTGTTCTGGATCAGCGCGCTGGCCGGCCTGATCTGCACCATTGTGATCGCCGCGCTGTCGCCGGCGGTGTCGGCATTTTATGGCGACGGCAGGATGACCGGCATCACGCTGGCCGCCGCCATGCCGCTTTTGCTCGGCAGCCTCGCTGCTCTGCCGCTGGCCCTGATGAACCGCAACCTGCAGTTTGGCCAGCTGGCGATCAACGACGTCGCGACCGCCCTAGCCGGGCTGGGGGCGGCGATTGCCGCAGCCTATGCCGGGCTTGGCTACTGGTCGCTGGTGATCGGACCTGCCGCGGGTGCCGTGGTGACGCTGCTCTGCGCATGGCTGGCGACACGCTGGAAACCGGGCAGGCCGAGCATCAAGGTCGAACGCGAGATCCTGTCCTTCGGCGCCAATCTCACCGGCTTCAACCTCGTGAACTTCTTCTCGCGCAATCTCGACAACATCCTGATCGGCAAGTTTTCCGGTCCGGTCGAGCTCGGCTATTACGACCGCGCCTACAAGCTGCTCTTGTTTCCGCTGCAAAACATCAACCAGCCGCTGTCGCGGCTGATGGTGCCGCTGCTCAGCCGTATCCAGGACGACAAACAGCGCTTTCGCGAGCTCTATCTTCGCACCAACTGGCTGCTTGCCTTCATCACGGTGCCGGGCATCGCGGCCCTGACGATTGCCGCCGAGCCGGTCGTTTCCATCCTGTTTGGCGAACGCTGGCTCGGCGTGGCGCCGATCTTCGCCTGGCTCGGTATTGCCGGCCTGATGCAGCCTGTGTCGAGCACGACGGGCTGGATCTTCATCTGTCAGGGCAAGACGAGCACGATGTTCCGCTGGGGCGTCTATTCCGCCCTGACGACGGTGCTGTCATTTGCCGTCGGGTTGAAATGGGGGGCGGTCGGCGTCGCCGCCGCCTATGCCATCTCAGGCTACGCGCTCAGGCTGCCGGTGCTGGCGGTGATGATCGGGCGTACCGGCCCGGTCTCGGCGCTTGACTTCCTGATGGTGCAGGGGCTGCTAATCGTTGCAGCCGCCGTGACCTGGCTCGGCTATGGCTACCTGCCGGCTGCGCTCATCGCGCAGTCCAACATCGTGGCAGCGATCACGGCGGCAGCTCTCAGCTACGCGGTGGCGCTCGTCTTCATGGTCGCCGTGCCGCAGTCACGCCGTGCGCTTGTCGAGGCGTGGAAGACCATCGCCCGCAACATCCGCTGAAGCGTCCGCCAGAAGCGGCCTGACCAGATCGGCGGCCGACATGGCGGAGGCGTGTTCCTCCAGAACCGCGGCAAGCGTCGTTGCCCGGAGTTGGTCAAGATCGCTCGTGAAGGCCGCGAGTTTCCGGCCGGCTTCGTCTGATGTCACCGTGTCTATGTCGAGCAGCAGGTCGGCGAGGCCGACGCGCTTGGCAAGCTCGCGGGTCTTGAACTCGTAGGCAATGGGCAGCACCGGCACGCCGACACAGAGCGACATGATCATCATGTGCATGCGGGTGGCGACGACGAAGTCGAAGCCCTTGACCAGCTCCATCAGCTGCTCGGGCGTGTGGAAGCCGGCGTCGACGTCGACATGAGCAGCGACATCGGCATCGAGCTCGGCGATGATCGCCCGCGCGGTTTTCGAATCGTCATGTGCGTATTCCGGCACGCCCTGGCAGGTCGAGACGAAGGTCACTCGTTTGCCGTGGTCGCGCACTAGGGCGGTGGTGATGTCGCGGATCGAGGCAATGTAGCGGCGCATGCCGTCGGCGCCGTCATTGACGTAGTTCCAGTGGCGCACCGAAATGCCGACGCGGCCGGTCGGCGGTGGTGAAGTGCTGGCCGAGAGCAGCGTTTCGATGCGCTCGACATCGGCGAGCGCAAACACCGAATCGGCGACGACATGGCACTTGCCAGGGTTGTCGACGAGCCCGTCGAGATGGCCGCGCGAGCGTTTGTCGCGCAACAGGATCAACGGGCTGCGGTCGAAGACCGGTTTCAGTTCGCGGCGGTTGTAGTCCTTGTCGAACGGGCCCAGCGACTGTGTGAAGAAAACGGGATCCTTGCCGAAGACGGTGTCGATGCGGAACTGGTTGAGACGACGTTCGAGATTGTAGTTTTCGACCAGATAGGTGCCGCCTGTCGTGACGACGAGATCGGCCTGCCGGTACATGTCGAGGCTGCGGCGGTCCTCGGCGCCGAACATCGTCTCGTCCAGCGCCCGGCTCTTGCCGTAGTGGCGCAACGCACTCAGGGCGAGGCGGTTGTAGATCGGCTTGGCCAGGTTCTTCAGGCGGTTGTCGTCATAGGGGTATTTGAAGATCGATTCGGCCAGCAGCTTGCGAATCTCGATGTCGGGATAGGCTTGCTTGGGATAAAGCCGCGACGCGACCTCGGGCTGGCTGTCGAAGACCTGGAAGCGCAACTCGCCCGGATAGGCCGACTTCAAGATGCGCCGGATGGCCAGCAGGATCGCCGCATCGCCGGTGTTCAGGCACACGGTGTTTTCGACGATGACAGTCTTCATGGGCGCTAGCCTCCTCGGATTGGTCGCGTCGGAAAGATAAGTACAGGCTAACCGGGCCATTTTGCGGCGCAACAATAATTGAGGTGTGACCAGTCAATAATTGTTGCGGCGCAGCAATAGGTGCACTAGCTTCGTCGTCGGTGGGCCAAACTGCGAGCGTGAATTCATGCTGCATGTTCTGTACCTGGTGCATGATGTTTCCGACCCGGCAGTTCGTCGACGGATCATCATGCTCAAGGCCGGTGGCGCGCGCGTTACGCTCGCTGGTTTCCGCCGGACGCAAGAACTCGAAGACGTCGAGGGCGTGATGCCGATCGACCTGGGCCACACCCGCGACGGGCGCTTTGCGCAGCGTCTGGGTGCAGTGGCGATGGCGGCGACGAGTATTGGTGCATCGCTGAAATCAGTGGCTGCGCCCGATGTGATCGTTGCCCGCAATCTCGAAATGCTGGCACTGGCGCAACGTGCCCGCTCGGCCTTCGGTGCGTCGACGCCAATCGTCTATGAGTGCCTCGACATCCACCGGCTGGTGCTGCGCGAGGATATTCTGGGCAAGGGCCTGCGCGGCGCCGAGCGGCTGTTCGGGCGCAATGTCAGCCTGCTGCTGACCAGCTCGCCGGCCTTCGTCAGGCACTATTTCGAACGGTTCGGCCAGATCGACGCCCCCATCGAGCTGGTTGAGAACAAGCTGCTGGAGCTGGAGCCGCGCACCGATGCGCTGCCGTTGCCGGCGCAAGCAGGCGAACCTTGGAAGATCGGCTGGTTCGGGGCGTTGCGCTGCCGCAAGTCGCTCGAACTGCTGGCCGATTTCACCCGCAAGATGGAGGGGCGGTTCGAGGTCGTGTTGCGTGGACGGCCGGCACTTTCGGAGTTTGCGGATTTCCACGGTTTCGTCGAATCCGAGCCCCATTTGGCGTTTAAGGGTGCCTACAGAAACCCTGAGGACATGGCCGACATCTATGCGCAGGCACACTTTGCCTGGGCGATCGACTTCTTCGAGGAAGGCCAGAACTCGACATGGCTGTTGCCCAACCGGCTCTATGAAGGCTGCCGGTTCGGAACGGTGCCGATCGCCATGGCCGGCACCGAGACGGCGCGCTTCCTCGAACGCCTCGATATCGGGTTGGTGCTGCCCGAGCCGTCGGCCGAGGCCCTGGTGGAAGCGCTCTCGGGCATGACGAGCGAACGCTACGCCGTCTTGCGCGGCGCGGTGCTTGCCCGCGACCCGGGAACCTGGATTTGCGACCTGGCAGATTGCCGGGCGCTGGTGTCGAAGCTCGAACGGGTCGCCGCCCAAGACGGCGCAAGCCTCGGCGCCATCGCCGCCTGACCTTCAACGCAATCAACACAAGCAGACGCATGACCGAAACGTCCTCCGCCATCATCGTCATTCCGTGCCTGAACGAGGAGCGCCATATTGGCGGCCTTCTGGCCCAGCTGCGCCCGGCTGCCCGGCGGCTTGGCGCCAGGATCATCGTTGCCGACGGCGGCAGCCGGGATGCAACGCGAGATACCGTTGCCGCCATCGCCGCCGAAGACGACCATGTCGTGTTGATCGACAATCCGGCGCGCATCCAGAGCGCGGCGGTGAATCTCGCGGTCGAACGCTTCGGTGATGGCGTCGACTACCTGTTCCGCATTGATGCCCATGGCGGTTATCCCGACGACTATTGCGACCGGCTGCTCGAGGAAGCGCTGGAGACAGGGGCCGATTCCATCGTCGTGTCGATGCTGACCGAAGGCAGCGGTACCATCCAGAAAGCGGCGGCAGCGGCGCAGAATTCGAAACTGGGCACAGGTGGGTCGAAGCACCGACATGGTTCGACGGGCGAATGGGTCGACCACGGCCATCACGCGCTGATGCGCATCGCCGCCTTCCGCGATATTGGCGGTTATGACGAGAGCTTCAGCCACAATGAGGACGCCGAGCTCGACCATCGTTTGCGCGAGGCCGGCTACCGGATCTGGATGAGCGGGCGGACCCGCATGACCTATTTTCCGCGTGCTTCGCTTGGCGGCCTGTTCCGCCAGTATCTCGGCTATGGCAGGGGGCGGGCGCGGAATGTGCTGAAGCACCGCGTCATCCCCAAAATCCGGCAGATGGTGCCGCTGATGGTGGCGCCGACGGCGCTCCTCGCAAGCCTTGCCGTCGTCCACTGGATCTTTGCCGTGCCCTTCCTCGCCTGGGCGGCGATCTGCCTTGGCTATGGCGCGGCCCTTGCAGTGCGGGCCGGCAAGCCGGGGCTGGCGCTTGCCGGGGTGTCGGCGATGGTGATGCATTTCGCCTGGTCGCTCGGCTTCTGGCTCCAGCTTCTCGGCATGCCGGCGAAAGGGCGCGCCGCATGACCGGAATGCCAAGCATCGACATCTGCGTCTGCACCTTCAGGCGGCGCGAACTGGCCGACACGCTGCGCTCGCTTGCGGCAATGGATCTGCCCGAGGGATACCGTATTGGCATCGTCGTCGCCGACAATGACGAGGTGCCCAGCGCAGAGAAGCTGGTCTCCGCTCTAGCGAAAGAGCTTTCGCTGCCCGTTCGCTATGTCCATTGCCCGGCGCGCAATATCTCGCTCGCCCGCAATGCTTGCCTCGATGCCAGCTCGGCCGATTTCGTCGCCTTCATCGACGACGACGAGAAGGCAACGGGGGCGTGGCTGAAGCGGCTCGTCGAGACCGCCCAGGCGACCGGCGCCGACGTGGTGCTCGGGCCGGTCAAGGCGCGATACGGGGCAGGGGCGCCGGGCTGGATGCAGCTCGGCGACTTCCACTCGACCTATCCGGTGTTCGTGCAGGGCGAGATCCGTACCGGCTACACCTGCAATGCCTTGCTTAGGACAGGTTCGCCCAGCATCTCCGGCCGCCGCTTCAGCTTGGAGCGCGGCCAATCGGGCGGCGAGGACACCGAGTTCTTCGACCAGGTGTTCGGCGCCGGCGGCCGCATAAGCTATGCGCCCGAAGCTTGGGTGGAGGAACCGGTTCCGGTGTCGCGCGCCTCGTTTGGCTGGATGACGAAAAGGCGCTTCCGTGTCGGGCAGACGCATGGCCGCCTGCTCGGCGCCAAGCGGGGCGGCGTTGGCCGCCTCGGTGAATTGGTCCGGGCCTCGGCCAAGGCCGGCTATTGCTTTGCCGCGGCGGGGCTGAGCGCACTGCAGCCGGTCAGGCGCAACCGCAGCCTTTTGCGTGGCGTGATGCATCTGGGTGTGCTGAGCGGACTGGCCGGGGCACGCGAACTGCGCCTCTACGGCAACGAGGGAGGCCAGGATGCAGCCTGACGTCAGCTTCGTCATCGCCGCTTACAATGCCGAGCCAATGCTCGGCCGCGCCATCGACAGCGCCCTGGCGCAGGAAGGTGTCACCGTCGAGGTGATCGTCGTCGACGACTGCTCGTCCGACGCGACGCTCGATGTTGCGCGGTCCTATTCAGATCCGCGCGTGCGGGTGGTGGCGCTGGAGACAAATCGGGGGCCAGGCGGGGCACGAAACGCCGGCCTCGACGCGGCGCAGGGGCGCTGGGTCGCCGTGCTCGATTCGGACGATGCCGTATTGCCGGGGCGGCTCGCGGCAATGATCGGCAGGGCCGAAGCCGGCTCCGCCGCAATGGCCGTCGACAACATCGTGGTTGTTCACGAGGACGGCAGGCCGCAGGAAGTCATGTTTGCTGAAATCTATCTCGAAAAACTTGGCAATCTGACGCTGGCGGACTTCATCGGCGGCAATGTCGTCTTCGAGACGACGTTCAATTTTGGTTACATGAAGCCGATATTCTTGCGTGAATATCTCGAGGCAAATGAGCTCCGTTACGACGAGGATTTGCGCATCGGCGAGGACTATATCCTGCTCGCCAGCGCGCTTGCGCGAGGCGGCGGCTGCGCCGTCGAACCTACCGTAGGCTATGCCTATCACGTCCGAAACGGCTCCATTTCAAGGGTTTTGGAGCTTCATCACGTCGAAGCGATGCAGCGGGCCGATGCCACCTTCGAGGCAACCAACAGGCTCGAAGGCGAGGCGAAAAAAGCGTTCACGCGACGCGCCCGCAGCCTCTCCCAGGCTGCCTCATTCCTGTCACTGGTTACGCACATCAAGCAGCGGTCGCCGCTCAAGGCGGTGCGGACCGCCCTGGGGGACCCGGCGGCGGTTCGACATTTGCGGATGCCGATAGAGGTCCGGCTGCGCCGGTTCGCACGGCAGTTCGCATACCGGTCCGGCACATGATGCGAGTGCCCGGAGCGGCCAAGGACAAGACGAGGAGAGTTACATGAGAGAGAGGATTGGCACGATGAAGAAAGTCAGGAAAGCGGTGATCCCGGTGGCGGGTCTCGGCACGCGGTTCCTTCCCGCGACCAAGTCCATGCCCAAGGAAATGCTGCCCGTGGTCGACAGACCGGTGGTGCAGTATGCCGTCGACGAGGCGCTGGAGGCCGGCATCGAGCACATCGTCTTCGTCACCGGCCGCAACAAGGCGGTCATCGAGGACTATTTCGACCTTCATCCCGAACTTGTCGGCACGCTCGAGCAGGCTGGCAAGGTCGAGCAGATCAGGTCGCTGGAGAGCCTTCTGCCAATTCCCGGCGCCACCAGCTTCACCCGCCAGCAGGCGCCGCATGGCCTCGGGCACGCCGTCTGGTGCGCCCGCGACATCATCGGCGACGAGCCGTTCGCGCTGTTGCTGCCCGACATGGTGTCGTTCGGCAAGCGCGGCTGCCTGGCCGAGATAATGGACCTGCATGCTGAAACTGGGGGCAACGTCATCGCCGTCGAGCAGTGCGATCCGAGTGAGACCAACAAGTATGGCATCGTCGGCAAGGGCCCCGATGTCGGTTCGGGCTTCGAGGTGACTGCGATGGTCGAAAAGCCGGCGCCGACCAGTGCACCGTCGAATTTCTACATCAACGGCCGCTACATCCTGCAGCCGGAGATCTTCAACCTTTTGGGCACGCAGAAGCGAGGTGCCGGCGGCGAGATCCAGCTGACAGATGCCATGGTGCGTCTTGCCGCGAGCCAGGCCTTCTTCGCCCGGCCGTTCAACGGCCGGATGTTCGACTGTGGCTCCAAGGAAGGTTTCATCCAGGCCAACGTCGCTTTCGCGCTGAAGCGGGCCGACATCCGCGACTCCGTGCTCGATGCCATCCGCGAGATGGTCGCCGAGCAGGATCATGTCGTCGCTGCCTGATACGACCTGTCCGTCGAGGTGGCTGAAATGGCCGCCCCGACGTTGTTCGACAAAAGCCGTGCCGGTCGGGCACGGCAAATTGCGTAGCTGAAGTCGGCTTCGCCCAGAACCCAGCGAGCAGCAGCCGCTGTTCAGGCAAGAACTGGAACGCAGATGAACTACGCCAGCTTTCCCTTCAGCAACCGCCTTCCCGCGTCTCGCGGGGACGCGCGCGAGGGGAGCGATTTCATCGATCTCGAACGCCTGCTGGCGATGGCCAAGCGCCAGGCCAAAGTTGTCGGTGTCGGCGCCGTCATCGGCCTGCTGCTCGGGCTCGTCTATCTGCAGACAACGCCGCCGACATTCACCGCATCGACCCGCGTGCTGATCGACGAGGGCATGAACAAGATGGTCGACGAGGTTTCGGCGACGCCGGTCAACATGCAGACCGACGCGGCGATCCTGTCCCAGATCGAGATCATCAAGTCGGCGCGGCTTGCCGCCGTGGTGGTGGAGAAGCAGAAGCTCGACCAGAACCCGAATTTCATGCGGCCGCCGCAATCGCTGCTGTCGACGCTTGTCGGCTATGCCCGCGGCTTCCTGCAGGTCTTCCGCTCTGCCCCAGACGTCGCTGGCCGCGCTGCGCTCACCGAGGCGCAACGCAAGGCGATTGCCGATGCGACGCGCAAGGAGCAGGCGGTGGCGATGCTGCAAGCCAACATCGAGGCCGAGCGCTCGGGCCGCAGCTATGTCATCTCCATGGCCTACCGTTCGCACGATCCGCAGCTGGCGACAGCGATCACCAGGGCCTATGCCGAAGCCTTCGTTGCCGACCAGCTCGACGCCAGCTTCGACGCCACCGAAAAGGCCGCCGTCTGGCTGCAGGGCCGGCTGGAGGAACTGCGCACGAGTTCGCAGAAGGCAGCGCTCGAGGTGGAGAAATTCCGCGCCGAGAATGGCCTGGCGGCGGCACGCGGCGAAACCATCGCCGAGCAGCAGCTTTCCGATCTTAACGCCCAGCTGATCCTGGCACAGGCCGACACGGCCAAGGCACGGGCGCGCTACGAGCAATACCGCACCATCGTCGAGAGCGGGCCGGAAGCGGCCGTCGGCAACTCGACCCTGTCGGCGGCGGAGGCGGGCAACCCGCTGATCTCGGAGCTCAAGAAGCGCTATGCGAGCGTATCGAAGCGCGAGCAGGAGATTTCGGCCGGCTTCGGCCCCAACCACCCGCAGGCGGTTGCGCTGCGCAAGGAACAGACCGACCTCGCCAATCAGATTTTCCGCGAGCTGAGCCAGCTTTCAGAGACCTATCGCAACGAATTCGAAGTGGCGCAGTCGCGCGAGACTGCGCTGCGCAACAGCGTGTCCGAGGCGACCGGACAGAACTCCAGCGCCAATCAGGCGCAGGTGCGGCTGCGCGAGCTGCAGCAGCAGGCAACCGCACTGAGTACGCTCTACCAGACCTTCCTGTCGCGCTACGAGGAGGCGTCGCAGCAGCGCTCCTTCCCCATCGCCAAGGTCAGGGTGATTTCAGAAGCGACGATGCCACGCGGCCCGTCGAGCCCGCGCACCTCGATGGTGTTCGGGTTGGCGTTGGTGCTTGGCGTCGTCCTGGGTGCTGCCTTCGGCGCACTCAACGAATTCAACGAGCGCTTCTTCCGCACCGCCGAGGACGTGCGCGAAAGGCTGGGCGTCAAGTTCCTCGGCTATTTGCCACTGATCACCTCGAACGAAGATAGGAAGGACCCAGCGAAGACCGGCAACATGGGCACGCCGCCTCCGTCGCGCGCGGCGGAGCTTGTGAAACGCCGGGCCAGGATGCGTATCGCCGTCGATTCGCCGGCGTCGATGTTCGCGGAAACGCTGCGCAGCACCAAGATCGCCGGCGACGTCGTGCTGCAGGACATCGGCAGCAAGGTGATCGGTGTCATCTCGATGCTGCCGGGCGAGGGTAAGTCGACGGTCGCCGCCAATCTGGCCGGACTGATCGCCAGCAATGGCGCAAAGACGCTTTTGATCGACGCCGACTTGCGTAATCCGGGTCTCAGCCGCAGCCTCGGCATCGATGCCGAGCAGGGGCTGGTCGAAGCCGTGGTCAACGACCTGGGCTGGCAGTCGGTGGTGAAGGTCGACCGCCAGAGCAAGATGGCGATCGTGCCGGCGGTGGTGCGCGGCCGTTTCTCGCATACCAGCGAACTGCTGTCGTCGGCGGGCATGCGGCGCTTCATCGACGATGCCAAGGCGACGTTCGACTACATCATCGTCGACCTGCCGCCGCTCGGCCCGGTCGTCGATGCCAAGGCCTTCGCGCCGCTGGCCGACGGTTTCGTGCTGGTGGCGGAATGGGGCGCCACGCCGCGGCCGCTGGTCCGATCCGGGCTCGCCGCCGAGCCGCAGATCGCCAGCAAGGTGCTTGGCCTGGTGCTCAACAAGGTCGATCTCAAGAAGCTGCCGCGCTACGGCGCATATGGTGGCTCCGAGCAGTTCCTGGAGCGCTATTCCAGCTACTACCTCGACAAGGGCGAAACCAAAGCCAAGGCCAAGGTCGCGAGCTGAGGTTTCAGGAGAAGAGCAGCCGGCCGCCCTTGCCTGATATGCGCACCGCCGTCAGCCGGCCGGTCGTGAAGGCGCCGGTGTCGATGTCCAGCCGGCGGCCGTCGATGCGTGGATGGTCGACCGGCGTGTGGCCATGCACGACCCAGCGATCGAGCCGGCGCGACGCCTCGAAGAACTCCTCCCTGATGTAGAGCAGGTCGTCGTCTTCCTGTTCGAGCAAGGGCACGCCCGGGCGGAGACCGGCGTGGACGAAGACGAAGCGCTCGGAATAGGCCATGATCGGCAGGCCGCGCATAAAGGCGATGTGCTCGTGCGGGATGGTGGCGCGGATGTGGTCGTCGAGCTTGCCGCCGCTGCCATAGAGTTCGCCGAGATGCTCGGCGTCGAGGCCGTATGAGAACAAGGTGCTGCGGGCGCCGGTGGACAGCCAGCGTTCCAGCGACAGCCGGCCGTCGAGATAGTCGAGCGTCTGGGCTTCGTGGTTGCCTGTCAGGCAGATACGTTCGAAGCCGTTGGGGGGCGGAGCGATGAGGTGATCGATGACACGCGCCGAATCCGGGCCGCGGTCGATGTAGTCGCCGAGCATGACGATCAGCTTGCGGCCGGGCAGGGTGGCTGCGTCGGCGATGACCTTGTCCTCAAGCGCGCGCAACTCACGATAGCAGCCATGGACGTCGCCAATGGCATAGACGATCGTGTCGGACAGGTCGATCTCGATGCGTCCGCGCCCCGGTGACTGTCTTTGCGAACGGAAATTCAGAAAACGGACCAGCCTGTCGCCTCGCCAAGAGATGTCGGGTGGCGTCCCGACGCCGGGCACATCAGTGCCTGAGCCATACAATGCGCGGCGGGCGTTTCCGTTTCCTGAACGCTGCCGGTGATGAATGGGATTCGGTGGGAGGTATTCCTAGGATGCAGGCGTGCGGACCAGGTCGAGCGGTGCATCGAGCGTCCAGGTGACGCCGTCCGGCTGGAAACTGAGGTGGCCGACGCCGTTCAGGGCCAGGGGTGCGACACGCTCGAGGACGATCCGGCCGAAGCCCTTTCGCGAGGCTTTTCCGACAGTTGGTCCGTTGGTTTCCTTCCAGGTCAAGCGAAAGCGATCAGAGGCGGTCCAGCCGATGTCTACGGTCCCCTGGTCGGACGACAAGGCGCCGTGCTTGGCCGAATTGGTGGCCAGCTCATGGAAGGCCATGCCTAAGTTCTGGACCGCCATCGTCGACAGCATGACCGGCACGCCCGAAATCCGGACGCGCCGCTCGGCAGCGAACGGTCGGATCTGGTTGCTGACGAGATCGGCGAGATTGGCGCCGCGCCAGTCGCCGTCGACAAGCAGGTCCTGGGATTGCGACAGGGCCATGATGCGGTTGCGGATCTGGGTGTCGAATTCCGCGATCGTCGTCGCGTGCTTGCCGGTCTCGCGGATCATCGACAGGATGACGGCGAACTGGTTCTTCACCCGATGGTTGACCTCGCGCATCAGCATGCGGATGCGGCTCTCGCTTTCCTTGCGCTCGGTGATGTCGCGGGCAATCTTCGAGGCGCCGATGACCTTGCCAGCGCTGTTGAGCACCGGTGACACGGTGAGCGAGATGGCGACGAAGCTGCCGTCCTTGCGTCTCCTCAACGTGTCGAAGTGGTCGACGCGCTGGCCGCTGCGCACCTTTCCGAGGATCAGGTCCTCCTCGTCCTGCCTGTCGTCGGGAATCAGCATGCGGACATGCTTGCCGATTGCTTCGTCGGCATCATAGCCGAACAGCCGGGTGGCGCCCGCGTTCCAGCTCTGGATGACGCCGCACAGATCCTTGCTGACGATGGCGTCGTCGGAGGATTCGACGATCGATGCGAGGCGCTGGGTCTGGATTTCGGCCTGCTTCTGAACCGAGATGTCGACCAGAAGGTTGATGGCGCCGGTGATCGTGCCGGTTTCGTCGCGCATCGGCGCGGGAAAGGCGAGGAACGGCACCAGCGTGCCATCCGGCCGCTCGGCGATGGCCTCGGCATTGCGGATTGCCCGGCCTTCCCTGAGCGCCAGGGCCATCGGGCAATCGCCATGGGCAAGCGGCTCGCCCTCGGCAGTCCTGAGCCGCCAGGACCCGCACCATTCATCCTTGCCGATTTCGGGACGGTGACCCCAGAGTGCTGCGGCTGCTTCATTGAAGTAGGTGATCCGGCCGTTGGCATCGGTCGTATAGACCGCCGCCGGCAGCCCGCCGAGCAAAGTCTCGCGATTCGTCATATGGCCGCCCTGGTTCCGTCGGGCATTAACGACCAATGCCGGAATGAGTTCCGTTGATGCCGAAATCGAAGGCCGAGGGCGCGGAAATGCGCCGGTTCTGCCCGGGCGAGGCGTCCGGAGAGGCGGCTTTCATGTTGCGTTGCAACATAGTTTGAGTTGCCCTGCTGGGGCGCCTCCCCCAACCTGCCGGCATGTCCAGCACCTGCATCGCAGCACAGACATGACGGCACCTGTTACCGCATTTCGCCCTGATATCGAGGGCCTGCGCGCCATTGCCGTTGGCGGCGTGATCGCGTTTCACTTTGGCATGTCGGACCTGCCGGGCGGTTTCATCGGCGTCGACATCTTCTTCGTCATCTCGGGTTATCTGATCACCCGGCATCTGATGCAGGAGATCGGCCGTAGCGGGACCGTCGACCTGTGGCGCTTCTATGGGCGCCGCGCCCGGCGGCTGCTGCCGGCATCGCTTCTGGTGATCGCCACCACGCTTGCCGCCGGCTACTTCATCCTGGCGCCATCCGAGCAGCAGCTGTACGCCAAGGGCGCGCTGTTCGCCTCAAGCTACGTCATCAATCTCTGGCTGCTGCGCTGGTCGTTCGACTATTTCGCCGCCGACACGGCCAGCAACCCGTTCCTGCATTTCTGGTCGCTCTCGGTCGAGGAGCAGTTCTACCTGCTTTGGCCGGCGTTCCTGCTGTTGGTCGCGTGGTTCCGGCCGGGGGCGAGGGGCATCGCTCTCATCCTCGGCGTGGTGGCTGTTGTGTCCTTCACAGCCAGCGCCTGGATGACCTCGATATCGCAGCCCTGGGCGTTCTATTTCTCGCCGCTGCGGGCCTGGGAGTTCGCCGTCGGCGGCCTCGTCTCGCTTGTTGTGGCCGAGCGCTGGGCATCGGGTTTTCGATTCTCGCCTGTCATGGGTTGGGCCGGTATCGCGTTGATCGCCGTCGCCTATCTCAGCGTGTCGGAGACTGATCCTTTCCCCGGCTTCATCGCGTTGCTGCCGGTCGCAGGAACGGCGATGCTGTTGCTGTCGGGCGCCCGTCCGAGTGCCGTCGGGCCGGCCAGCCTGCTGTCGCTGCCGCCGTTCCAGTGGACCGGCAAGCTATCCTATTCGCTGTATCTCTGGCACTGGCCCGTCATCGTCTACGCGACGATCCTGTGGCCCGACCTGACGCTTGGCGGCAGGCTCGCTTGCTTGGCGGCGACGATCGGGCTGTCCTTTCTCAGTTACCGGTTCGTCGAGAATCCGGTGCGGCTGAATGGCTGGCTTTCAGCCGGTTCGCTGCGCTCGCTGGGGCTTGCGGCACTGCTTACATCGCTGGGCGTGACCTTGTCCTATGGCGCTGCGCAGATCGCTGCGCGCAGCGTCGACCCGGACCAGAAGCTTATCGCGGAAAGCGCCGCGCGATCGTCATCGGCGCGGCAGGTCGACAGCGCTTGCGTTGCCAGCCTCGAGCAGACCACGCCGCGCAGCTGCAGCCTAGGTGCGTCGCAGCCGATGAAGACGATCGTGCTGTTCGGCGATTCACATGCCGATCATTGGTCGACGCCGCTGGCAAAGATCGCCGAGACTAACAACTGGCGGCTGGTGACCTATCTGAAATCGTCCTGCTCGGTGGCGGCGGTGCCGACGTGGAACGTGCGACTGATGCGGTCCTATTCCGAATGCGATGCGTGGCGGCAGACGGCGATGAAGGAGATCGCGAGCCTCAAGCCCGATGCCGTGATCGTTTCGCAGTTTTCGTACAGCTATGTCGAAAACGACGTCAATGGCGAGCTGGAGCATCTGGTCAGCCGCGACGTGTGGGCCGACGGCCTGAGGGCATCGCTTGCCGCCCTTCGCAAGACCGGCGCCGACGTCGTCCTGCTCCGGGATGTTCCCGTTCACAAGTCATATCTCGACCGCTGCGTGGCGCGCTCGCTCTGGCTGGGCCGGAGCAGCACGGTCTGCGACACGCCGCGACAGGAGGCCATCGACGAGCGGGTGGCGAATACTGAGCAGGCAGCGAGCGCCGGCCTCGATGGCGTCAGATATGTCGACCTCACCGAGCTGTTTTGCAACGACACGACGTGCCCGGCGATGATCGGCGGCAAGCTGACGTTCCGCGATCGCCACCATATCGCCACGCCTTATGCTGCGACGCTGGCCGGTTCGATGCAGCGCGCGATCTTCGGCAACCAGGTGGCGGCATACTGGGCCGACCAGCCACCGGGCGCGTCCCGCTAGAGGCGGATGCCGGTCTGCAGCAAGCCGCGGGTGATGCTGCCCGAGGTCGGCAACAGCGGGATCAGGCAAGCCTGGAGCGCATGGTAGATGTCGGGCTTGCCGTAGAACGGGCCGGCATTGGGCTTGAGGTCGTCGTCGAGCTGGGCGTGCCAGCCGCCATTGGTGCGGTCGATGAAGCGGGTGGCGCAGAAGCTCCAGATACGGCGATACCAGGCCTCGTAGGCATCGTCGCCGCCGATGGCGTTGAGTACGGAAGCGGCACCGATCGCCTCGCAACACGGCCACCAGTAGCGGTCCTTGATGCGGGCCGAACCGTCCCATTCGAGCGTGTAGTAGAAGCCGCCCTTGGCGGTATCCCAGCCGTCCGCCGTCGCCTGGCCGAACAGGTTCCTGGCCGCGTCCGGCAGCCAGGCGTGCTTGCGGCCGCCGAGTTCCCAAAGCTGCAGCAGGAGCCGCGCCCATTCGAGCGAATGGCCAGGTGTGGTGCCATAGGGGCGGAACATCGGGTCGCCGGAGTAGTCGCGGTCGAGCTTCCATTCTGCGGTGAAATGCTCGGGCAGTCGCCAGCCGGCGGCGGCCGAATGGCGGCGTATGATCAGGTCGGCGATGCGCTCAGCCATGCTGAGATAGGTGCTGTCGCCAGTCGCCTCGAAGGCGGCCATCAGCGCCTCGGTCAGGTGCATGTTGGAGTTCTGGCCGCGATAGCTGTCGAGCGGTTGCCAGTCACGGGTGAACTCTTCCGCGACCGCGCCATGCGCCTCTTCCCAGAACTTTTCGGACAGGATGGTCGAGATGTCGGTCAGCAGCCGGTCGGCGTCAGGGTGGCCGGCGACCTTGGCGCTGGAGGCGGCGAGCAGCACGAAAGCATGGCCATAGGCCTGCTTGGTGTCGTTGGTCGTGCCGTCATAACCAACGCCCCAAAAATAGCCGCCATTGGCTGTGTCGCGATGGCCGTTCCAGAGGAAATCCATGCCATGGTCGACGAGCACGTCGGCACCAGGGTGGCCCATCAGGTGGGCGATCGAGAAACAATGCACCATGCGCGTGGTGACGTGGATCTGGCGGCCGGCGAAGCGGCCCGGCACGGCCCCCGGCGCGAGCGGCTGGCCAAGATCGTCAAGGTCATGGAAGCCGCCGAGCGGATTGAGGCTCTGGCGCTCGAAGAAGGAGAACAGCGCGTCGGCCTGCTGCAAGAGCCACAGGCGATGGCTTGGAAGCGTGGTCCATTTGGCCGAGCCGGCGGAAATTTCCAGTGAAGCCATGGATTGGAGTTCCCCTGCGGCTGATTGTCTGCCCTGACCTGCAATCACGAACTAAGACGTAATGGCCTGCGCACTCAACAGGAAAACGCCATGATTTGCGTGCAGCGGTGCATAGACGCTGAATACAGCTAATATGCCACGGTGGTACCACTAGCCACGGCGCGTGCCGCGCTTTATGGACAAATGGCGCGCTTGACCGAGTTGGCAGCGAGATTTCGGGGACTAAATGACGAAATTGATGTCGTCCAAGGCGGACGGCCTGCCCAAAGGGTCTGCCCAGAGTGCAGATCATGCGGCCGAAAAGGCGCTCGTTCGCCGGCTTGCATCACATTGCAATCGCTTTCGCGACCCGGACGACCGCCGCGCGGCGTTCGAACTGGCGGTGACGCTGATCCCTTTCCTGGTGATGGGAGCGGTACTTGTCTGGCTCGCAGCCTATGCCGGACCGGTGCTCGGCGGCTGGCGTTGGCTGGCGATGGTTGTGCTCGCGCCGGTCTGCGCCTCGTTCCTGGTGCGGCTGTTTGCCATCCAGCACGATTGCGGCCATGGCTCGTTCACCAGCTCGCGCATGGCGAACAAGACGATCGGCCGGGCGCTGAGCGTCTTCACCTTTACGCCCTACACGCTGTGGCAGAAGGCGCACGCCGTGCATCATGGCGGTTCGGGCAATCTCGACAAGCGCGGCATCGGCGACATCGATACGCGCACGGTTGCCGAATATGAGGCGATGACCACCAGCCAGCGGCTGATGTACCGGATCTACCGCAACCCGATCATCCTGATCGTCATCGGCGTGCCGATCTATTTCCTGATCATGCACCGGCTGCCCTACAACGACGCCATTCCGCGCGTCGAGGCATGGCGCAGCGCCGGCGGCCTCAACGTGGCGCTGGTGCTGGTTTATGGCGGGCTCGTGCTCCTGGCCGGCTGGGCAGTGATGCTGGCCGTGCTGCCCGTCGTCGTGATGGGTGCCTGGGCCGGCGGCTGGCTGTTCTATGTCCAGCATCAGTTCGAAGAGACGCGCTGGGATGCGGGCGACGCCTGGGACCTGCATGTCGCGGCGTTTGGCGGCAGCTCGTGGTATGCCTTGCCCGCTGTGGCCCAATGGATCACCGGCTCGATCGGCCTGCACCACATCCACCATCTGTGCAGCCGCGTGCCGTTCTACCGCCTGCAGGCCTGCTTCGACAGCAATGCCGAGCTTCGCGATGCCAGCCAGACGGTCAAGCTGACCTTCTGGAAGAGTGTTAGCTGCGTCAATCTCGCGCTGTGGTGCGAGGATCGCCGCCGCCTGGTGACGTTCGCCGAAGCCAGGGTCTAGCTAGCTCTCAGTTTTTCGTCAGCTCGAAAGCCGCCGGCGCCAAAGCTCGGCGGCTTCGCCCCGCGCCTCGGCTAAGGTCTTCTTCGGCTCCAGGGCCAGCAATGCGGCGGCCGCCGTGTCGACGACCGTGTGTTCGGCCGCCTCGTCCCGCGCCTTGCCGAACCAGACGGCGCGCCAGCCTTGCGAAGCTGGTCGAGGTCCGTCGGCAGCTCGGCCTTTAGCCGCCGATGCGCGGCAGCAGAACACGACGCGCAAGGTCGGAGTTTTCTGGGTCCGTATGATTTTCCAACGTCTAGGCTTATCGCGCTGGAAGCGGCTGCGGCACGCCCTCGCGGATCAGCCGCGAGAAGTCGGCGCCCAGCCCGACCGCCAGCGCGCGCTGGGCGATGTGGGCGCGGCTGCGCAGCTCCTGCACTGACAGGCGGGTGTCGAGCGCGCCGCGGTCATAGGCATATTCGGGCAGGTAGCCATTGACGATCAGGCGCCAGTCGAACGGGCTGACGTCACCGACGGCGCGCATCATCTTGAAGATGACGGTGGTGCAGTTGGTGGTGATCGAATTGTAGAAGCGCGGCGTCGCGGCCAGTGCGTTGGCATCGGCGACATAGCCGAGCAGCAGCGCCCGGGCGGCCGTCGGCGAGACGTTGAGACGGTAGAGCTGGACGTCCTCGCCGCGGACATTGGAGCGGACGCCGACGACGTCGCGCTCGTCGGCGGCGACGATGACCAGCGGGTTGGCCTTGAACAGGTCGGCGATCGGCGAGAACTGGCCGCCGTTCTGCCGGCGCACCTCGACCGACCAGGCGAGCTGGTCGCCGCCTTCGAAACCGAAACTCATGATGACATGGGCCATTTCGGGCCCTGCCCAGTAGGACATGAACAGGTCGAGCGTTTTGAGCTTGCTCAGGTCATAGCTGCGCGTCGTCCAGCGCTCGGTGAAGTCGGTATTGCTGCGCCAGTCGAAGTCACGGACATCGGTCAGCGTCAGCATGTCGCCGTCGCGCACGCCGGTGACCTGGCGGGACACATCGGGCGCGAATTCGGCGTGGTTGGACGGAACGATGGTGTTCCACCAGATGAGCACCGCGGCGAAGCCTAAGACGAACAGCGCCAGCGCATGCAGGCGCCATGGGGTGAACAGTGCGATGGCAGCGGCAATGCCGAGCAGGGCAAACAGGCCGGCGGCCAGTCCCCTGGAGATCTCAGGCACAGGCAGCCGATACCAAAGCGCCATCGCCGCCCAGGCGGTGGTGAGCGCGATGGCGACGACGAGGACGATTGCCGAAACGATCAAGCCCACACTGCGCAATGCCAACTCCGGTCGGGTTCAGTTCCATGCCTAGAACCGGGATCGCAGATCGGTCGGCTGGCGGCAAGGGCGGATCGTGGTCGACTGGCAGCGATTTGCATGCGCCTACTGCAGCCTGAAGTCGCAGATTTCGGCGCTGAGCGCCGCGACCTCTTCCGAGAATTGGACGTGGTAGTCGTTCCTGAAAGTGGCGAAGTATTCGAGGTTGGGCAGCTCCATCTCGGTGCGCACGACGCACAGGCGGCCGTCGGCGACCATGTTGCGGAAGAAGGCGTGCGGCAGGATGGTAACGCCCATGCCATGGGCGGCGAGATGGGCGAGCGCCACCATGTTGTTGCAGGAAATTGTCCGCTTGAACGGCAAATTGGGGTTGTCGATGACGCTGTGCAGGATCGGCCTGAGGATCGAGCCGGTCGTCTGGATCAGCAGCGGGTGTTTGGTGAGGTCGTTCAGCGTTGCGTTTTCCTTGCCGCCCAACAGCTTCGGGCTGCACATCCAGACAAGCTCGATGGCACCGAGCGGCGTGCTGACGAATTGCGGCTCCTGGATGACGCGCGGGCAGATGACGAAGTCGAGGCGACGGTCGACAAGGCGTTCGAGGAGCGACGCGGTGAGGTCGATCTCTGGTTCGAGCGTGATCATCGGATAACGGTCGAGGATCTGGGACAGCAGTTCGGGCAGCCAGGACAGCGCGACGAGGTCGGTGACGCCGAGCCGGAAGCGGAATGTCGGCACCGTCGATTTCTTGGCCAGCGAGTTGAGCCGGTCGTTCAGCCGCAGCATCTGCTCGGCGATGGCGCGGATCTCCTCGCCCTTGGTCGTCGGTACCGGTTTCCGCCCCGTGCGGTGGAACAGCGGCATCGAGAATTTTGCCTCGAGTTCGCCGATGCGCTTCGAGATCGTCGACTGCGCCATGTTCAGATAGTCGGCTGCCGATTCAAAACTGCCTAATGTGGCGACCCAGTAGAGCGCTTCCATCTGTTTGATCGTGAACATGAATCTGTCCTGATATGAAGAATAGCGATCGCTTCTGATGCATTAATATCGCTTTTCTTCAGGCAATGTCACTCCTATCCCTTGTCGAGACCGGAGGCCGCTCAGCGGCGGTCGCCAAGGGAGGAAGTTCAATGACCGTTACCGAACTGCCGTCCGCGACGCCTGTCGCGGACGAGCTTGTGAAGCAGTACGCCAATGTCGCGACTTCGATCATCAGCGACAATCTCGACCGCCTGCCGGGCGCCGTGGGCCTCGCGCCCTATCATTCCGGTGGCCAGCTCGTCGGAACGGCGCTGACGGTGCGGACGCGTCGCGGCGACAACCTCGCCATCCATGCGGCATTGCGCATTGCGCGTCCCGGCGACGTCATCGTCGTCGACGGTGGTGGCGACACCAGCCAGGCGCTGATCGGCGAGATCATCCTGGCCCATGCCGAAACCCTCGGCGTCGCCGGCTTCGTCATCGACGGCGCGATCCGCGACGTAGCAGCCATTCGAGCCGGCAAGCTGCCCTGCTACGCCCGCGGCGTCACCCACCGTGGCCCCTACAAGAACGGTCCCGGCGCCATCAACGTCGATGTCGCCATCGGCGGCCTCGTCGTTCACCCGGGCGACCTGATCGTCGGCGACGAGGACGGCGTCGTAGCCCTGTCGCCCAAGGTGGCGGCCGAGATCCTGCCCGGCATCCGTGCCCAGGAGGACAAGGAACGGCTGAAGCTGGAGGGCTTCAGGTCGGGAACGCGCCTGCGCGCTGTCTAGCAGCGACGGACTTCACAAAATCAACTAGAACTCGGGAGGAGTTTGAAATGAACGCATTCAGGAAATCCCTGCTCGGCCTGTCGACGGCCCTGTTCTTGTCGCCGCTCGCTGCGATGGCCCAGTCGGGCGATGCCGTGACCATCGTACTGCCGGGCGGACCGGACCGGCTCGACCCCTGCGAGACGCCGCGCTCGGTCATCGGCCGCATCATCAAGCAGAACGTCGTCGAGACGCTGGTCGAGCTCGACTACGCCAAACAGACGACAATTCCGCGCCTTGCCGAAAGCTGGGAGCAGACCTCGCCGACGACCTGGCGCTTCAACCTGCGCAAGGGTGTGCAGTTCCATGACGGCACGCCGTTCGATGCGGCGTCGGTGGTCTACTCGCTCGAGCGCACGCTCGATCCCAAGCTGACCTGCATCACCCGCACCAAATATTTCGGCGGCGTCGACATCACCGCCAAGGCGATCGACGAGAACACCGTCGAGTTCACGACGAAGACGCCGATGCCGATCCTGCCGACACTGCTGGCGCAGCTGGCGATCGCGTCCACCAAGACGCCGAAGGGCGAATACACGGCCGAGCCGATCGGCACCGGCCCCTATGACTTCGTCAGCTGGACGCAGGGCGAAAACGTCAAGATCAAGCGTTTCGACGGTTATTGGGGCGAGAAGCCGAAGATTGTCGACGCCACCTATGTTTGGCGCAGCGAGTCCTCGGTCGCAGCCGCGATGGTGGAAACAGGCGAAGCAGACCTCGCCTTCTCGATCGCACCGCAGGATGCGACCAACCCGGAGACGGACAAGGTCTACCCGAACTCCGACAGCGCGATGTTCCGGCTCTCCGCCGACATTGCCCCGTTGAATGACGTCCGCGTCCGCAAGGCGTTCAACCTGGCGATCGACCGCAAGGCGTTCCTCGGCAGCATCATCAGCGACAAGGCCGAACTTGCCACGCAGCAGGTTGGTCCGAGTGTGCTCGGCCACAATTCCAAGCTGGTGCCGTGGCCCTACGATCCGGAACAGGCCAAGGCGCTGCTCGCCGAAGCCAAGGCGGCTGGCATTCCAGTCGACACCGAGATCCGCATGATCGGCCGCCCCGGCATGTTCGCCAACTCCAACGAGTTCGTCGAGGCGGCTGCCGAGATGCTCCGAGCCGTCGGCTTCAAGATCAAGCTCGACAATCTCGAAATGACGCAGTGGCTGGAGGCGGCCAACAAGCCGTTCGCCGCCGGTCGCCAAGCCAACGCGCTGCTGACCATGCATGACAACAACAGCGGCGACGCCCAGTTCACGGCGTTCTTCAAGTATCACAGCGACGGCCGCCAGAGCGAAATCCACGACGCCAAGGTGGACAAGCTGATCACTGACGCCGGCATGGCGTCGGGCGAGGAGCGCGCCAAGCTCTACCAGGAGACCTTCCGCTACATCTACGAGGATCTGGTCGCTGACGCGCCGCTGTTCCACATGGTCAACTACATGCGGGTGGGCAAGCGCCTCGACTTCACGCCCACCATTGCCAATGCTGTCGAGCTGCAGCTGGCCAAGCTGGTGGTGAAGCAGCCTTCGTAACACCGGAACGGCGCCGGCCGCTCGCCGGCGCCACCCTTCCGTGCCAACCATGTCCGGCGGAGGAGGCGGAGAATGGGCAATTTCATCTACAAGAGGTCGCTGCAAAGCCTGCTCTCGCTGGCGCTGCTGATCGTCCTCGTCTTCTTCCTGGCCAGGCTGACGGGTTCGCCCGCCGACCTCTATTTGCCGCTCGACGCTACCGAGGAGATGCGCGACCAGTTCAACCAGCGCTTCGGTTTCGACGACCCGGTCTACGTCCAGTTCTTCCGTTTCCTGGGCGGCCTGCTGCAGTTCGATCTCGGCGAGTCGATCCAGTATTCGAAACCGGCCGTCGAGGTCGTGCTGCAGGCCTTCCCGACCACGCTGATGCTGGCGGCGATCACTATGCCGATCGTCATTGTTGTTGCCATCGTCACCGGCTCGCTCGCCGCCTTTCGTCCGGGCGGGCTGTTCGACCGCATCGCCAGCCTGATCTCGCTGATCGGCGCCAGCACCCCGAACTTCTGGGTGGCGATCGTCGGCGTGATCGTGTTTGCCGTCTGGCTGCGCGTGCTGCCGACTTCAGGAACCGGCACGCCCTGGCACTGGGTCCTGCCGATCGCCGTGCTGTGCCTCAGGCCGACTGGCGTGCTGGTGCAGGTGGTGCGCTCGTCGATGATCACCGCGCTGTCCTCCGCCTACGTCAAGACGGCGCGGGCAAAAGGCGTGCGCGCCAGGGCCATCGTCTTTGTCCATGCGCTGCGCAACGCGCTGCTGCCTGTCATCACGGTCGCCAGCGACCAGGCCGCCGGCATCGTCAATGGTGCGGTCATCGTCGAAACCGTGTTCGGGTTTCCCGGCATCGGCAAGCTGATGATCGATTCCGTGCTGTTGCGCGACTTCGCCGTCATCCAGGCCGCAGTGCTCGTCACGGCACTTGCCGTCTTCATCATCAACATCGTTGTGGACATCACCTATGCGCTCGTCGATCCACGCATCCGGCACAGCTGAGATGGCCAGGCCCGCACAGGCAGCGCCGTCGGCATTCCGCGACATCGCGTCGAGCCTGGCGCGCGACAAGGTGGCGCTGGTCTCCGCCGCGTTCCTCGTCGTCGTCATGGTCTGCGTCGTGCTCGGCCCGACGCTGCTCGCCGACCAGGCACGTGCCATGAACCTGATGCAGCGCAACGCTGCACCGTTCTCGCTCGATCGGCCTTGGCTCTACATCCTCGGCGCCGACGCGCTCGGGCGCTCCGTCCTTGCCCGCATCATCGTCGCGAGCCAGAACACCATGCTGATCGCCGGGACGGCGGTGCTGACCTCGCTGGTCATCGGCGGCGCGCTCGGCCTCGTCGCCGGCTTCAAGGGTGGCGCCATCAGCGCGATCCTGCTGCGCCTGGCCGATGCCATCATGAGCTTCCCGTCGCTGCTGCTGGCTGTCATCGTGCTGTTCGTGTTCGAGCCGGGTGTCGCCAATGTCATCCTGGTGCTCGCCATTTCGCGCGTGCCGATCTTCCTGCGCACGGTTCGCGCCGAAGTGCTGGAGCTGAAGGAACGGCTGTTCGTCACGTCGGCCCGGGCTATGGGGGCCTCGACCCCTCGCATCCTCTTTCGGCACGTTGCGCCGATGGTGATGCCGACGGTGATCAACCTCGCGGCGCTGGAAATGGCTTTCGTCATGCTCGTCGAATCCGGCCTGAGCTTCCTCGGCATCGGCATCCAGCCGCCTGAGATCACCTGGGGCCTGATGGTGTCCGACGGTCGCAACTACATCGGCTCGGCCTGGTGGGTGGCGTTCTGGCCGGGCCTTGCGATCATGCTCGTCACCATGTCGCTCAACCTGTTTTCGAACTGGCTCCGCGTCGCGACAGATCCTGTCGAGCGCTGGCGCCTGCAAACCTCGGCGGAATGACAATGTCAGAACCCAGCCTTCTGCAGGTCAAGAACCTCAGCATCCAGTTCCCGACGCGCAAAGGTGTCGTCCATGCCGTAAGCGACGTCAGCTGGTCGGTCGGCCAGGGCGAGACGCTGGCTATCCTCGGCGAGAGCGGTTCGGGAAAGAGCGTCAGTGCGTCTGCGGTGATGAACCTGGTCGACACGCCGCCGGCGGTGATCTCGTCCGGGCAGATCCTGTTTCGCGGACGCGACTTGCTCAAGGCGACCGCGGAGGAACGCCGGCTGGTCAACGGCAAGAACATTTCGATGATCTTCCAGGACCCGCTTGCGGCCCTCAATCCGGTCTATCCGGTTGGCTGGCAGATCGCCGAGACGATGCTTGTCCATGGCATCGACAGCGAAGTGGCGCGCCGGCGCGCCACCGACCTGCTTGGACGCGTCGGCATATCAGATCCCGAGCGTCGTGCGCTGGACTATCCGCACCAGTTTTCCGGCGGCCAGCGCCAGCGCATCATGATCGCCTCGGCGATCGCACTGCAGCCCGACCTGCTCATCGCCGACGAGCCGACCAGCGCGCTCGACGTCACGGTGCAGGCGCAGGTGCTCGACCTGATGAAGGAGCTGCAGCGAGAGAGCGGCATGGGCATGGTCATCATCACCCACGATCTCGGCGTGGTCGAGAAGGTGGCGGACAAGGTGGTGGTGATGCAGGCCGGGCGCATCGTCGAGGCCGGCGAGGTGGCGAAGGTGCTGTCGCAACCGAGCCACCCCTATACCCAGCGCCTGCTCGATGCGGTGCCGGGCCGCCACGGCTTCAGCGTCAACAAGGCTGCCGAGGCCGGGCCGACGCCCCTGCTCGAGGTTCGCAACGTCTCCAAGGTCTATTTCGGCCGGCCCAAGCTGTTCTCAAGCGCGCCGCAACCGCAGGTGCGTGCTGTCGACGACGCCAGCTTCAAGCTCTCGCGGGGCGAAACGCTCGGCATCGTCGGCGAATCCGGCTCAGGCAAGTCAACGCTGGCGCGCATGCTGCTCGGGCTCGACACACCTACGGCGGGATCGATCGATTTCGACGGCAAGGACCTGCTCAGGCTGTCGGCCGCCGAGACCTTCAAGGTCAGGCGGCGCATGCAGTTCGTGTTCCAGGATCCTACCGCCTCGCTCAATCCGCGCATGACGGTCCAGCAGATCGTTTCGGAGCCGTGGGCAATCCATTCGGGCGTGCTGCCGAAGCAGCAATGGGGGCAACGTGTCGCCGAGCTTTTGCAGAAGGTCGGCCTGCTGCCGGAACATGCCGAGCGCTACCCGCACCAGTTCTCCGGTGGGCAGCGGCAGCGCATCGCCATCGCCCGTTCGTTGGCGCTGCAACCCGAGCTGATCGTCTGCGACGAGGCGGTGTCGGCACTGGATGTCTCCATCCAGGCGCAGATCATCGACCTGCTCAAGGAGCTGCGGCGCGACATGGGGCTGTCCTACATCTTCATCGCCCACGATCTGGCGCTGGTTCGCGACTTCGCCACGTCGGTCATCGTTATGTACCAGGGCAAGATCGTCGAGCAGGGACCTACCGAGCAGGTCTATGGCGACCCGCAGCACGATTACACCAGGCGGCTGCTGGCGGCGAGCGAAGTACACCCAGGCGCACTGGCGGCCTGAGATGACGTCGGTTCCGGGTCCCGCAAAACAGACGCCGGCTTTGCTTTCGGCCAAGCCCGCGCCTGACCTGGGCGCGCTGTTCCTGACCTGTCTGAAGATCGGACTGTTGAGCTTCGGTGGCGGATTGTCAGGCTGGCTCTACCAGGAGTTCGTCTTGCGCAATGGCTGGATCAGCGACGAGGATTTCGCCAGTTCGCTGGCGATCTCGCAGATGCTGCCCGGCGCCAATGTCGTCAACCTGGTCATCTGCATGGGCGACGAGTTGCGCGGCCTGGCCGGCAGCGTCGCCTGTGTGCTCGGCTTCCTCGTCGGCCCGTTCTTCGCCGTGATCGCGCTGAGCGCCGTGTTCGACGCGCTGCCTGATGTCTCCATGCTGGAGGCTGCCTCGAACGGCGTGGCCTATGCCGCGCTGGGGCTGTTGCTGGTGATCTGCTTCAAGGGCGTACAGCGGACGATGAAGTTCCCGCCGGGGCTCGCCGTCATTGCTGTCGTGGCAACCGCCGTCGGCTTGCTGAAGCTGCCGCTGATCCCGGTGGTGGTCGTGGCAGCACCAATCAGCGTTGCCCTTGCCTGGCGCCGGAGCTGACCAATGCGCGATGACGACCTTGTCACCCTGATTGCGGTGTTCGTGCCGTTTTCGCTGCTGTCGATCGGCGGCGGCTCGGCGATCATCGCTGGTATCCAGCACGAATCCGTCGCGGTGCACAGCTGGATCACCAGCCGCGAGTTCATCGACCTGTTCGCCATCTCGCGCGCCGCGCCCGGTCCGGGAACGATGCTCGCCACCCTTATCGGCTGGAAGGTCGCCGGCTGGTGGGGCGCGTTGGCCGCGACCATGGCCCTGTTCCTGCCGTCGTCGCTGCTCTGCTACGGCGTCATCAAGGTGTCCAATGCCCACAAGACAAAGCGGTGGCACAAGGCGATGCGCGAAGGCCTTGCCCCCGTCGGCGTGGGGCTGGTCATTGCAGGTGTCATTTCCATTTTCCAGCTCGCCGGTGGCGGTCTGCTTGCAGCCGGGATAGCCGCGGCCTCGGCAGCACTGCTGCTCTGGATGCCGCGCTTTCCCACGGTCGGCGTGCTCGTCGGCGGGGCGGGGACGATGTTGCTCTGGGCACAGTTCGGAGCTTCTGTCTGACGGGGCTGGAGGTGTGTGCAGCCTGCTGCATCGGTTGCGTCCTTTACATTACCCACATGCCATGCAGTCATGTGGCATCAGGAGGAAATGGGAGGGCGGTGCGTTGGGAGGCGTGCCGCATTGCCGATGTTTTCGCATTCCGACCATATTCGCGAGATCGAAAGCGTCAGCCTCGGTGCTTCGACCGGGCGTGACGAGCAGGTGGTCAAGTCCTGGCTGCGCTGCATCGAGCAACATCGTCTCGACCCGACCCAGGCGTGTGAAGCCTATATCCTGCCCGATGGGGAACTGCGCGAGCATCGCCAGCAGTCCGAAGAGCTTATCGCCATCGCCCGCTCGGGTCTCGAAAACCTGTTCCGGCAGGTGGTGGGCCAGAACTACGTTCTGCTGCTGTCCGATCGCAAAGGTGTGACGGTCGAGTTTCTTGGTGACCCGCTGTTCGGCAACAATCTGCGCAAGGCCGGCCTGTATCTCGGTTCGGAATGGTCGGAGGCGCGTGCCGGAACCTGTGCCGTCGGCGCCTGTCTGGAGGCGGGAGAGGCCCTGACCATCCACCAGACCGACCATTTCGACAACACGCATACGCCGCTGTCCTGTACCGCAGCTCCGGTCTACGACATCCGCGGCGATCTTGCCGCCGTGCTCGACATCTCGCTGCTGAGCTCGCCGATCCGCAAGACCAGCCAAAATCTCGCTTTGCATCTCGTCGCGGCCACGGTGCGACGGATCGAGCTGGCCAATCTGATGGCCCAGACCCGGGACGAATGGGTGCTGCGCTTTGCCCGCTCGCCGGAGTTTCTCGACGTCGATCCGGAGGCTGCGATTTCCATCGATGGCGCCGGGCGCATCATCGGCATGACCCATGGCGGTGCCAAGATACTGGCGCGTTCGGTCGGGCTCGACTGGCGCCAGCCGGACGGGCTGATCGGCCAGCCGATCGCGCGCTTCTTCGACATGGAGATCGATGATCTGCCGGATCTCACCCGGCGGCGGCCGACCCAGGACCGCCTGGTCTTTGCCCGCGACGGCAACGCGCTGTTCGCCCATGCCATCGAGCCGCACCACAAGGTGCAGGCGCCGGTGCTGGCGCGCGAACAGATCCCTGTTTCGCTGCGCGGCCTGAGCGGCGGCGATCCGCAGATGGCGACGCTCCAGGCCAAGGCGGCGAAGCTCGCCGGCAAGCCGCTGCCGATCCTGCTCCAGGGTGAAACCGGCACCGGCAAGGAGTATCTCGCCAAGGCGATCCATGACGGCGCGACCACCAAGGGCAAATTCGTCGCCATCAATTGCGCCGCCATTCCGGAGCAGCTGATCGAAAGCGAGTTGTTCGGCCATCTGCCAGGCGCTTTCACCGGGGCCTCCGCAAAGGGGCGCAAGGGTCTGATCGAGGAGGCCGATGGCGGCACATTATTCCTCGACGAGATCGGCGACATGCCACTGGCCCTGCAAAGCCGCTTCCTGCGGGTGCTGGCCGAACGGGAAGTGCTGCCAGTGGGCGCTTCGCGGCCGAAGCCGGTGAACCTGAGGGTCATTTCGGCCTCGCACCGCGACCTCAGCTCGCTGGTGCGGGAAGGGCGCTTCCGCGAGGATCTCTACTACCGCCTGAACGCCGCGACGCTGTCCATTCCGCCACTGCGCGAGCGCCGCGACTTCGACTGGCTGCTTGATAGCGTCGTTGCCCGCCACCGGCCGGATGGCGAGGGGCTCGCGATTTCGCCGGCCGCACTCCTCGCGTTGCGCGCCCATGGCTGGCCGGGCAATATCCGCGAGCTCGACAATGTGATCGCCGTTGCGGCAGCACTTTGCCAAAACGGCGTGATCGAGCCTGGCGACCTGCCGGAGACGCTGACGTCGGCTGCAAGGGTAGCCGTGCGGCTCGATGACGCCAATGCCGGACCGGTGGCTCTGAAAGCGATACTCGGGGCCTGCGGCTGGAACATTTCCGAGACCGCCCGCCGCATGGGCGTCGACCGTTCCACCATCCACCGCCAGATCAAGCGCTACGGCCTGACCGCGCTCAACTGACCTGTTGCAGCCTGCCGCTGCAACAGCTGTGGCGTGCCGCAGGCGCGTTGCAACAGGGCGCGTCCGTCTTTTCCCCGTAAACCAAGCCTTTCCCTGATGCCGGCGACTTGGCACGGCACTTGCTGTCCTTGGATCGACTGGGATCGGAGGAAGCCATGTCGAACAGCCAGGGCCGCGACGTCCTGCTGAACGCTGCGGAACAGCCGGAGACGATCATCCGTCTCGCCGGCCGGGCCGCCCGGGATCGCGCGAAGCCGCGTGCGCTCGCCAATTGAACAATCATCGGCAATTCGGAGGAAAACACATGCTCGACGACAGCCCGCAGACCAAGATCGACAGCATTCTCGCCAAGCTGGAAAAGGCGCTCGCTGGTGGCAACATCGAAGCGGCGGTGAACCTGTTTCAGGCAGACTGCTACTGGCGCGACCTGGTGACGTTCACCTGGAATCTCAAGACCATGGAGGGACACGACCAGGTCCGCGACATGTTGAAGAGCCAGCTTAATGCGATCAAGCCGGGGCGCTTCCGCCAGGACGACAAGGAACTTGCCAGCCAGAATGATGGCATCACCGATGGATGGTTCGAGTTCGAGACGGCGGTGGCGCGCGGCTATGGCCATGTCAGGCTCAAGAACGGCCTCATCTGGACGCTGCTGACGACGATGAGCGAATTGAAGGGCCATGAGGAGCCGAAGGGCCTGCTGCGTCCGATGGGCGCCGAACACGGCAGCGATGCCAACCGCCGGACGTGGAAGGAAAAGCGCGAGGCGGAAGCGGCCGAACTCGGCTTCTCCGAACAGCCTTATGTCGTTATCATCGGCGGCGGCCAGGGCGGCATTGCGCTCGGCGCGCGGCTCCGGCAGCTCGGCGTACCAACCATCATCATCGAACGCAACGAGCGTCCGGGCGACAGCTGGCGCAAACGCTACAAGTCGCTCTGCCTGCACGATCCGGTCTGGTACGATCACCTGCCCTACATCCCGTTCCCGGAAAACTGGCCGGTCTTTGCGCCGAAGGACAAGATCGGCGACTGGCTGGAAATGTACACCAAGGTGATGGAGCTCAACTACTGGAGCTCGACCAGCTGCAAGTCCGCCAGCTACGACGAGGCCACACGCGAGTGGACGGTCGTGGTCGAGCGCGACGGACAAGAGATCGTGCTGAAGCCGAAGCAGCTGGTGCTGGCGACAGGGATGTCCGGCAAGGCGAACGTTCCCAAACTCCAGGGCCAGGACGTCTTCAAGGGCGAGCAGCAGCACTCTTCCCAGCATCCTGGACCAGATGCCTACAGGGGCAAGAAGGTTGTCGTCGTGGGCTCCAACAACTCAGCGCACGACATCTGCGCGGCACTTTGGGAAGGCGGCGCCGACGTCACCATGCTGCAGCGATCCTCGACCCACATCGTCAAGTCAGACTCGCTGATGGAGATCGGTCTCGGCGACCTCTATTCCGAGCGCGCGGTCGCCGCCGGCATGACGACGCGGAAGGCGGACCTGATCTTCGCCTCGTTGCCCTACCGCATAATGCACGAGTTCCAGGTGCCGATTTACGACAAGATCCGTGAGAAGGACGCCGCCTTCTACGAGCGGCTGGAGAAGGCCGGCTTCATGCTCGACTTTGGCGACGACGAGTCCGGCCTGTTCATGAAGTATCTTCGGCGCGGCTCCGGCTACTACATCGACGTCGGCGCCTGTGACCTGGTTGCCGACGGCCGGATCAAGCTGGTCAGCGGTGTCGGCGTCGAGAAGCTGACGGAGACCTCGATTATGCTCGAAGACGGGCGCGAGCTGGAAGCCGACCTCATCGTCTACGCCACCGGCTATGGCTCGATGAATGGTTGGGCCGCCGACCTGATCAGCCAGGACGTCGCTGACAAGGTCGGCAAATGCTGGGGGCTGGGCTCGAGCACGACCAAGGATCCCGGTCCGTGGGAAGGCGAGCAGCGCAACATGTGGAAGCCGACCCGGCAGGAGGCGCTGTGGTTCCATGGCGGCAACCTGCACCAGTCCAGGCACTACTCGCAGTACCTGTCGCTGCAGCTCAAGGCGCGCAAGGAAGGGATTGCAACCGAGGTCTACGGGTTGCAGGAAGTTCATCACAAGTCCTGACGTCGAACCAAGCTGGCCGGCGGGCGTCTGCTCCGCCGGCCGGCATCCCGCATACGCCTAAGGGCTAGTTGACCTGATCTGGGAAGCAGGCAACGACTATGCGGTACGGGAAATGGTGCAACCGCCGTCGGAGGAGAGGATGAGAGGCACCGCAGTCACCGAGCATGCCGACAAGGTGCAGGCTGCCTTGAAGTCGAGCGAGGCTGCGCGTTCGGCGCTCGTCGCATCCTGGCAGCGGTCGTCGCATCATCATCTCGATCCGACTCATCGCAGCCCGCCCAAACGCTTGACCGAATCCGAGCTTGTGTTCGCCCGGCAGCGCATCGAGCCGCTGATCGCGGTCGCCCAGGCCAGCCTCGACCGGCTCTACCTCGCCGTCGGTGGCGTCGGCTGCTGCGTGCTCCTGGCCGACCGCGACGGCGTGCCGGTCGAGCGTCGCGGCGCGCTGGCCGACGACGAGACCTTCCATGACTGGGGGTTGTGGACCGGCACCGTGTGGAGCGAGGAGAGCGAGGGCACGAACGGCATCGGCACCTGCCTCGTCGAGCAGCGGCCGCTGACAATCCATCGCGGCCAGCACTTCCTCACGCGCAACACCGCCCTGTCCTGCACGACCACGCCGATCTTCGACCACGAAGGCAAGCTGGCAGCTGCGCTCGACGTCTCGTCCTGCCGCGCCGACCTCACCGAGGGCTTCGTCAATCTCATCGCGCTGGCGGTGGGGGATGCAGCCCGGCGCATCGAGGCCGACAATTTCCGACTGGCATTCCCCGATGCCCGCATCATGCTGGCGCCGGTGGCCGAACGCAGCGCTGGCGCCTTGCTTGCCATCGATGCTGACGATCTCGTCATCGGCGCGACGCGCAGCGCGCGGCTGGCGCTGGGACTGACCTCCGAAAGCTTCGCCAAACCCATGCCGGCAGCGGACCTTTTGGGCGGCAGCGTGGTTGCGGAGAGAGAATTGCGCGAGGCTGAGCGGGCCGTATTGCAGCGGGCGCTTGCCCGCGCCGACGGTAATGTCGCGCTTGCCGCGCGCATGCTTGGTATCAGCCGCGCGACCCTGCACCGCAAGATGAACCGGCTCGACCTGCACCGCGCCAACTGACGATATCAGGACATGCTGACATTCTTCCTGACATGAGGATGGCAGGAGGGGCGTGGTAGATTGCGACCAACTCATCAAGGAGGACGTCGTGATCAAGACTTATCGGGGCAGCTGTCATTGCGGCAAGGTGCATTTCGAGGCTGACATCGATCTCGCGGCAGGGACCGCGCGCTGCAACTGTTCGATCTGCTCCAAGCGGCGGTCGTGGAACGCGCTGGTGAAACCCGCGCAGTTTCACCTGCTGTCGGGCGAGGATGCCATGACCGACTACGGCTTCGGCACCATGCAGGGGCATCACCTGTTCTGTTCGACATGCGGCTGCGCGCCGTTCAGCCAGGGACATGTCGAGGCAATCGGCGGCGACTTCGTCGCTATCCAGGTCGGCTGTCTCGACGACGTCGATCCGGACGAGCTTGCGGCAGCACCCGTCAATTACGGCAATGGCCGTGACAACAAATGGTGGGAGCCGCCTGCCATCACCTCCTACATCTGAGGCTTCCGGCACATCCTGCTGGCCGGCTGCCAGTGCGTTCGGCAGATGTGTCGCAGAACTGCGACACATCGCGGCCGGCCCCGCCTTCATCCCGGCTGACATCTGTCGAAGTCCCGGCAAGTCTGCCTCCCGACGCGCCGCATGACGCGGCGCTGCTTCTCGGGAGGAAGACATGAACAAGGTGGAATTCTCGCGCACAGCCAAGGTGCCGTTTGCCAAGCGTTATGACAACTACATCGGCGGCGCCTGGGTGGCGCCAAAAGCCGGCCGCTATTTCGAGAACATCTCGCCGGTGACCGGCAGGCCGCTGGGCGAAGTCGCCCGCTCCGACGCCGCCGACATCGAGGCAGCACTCGATGCTGCCCATAAAGCCAAGGACGCTTGGGGCAGGACAGCGCCGGCGACGCGCGCGCTGATCCTCAATCGCATCGCCGACCGCATGGAGGAGAATCTCGACCTGCTGGCGCTGGCCGAGACCTGGGACAACGGCAAGCCGATCCGCGAGACGACAGCCGCCGATGTGCCGCTTGCCATCGACCATTTCCGGTATTTCGCCGGCGCGCTGCGCGGCCAGGAAGGCAGCCTGTCACAGATCGACGACGATACAGTCGCCTATCATTTCCACGAGCCGCTCGGCGTCGTCGGCCAGATCATTCCGTGGAATTTCCCGCTGCTGATGGCCTGCTGGAAGCTGGCGCCGGCGCTGGCCGCCGGAAACTGCGTGGTGCTGAAGCCGGCCGAGCAGACGCCCGCCACGATCATGCTGTGGGCCGACCTGATCGGCGACCTGTTGCCCGAAGGCGTGCTCAACATCGTCAACGGCTTTGGCCTCGAGGCCGGCAAGCCGCTGGCATCGAGCCCGCGCATCGCCAAGATCGCCTTCACAGGCGAGACGACGACCGGCCGGCTGATCATGCAGTACGCTTCGCAGAACTTGATCCCGGTGACGCTCGAGCTCGGCGGCAAATCGCCCAACATCTTCTTCCAGGACGTGACGTCGGAGGACGACGATTTCTTCGACAAGGCGATCGAAGGCTTCGTCATGTTCGCGCTCAACCAGGGCGAGGTCTGCACCTGCCCGAGCCGCGCTCTGGTGCATGAGAAAATCTACGACAAGTTCATGGAGCGGGCGCTGAAGCGCGTCGAGGCGATCGTCCAGGGCGATCCGCTCGATCCCGCCACCATGATCGGCGCGCAGGCGTCGTCGGAGCAGCTAGAGAAGATCCTGTCCTACATGGACATCGGCCGCCAGGAAGGCGCCGAGCTTTTGACCGGCGGCGAGCGCGCAAACCTGCCGGGCGACCTTGCCGGCGGCTATTACGTCAAGCCGACCGTGTTCAAGGGCCACAACAAGATGCGCATCTTCCAGGAGGAGATTTTTGGGCCGGTCGTCTCGGTCACTACCTTCAAGGATGATGACGACGCGCTGTCGATCGCCAACGACACGCTCTACGGCCTCGGTGCCGGCATCTGGAGCCGCGACGCCAACCGGCTCTACCGCTTCGGCCGCGCCATCCAGGCCGGACGTGTGTGGACCAATTGCTACCACGCCTACCCCGCGCATGCTGCATTTGGTGGCTACAAGCAGTCGGGCATCGGCCGCGAGACGCACAAGATGATGCTCGACCACTACCAGCAGACCAAGAACATGCTGGTCAGCTACAGCCCGAAGAAGCTCGGGTTTTTCTGAGCCTTTTCCTTCTCCCCGCTTGCGGGGAGAAGGTGCCCCGAAGGGGCGGATGAGGGGCGGTTCGAGCCAGCAACGTCTGCGCTGCCCCTCACCTGCCTGCCGGCATCCTCTCCCCGTGAACGGGGAGAGGAGAGCTGGCCGCAACGTGGAACCCTGCCCATGTCCTCGCATCCTTCCCTCGACAAGGTCTCCGCCACGGCCGAGGCCATCGCCCTGCTCGACGAGATCATTGCCGAGCATGGACCGGTGCTGTTCCATCAGTCTGGCGGCTGTTGCGACGGCTCGTCGCCGATGTGCTACCCGCGCTCGGATTTCATCGTTGGCGACAATGATGTGCGGCTGGGCATCATCGGCGACACGCCGGTCTACATCAGCGCCTCGCAATTCGAGGTCTGGAAGCACACCGACCTGATCATCGACGTTGTGCCGGGGCGCGGCGGCATGTTCTCGCTCGACAATGGCCGTGAGAAGCGCTTCCTGACGCGCTCGACGATCTGCGTTACGTCGCCCTGAGATATTATCCGATAACGCCCAAAGCACTTTGGATGTCGATCAGCGGGCGTGCCGCGAGAGGTCGCGGGCAGGCGGCTGGCATCAGCCAGCCGGCGCCTTCGCCTTTGCCGCGGGCCTCTTGCGTGATGATGGCTGGCGGCGGACCATGCGCTTGGGGGCCTTCAGGGGGACCGGCGGCGTGTCCGACAGCGCGCCGGTCGCGGCTGAGGTCATGTCGTAGGCGACGAAGTCGGCATTCAGCTCTGCGGCGAGCTTTTCGGCATCACGGCCTGGCGTCTCGTCGGCCCAGAGCACGATGCCGACACGCAGGTCCTTGCCGGCCCGCTTGAGCCGGCGCACGACGTAGCGTCCATGGTTCAACGAGTCCGAGTTGAGGAAGCCGACGACCGCGGTCTGGAACGTGCCAAGCGGCAGGTTGCGGATGTTGGCCGGGTCAACGTCGGTGTGGCACGCGGTCGATGCAGAGGCGCCCTGAACCGTCAGGACCTGGGCGAGCATGGCGGCGGCGGCGTCGTCGAGATCGCCGCGGCCGCCTATGCACAGCACCGATTTTCCCGATCCGTCCGGCAGTTCGTCCTCTTCAGCGCTTTCGCCGGCCTCGGCGTCTTCCGCATCGAGGTCGTCGCCTTCCTCCGCCTCCTCGTTGGCGATCTCGTTCAGATTGGCGACGAGCGTCGCGGCACTTGCCGCAACCCGGCTGCGCTGCTCGTCGGTCAGCGCACCGCGGGCACGGTCGCGTTCGCCGAGCAGCAATGCCGGAATGGCCACGTTGCCGTAGAAGTCGACGAGGTATTCGGTCTCAAGCATCTCCTCGGCGTGGTCGGTTGCCTCCTCCGGGTCCCCAGCCAGCAGGCGCTGGTAGAGGCGTTCCTTGGGATCAAGCACCGGTTCGTTGCCGAACAGGACCTCGAGAAAGGCAAATTGTGGAACGTGCTTTCCGAGCACGACGAGGCAAACGGTGAGCGGCGTGGACAACACCAGACCGACCGGGCCCCACAGCCAGGTCCAGAAGATCGCGGCGACGATGATGGCCAGCGGCGAAAGGCCCGTCCTGGAGCCATAGAGCCATGGCTCGATGACGTTGTTGATGATCAGTTCCATGACAATGAACAGCGCTGCCGCCCACAGCACGAGCGACCAGCCTGGTGCCACCGCCAGGGCCAGGAACAGCGGCAGGATCATCGCGATCGCCGGGCCGATATAGGGCACGAAGCGCAGCACGATCGCCAACAGGCCCCACAGGACCGCGTTCGGTATGCCCAGCAGCCAGAGACCGATGCCTATAGGGACGCCATAGGCGACGTTCACGACCAGCTGCATCAGCAAGTATTGCCCGACCCTGCGGCCGGCATCCTGAAGCGCTTCGGTTGTTCGATGCAGGTCGCCATAGCCGACAAGGCGAATGAAGCGGTCGCGCAGATCTTCGCGCTCCAGCAGCATGAAGATGACGACGACGATGACCAGGCCGGCGGTGGCGAGTGGGCCGATCAGCGGCAGGATCAGGTTCTTGAGGGTTTCGATCGGCCGCTGGGGCGTGAAGATCTCGACGAGAAGCGGATCCGGCCGCGATGGTTGCCTCGGACCGACAGAGGTGCCTTCGGGCTTGTCGATTTCCTGTCCGACACGCTCGATGACCCCGCTCAGCCTGTCGATGATGCCTGTGCCGTCGCCGGTTTCCTTGAGCGAGCGCACTTTCTCGAGGATGTTGGACTGATAGGTCGGCAGGTTCTGGGCAACTTCGCCGATCTGCGACGCCACGACGAAGCTGAATATGGCGACCATGCCGAAGGCGGCCATGACGCAGGCAATGACCGAAGCCAGCCTGGGCACGCCGAGCCGGCGAAGCCAGCTGACGATCGGCGCGAGCGCGAAGGTCAGCAGTATGGCGATCGCCAGTGGCAGCAGCACGTCGCGCGCGAAATAGAGGATGGCGACCATGGCCGCGGTGGCGGCAAAGGTCGGCAATGCAGTCCTGGCAGCAGGTTGCAATGAAATCTGGCCTGCCAAGCCCTGGCTTTTCCTGATGTCGACCACCTGAAGTCTCCTGGCCTGCCGACGGGACGTCAGCCTGGCATCACCACATGGTGCGCTCGCGGAGCGCAGCATGTGGTGATGCCGTCAGGAATCATAGTCGTCGCAGAACATAAGTCTTGGCAATGGCCCGCGGTCGCTAGGCGGCAAATGTGGCTCGCTCTGGGGATGGCCGGCAGGGCACGCAGGCGGCGTGGTCGCGCATTGCCCGCGCGACGCAGACTAGCCGTCCTGAAAACAGGGCGACTAGTTGCGACGATCGGAACATCTCTAGCGTGTCGTTGCCGTTCTAGCCTGCGGTGCGGGATGACGCGTCTCAAGCTTGGCGGCATGGTGGGCGCGGTCGGTTGCCCGGAGGCGTTCGAGATAGGCCGGCAGTTCGCCCTTGCAGTGATAGGGGCCGCCCTCCCGCAGGACGGTGACCAGCGGGTCGACATCGGTTTCGCTGCGGGCGAGCGTGGTTGAGCGCCAGTCTTCCAGAAGCTTGCTCGCATGGGCGACGATGTCGGGCCGCTCGACGGCAAGGTCGTGCTGTTCATGTGGATCGTAGGTCAGATTGTAGAGCTCGACCGGCTCTAGATCCTTGTAGCCGTCGTGATAGGTGCGCAGCATCAGCCAGTCGGCGTTCTCGCTGTGGAAGCGCACGCCGCGCTGGACCGCCCATGCGCCCTGCGACAGCACCAGAAACTCGCGGCCGCCGTCCTGGCCTGCCGCCAGAGCAGGCGCAAACGACTTGCCGTCCCAGACGTCGGGCACCTTGCCGCCGAGCTTGTCGATCAGTGTCGCCGCCCAGTCGAAGTGATAGTGCAGGCCTTCATTGATGCCGCGCATGTCGACGGCACCGGGCCAGCGCATGACCAGCGGCACGTTGCAGGTGTATTCGTCTGCTGTCTGGTGGTCGGCCCAGACGTTGAGCTCGCCCATGTTCTCGCCATGGTCGGCGCCAATGACGATGATGGTGTCCTCGAACAGGCCGAGCTCCTTCAGCGTGGCGACCAGCATGCCGACATGGTCGTCGGCATATTTGACGCCGGTATCGTAGCCGTCGAACCAGGCCTTGGCCTTGTCGAGGTCGTCGATCGGCACCGGCATGCGGGCGTAGCCGGAAGGGTCGGCGTCATAGCCGCGCGGTTCCATCGGGCTGTGCGGGCCATAACCCTTCATCTGCTCGGCCAGAACCTCCCGCGTCATCCAGGACGGGATCGGATCGTTCTTGAACGGGTCGCCGAAGCTTTCCGGCACGCGGTAAGGCGTGTGCGGGTCCCAGACGTTGACATGCAGGAACCACTTCTTCGACTTGCCGTTGCGGCGCAGCCAGTCGATCGCCACCGGCACGACGTCGTCGGCGTTCTCCATGCCGCCCTGGCCCGGGTTGAACATCTCGTTGAAGCCGGCATACCAGTGCCAGCAGCCATGACGCTCGCCGAAGGAGGAGATGGTCGCGGTGTGGTAGCCGAGGTCGCGCAGGGCCTTCATCCAGCCTTCCTCGTAGAAGGTGCCGGCCCAGGCGCGCGATTCACCTTCCCGGAACGGCTCGCAGGCGGTGCCGCCATGGCCGACGACGCCGGTCCGCAGCCCATGCCGGCCGCTCCACAGGGCGGTGCGCGAGGGGTGGCAGGGCACGTCGGAGACGTAGACGTTCTCGAAGCGGATCCCTTCGGCGGCCAACGCATCGATCACGGGCGAGGTGTTGCGGTGGTAGCCGTAGCAGCCGAGATGGTCGCGGCGCAGGCTGTCGATGTCGATGTAGAGAACGTTCATGGGATCACGCTTGGATGGGAGTTGTCAGGAACGCCTCGCCGCCTGGGCGGCGAGGCAAGTTGGCTCGATCAACCGGCGTAGAGATCGCCGAGGTAGTAGTCTTTCGGATCGAGCGGGTCCTTCAGCTTGCCGAAGGCGACAAACTGTTCGTTGAGGCCCTTGAGCCAGCCGGCAACGCTGCCGTCCTTGGTGGCGGCGATCAGTTCGGCGCTGGTCAGGTACTTGCCGTTCTTGCTCTCGGTGACCAGCGGGTCGGCCGGCACGCCGAGGAACTTGGCGGTGATCTCGACCGAGCGCGGCACATCGGCGGCGCGGAAATCGTTAGCGTCCTTGAGCACGGCGATCATCTTCTTCACCGTGTCCGGATCCTGCGCGGCAACCTCGTTGCGCGCGACGAAAGCCGAGGGGAAGGAGTTGGCCGGGAAGAAGTCGGCGCTCTGGGCAACCTCGACAAGGTCTGGCACCGTCTTCTTGATGACGCCGACGAGCGGGTACCAGATGCCGGCGCCGTCGATCTGCTTGGAGGCGAAGGCCGAGACCACGGTGCTCGGGTCCATCTTGATCACTTCGACGTCGGAAAGCTGCATGCCGGCCTTGGCGAGCGCAAGGCGCAGCAGCATGTCGCCCGACGTGCCCTCGGGAACGCCGACCTTCTTGCCCTTGAGATCGGCCATCGACTTGAAACTGGCCTGTGCGATGACGCGGTCGGACAGGCCGAGTGCGTTCATCGCCACGATCTTGGCCTTGCCCGAGGCCGGCAGCCACAATGCGCCGGGCCCGACATAGCCGAAATCGAGGCTGCCGGCGCCGAGTGCCTGGACCTGGATCGGACCGTTGGTGAACACCTTGAGCTCGGCCTCGAGGCCATGCTTGGCCCACAGGCCCTGGTCGCTGGCGATTGCCGTCAGGCTGGTGCCGAAATAGTCGGCGATGTAGCCGACGCGCACCGGCTTGGCCTGGGCGCTGGCAGGGCCTGCGAATGACAGCACCGCGGGGACTGCGAGCGTGCTTGCGGACGCGGCGAGAAAGCCGCGCCTGGTCAGGTTGATCTTCATTGTATTCCTCCCTTTTGGTGTCAGGCCTCGACCTGCGGCTTCTGGTGGTAGACCGAGTGCCAGACCTGGTTGCGTATTTCGGTGAACTCCTTGGACAGGCGCACCTCCTCGTTGCGCTCGGCCGGCAGGTCGACAGGTATGATCTTGTGCAGACGACCCGGACGGGCGGCCATGACGATGACGCGGTTGGCGAGATAGACCGCCTCGTCGACGTCGTGGGTGATGAAGAAGACGGTGCGGCGCTCGCGGCTCCAGGTGTCGAGCAGCTGGTCCTGCATGTGCACCCGGGTCAGCGCGTCGAGCGCGCCGAAGGGCTCGTCCATCAAAAGCATCGTCGGGTCGACGGCATAGGCGCGGGCAATGGCGCAGCGTTGCTTCATGCCGCCCGACAGCGTCTTGGGCAGTGCGTCGGCGAAATCGCGAAGACCGACAAGGCCGATGAAGTGGTCGGAGATGCGGCGGCGTTCGGACGCCGGCAGGCCCTTGATGCGCAGGCCGAACTCGACGTTCTGGCGCACGCTCAGCCACGGAAACAAGGCGTATTGCTGGAAGATGACACCGCGCTCCGGCCCCGGGCCATTGACCGGCTTGCCGTCGACCAGCACCTGGCCGTCGGAGACGCCCATCAGGCCGGCGGCGATGTTCATCGCCGTCGACTTGCCGCAGCCCGATGGGCCGACGACGGTGACGAACTCGCCGTCGGCGATGTCGAGGCTGAGCCGGTCGAGGGCGAGGAACGACTTGTCGCCTTCGCCGAAGCGGCGGCTGACGTTTTGGAAGGAAAGCTTGGGCTGGCTCATTGGGCGCGCTCCTGCCAGCTGGTGAGGCGGCGTTCGGTCGCCTGAAGCAGGCGGTCCATGAGAAGCCCCAGGACGCCGATGGTGATCAGGCTGACGAAGATCGTCGGCAGGTCATAATAGAGTTGGGCCTGCTGCATGCGGAAGCCGAGGCCCGATTGCGCCGCGATCAGCTCGGCTGCCACGACAGTCGCCCATGCCGAGCCGAGGCCGATGCGCACGCCGACGAGGATGAAGGGGATCGACGCCGGGATGACGACGCGCGGGAAGATCACCCTGTCTTTGGCGCCCAGCACGCGGGCTGCGTTGATCAAGGTGCGGTCGACGCTGATGACGCCCTGATAGGTGGCGACGACGCAGGACAGGAACGACGCCAGGAAGATGACGAAGATCTTGGGTGCCTCGTCGATGCCCATGGTGACGATGGCGAGCGGTATCACCGCCAGCGGCGGGATCATGCGGAAGAACTGGACATAAGGCTCGATCAGGGCGCGGGCGATCTTGTACCAGCCCATCAGGAAGCCGACGGGGATGGCAAGTGCTGCGCCCAAGATGAAGCCGGTGAGCACGCGCTTGAGGCTGGAGAAGATGTCGAGCGCGAGCTGGCCGTTGGCGGCAAGCTCGACGGCGCGAACGAAGACCTCGTGCGGCCCAGGCAGAACGACGAGGTTGGCCGCCGTGATCGCCCACCAAATGGCGAGGCCGAAGAGGAAGGCCAGCGCGTTCAATGCCAGGCCGGGCAGGTGTGGCCCGACGCGCGAAAGAAACGTGCCAGAGGGGGCTGCAACGGTCCAAGGGGCGGCGCTCAATGGAGTGCTCCCGAGTAGAAGAATTGGTCAAGGGCCACGGCCGCGCCGCCGATGGCGCCGGACTGCGCCCCGAAGGTGGCGCGCTTGAGGTTCAGTATGTCGCGCATGTGCGGCATGATGCGCGGCGGCAGTTCCCGCTCCAGCCGTTCGAACAGCGACTGCGGCGCCTCGCCGAGATGGCCGCCGAAGACGATCAGGTCGGGGCTCAGGATGTTGACGGCGCTGGCGAGCGCGGTGGTCAGGTGGCGAACAACGACGTCCCAGGCGGGGCTGTTCTTCTCTACCCTGGCGAGCAGGTTGTCGGGAGCCGCGCCCTTGAGGCCAGCGGCGTCCATCAAAGCGCGCTCGCAGACGAAGGTTTCGAGGCAGCCGACATTGCCACAGGCACAGCGCTTGCCCTCGGCCACGATCTGGATGTGGCCGAGCTCGACCGCTCCATGGCCGCCCGGCCTGAACGGCGCGCCGTCGACCATCAGTCCGGCGCCAAGGCCGGTGCGCAGGTAGATGTAGAGCAGGGCCGGCACGTTCTTGCCGATGCCGTAGCGGCTTTCGGCCAGTGCCATGGCGCTGACATTGTGCTCGACCGTCGTCGGCAGCCGGAGCGCGTCTTCCAGCTTGTCGGCGAGAGGCACGTTGCGCCATCCGACATTGATCGAGGCGAGCGCTGTGCGGCGCGCCGGATCGACCGGGCCGGGCACGCCGATGCCGACGCCAAGCAGCCTGCTGGTCTCGACCTGCACTTCGGCGGCAAGCTCAGTGATGGTCCTGGACACCTGGCCGACGATCTCGTCGGGATCGGCAGCCTCGGTGTCGAAGGCAAAGGCGGCCGTGGCCTTGGGCCGAGCGAGGAGATCGGTGATCGCCACCTGGACGTTGCCAGCGCCGATGTGGACGCCGGCGACGCTGCGGGCCTCGGGCGCCAGCTTCACAGCCTGGGCGGGGCGGCCGACCACGCCGTTGGGGCCGTTGACCTCGCCTTCCAGGATGGAGCCGTCGCGCAGCAGAGCTGCCGTGACATGGGTCAGCGTTGTCGCCGACAGCTTCGACCGGCGCGAAAGATCGGCCCGTGACTGCGGCCCCTCATCGCGCAGGATGCGCAGGATATGGCCATGATGTATGCCCATCCGGTTCCTCCCATATTATTTTCTAAACTTTAGAAATTAATATGGGAGGAGTCAACATGGCTCGTGGGCGCAGTACGGAAACGACATGCGCGTTGGGGCTGGGGCCTTGAGTTCTGGCTGATCAGCGAGATCAGGAGCGCTGCTCACAAGCCCAAGGGCATTGTCGGCGTGAACGATCAGGCGCGGCATCGGTCCGTCCAGCCATGGAGGATATCCAAGGCTGAAAGCGATCGATGGTCCGCAATAGAAGGGCATGGCGGCGCCAAGTCGGTTGATCGCCGACAGTTGGCGCCAGCGGGGCCGCCAGTCAGTGAGCCGCGCGGTAGATCGACAGGATGTCGTCTCGGGTCAGCTCGCGCGGGTTGTTGTCGAGCAGGCGGCGGATGGCGAAGGCGTCGTCGGCCATGGTCTCCAGGTCGTCCTCCGGTACGCCCAGTTTCGACAGGCGCATCTCGATGCCGAGCGAGGCGCAGTAGTCGTGCGTCGCGCCGAACACGTCCTGCACGGCATGGCCCTCGGGCAGCCCGAGGGCTGAGAGGATTTGGCCGGTCTTCTCCGCTGCCGCCGGCAGGTTGAAGGCGAGCACATGGGGGAAGATCAGCGCGTTGGCGGCACCGTGGGCGACGTGCCAGCGCGTGCCGAGCGGATAGGCGAGGGCGTGGCCGCCGGCGGTGTTGACCGGGCCGAGGCAGAAGCCGCCATAGAGCGAGGCAAGCGCCAGGCCGGCGCGGGCCTCGACGTCGCTGCCATCCTTGACCGCACGCGTGAGGTAGCGGCCGACCAGCTTCACGCCTTCCAGCGCGTAGAGGTCGATCATCGGATGCGCCTTCTTGTTGGTGTAGGCCTCGACGCAATGAGCCATGGCATCGACGCCGGTGGCGGCGGTGACGGCCGGCGGAACGGTCATCGTCAGCGCGGGGTCGACGACGGCGATGTCGGCCAGCATCTCGATGCTTTCGACGGCGAGCTTGGCCTGCGTTTCGGGATCGGTGACGAGTGCGCGGATGCCGGCTTCGCTGCCGGTGCCCGAGGTCGTCGGCACCTGCGCGAGCGCGACACGTCGCCGTGCAGCCTTGCCGACGCCGACAATGTCCTGCAATCGCTGGTCGGTGCCGGCCATGACCGAGACCAGCTTGGCGAGATCCATGGCGCTGCCGCCGCCGAAACCGATGATCAGGTCCGCCTCCGAACGGGCGGCGAGTTCGAGCACCTTCTCCAGATTGGGCAGGTCCGGCTCGGGCCTTACCTCTCCGAAGACGACGGTCTCGACGCCGAGCGCGAGTGTGTCGACACGGGCGGCATTGAAGGCGTCGGCAACGACGAGGGCCTTCTTGATATTGCGCGCCTTAACCCAGCCGGCCAACCGCGACACCACGCCGGGGCCGAACTCGATGACGGGTGGCCGAACGATCGTGATGGGTGTGTTGAGACCGTTCATCGTCAGTGCTCCAGGTGGCTGCCGCCGTCGCGCATGGTCAGAATGTTCCAGGCGAGAGGCGGATGTATTTGATGGCGCGGCGGAAATAGGTGAAGGCGACGTGGATCGCCCCGTCGGGGGATGCGAGGATCGAGGGGTAGGAGAACTCGCGGTTCAGCCCGTCCTTGGAGTTGTTGGTCAGGCAGAAGCCGTCGCCGGTCTCGAGGTCGATCCGAGTGCCGTAGCTTTCGCCACCATCGGACGAGAAGGCGAGGCTAAGCGGCGCGCGCGGCACGCCCCAGACGGCCTTGCGGCCAACTGGCTCTACCACTTCTGCCGATGCTTCGGTTTCTTCGCCCTCGATCTCGTCATAGAGCGACAGCCGCCGGTCTTCGGACATAGACGCGTTGGCGTGGTTGTAGACGATGGCGATGCGGCCATCGCCCGTGCGCACGGCCTGCACCGACGAATTGTTGTTGGGCAGGTTGGTTGCTTCAGGGGCGCTCCAGCTGCGGCCGCCGTCATGCGAGCGGCTGCGCAGCACCTGCTCGGAGAAGCGGTTGCGGTAGACTGCCACCATCTCGTCGCCGCCGAGCGGCACGATGTTCATGTGCACGGCGCCGATGCTGTCGGCCACGTCGTGCATGGTCCAACTGGTGCCGGCGTCATTGGAGACCAGCACGGCTGCAGTGTCGATATCGCCACTCCAGCGCGTGCCTGGCACGCCGATGCAGCGGAAGGCAGGCAGCAGCCATTCGCCACGGCCGTTCACGATGATGGGCTGGCGCACGAAGGTGCCAGGGGTATCGCAAAGCACAGACACTTCACCGAAGGTCTTGCCACCGTCGGACGAGATGCGGCGCTTGACGACGGCGCCGTCCTGGTGGCCCGAGGTCTGCGAGGTGTAGAGCAGCCAGACCTTGCCGTCGGGCGCATTGAACAGCATCGGATTCTGTTCGGATTTCTGGGGGTCGTCCGACATCTTCTCGGGCGGCGACCAGACGTCCGCGCCAGGGGCCAGCCGCGACATGTAGATCGAGATGTCGCCCATGCCCTCCATGGTGCCGGCGAACCAGACGCAAGCGAGCGTGCCGTCTGATAGCAGCGACAGGTTGGCCGCATGGTTCTGCACCGTCGGCGATGGCAGGAAGGCCTCGGAGCGGCCGGGGGCTACCGTGCGCACCTTGCCGTCCATGCGTGCCGCGACCTCCGCGTGGGTCATGACGGTTGCGTCCGCTTGCGACGAACTCATGGCCATCTCCCTGCTCACGGCAGCTGTTCGAGCTGCGGGCGGAGCGCGGCGATGTCGCCGTCGCTCAGGCCGACCAGCGGTGGGCGCAAGCGCTGCCATGCCTTCTCGCCATGCTTGAGGCCGACCATCGCCTTGATGGTCGGGATCTGGGCGTAGCTGTTGGAGAGGTTGCGCCAGGCATTAATGCGCGCCTGCGCCGTCTCGACCTTGGCTTCCTCGGCCGGGTTGGCGTGGTTGTCGAACACCGTGCGCAGTGAATCCGCGATCAGGTTGGAGGTGGCGGTGATGCAGCCGGCGCCGCCCTCACGCAAAAGCGGCAGCATCAGCGGATCGGCGCCCGGGAAGACGGCGAAGCCCGGATAGGCCTTCACCAGCGCCTGCATGTTGGCAAAGTCACCCTTGGATTCCTTGATGCCGACGACCGTCGTGGGGAAGGCCTCGATCAGCCGGCCGACGAGCTCGACAGACAGCGCAATGCCCGAGACCTGGGGGATGTGGTAGAGCACGACCTTGAGCCGATCGTCGGCCACACCTTCGAGAATGCGCGAATAGGCGTCGAACAAGCCATCGTCTGATACACCCTTGTAGTAGAAGGGCGGCAGCATCACGACCTTGTCGATGCCGATCGAGAGCGCGTGGCGGGTCAGCTCGATGGTCTCGGGGATGGCGGCGACGCCGGTGCCCGGCATCAGCTTGTCGGCGGCTACGCCCGCCTTGACCACGCTTTCCAGCATCGTCTTGCGTTCGCCGAGCGAAAACGAATTGGCTTCGCCCGTGGTACCGAGCAGGGCGACGCCATGGCAGCCCTCGTCGAGTAGCCGCTGGCAATGCCTGGCGAGCAGGCCGTGATCGGGCGAAAGGTCGGCATTGATGGGCGTAGCGGCGGCGGAAAAGACGCCCGAGATCGCGAAACTGGTCATGCTGTCACCCGAGGCGTTCCGGCGAGCTTGCGCGCATAGGCGATCGCCGCATTCATGTTGACGTGGTTGGCCTTGCCGGTTCCGGCGATGTCGAAGGCGGTGCCGTGGTCGACCGAGGTGCGGTCGATCGGCAGACCGAGCGAGATGTTGACGCCGGTTTCGAAGGCCACCAGCTTCATCGGGATGTGACCCTGGTCGTGATACTGCGCGACAACGAGGTCGAAGGCGCCCGAATAGGCGCGGTGGAAGACCGTATCAGGCGGCACCGGACCGTAGGCGTCGATGCCTTCGGCCTTGGCCGCAGCCACTGCGGGCGCGATGAACTCGTCGTCCTCGGTGCCGAACAGGCCGTTTTCGCCGCAATGCGGGTTGAGCCCGGCGACGGCGATACGCGGGTTTTCGATACCGATGCGGCGCAGATGGCGGTAGCCGGTGCGGATGGTCTCCAGAATGCGCTCGGGCTTGACCCGGGCAATCGCCTCCTTGAGCGATACATGGGTCGAGACGTGGATGACCGACATGCGCTCGGCGGCGAGCAGCATCCAGGACGAGCGCGAGCCCGTCAGATGCGCCAGCATGCCGGTGTGGCCGTCATAGTGATGACCGGCGAGGTTCAGCGCTTCCTTGTTGATGGGAGCGGTGACGATGCAGCCGATCTCGCCCGCGGTCGCCGCTTCCACCGCACGGGCGATGAAGCGGAATGAGGCGTCGCCGGCGCGGGTGTCGATCTTGCCGAAGGCGATCGGGTCGCCATCGATGGCGACATGCTCGACGGCAACCGTGTCGGCGCCGTCGGAGGTTGGTGCGAATTTCAGCGGCGCGCCGACGATGCCTGCAGCAGCCTCGAGGCTGTCGCGATTGCCGAAGACGCGGATGGTGGCGCGGTCGGCGGCACTCATCTCGGCCAGTGACTTGCAGATGATTTCGGGGCCGACGCCTGCCGGATCCCCCATGGTGATGCCAATCGTGCGGCTAGAACTCGCCATCGCTCCCTGTCCGTCTTGTCTGCCGGCGATCCAAGTGTGTGGCGCGCGGCGGTCTGGAATCCTCCCGAGCGCATGCACCCCGGAAGGTGCCAACTGCACTTGGTCTATGGCCGACAACTGACCACAGGCAGACAAGTTGTCAAGTTGCTTTTTCCTGATGAGTTTGAATGGTTGCCGCGACGTGTTTGTTATCTAATTGATTTTATGTCATTTAATCTGTGTCATTTTACCTGTAGCTAATTTTTACGCGCTGCGAGTCGAAAAAATGAATTGACATGTTTACAATATGGCGGCATTTGTTCGGCCACGGTTGCCGCTTCCGCGTCTGTTGCCTTTCGACCGACCAGAGCATCGCCGTTCACGGGTTTCAGGGAGGAAATGTGATGTCGAAACGGAACACCGAGACTCCGTCGCGTGCCGGGATGAGCCGCCGCGACGCGCTCAGGCTCGGCCTGGGCGGCGCAGTGGGCTTCACGCTGCTCGGCCTCAACGCCAAGATCGTATCCGCGCAAGAAGGACAGGTGCTGAAGGTCGCCAATCCGGCCTTCAACCAGGACTGGTCGCCGCTGCGCGGCGGCGGCGTGCCTTATCGCTGGAACTCGGCCTGGTGGGCCTCGCCGATGTATTTCGACAGCGAAGGCAAGATCCATCCTTATGTATTCGTGAGCTGGGAGGGCTCGGCCGACTCGAAGACCTGGACCTTCAAGCTCGACCCCAAGGCGACCTTCTCCGACGGCAGTAAGATCACCGCGGCGGATGTCGCAGGTTCGTGGAACGTGGCCGCAATGCCCGGCACCAAGAGCCAGCGCGCCGACCAGGTTCTCGGCAAGGTCGCAGGCTTCGCCGAAGTGACCGGCGGCAGCGCCAACACCATTTCCGGCGTCGCCACTCCCGACGAGGGTACCGTCGTCGTGATGCTGAACGAAGCCGACCCGATCTACTTCATGCGGGTTGCCAACCACATCGTGCCGATCACCAAGGCGTCGCAGTCGCGCGGCGAAGACGGCAACGAGATCCAGGACTGGTTTACGCCGGACGCGGGTGCCGTCTATTCCGGCCCGTTCAAGCTGACCAGCATCGACATCGACGGCGGCAAGCTGGTGTTCGAGCCGAACGAGAACTTCTTTGGTCCGAAGCCCAAGCTCGCCCGCATCGAGATCACCTCGATCGAGGACAACGTCACCGCCACCTCGCTGCTCAAGTCGGGCGAGTTCAATGCCCACACCGAGCTGGTCACCTCGACAATCGTGCAGGACCTCGGCGCCGAATTCGCGTCGGGCCCGCTGATCCCGACCAGCCAGCACTTCTGGTTCAATTCCAAGCGCGCGCCGATGGACGACCCGAAGGTGCGCCAGGCGCTGATCATGGCGGTCGACCGCGACGGCTTGATGAAGGCCTCGTTCCCCGACGGCCCGCACAAGAAGACCGACCAGGTCCTCAACTCGGTGCCCGGTGCCGACAATTCCGGCTTCGAGCCATACCCCTACGATCCGGAGGGCGCCAAGAAGCTGCTGGCCGAGTCGACTTATGGCGGTCCCGAGCGCCTGCCCAAGATCCTGTTCGTCGGCATCTCCTCGCCGGCCAATGAGGCGGCCGCTCAGTTCATCGCCGAGCAGTGGCGGCAGAACCTCGGCATCACCGCCGTCGACATGAAGCCGCAACAGGACGCCTATGCCGGTCCTGACCAGAACTCGGTGCAGATCTTCCGCGACGACGTCGGTACCCGCGTGCCGGATGCCGCAAGCTATCTCGCGGGCTCGATCGCCTCGACCTCGTCCAACGCCCAGAACAAGCTGGGCGGCTACAAGAACGACAAGGTCGACCAGTTGCTGGCCGAAGCCGCCACCAAGGCGGCTGGCGATCCGCAGCGCGTCGCTCTTGCCCAGGAGGCCCAGAAGGCCTTCCGCGAGGACTGGACCTTCATCCCCTGGTACGCACAGGCGATGTCGCGCTGGGCCAATGCCAATGTGAAGGGCATCGACAAGAACCTCGACTGGCAGGTTGTCGCGCCTTGGGAAATCACCGTCGGCTGATGCCCGGTAAAGCGCACGGGGGCTCGTCCCCCGTGCTACTCTCTCGAACTGATACCGTGCGGTGGGAGGCCGCCCGCCATGCTGCGCTATATTGCAACACGGCTGCTGCTGTGGATTCCGTCCGTCCTGCTGGTCATGCTGGCCGTCTACGCCATGGCCTATTACGGTGCCGGCGACCCGATCAAGCTGATCTTCCTGCGCGCGCCCGGCGACGTTGCCTACAATCCTGAAAAGATCGAGGCGATCCGCGATGCAGCTGGCCTGAACCGGCCGTTTCTCGTCCAGTTCGGCAGCTACATCCTGAACCTTCTGCAGGGCAATTTCGGCAACTCGCTGACTTCGGGCCGCTCGGTCTGGGCAATGGTTTCGGCCGCAGCTCCCGTCTCGTTCAAGCTCGGCCTCTGCGCCGTGGTGCTGACGGCAATCGTCGCCGTACCGCTCGGCATGATCGCGGCAATGAACCAGAACACCAAGATCGACTACACGATCCTCGGTTCGGCGCTGTTCCTGTGGGCCATTCCGGCCTATGTCGCCGGCCCGTTGCTTATGGTGGCGCTGATCTTCGTCCTGCCTGGGGGTAAGGTTCCTTATGGCTGGGGCGGCATCTTCGACCTGCGCATCCTGCTGCCGCTGCTTGTGCTTTCGTTCCAGCCGATCGCGTTGATCGTGCGTCAGACCCGTGCCGCCGTGATCGAAGTGCTGTCGGAGGATTTTGTCCGCACCGCCCGCGCCAAGGGCGTGCCCGAAATGGTGGTGGCGTTCCGCCACATCCTCAGGCCGGTGCTGACACCAGTCGTTACCCAGCTCGGCCTGATCATGATCACCATCGTCAACGGCGCCATATTCGTCGAGCTTGTGTTCGGCCTGCCCGGCCTCGGCCGCCTGACCGTCTCGGCGCTGACCAATTCCGATTATCCCGTTATCCTGGCCATCACGCTGATCGGCTCGTTCCTGGTGATGCTGTCGAACCTTCTTGTCGACGTGCTCTACCCGCTGCTCGATCCGCGCGCCAACGACACGATGAGGAGCCGCTGACATGACGCTCACTCCCGTCAATCTCTCCTCTGCCGTGGCCGACGACGAGCCCCCCGTCAGCTTGTGGCGCGATGCCTGGCACCGCCTGTTGCGCAACAAGCTGGCGGTCGCCGGTCTCGCCGTGGTCGTTCTGCTCGCCTTCGTCGCCGTCTTCGGGCCTTGGCTTACGCCCTACGATTTCCTGACCCAGGACCTCAACGCCCGCAACCAGGCGCCGTCGCTGGCGCATCTGTTCGGCACCGACGATCTTGGCCGCGATGTCTTCTCCCGCGTCGTCTACGGCACCCGCACCGCCTTTGTGGTGGCGATCGTGGTGACCACGATTGCCGTTGTCATCGGCGTCGCGCTGGGCGCCATGGCCGGCTTCTTCGGCGGGTTGTTCGACCGTACCGTCATGTGGTTCACCGACATGACCATGTCCGTGCCCAACCTGCTGCTGGTCGTGGTCATCAATGCCTCGCTGAAGGCGCCGATCACCGCGTGGATGGAGGCGCGCTACCAGGCGACGCTCAACCCGTTCTACCGGGAGACCATCTGGGTCGACTTCCTTCTTGTCTTCGGCTCGATGGCGCTGATCAGCTGGCCGCCCTATGCCCGCCTCGTCCGTGCCCAGGTGCTGTCGATCCGCGGCCGGCCCTATGTCACCGCCGCCCGCGCGCTCGGCCTGACCAACCGCCTGATCCTGATGCGCTACATCGTGCCCAACGCCATCGGCCCGCTGATCGTTTCGGTCAGCGCCGGCCTCGGCACCGCGATGGTTCTGGAAAGCGCCTTCTCCTTCCTCGGCGTCGGCGTCAATCCGCCCACGCCCAGCTGGGGCAACATGATCTCCGACGGCCTGCGCGTCTGGCAGCACTATCCACATCTGCTCGCCGCACCTGCCGCCGTGCTCGGCCTCGCCACCGTCGCCTTCTCGTTCCTCGGCGATGGCCTCAACGACGCTCTCAACCCGAGGGGCAGCAAATGACCGCTCCCGCAGACAACAAGCCGCTGCTCGACGTACGCGGCCTGACCATCGAGATCGACACCCGCCGTGGCCCCGCCATCATTGTCGATGGCATCGACCTGACTGTCGGCAAGGGTGAGACGGTCGGCGTCGTCGGCGAATCCGGCTGCGGCAAGAGCCTGACCATGCTCTCTCTGGTGCGGCTGCTGCCCAACAAGATCAAGGTCAAGGGTGGCTCAGCCGAGTTCGCTGGCCGCGACCTGCTCAAGATGTCGAAGTCGGAGCTGCGCCAGGTGCGCGGCGGCAAGATCGGTTTCGTCTTCCAGGATCCGATGACCTCGCTCAATCCGGTCATGCGCATCGGCGACCAGCTGTGCGAGCCGCTCATCTATCACAGCGGCATGACCAAGGCCGATGCACGCATACGCGCCATAGAACTGCTGCGCCTCGTCGGCATCCCGGGTCCCGAGCAACGCATCGAGGCCTATCCGCACGAGCTCTCGGGCGGCATGCGCCAGCGCGTCATGATCGCCATCGGCCTTGCCTGCGATCCTGAGCTGCTGATCGCCGACGAGCCGACGACGGCGCTCGACGTGACCATCCAGGCGCAGATCGTCGACCTGGTGAAGGACCTGCGCAAGAAGCTCAACATGTCGGTGGTGTGGATCACCCACGACCTCGCGCTGATTGCCGGTCTCGTCGACCGTGTCGCCGTGCTTTATGCCGGAACCGTGGTCGAAGACGCCCCTGTCGGCGAGCTGTTCGCCCGGCCGACGCATCCCTATACGCGCGGCCTGCTTGCTTCGATCCCCAAGCTGTCGGACGAACGCGCCAGCCGGCTGTCCTCCATCGGCGGCACCCCGCCCGAGCCGGGCCGTCGCCCCAAGGGTTGCCCGTTTGCGCCACGCTGCGCGCTGGCCGAAGGCGTCTGCCACGAGCGCGTGCCGGTGCTCGAGCCGGTTGCGGGTTCGGGCGGCCACCGTGTCGCCTGCTTCGTCGCCCAGCGCCAGATGAAGGAGGCCGCGTGATGGCTGCCGAACCGCTGATCAAGGTCGAGAACCTCGTCAAACACTTCGTCGTCCGCCTCGGCGCCTTCGGCGAGCGCGGTGCCACCGTGCACGCGGTCGACGACGTCAACTTCGACATCTTCGCCGGCGAAACACTGTCGCTGGTCGGCGAATCCGGATGTGGAAAATCGACCACCGGCTTCACCCTGCTCAACCTGCAGAAGGCGACATCCGGCAAGGTCATCTTCCAGGGCGAGAACATCGTCTCGCTCGACGAAAAGCGCATGCGGCCCTATCGCCGCGAGCTGCAGATCGTCTTCCAGGATCCCTATTCGACGCTCAACCCGCGCATGACCATCGGTGAGGTGGTGGGCGAACCGATCCTGTTCCACAAGCTCGCCACCAAGGCCGAGCTGCCGGAGCGTGTGTCGCGCCTGCTCGCCGATGTCGGCCTGCCCGCGCGTTTTGCCCAGCGCTATCCACACGAACTCTCTGGCGGGCAGCGCCAGCGCGTCGCCATTGCCCGGGCGCTGGCCTGCCAGCCGAAATTCATCGTCTGCGACGAGGCGATCTCGGCGCTCGACGTCTCGGTGCAGGCGCAGATCATCAACCTCTTGCTCGACCTGCAGGAAAAATACGGGCTGACCTACCTGTTCATTGCCCATGATCTTGCCGTCGTGCGCCATATCAGCACCCGCGTCGGCGTGATGTATCTCGGTCGCATGGCCGAACTCGCGACGCGCGAACAGCTGTTCTCCAATCCGCTGCACCCTTACACTAAGGCCCTACTGTCGGCGGTGCCGGAGGCCGATCCGGAGCTCGAGAAGACGCGCCAGCGTCAGATCCTGACAGGCGATGTGCCGAGCCCGCTTGCGCCGCCGGCCGGCTGCCGCTTCCACACGCGTTGCCCGATCGCCATGGACAAGTGCAAGACTGTCGTGCCCGAGTGGCGGGAAGTGATGCCGGGTCATCACGTCGCCTGCCATGCCGTCGAGATGGGACCGGCGGGATGACACTGATGCTCGCCATCGTTGCCGACGACCTGACCGGAGCGCTCGATACGTCGGCGCCCTTCGTCGCGTCGGGGCTCACGGTGGCGGTGGCGATGACGCCTGAAGCGACTGGCAAGGCACTTGCCATCAAGCCTGATGTCTTTGCTGTGAGCACCGCGTCGCGGGCACTGCCAGCGGAAGTCGCCTCGGCCAGGGTGCGCGACGCGGCGAAGCGATTGATGCCGCATGCCCCAGGCATCGTGATGAAAAAGATCGACTCGCGCCTGAAGGGCAATGTCGGCGCCGAAGCCGACGCACTGGCCGAGGCATCTGGTCGCGAAGCGCTCGTCGTGGCACCCGCCGTTCCCGACCAGGGTCGCACGACACGCGACGGCGCGGTGGTTGGCCGTGGTGTCGATGCGCCCTTGCCGGTGCTGCCGGCATTCGCTGGGTCGATAAGGCGGATCTCCGTCCGCAATGCAGCCAACGACGCCGATCTCGACCGGGTGGTCGCAGATACCGACTGGAGCAGGAGCATCGCCGTCGGCGCCCGGGGGCTGGGCCTGGCCTTCGCGCGTCATCTTCATGGCAATGGCAATTCCAGGCGCGTGGCCGTGCCGGCAAACGACCAGAATGTGCTGTTCGCCTTCGGCTCGCGCGATCCGATCACCGACCAGCAGGTCGCCCAATTGGTCGCTGACAATCCCGACGTCCGGATCGTCGACGCGCCCAACGGCCGTTTCACATTGCCTGCAGACATCACCTTGCCGGCGGTTGTCCGCTGCGCCGGCGACATGGTCGAGGAACCGGCGCGTATCGCAGCCCGCTTCGCCGAAGCAATAGCCGATACCGTGCATCTGATGCGCCCCTCGACGCTGGTCATGGGCGGCGGCGATACGGCGCTCGCCATAATTGGCGCGCTTGGCGCCGACGTGTTATTTCCACGCGGCGAGGTGGCGCCGGGATTGCCCTGGTTTGCCATCGCGACACGCCATGGCGAGGGGCTGCGCTGTGTCGTAAAATCCGGTGGATTCGGCACGGTCGCGGTTCTCTCCGATCTCTTGCGGCCACCGAGCGGGGAACAGGCGGAACACAGATGACGACCGAATTGCAGCAGGACGGGACAGAGCCTGATACCACCGAGACCGGCGACAAGCCTGTTAACGGCAGCAAGGCCGTCTCCAAGGCGCCGAAGCTGGTCGACAAGGTGTTCGACCAGTTGCAGGAACGCATTGTCTCGGGCGAGTTTCCCTCTGGCTCCAAGCTGCCGGGCGAGCATGACCTGGCGACGCTGCTCGGCGTCTCCCGGCCCGTCGTGCGTGATGCGCTTGGCCGCCTGCGCGATGTCGGGCTCGTCTATTCCCGTCAGGGCTCGGGCACCTATGTCCGCGTCTTCGACACCCAAAAGACCAGCCTCGGCTTCTCCCCGGTCAAGACCATCGCCGACATCCAGCGCTGCTACGAATTTCGACTGACAATCGAACCGGAGGCGGCCTATTTCGCCGCCCTGCGCCACGACGCCGCGGCGATGCAAAAGATGCGTGCTGCACTCTCTGAGCTGCGCGATGCGACACGCGACCAGACCCACCGTTCCGACGTCGACTTCCTGTTTCACCGCTCGGTGGCGGAGGCGGCCAACAACCACTACTACACCGCCTGCCTTGACGCGCTGCGCCAGCATATTGCCGTCGGTATGAACCTGCACGGCCTGTCGCTGATGGGCCCGCTGACCAAGCTCGAACAGGTCTATGACGAGCATCGCGGCATCTGCGATGCCATCGCCGCCGGCGAGGCGGAGCTGGCGCGCGACCGCATGCGCGAGCATCTCGAAGGCTCGCGCAACCGCCTGTTTGAAAACAAGGTGCTCGACCTCTCGCGCTGACCCCGGGTCGGCAGAACTCCAGCCGCATCAGCGGCACGACAGGAAAGAACGATGACAACGACGATCGTTACGGTCGGCGGCCGGATGGCTGCCGAGGGCCTTGCCATGCTTGAAAGCGCGGGTGTCCAGTGCATCTCGACCGAACCCTATCCTGGGAAAGAGGAGGTGGTGGCGCTGGTCGAACAGCACCAGCCGGCGGCACTTGTGGTGCGGCTGGTAGAGCTGATCGATCGCGACATGATGGCTGCGTCACGCAATCTCAGGATTGTCGCCAAGCATGGCGTCGGCACTAACGACATCGACGTCGCGGCAGCCAGTGCGCTCGGCATCACGGTCATCATGGCGACAGGCGCCAACGCCCATTCGGTGGCCGAGCACGCGCTCGGGCTGATCCTGGCCTTGACCAAGGATTTCCTGCGCCAGGACGGCCATATCCGCAACGGCCTGTGGGACAAGAGGCTCTATGCTGGCCGCGAGCTGCGCGGCCAGAAGCTCGGCCTCGTCGGCTTCGGCCTGATCGGCCAGATTCTCGCCCGCATGGTCGCGCCCATCGGCATGCAGGTCTCGGCCTACGATCCGTTCGCGCCTGAAGAAGCCTTTGCCGGTGGGGTTGAGCGCGCGACATCGCTCAACGCGCTTTTGGCCGAGAGCGATGTCGTCAGCCTGCACTGTCCGCTGACCGACAGCACGCGCGGGCTGATCGGCGCGCGCGAGATCGCGCTGATGAAGCCGACGGCCTATCTGGTCAACACGGCGCGCGGCGAGGTGGTCGACGAACCGGCGCTGATTGCCGCCCTCCACGCCGGGCGCATCGCCGGCGCCGGGCTCGACAGTTTCGCCGAGGAGCCGCCGGTCGCAAATCCGCTGTGGCAGCTGCCCAACGTGATCCTGACACCGCATGTCGCGGGCGTCACCGAAGACGCCCGCCGCGCCGTCTCGATCATGACGGCGACGAACGTGCTTGCCTTCCTCCGTGGCGAGCCGCTCGCCCGGAACCTCCATGCAAGGGTTTGACCATGGTTTCCGATGACACGCGCCACGACGTCGACACGCTGACCGATCTCGCCTTCGCCCTGTTCAAGGCGGCAGGGCTCGAGCCCGACAAGGCTCATGCGGTCGCCGAGATCCTGGTCGAAGCTGATCTGATGGGCCACACCACCCACGGGCTGGCATTGGCGCCATGGTATCTCGACAGCATCCTCAACGGTGTCATGACCAAGGCGGGCCAACCGAAGGTCATTTCCGATCGCGGTGCCTGCGTTGCCTGGGATGGCCTGCGCCTGCCCGGCGCCTGGCTGACGGCGACGGCCATGGACCTCGCCGTCGAGCGAGCCGCAACCTATGGCACCGTCACCGTCGCCATCGGCAACAGCCACCACATCGGTTGCCTTGCAGCCTACCTCACCCGCGCCACCGACCATGGCTATGTCGCATTGCTGGCAAGCTCCAGCCCGTCGGGCGCTTCGGTTGCCCCCTTTGGCGGCACGCGCGGCGTCTTCACGCCGAACCCTATCGCCGCCGGCATCCCGACCGACGGCGACCCGATCCTGATCGACGTCAGCGCTTCGATCACCACCAACAACATGAGCTCGCGGCTGATCGCCGAGGACAGGACATTCGAGCACCAGTGGCTGCTCGACCGTGACGGCAACCCGACCAACGATCCAAGGGTGCTCAACGACGGTGGCACTATCCTGCCCGCCGGTGGGCTCGACCATGGCCAGAAGGGATATGCGCTGGCGATCCTCGTCGAAGCGCTGACGCAAGGCCTCGCCGGCTTCGGCCGCGCCGATAAGCCCGAAGGCACCAACGCTTCCGTGTTCCTGCAGGTGATCGACCCCACTGCCTTCGCCGGCGAAGCGGCCTTCACCCACCAGACCGGCTGGCTCGTTGAGGCCTGCCGCAGCAACCCTCCGCGTCCCGGTGTCGAGCGTGTCCGCCTGCCTGGCGAAAGCGCTGCCGGACGCAAGCGCAAGGCGCTCGCCGAAGGGGTGAAGCTGCATCCGGGCGTGTTTGAAAGGCTGATGGCACAAGCCACCCAGCTTGGTGTCGAAGTTGGGCCGGCGTTGCGGAGCTGACCCCGACCGAAGAGTTGGCCAGGAGCTATCTTGCCGGCGTCAACGGGCGCGCCTTAGCCGGCGCGCCCATGTTCGGTACCGAGCACAAGTCGGCACCGGCTACGCGAGCAGCGACCAGGCGAACTGGGCCGAGACGGCGAGCAGGAAGACGCCGAAGGACACTTCGAGCGTGCGCTTGGAGGCGGCGTGAGCCATGCGCGCGCCGACGGGAGCGGTGAGCAGAGAGATCGGCATGATCAGCGCCACGGCCAGCATGTTGACGTAGCCGAGCGAGAATTCCGGCAGGTCGGACTTGTGCCAGCCGGCGACGATCAAGCCGATGACGGCGGGGATGGAAATCAGCACTCCGACGCCCGACGAGGTCGCCACCGCGCGCTTGATCGGCTGGTTGTACAGCATCATGAAAGTGTTGTTCATGATGCCGCCGCCGATGCCCATCAACGTCGAGAAGAAGCCGATCAACAGGCCGTAGAGCGAACGCACCGGCTGGCCGGGCAGGTCCTTGGCGACGATCCAGCCGGGCTTGTTGATCAGCATCTTGATGCCGACCACGGTGGCTATGGCCGTGAAGATCCACTTCAGGCTGGCGCCCGAGATGATGGCGGCGACCGCCGAGGCGAGGATGGCGCCGACCGGCAGGACGACCGCCCAGCTCCTGAGCAGCGGCATGTCGACCGCGCCATGCTTGCGGTGGGCCATGAAGGAGCGGATCGAGGTCGGCACGACGATGCCGAGCGATGTCGCGACCGCGAGGTGCATGCGGATGCTTTCGTCGACATCGAGCATGGCCAGTGCCTGCACCAGGACGGGGACGAGGATGGCGCCGCCGCCGATGCCGAACAGTCCGGCCAGGAGGCCGGCTACGGCGCCGGAGAGGACGAGGGCAATTGCAAGGGTCAACATCGCTTGATTTCTCTGGGGCTGGTAAAGATGAGGGGAACCCGGCTGGCCGGATTCCCCTTTGACGAGGTGCCTGTTCGGGCGGTTTGGTGCTTACGGCTGGTAGTCGGCCGGAGCGATGATCTTGGAGAAGTCGTAATCGGCGACTTTCTCCTTGGTGACGAGCAGGGCCGGGGCCTCGATGCGGCCGAGCACCTTGCCGCCTTCGATCGCGGCGATCGCTTCGCGGGCGGCGTCGCGGCCCATGGCGACCGCCGGCTGCAGCGAGGCGCAGGTCAGCTTGCCGTTTTCCAGCGCAGCGCGCGCGTCGTCGTTGAGGTTGGAGGTCGAGACCTTGATCTTCTCGACGGATGCGCCGAGCTGGTTGATCGACTCGACGGCCATGGTGTCGGCGGCGGTGAAGATGCCGTGCATGTCGGGGTGAGCCTTGGCCCATTCGACCGCGGCGACGCCTGCGTCCTTGGTGCCGCCGGCCTTCTCAGCGACGATCTTGATGTCGGGGAAGTCGGCTTCCATGGTGTTCTTGAAGCCGGTGACGCGCAGCTTGGCCCAGATTTCGTCGGGACCGGCGAACAGGCCGACCTCGCCCTTGCCGCCGATGGCGCGGCCGAGGCAGATGCCTTGCAGGCGGCCCATGCCGATGTTGTCGGCACCGACGAATGACGTCAGGCGGTCGGATTTCGGCGGCACCGACAGCGCGATGACTGGGATGCCCTTGTCGATGGCTTCCTCGACGGCCGGGCCGACGGCTGCGGCGTCGGCTGCGCCAATGATGATGGCGTCCACCTTCTTGTCGATGTAGCTGCGGATCTGCTCGATCTGGACCTCGGCCTTGTCCTTGGCGTCGCCCTTCAGCACCGTGTAGCCCTTTTCCTTGCCGGCGGTCTCTACGCCGTAGAGCCCGGCCTTCCAGAACGGAGAGCCGAAATAGGGAACTGTGACGCCGATCGTCTTTTCGGCGGCCGTGGCCGGTGCCGACAGCATGCTTGTTGCCGCCATCGCCAAAGCCAAAGTCAAATACCGTGCATTCTTGCCCATGATTTCTCCTCCAGAATTCGGGTCTTGAACATCGCCGTTGCGCACCCTCGATGTGCCGGCGGCTACAGGTACCTTGTAGTATGCAATGCGACTATCATGTATGCACGGATAGGATTGGGAATGCAAATGATTTGATATGCACATTTTCATTCTTGTATACCTGCAAGCGTAAAGGCGCGCGAAGGCGCGGCGCGCCAAGGTGACTGCACGTTGGAAATGTTGAGGGTGCCGCCGTCAGCAGCCGATGTGCGCAGGCAACCCGGCCAGAGGCCGGGCGCGGATCATCGATGGTGTCGGGATAATGCCTTGGGGCTACTTCGCCGCTTCGGCGGCGAAGCGGCTCATCACGCCGGCGCTGAGGCGGGCGTTGTGCTGGTAGAGAGCGGCGAATGCGGCCGGGCCGTCATTGGCGCGGATCGCGTCGACCACCTTCTGGTGTTCGTCGAGCGATTGCTGCAGGCGGATGTCGGCAGGGCCGGCCTGATGCTGGCGGAAAGGGGCTAGGCGCACGCGCAGGTCGACGGCCATCGCGGTGATGGTGACGCTGTGGGCGCCACGGCAGATGGCGTCATGGAACTTGCGGTTGATGTCGCGGCAGCCTTCGATGTCCTTTTCGGCGACGCAGGCGGCATACTGGCGATGCAGTTCGTAGAGCTGCTCGCGTTCGAGCGCGCTCATGCGCTGGGCGGCAAGCCGGGCGCACAGAGCCTCGATCTCGCATTCCGCCTCCAGCATGTCGGCCATCTGTTCGGTGTCGATGCGGGCGACGACGCCGCCGCGGCGCGGGTTCATCTCGATCAGACCGCGGGCGCCGAGCTCGCGCAGGGCGTCGCGCACCGGGGTCCTGGAGACACCAAACTTCTCGGCGATGACCTTTTCCTCGAGCTTCTGGCCAGGCACCATCACGCCCTTGGCGATTTCCTCGGCGAGGGCCTGGTAGATCTGCGAGGCAATGGTGGTCATCGTTCGGCTTTCCGGTCTTCACGGCAAATGGCGATCTGCCGCGACGGCAAATCCCAAATCGATTTAGTGACAGCCCGAGATTTATGCAAGCTGGGCTTTGAGTATACCACCGCTGCGATGCGCGGCGAGGTTGTGGAGAAAGATGTCGATCTGTGCGTTTTCCGCCGCCGGCGAGCGTCCGGCCATGTGGGGGGTCAGCACGACATTCTCGAGATCGGCAAGGCCGGCCGGCAGCCCCGGCTCGCCGTCGAAGACGTCCAGGCCGGCGCCGGCGATCCGGTGAGTTTGCAAGGCTTCGACCAGCGCATCGGTGTCGACAACCATGCCACGCGAGACGTTGACCAGGAAACCGTCCGGCCCGAGCGCTGCGAGCATGTGACGGTCGACGAGATGGCGCGTGGCCGGTCCGCCGGGGCAGGCGACGACGAGGAAGTCGCTTATCGACGCGAGCGCGAGCGGGTCGGCGACATGCTGCCAGTCGACGTCGGTTACTGGATTGCGGGTAGTGTAGGCGACACGCATGCCGAAGGCTTCGCCGCGCTTCGCGACCCCTTGGCCGATGTTGCCGAGGCCGATGATACCGAGGGCAGCGCCCGACAGCGTCGGGCGGGCCGAGCGGATCGCGCCCCAGGCGCCCTCGCGCAGGCGGCGGTCGCGTTGGCAGATGTCGCGCGATACCGCCAGCATCAGCGCGAGCGCGTGGTCGGCGACAGTTTCGGTGTTGGTGTTCGGCGCGTGGGTGATGTGGATGCCGCGGCGCCTTGCGGCCTCGACATCGACATTCTCGTAGCCTGCGCCATAGGCGGAAACCAACTTGAGGTCGGGCAGCCTGCCCATCTCGGCGTCTGATATACCGGTGCTGCCATTGGTGAGCACCGCCCAGACACCGCTGAAATCGATAGCCGGTGATCCGCTGCCCAGTCCTGCGGGCAGCGTGATCACGTCGTAGGACTGGGACAGTCGCGACAGGCAGGTTTCCGATACGGGGATCGTCACCGCGATCTTAGACTTGGCCATCTCGATTGCTCCGTTCCGTTCTATTTTGCCGCCGCCCAAGCCGGCGGCTGTGACATGGCCCGATGCCGGGGGTGCTAGTTGCCCCGGCATTGGTGCGGGCCAGGTCAGGCGGCGTTGACGTTCTTGACCGCGCCCTTCCAGCCGTTTTCGGTGACGTCGAAAACGATGCCTTCAGGGGTCTTGTACTTCACTTCGTAGAAGACGTTCGGGTTCGATTCCTTGCGGCCGTTCATGTACGAGCCGCCGGCGGCCTTCACCAGTTCGTCGGTTTCCTCAACCGAATCCACCCACATGCCGAAGTGGATAATGCCGTTGTAGTCCTTCTCGGTCTCGAATCCCGGGACCGGCTCTTCGCCGAAGTTCAGCAGGGCGACGTTCATGACGCCGTCGGACATGTAGACGCCGCGCATCGCCTGGCCGGCGCGGGTCATGCCGAAGGCCTTCTCGAAGAACTGGGCAGCCGCTTCCGGGTCGGACACGGCGATGGCGAGATGGCGCAACTTGGCCATTGGATTTCCTTTCTCAGCTTTTGGCGGCGAGGCGGCAACCGCCCCGCAACACAGACTCTATCTATCTGTGTATGCAAATACTAATCTGTGTATGCAAATATGTTGTCAAGTGTGAAATTGACTGCTATCCAGCAACAAATGAGGGGCGTGGGTACACCTGCTTGATGGCCCCTCTGCGAGGAGCAGGGACAGCAGAAATGCGATTTGCGGGACTTTCGCCTGATGAGCGGGCGCGGCTGGATGCCGTCGGCAAGGTCTGGAACGACGATCTGGGTGCGAGCCGTAAGGTGGTGCTCGATGTCTATCGCGCCAATCACCAGGAGAAGGCCGCCAATGACGACATCGTCGTCCACCGCGACCTGGCCTACGGCGCCGATCCCGCCCATCGCCTCGACGTCTTCGAAAGCAGCAGCCGTTGCGCTTCCGGGCGCGGCCGGCCGGTCGTCGTCTTCGTCCATGGCGGCGCGTTCACGCGTGGCTCGAAAAGCACCGATGGCCTGATCTACGACAACGTGCTGCGCTGGTTCAGCCGCCAGGGCCTCGTCGGCGTCAATGTCGAGTATCGGCTGGCGCCCGGTGCGCAATATCCCGAAGGCGCGCGCGACGTGGCGGCTGCGATCGACTGGATCGCCGAAAACATCGAGCGCTTTGGCGGCAATCCGCGCTCGATCCTGCTCGTCGGCCATTCCGCCGGTGGCTGCCATGTCGCCGGCTATCTCTACGATCCCAATGTCGGGCGGCGCCCGAGCTCCGACATCAAGGGTGCGGTGCTGATCAGCGCGCGGCTCAGGGCTGACAGCCTGCCTACCAATCCCAACGCCAACAACGTGCGCCAGTACTTCGGCGACGACGAGGCGGCCTACGAGGCGCTGTCGCCGGTGATCCATGCAGGCACCAGCCCGCTGCCGGTGATGGTCGCCATAGCCGAGTTCGAGAACCGCTACATCGACGCCTATGGCGCCGAGTTCGTCCAGCGCCATGCGATGCGCACTGGCAAGGCGCCGCGCTTCGTCCAACTGAGCCGCCACAACCACACATCCATCGTCGCGCATTTCGATACGCACGAAGAGGAACTGGGACACGAGATCATGCGCTTCGCCATCGACGAATGCGGTCTCTTTCCCTGCGGACTGTCCTGTCAAAAGCGAAAGTGAGACCCATGAACCAGGAGCTTCTCTCCGTCTACGCACCGGTGCTGACGCCGTTCAACTCGGACTTGACCGTCAATTCGCAGCGTTTCCTCAGCCATTGCCGCTGGGTCGTCGACCAGGGCGCCGGCCTAGCGATCTTCGGCACCAACAGCGAGGCAGCTTCGCTGTCGCTGGCGGAAAAGCGCCGCTTGCTCGATGAGGTCGTTGCATCAGGCATCCCGGCGTCGGCTCTGATGCCGGGCACCGGTGCCAATTCGCTCGAGGAGACCGTCGAACTGACGCGCGCAGCCGTTGATGCCGGTGCGCCTGCCGTGCTGGTGCTGCCGCCGTTCTTCTTCAAGCCGGCGTCGACCGAAGGCCTGATCCGCCACTATGGCCGCCTGATCGAGGCGGTGGGTTCGGACAGGCTGCAGGTGGTGCTCTACCACATCCCGCAGTTCACCGGCGTTTCGATCACCGTCGAGCTGATCGAGGGCCTGCGCCGCTGCTATCCGAATGTCGTCGGTATCAAGGACAGCTCGGGCGACCGCGAAAACCTGGCGCGCTATCTCGAGGTTGGCGACGGCTTCAAGGTGTTCCCGGCTTCCGAGATCCTGCTCGGCGAGACGATTTCCAAGGGCTCGGTCGGCTGCATTTCGGCGACCGCCAACGTCAACGCCAAGGGCATGGTCGAGGCTGTCGTGAACACGCCGAAGCTCGGCGTGGCCGATGCCTTCGCCGGTGCTGCCGCAGTGCGGACGCTGTTCCAGCAATTCCCGATGATCCAGGCGATGAAGTCGCTGATCGCACGCGAACTCGGCTCCAACGATTGGCGCACTGTGCGAGCACCGCTGGTCGAACTCGACGCGCAGGCCGAGCAGACATTCCTCGCTGCGATCGACAAGGCCGGCTTCTCGCCCTGGGCGCTGGAGAAGGCCGCGTGAGCATCACAACATCCGAACGGCCGAAGCCGCTCGCCAACTATCCGTTCCTGCACGAAGCGGGCGGCCTGCTGTTCCTGTCGGGCGTCAGCGCCCGGCAGAAGGACGGCACCATCGCCGGTGTCACCAGGCAGGCGGGCAAGGCGAGCTACGACGTGGCCGAACAGTTCCGGGCGATCATCGCCAACATCACCGAGACCCTGCGTTCGGTTGATGGCACGCTCTCGGATCTCGTCGATGTCACGATCTTCCTCACCGACATGGCCGACTATCCGGCGATGAACGGCGAATACAACAAATGGTTTGGCCCGGACGGTCCGACTCGCACCACGGTAGGCGTCAGCCAGCTGCCGCATACAGACATGGTGGTCGAGCTCAAGGTTGTCGCCCGCCGTCCCGACTGATTTTCAGGCGAGCCTAGTTCAAGACTTTTTCGAACAGCCGATTGCGCACCCGTAGCCTGGCCCCCGGCGTTCGCGTCGGGGGCTTCTTTTTTGGATTTAGTCAGAGAACGGTGCAGGCTTCGTCGAACGGCAGGCGAGGGTGGCGGGGAAACAGCTTGGCCGGATCGCCATGGCCGATGCCGCAGATGAAATTGGAGCGGATGGCGGTGCCGGCGAAGAAGATCTCGTCGGTGGCGGCGCGATTGAAGCCGGAGATAGGCCCGCAGTCGAGGCCCACCGCACGTGCCGCCAGCATGTAGTAGGCCGCCTGCAGGGTAGCGTTGCGGAAGGCGGTGTCGTCGACGAGATGAGGATTGCGCTCGAAATGGCCTTTGCCGTCGGTGTGCGGGAACAGGAACGGCATCTTCTCGGCGAAGCCGTGGTCGGTGGCGAAAATGGCGACGACAGGACAGGTCATGATCTTGGAGACGTTGCCGGCGGCCAACGCCGGTTTCAGTCTTTCGCGCGCTGCACTAGTCGTCAGGTAGACGATGCGCAGAGGCAAACAGTTCATGCTCGTCGGTCCCATTTTGGCGATGTCGTGGATGCGCTCCAGCAGAGCGAGATCGACCGGCCGGTTGAGCCAGCCGTTCTGGCTGCGGGCGTCGATGAACAGGCGGTCGAGCAGGGTCTTGTTGTCGTCCAGCACGTCGATCTTCATGGCGTGATCCATCAGAGCATTTCCATTTCCGGTGTTGGGGGCTGACCGAGTGCTTCGGCGAGCAGTGCGGCGACCAGGCCGGTGTCGACGAGCGGATCGGGGCGAGCGGTATCAGGGCCTTGGGCCGCAGAGAATGACGGGCGTGCGCGGATGCGTGCCGCCCAGTCGGAAGTGTTGGGAAAGGCCGCGAGCAGGCTTGTCATGGCCAGCCGGTCCAACCGGTCGACGAAGGCAGCCATCGCCACATCGGCCAGCGAAAAGCTGTCCGCTGCCAGCCAGTCTCTTCCAGCCAGCGCCTGCTCCATCTTCGCCAGCACGTCGCGGAATGTCCTGATCGAGGCGACGACCGCCGCACGATCAAAAGCCGCGTGGGCAGCCGCGAGATAGGCGTCGCGTCGCGCCGGTAGGGGATGCCGCGCGATCAGCTCGGCGAATTCAGCCGGGGCGATCTTTGCCACGCGCGCCTTGAGAATGAGATTGAAGGTCGGCGGACGCATGGCGGGATGCACCACCTCGTCTTCGAAGCGCGCCCAGCTTCGCGCGCGTGCGCGTTCTTCTATGGCAGACGGCAGCAGCCTGCCGCCGGCAATGTCGACGAGCAGTTCGTTGATGTCGGAGGATTCGAAAAAGACCTCGCCGTTCCAGCGCAGCGCCGGCACCAGTCCTTTTGGATGCACTTCGAGATAGGCCGGGCCGAGATTCTCGAAACGCGACAGGTCGATGCGGCGCGACGTCCAGGGGAGGCCGAGCTCGGCCAGGCAGATGCGGACCTTGAAGGACTGAACCGAACCCCATTCGTGGAACAATTCGATTTCAGACATCGTTAGAAACTCGCTCGCTGTGCGCACCTCATGCTTGACATGCATACACAGATGATGAAATGTATGCAACAACGATAGCAGGCAACAGGGAAGGAGCCAGCCAGTGGTGTGGCACGCGCTAGGACAACGAGTGATCAGGGACGAAGTTCGGCCCGTATTGGTAACGGAGCAGGGCGTCTATGACCTCGCGCTGGTGGCGCGCCTTGCGGGCAAGGATGCCCAGGCTTGGGAGAAGTGGATATCAGGCGGTGTGCCGGGTATCCTGGATCGCTGGCAGGATGTGGCTCCGGCTCTGGCGGCACTTGCCGAGAGCGTCGTCGCCGCTGGCCCGAAATACGAGCCGTTGGGGACGGGAACGCAGCTGCGCGCGCCCTATCGCCCGATCCGCATTTTCGCCACCGCCTCCAACTATGTCGAGCATGCCCAGGAGATGGGTACGGTGCTGGCCGACAAGGCTGAAAGCCAGCCCTACGTGTTCATGAAGGCGGATTCGAGCGTCATCGGCCCCGATGAGGCGGTGATCCTGCCGGAGCGCGCGCAGAAGGTCGATTGGGAGGTCGAGCTGGCAGCAGTGATCGGTATTGGCGGCCGCGACATTCCGGTCGAGAAGGCGCTCGAGCACGTTGCCGCCTATTCGGTCATCAACGACATCACCTCGCGCGATCTCACCCGCCGCACCGATTTCCCCTTCAAATTCGACTGGTTCCGGGGCAAGAGCTTTGACACGTTCGCCCCGCTCGGTCCGTGGCTCGTGCCGGCCGCCTGCATCGGCGATCCGCAGAGCCTGCGCCTGACGCTGGACGTGAACGGAACGCGCAAGCAGGACGACAGTACCGGTTCGATGATCTTTTCCGTCGCCGAGCAGATTTCCTATCTGTCGTCGATCCTGACGCTTCGGCCGGGCGACCTGATCGCCACCGGCACGCCTGACGGAGTCGGCATGGGGACTGGGGAGTTCCTCAACTGCGGGGACATCGTCACGGCAGCCGTCGAAAAAGTCGGCGCCATAACAAATCCGATACGGTCGATGCCGGTCGGGTAAGAAGCATCCAAAAATCAGGCCCAACACTGAGGAGGACAGTATGGCAATGAGTTTCGGGAAGGCACTGCGCGGGCTCGCGCTGGCAGGCGCCGTTGCAAGCATGACGGTCGCCGCGTCGGCGGCCGAGAAGGTCTCTTTCAACATGTCGTGGCTGCCGCAGGGCAGCGTCGGTGGCATCCTGGTTGCCAAGGCCAAGGGCTTCTATGACGAGGCCGGCCTCGACGTCACCGTCTACCAGGGCTATGGCGGCCAGCGCACCGTCAACGAGATCGACCAGGGCCTGTTCGACATCGGCTACGGCGATCCGGTTTCCGTCATTCTCAACCGCGCCAATGGCGGCAAGGCAGTCTTTGTCGGGTCGATCAACACGGTGTGGCCCGGCGCGCTCTGCTACCTGACCAAGGACGGCGAGAGCGAGAAGAAGCTCGCCGATTTCGCTGGCAAGTCCGTCGGTGGCGGCGCCACCTCGCCAGTGCAGAACATCGTCCCGAGCTGGCTCGAGGAGAACGGCCTGCCCAAGGATCACCTCAAGCTGCTGCGCATGAACCCGGCCGTCATCACCTCGTCCTTCCTGGAAGGCAAGGTCGATCTCGCCGAGTGCTGGGAAGGCGCCAGCCTGCCGATCCTGACCGAGAATGCCGGCGAGAGCGGCAAGAAGATCGGCATGATCAAGTATCGCGATTTCGGTCTCGACATGTATGGCAGCGGCTTCGTCACCACCGAGCAGATGCTGGCCGAGAAGCCCGAGGTCGTCGACAAGTTCCTCGACGCGTCCTATCGCGGCTACGAATATCTCGCCCAGAACCCGGACGAGTCGGCCGACCTGATCGTCAAGCAGTATCCGACGCTCGAAAAGAGCATCGTGCTGGAGCAGGTCAAGCAGATCAACGCCCTGGTTCGCGATCCGAATGCCGAGAACAAGGACCTGGGTTTCGTCCGTGCCGACCGCATGGAAAAGACCATGGGCTTCGTGCGTGAAGCCTTCGTCGTCGACGATAGCATCAAGACTGCTGACCTCTACCGCAACATCAGCCGCTGAGGCTGACTTCACTCCTGGATGAGGACCATGAAGAAGAAGATCAACGTCAGGAAGCTGGGCCACATGGTCCTGATGGTTCGTGACATCCACAAGTCCGTCGACTTCTACACCAATGTCGTCGGGCTGGAGGTCTCGGACTGGATCGAGGACAAGATGGTGTTCCTGCGCGCAGGCGCCGACCATCACGACCTCGCTCTGTCGCAGATCCCGGCGGATTCGCCTGATCGCGACGACCTGCCGAAGTATTCGAGGCCCGGCCTCGAGCACTTCTCCTACCTGGTCGACAGCCTCGAGGACATGGAGGCGGCGGCCGAGATGCTGCAGGAGCGCGGCGTGGAAATCGTCCGCGGCATCGGCAAGCATGGTCCGGGCGCCAACTGCTTCCTCGTGTTCAAGGATCCCGACGGCAACAACTGCGAGATCTATTGCGACATGATCCAGGTGACCGAAGACAACCCGCATGTCGCCCAGGTCTGGGCACGCAACATCGACGCCTTCGACCAGTGGCATTTCAAGCGCTTCCTTGTCCCGCCGCCTCACCAGGTGGTGAAGGACAAGCTGGGCGAGTAGGCCGAGGACCTGCAAGCCACCGAGACCGAGGGGCGCCGGCCATGCTGGCGCCCTTCCTCAAAGAGCGCACCGGAGACCCGGATGCGACGTACAGATTTCCGGGGCCGCTGCCTGCGAGGCCACCCCGGACGCCTATCAGGGAGGAGCCAATATGTCAGGCGTTAGTCCAAGGCTTGTTGCCTATGCGCAAGTCATCTCGTTTTTCGGAGCGTTCCTGCTCTTCTGGGAATATGGCGTCCGCTATTTCGAAGTGAAGAAATACATCCTGCCGCCGATCTCGGCGATCGCGGTGGCGATCTGGGAATCGCGTGACCAGATATTCGAGCATTCGATGTACACGCTGGCCGAAGTGCTGATCGGCTTCATTGCCGCCGTCGTGGTCGGTATCATCATCGGCATGGTCGTCTATGTCTCGCCCTTCGCCCAGCGCACCATCTACCCGCTGGTGACGGCACTGCAGACCACGCCCAAGAGCGCGCTGGCGCCGCTGATGATCGTCTGGTTCGGCTACGGCTTCGTCTCCAAGGTGGCGATGGCCTTCCTGTTCGCCTTCTTCCCGATCGTCGTCGCCACGCTCGGCGGCTTCGCCGGCACGGCCAAGAACCTGGAAGAACACTTCCGCGCTCTCAATGCCGGTCCGTGGACAACGTTCACGACGCTGCGCCTGCCAAGCGCGCTGCCGGCCTTCATCGACGGCTGCCGCGTGGCCATGCCGCTTGCGATGATCGGCGCCATCATCGGCGAACTCGTCGGCTCCGACCGCGGCCTCGGCAACCTCATAATGCTGGGCACCGCTTCGTCGCGCACCGACCTCGTCTTCGGCTGTATCATCGTCATCACGCTGATCTCGCTGGTGCTCTATGCCGCCATCGAATTCGCGGCCAAGTCCGTCTGGTGGCGGGGTATCCAGGTATGAATATCGCAGTTCGGGAGGACACCATGTCGGCTACGGCGACCATCGAGGCACAAAAGGGCCGCGCCCAGCCGGCCGCACAGCCTCAGGCCAACCACATCGAAGCCACGGGGCTCAACAAGCACTTCGGCAAGGTCAAGGCGCTCGAAGACATCAATTTCGGTATCCGCAACCAGGAATTCGTTTCGGTGCTCGGGCCGAGCGGCTGCGGCAAGAGCACGCTTCTGCGCATCATCGCCGGCCTGATCCCCTATGAGAGCGGCTCGGCGACGATCAAGGGTGAGGCGATCCATTCGCCGCGGCCAGACATCGGCGTCGTGTTCCAGACCAACAACATGCTGCCCTGGCTCACCGTGCGCAAGAATGTCGAGCTTGGCGCCCGCATCCGCAAGATGCCGGCGGAAGCCCGCGACCAGGCGGTCGACAAGGTGCTGGAGGTGCTGTCGCTGAGCAAGTTCGCCGACGCCCACCCGCACCAGCTGTCGGGCGGAATGCGCCAGCGTGCCTCGATTGGCCAGGCGCTGGTGCTCGATCCGCCGATCCTGCTCATGGACGAGCCCTTCGGCGCGCTCGACGCGCTCACCCGCGACAAGCTCAATGTCGAGCTGCTGCGCATCTGGCAGGAGCACCGCAAGACTGTGATGCTGATCACCCACAGCATCGCCGAGGCCGTGTTCCTCTCCGACCGCGTGCTCGTCATGGCCGACCGGCCGGGCAAGATCATCGAGGAGGTGTTGATCGACCTGCCGCGCCCCCGCGACGCCGCCGCCACCCGCGCGCTGCCGCAGTTCGGCGAGTATGTCGCCTATCTCGGCAAGCTGATGGGCGTGACGAAGTAGTCACGCCGGAGGCTGACAGCCTTTCGACAATGCCATGCGTTTCGGCGGCTGCCACAGGTTGGCAGCCGCCTTTTTGATGAAGGATACCTGGAGGACGACATGACTGAACTGACGCTGGCCATGGCCAACACCATCATCGCAGCCGCCTTCGAAAAGGGCACCGAGGCGAAGATGAAGCCGTTGACGGTTGCCGTGCTCGACGCCGGCGGGCATCTGAAAGCCTTCCAGAAGCAGGACGGCGCCTCGATGCTCCGCTACGAGATCGCCTCGGGTAAGGCTTATGGTGCGCTGGCCGTCGGCATGGGGTCGCGCTGGCTCGACCAGACCGCCAGGGAGCGGCCACACTTCATCGAGGGTCTCAACGCCGTCTCCGGCGGCAGGATCGTGCCGGTGCCCGGCGGCGTGCTCATCCGCGACCAGAGCGGCAAACTTCTCGGCGCTGTCGGCATCACTGGCGACACGTCAGACAATGATGAGCTCGCGGCCGTTGCAGGCATCGAGGCTGCCGGTCTTAGGCATCAGCTCGCGTGATGGTCTCCAACAGCCCCTCCGGCGGGTTGCCGGAGGGGCTGTTGGCGGTTCACTGTACGCTATCAGGCTGCGCGACGCTGGCTCTGAGACGCCGAAGCGTCGGCAAGCGCGAACTGCGCGATCAGTTGGCGCAGGCGGGCGGCTTCGCCGGCGAGCGTCACGCTGGCGGCCGTGGTCTCCTCGACCATGGCGGCGTTCTGCTGGGTGACCTGGTCTATCTGGTTGACCGCGGTATTGACCTCGGCAAGGCCGGTCGACTGCTCGTGCACGGAGGTGGCGATCGCGTCCATGTGATGGTTGATGGTCACGACATAGGTCTCGATCGTCTTCAGCGCCTCGCCGGTCTGCCGCACCAGCTTGACGCCGGCCTCGATCTCGACGCTCGAGTGGTGGATCAGATCCTTGATTTCCCTGGCCGCCTTGGCCGAGCGCTGCGCCAGTTCGCGCACTTCATGGGCGACGACGGCAAAGCCCCTGCCAGCATCGCCTGCCCGCGCCGCCTCGACGCCGGCGTTGAGCGCCAGAAGATTGGTCTGGAAGGCGATCTCGTCGATGACGCCGATGATGTTGGAGATCTGGCCGGAGGCTTCCTCGATCCGGCCCATGGCCTCGACCGCGTTGCCCACGACCGCACCGGACTGGGCAGCACTGGCATTGGCCCGCATCGCCACCGACCGCGCTTCGTCGGCGCGCTTGGAGGAGTTTGAGACATTGACGGTGATCTCGTCGAGCGCGGCAGCCGTCTCTTCGAGCGAGGCCGCCTGCTGTTCGGTGCGGCGCGACAGGTCGTCGGCGCTGACGCTGATCTCGCGGGTTCCGTTGTCGATCGATCCGGCCGACAAGGTGATGGCCGACAGCGTGCCGCCGAGCTGGCCGATCGCGGCGTTGAGATCATGGCGCAGAGGCTCGAAATCCGGCGCGAAGGCCTGCTCGAGTTGGAACGACAGGTCACCGGAGGCAAGCCGGCGGAGACCTGCGGCAAGCCCCGAGGTCGCCTGGTCCAGCCGTGCCTGGGCTGCGGCCTCCGCTTCTTCGGTCAGGCGAATGCGGTCGCTTTCGGCCCGCGCCCGTGTGGCTTGTGCCTCCTCTTCCATCCGCCTGTTGGCAATCGCCGCCTGCCGGAACACCTCGACGGCTCCAGCCATCTCGCCGATCTCGTCGCGGCGCCCGGAATGGGGAACTGCCGCCGCGGTGTCACCGGATGCTAGGCGGCTCATTGCCTCTTTCATGCGCTTGAGCGGGGTCGTCACGCCGCCGATCACCAGCCAGACCGAGAAAGCGACGATGGCGAACGAGACGACGGCAAGCGCGCCCATCCACAGGACGATGGTCGATTTCAGATCGTTTGCGGCGGCAAACTCCTCCTGTGCCACGCGAAGCTGGAGGGAAACCAGGTCGCTGATTGGCGTGGCAAGCGGATCGATGGTCGGATAGAGCCGATCGACGACAAAGCGATCGAGTGATGCCTGGTCCTTACGCGCGATGATGTCGACCAGCGTGTCGATCGCACCTTTCGAGTTCTCGCGAAGCCCGGCGAAACCGTCGGCCAACGCCTTTTCGTCCGGTGTCATGACAGTGGACGCATAAGCCGTCCAGGAACGGTCAATGGCGTCGACGGCGACGCGTAGTGCCTTTTCGCCCTCCGCCCAATCGAGCGCGCCGCTCCTGACCTTGTGGGCCGTGTCGACGATGTTGACGGCATACATGTCGGCGACGGTCTTCAGGTGGGTCATCGGCTCGACGCGATCGACGACAATTGTGCGGGTCCGTTCGGACACGGACTGCAGTGCCCAAAAGGCTGTGCCGCCCGAGATCGACAACAAAACCGCAAGAAGGGCGATACTGGCAATGAGCTTCAGTCTGATCGTCATGACGGGGTCCCGGCTCGGTTTGGTATGGCTCAGTACCTCGACGGAGATTGCAACTTTATTAAACTGCAATGTATCGACATTGCGAAATTCTCTGCCGCCATGCGGGAATGATTTAGAGATGCTGCAACTTTGGCGATTTTAAAAGAGTTTATGGAATTTTCTTTAAGTTTTTACTTTGATCTGATGAGACAAATTAGTGTTGATCCATCAGTGGCTGCCATCGCGCAACATGCAGCGTCGAGATCTGGTAAAGAACAGACGCCTGATGACACTCCGTGTGACGAGCCGTTGTTGCCGGATTTACGCTGTCGGACTTGGCTTTCTAGGCTGGGGCGATTGTCGGGTCGAGTGGTGTCTCCGGCCATCTTTCAAATCGGGTCGGAGATCCCGGCGATGTTCAAGCGGGCGCGTGAGGCGCTTTTCGCCTCGCCCGGCAAGGCGGTGGGGCCTGGGCGCTCATTATTCCAAAGATTCAGCAGCATGCCGGAGACCGGGCCGACGGGTGAACAGGCTGACAGGCATTGCGCATTGGCCCCGATATCGACAGCCGACTGGTAGGCCAACGCAGTCTGTTGGCAAAAATACACAAGATTGTCGACAATATGGTTGACATGAGTGTTGCGACTTCGTAGCTTTTGGCACGCAGGCGGCAATCGGCAAGGCAGTGGAGGTGCAGCCGGTTGATGCGGCAAGCAGATTGGTGGTCACGAGCCGCCATCGCTTCATGAACAAGATCCCCGCCAAGGGGGCTGGAGCAAAACGAAGTGGGAGAACTCGCATGTTCAGGAAGCTGACCCTCGCGGCAGTCCGCGGGCTTTTCGACGCCCGGACTTGCGGAGAACCTCGCATGGGCTTCCGCGCTGACATCATGCATCTCGCCGAGAACAAGCCGCGCCACCGGCTGACTCATTTCGCGCAGTAAACACCCATACGGGGCCGGCGCGACGGGCGCCCCAGCTCCATCCACCCCGCGAGGCTCCACATGCTGGTCTTCACTATAAGCCGCATCGCCAACGCCATCATGGTCATGCTCGCCGTGGCCATGCTCGCATTCGTGATCTTCCGCCTTGCCGGCGATCCGGTCGAGTTGATGGTCACCGAACAGACGACGCAGGCGGACCGTGATGCCATCCGCGAAAAGCTCGGTCTCAATGACGACACAGCGACGCAGTTCGTGCGCTTCGTCGTCAATGCCGCGCGCGGTGACTTCGGCATCTCCTACCGCAATGGCCAGGACGTCCTGACGCTGATCGGGGAACGTTTCCCGGCAACGCTCGAGCTGGTGCTGGTGGCCACCTTGATCTCGCTGATCTTCGGCCTCCCCTTGGGCGTGCTCACGGCGATCAAACGCGGCAAGTGGTACACGGAGTCGCTACAGTTCTTATCCATCATAGGGGTGTCGCTGCCGAGTTTCGTCGTCGGCATCCTGCTCATTCTGGTCTTCTCGGTCATACTGGGCTGGCTGCCGGCCTTTGGCCGCGGCGAAGTCGTCCAGCTCGGCTGGTGGTCGACCGGCCTGTTGACGCCATCGGGCCGCGCCGCCCTGCTTCTGCCGGCCGTTGCGCTGTCGCTCTACCAGATCACGCTCATCATGCGCCTCGTCCGCGCCGAGATGCTGGAAGTGCTGCGCTCGGACTACGTGAAGTTTGCCCGCGCCAGGGGCATTCCGCGCTGGCGCATCTATTTCCGCCACGCGCTGCGGAATTGCCTGATGCCGGTGGTGACGATGACGGCGATGAACATCGGTTCGCTGATCGCCTTTGCCCTCATCACCGAGACCGTCTTCCAGTGGCCGGGCATGGGCATGCTGTTCATCCAGGCGGTCACCTTCCTCGATATCCCGGTGATGGCGGCCTATCTCTGCATCATCTCCTTCATCTTCGTCGCGCTGAACACGCTGGTCGACATCACCTATGCGGTGATCGATCCGCGCCTGCGCAACGCACGCTGACCAGACAGGGGCGTCTCGATGACGATCGATACTTCAAAGCCGGGTGCTGCACAGCCCCCCACCATGCTCCAGCGTATGCGCGGTAGCGACGTCTGGTGGTCGTTCACGCACAGCAAGTCGGCGATGATCGCCGCGGTTGTCCTGGCCATCGTGATCCTTACGGCGGTGTTCGCGCCGCTCATTGCGCCGCAAAATCCCTATGACGCCGCACAGCTCGACATGTGGAAGGCGGAGTTGCCGCCGGTCTGGCAAGAGGGCGGCGAGTGGCCCTATCTGCTCGGCACCGACACGCAAGGTCGCGACATGCTGTCGGCGATCCTCTACGGCACGCGCATATCGATCGTGATCGGCCTCGCCTCGGTGGCGCTGTCGCTGCTGATCGGCATGACCGCGGGGCTGATCGCCGGCTTCTTCGGCGGCATGATCGAGAACATCCTGATGCGCATCGGCGACATCACGCTGTCGATGCCGACGATCCTGATCGCCATTCTCGTCTCGACCGTGGTGCGGCAGATGCTGCCAAGCGAGCTGCGCGAAATCGGGGCTTCGGCGGTGCTTATCCTCGCCATTTCGCTATCGGCGTGGGTGCAATATGCGCGCACCGTGCGTGCCCAGACCATCGTCGAGCGCAACAAGGAATATGTTCAGGCAGCGCGCCTTTTGAAGGTCCCGGCCCGTCGCATCCTGGCGTACCACATCCTGCCCAATACACTGACGCCGGTGCTGGTTGCCGCCACGCTGAACTTCGGCATGGCGATCCTGACCGAGGCGACGCTGTCCTTCCTGGGCATCGGCATGCCGCCCGGCCAGCCGTCGCTCGGAACGCTGATTCGCATCGGCAACCAGTTCCTGTTCTCCGGTTCGTGGTGGATCGTTCTGTTCCCGGTGATCCAGCTCTGCCTGCTCGTCGTCGTCGTCAACATCCTGGGTGACTGGCTGCGCGACGTGCTCAATCCGAAACTGAGGTAAGCGTGATGACCAACCTGTTGCTCCGCAACGTCCGCCCCTATGGCGGTACGAATTCCGACCTGCTGATCCGCGATGGGCGGATCGCCGGCATCGGCCGCTTCGAGGCGGACCCTGGCATGGCGGTCGAGGACGGCAAGGGCGCCATTGCCATTCCGGGCCTGATCGACGCGCACACCCATCTCGACAAGACCACCTGGGGCATGCCCTGGCACGAGAACAACCGCCGTGCCGTGCTGCGCGAGCGCATCGACTTCGAACGCGAGAACCGCATCGAGATCGGCATCGACCCGCACCGCCAGTCGATGCGCCACGCGATCGGCCTTGCCGCGCATGGCTCGACGCATATCCGCAGCCATGTCGACATCGATCCGGTCCACAAGCTGGCGCTCGTCGACGGCATCATGGAGACGCGTGAGAAGCTGAAGGGCGTCATCGACATCGAGATCGTCGCCTTCCCGCAGTCAGGCCTGATGGTCATGCCCGGCACGCTGGAACTGCTTGACGAGGCGCTGAGCCAGGGCTGCGAAGTTCTTGGTGGCATCGACCCCTGCGGCATCGACCGCGATCCCAAGGGCCAGCTCGACGCCATCTTTGCGCTGGCGCTGAAGCACCAGTGCCCGATCGACATCCACCTGCATGAGGCGGGCGATCTCGGCGCCTTCACCATGGAGCTGATGTTCGAGCGCATCCGCGCCAACGGCATGCAGGGCAAGGTCGCCATCAGCCACGCCTTTGCGCTCGGCATGAATGACTACCTGCGCGTCGGCCAGTTGATCGAACAGATCGCCGAGCTCGACGTCGCGATCCTCACGACTGGCGCGCCGTCGGCGACCGTGCCGTCGATCATGCGCCTCAAGCAGGCAGGCGTGCGTGTTGGTGCGGGCTGCGACGGCATCCGCGACACCTGGGGCCCATGGGGCCAGCCTGACATGCTCGACCGCGCCAAGGTGGTCGGCATGAAGAACGGCCTGCGCTCTGACATCGAGCTTGCGCACGTGCTGCACGTCGTCTCGCAGGGCGGCGCCGATGTGATGCGCATCGAGGGCTATGGCCTTGCCGAAGGCTGCAACGCCGATCTCACGCTGCTGACCGGCGAGACGCTGGCCCATGCTGTCGTCGACGTCGCGCCACGCCCGCTTGTCGTCAAGGGCGGCCGCGTCACCGCGCGCAACGGCCAGGCAACGGTGGAAATGCCATGACCAGACAGGTTCTCGACACACTCGAACTCGGCAAGCGTCCCGACGGGCGCACGCTGATCACCGCCGCCTGGGTGCTCGGTCACCGCGATGGCGGTCACCGGCTGATCCCCAACGGTCAGGTCGTGGTCGACGGCGGCGAGGTGGTCTATGTCGGTACCGATTTTGCCGGCGAGGTCGCCCGCCGCATCGACTTCGGCAACGCACTTGTCAGCCCTGGTCTCATCGATCTCGACGCGCTGTCGGATCTCGACACCACCATCCTCGGCATCGACCATCATCCCGGTTGGGCCAAGGGGCGCGTCTGGCCGCGCCATTATGTCGAGGCCGGTCCCTACGAGATGTACTCGCAGGAAGAACTCGCCTTCCAGAAGCGTTTCGCCTTCGGTCAGCTGCTGCTGAACGGCATCACGACAGCCGCTCCGATCGCCTCGCTGTTCTACCGCGAGTGGGGCGAGACAGTCGCCGAGTTCGACGCTGCCGCTGATGCGGCCGGCGATCTCGGCCTGCGCGTCTATCTCAGCCCGGCCTACCGCGCCGGCGGCATGGTGCTCGAAGAGCCGGGCCGCATGGAAGCGGTGTTCGACGAGAAGCGCGGCCTCGCCGGCCTGCGCGACGCCGTCGACTACATCGGCCGCCAGAACGGTCGCCATGGCGACCTGGTGCGCGGCCTGCTGGTGCCGGATCGTGTCGAGACCTGCACGGAAGAGCTGCTGCGTCAGACGCAAGCCGCTGCTGCCGAACTCGGCTGCAAGATCCGCCTGCACATGGCGCAAGGCTCGATGGAGGTCGAAACCGTGCGCAAGCTGCATGGCACGACCGCCCCGGTTTGGCTGGCGCGTGCCGGCCTGATCAACGACAGACTGATCGCTCCGCATGCCACCAACGCCACCGAGGAGGACCTCGGGCTCTATGCCGAGAACGGCGTGTCGATCGTGCACTGCCCGCTGGTCTCGGCCCGTGGCGGCAGCACGCTCAACTCGTTCTCCAAGTGCAAGGAACGCGGCATCAACATTGCGATGGGCACGGACACGACGCCCGCCGACATGCTGATGAACTTGCTCGTCGGCCTGATCGCATGCCGTATCAACGATGGGGTCTCCGATCGTGTCCGCAGCGCCGACCTGTTCGATGCGGCAACACTCGGCGGCGCCAAGGCGCTGGGCCGCGACGACCTCGGTAAGCTGATGCCTGGTGCGCGTGCCGACATCGCCGTGTTCGGCCTCGACGATGCGGTCATGGCGCCGTCGATCGACCCGATCACCACGCTGGTGACAGGCGGGTCGGGCAAGGTCACGCAGGCCGTGTTCGTAGATGGACGCCTGTCGATGCGCTTCGGCGAGGTCGCCGGCATCGACATGAAGGCCGCGCGGCAGCGCGCCCAGAGCCAGTTCGACGGGCTCATCGCCAAGTATCCGGAACGCAGCTGGGGCAATCCGCCGGTTTCGGAGATATTCCCGCCAAGCTATCCGATCGAGGTCAAAGCCAATGGCTGAAGTCGACAAACCCGTACTTGAGGTTCGTAACCTCAGGGTCGAATTCCCGAGCCGCCGGGGCGTAGCAACCGCGCTTTCCAACGTCAGCCTGTCGATACGCCCGGGCGAGATCCTCGGTGTCGTCGGCGAGTCCGGCGCCGGCAAGTCGATGACCGGCCTGGCGATCCAGGGCCTGCTCGAGCGTCCCGGCCATATCGCCGAAGGCGAGATCTGGCTCGCCGATCGTCGCATCGACAATCTCGACGACCGCGCGATGGAGAAAATCCGCGGCCGCGAGATCGGCGCCATCTTCCAGGACCCACTGACCTCGCTCAATCCGCTCTTCACTGTCGGTGCCCAGCTGACCGAGACCATCCGCCAGCACCTCGGCATGGGCAAGGCCGAGGCGAAGGCACGCGCGATCTCGCTGCTCAAGGACGTCGGCATCCCGTCGCCCGAAGATCGCTTCAGCCAGTATCCGCATCAGTTCTCCGGCGGCATGCGCCAGCGCGTGGTCATCGCCCTTGCGCTCGCTGCCTCGCCCAAGCTGATCATCGCCGACGAGCCGACCACCGCGCTCGACGTGTCGATCCAGGCGCAGATCACCTCACTGCTGCGCAAGCTGTGCAAGGAGAAGCGGACAGCGGTCATGCTGGTCACGCACGACATGGGCGTCATTGCCGAGACGGCCGACCGGATTGCGGTGTTGTATGCCGGCCGTCTTGTCGAGATCGGGCCAGTCGAACAGGTGCTGAGCGCACCGACGCATCCTTATACGCGCGGACTCATGGCCTCCATTCCGGAGCTGGGCGCGCGCGTCAAGCACCTGAACCAGATCGACGGCTCGATGCCACGGCTCGATGCGGTTCCGGCTGGCTGCGCTTTCAATCCGCGCTGCAAGGAAGCTGGTCCGCGTTGCGTGCGCGAGCGGCCTGACCTGTTGCCGGTGGGTGCCGGCGCCAGCGCCTGCTGGCTGAATGCGGGAGGAACAGCATGACCGTGATGTCGACACAGAAGACGCAGGCGCTCAGCGTCGAGGGACTCGTCAAGACATTCGACGTCTCGGCGCCGTGGCTCAACCGCGTGGTCGAGCGCAAGCCGCGCCAGTATCTGCAGGCCGTCAGCGACATCAGCTTCGAGGTTCCGCTGGGCGGCTGCCTCAGCCTTGTCGGCGAAAGCGGCTGCGGCAAGTCGACAGTCGCGCGGCTTGTGACCGGGCTCTACAAGGCAAATGGCGGCGAGATGCGCTTTGCGCAGGGTGCGGATGGCAAGCCGCTGTCGGCGCAGATGATCTTCCAGGATCCTTACGCCTCGCTCAATCCGCGCTGGCGCGTGAAGAACATCATCGCCGAGCCGCTGCGCGAGTTGAAGCTGCGGAACACCGCGGCCGAGGTCAACGAGCGGGTTGTGGAACTGCTCAAGACTGTCGGCCTGTCGGCTTCGGACGGCGACAAGTTTCCGCATGAATTCTCCGGTGGCCAGCGGCAGCGAATCTCGATCGCGCGTGCCCTGGCAAGCGAGCCACGTTTCCTGGTGTGCGACGAGCCGACATCGGCGCTTGATGTGTCGGTGCAGGCCCAGGTGCTCAACCTGATGCGGCGGCTGCAGGACGAGTTCGGTCTGACCTATCTGTTCATCAGCCACGACATGAGCGTGGTCCGGCACATGTCCGATCGCATTGCGGTCATGTATCTCGGCCGCATCGTCGAGGAAGGCGAGACCGAGGCCCTGTTTGCCAATCCGCGCCATCCCTACACGCAGCTGCTGCTCGAGACGATCCCGAACGTCAAACATCCGCACCGGGATCGGGTCGTTGCAGGCGGCGAGGTGCCGAGCCCGCTCAAGCCACCGTCAGGCTGTCCGTTCCATCCGCGATGCCCGATGGCCACCGCGCGCTGCTCGTCAGAGCTCCCGGCGGTACGCACGCTCGCGGGCGGAACCCGTGTCGCGTGTCACCTCGTGACCGACGAATGACGATGAGCGACGTGGGCTATGCCAAGGCGGCCTTGAGGTCATGCGACATGTCGCGAACCTCCCTGAGGTCGAGCTCGGACTCCACATGGTCGAGATGATGTTGCATCAGCCGCGAGGCCGTTTCGACATCGCCGGCGGCGATGGCCTCGACGATTTCGTCATGTTCGTCCGGCCCGCAGTTGAAGCGCGCGGTGTTGCGATACACGGCGGTGATCAGCGACGTGCGCGAGATCAGGTCGCGCATCATGCCGAACAGGAAGTCCGAGCCGGAGAGTTCGGCGAGCAGGAGGTGGAAGCCTCCGGACAGCTTGATGATGTCGGTAGTGGCATCGTTCGCGTTTGCGACCCGCTCGCGCGCGACATGGCTGCGCAGCCTGGTGACATCGGCCTTCGACCTCGACGTGCAGATGCGCTCGACGACGCAGCGCTCGACCGAGCGGCGCACGAAGAACACGTCCCGGGCCTCGTCGACGGACGGCTGGCAGACGAAAGCGCCGCGGTTGGGGATGATCGTCACAAGCCCTTCGCGCTCGAGCGCCGTCAGCGCCTGGCGAATGCGCGCGCGGCTGACGTCGAAGATTTCGGCCAGTTGGCCTTCCTTGAGCTGGACGCCCGGCCGCAGCCGGCGCTCGGCAATCGAAAGCCATACTTTTTCGACAATCTGCTGCGTCGAAACGCTTGCTTGTTCGGTCATGAAGCGCTGCCTCCTGCGAAGGCCGACATTCGTCATGGACAGTTAAAAGTCAACATTCCAATAAATTACCCGAATCCCATTTTGCTGACAATCTAGTATAAAATTGTGTACCAAGCGGTTCGGTGTTGAGAGGGCATATGGAGTTCGATTTCACAAAGCTGGAGATGGAAAGCCGCTATCGCCTGCTGACCAATTTCATTGGTCCGCGGCCGATCGCGCTCGTCACCACCCGCTCGGCCGCGGGGCACAGCAATGCGGCCCCGATGAGCTTCTTCAACGTGTTCTCACACGAGCCGCCGATCGTCGTGCTGGGCATCCAGCCGCGCGCCACCGGCGAGGACAAGGACACCGTCGTCAACATCCGCCGCACCGGCGAGTTCGTGGTCAACATGGTCGACATGACCCTGTCGCAGCAGATGCTCGTCTGCGGCCTGGGCTTCGAAAGTGATGTCGACGAACTCGAGATGGCAGGGCTGCCCACCGCTCGCGGCGCCCAGATCGACGTCGACTACGTGACCAACGCGCCATGCGCGTTCGAATGCCGTGTCGAACGGCTGATCGAGTATCCGCGTCGCCTGCTCGTGCTGGGCGAAGTGGTGCACATGCATGTGCGCCGCGACTGCCTCGACGAGGCGGGACGCTATGTAAATCCCGAAGTCTACCAGCCGATCGCCCGGCTTCACGCAGACAACTACATCACCTCCGACCGCCAGTTCGTGCTCAAGGCACCGGCGATCGCGGATGTGCTCAAGGCAAACGAACGCGGCGAGTAGGATCCAGCAAAGTGCATATCCGCCTGATCAATCCAAATTCGACCGCTTCCATGACCAACCAAGCGCTGGAAAGCGCGTTGCGCGTTGCCAATGCGGCGACGCATGTGAGCGCCGTCAATCCGACCAGGACGCCTGTCAGTATCGAAGGCAGCGCCGACGAGGCGCTGGCCGTGCCAGACATGTTGTCGGAAATCCGCAAGGGCGAGGGTGAGGGCGTCGACGCTTACGTGATCGCCTGCTTCGACGATCCGGGCCTGCATGCCGCGCGCGAAGTTGCCAAGGGGCCGGTCATCGGCATCTGCCAGGCGGCGGTGCAGGTGGCCATGACCATCAGCCGCCGCTTCTCTGTGGTCACCACGCTGCCGCGTTCGGTGCCGATCATCGAGGACATCGTCCAGGCCTATGGCGCCGGGCACCATTGCCGCGCCGTACACGCCATCGACCTGCCGGTGCTCGGGCTCGAGGAAGACCCCGAGACGGCCGAGCGTTTGCTGATCGAGACGATCGAACGGGCAAAGCTCTATGATCGCGCTGAGGCGATCATCCTCGGCTGCGCCGGCATGTCGAGCCTGTGCGACCGCCTGGCGAAGGCAACAGGCGTGCCTGTCATCGATGGGGTCACTGCCGCCCTCAAGATCGCCGAAGCGCTTGTCGGCGCAGGTTATGTGACGTCGAAGGTCAACGCCTATGATTTCCCGCGCCAGAAGGGGGCGGCACCTGCCGATGCCGATCTGCCGCTGAGGGCGGCAAACAGTTAAGGACGGAAATGAAAAAAGGGGCCGGAAGGCCCCTTTGCTTTGGTGGATGGTGGCTGTGCTTCGGCAAGCCGCCATGGATGCTGGCATCAAAGAACCGGCGGTGCCGGCGGCACCACTGCTTCCTCAAAGGTGCGGTAGAGCTTGCCCCATGCCGGATCGTGCATGTGCGCCTGAAGGCCGGCGCGTTCGACTAGCGCCTGCGCCTCGCGTTCGCCGAAATCGAGCGCCTGCTCCATGTCGGTGGTCAGCACCTTGGTGCCTTCCATCAGGATCTTACCGTCGACGATGACGGTGTCGACGTCGCTGCCGAGGACCTGCTGGACCAGCCGGTGGACGACCATCCAATTGGGCGTCAGGTGCGGCTGGCGCATGTTGATGATGGCGATGTCGGCCTTCTTGCCGACCTCCAGCGAGCCGATCTCGTGATCCATGCCGAGTGCCTTTGCGGCATCGATGGTGATCATCTCGAACATCTTGCCCGGCGGCAGCAGGTAGCGGTCGTGGTTATGCAGCAGGTGCTGCGTGTACTGGGCCAGCCGCGCCATCTGGAACATGTCGAAGTGGCGGCTCGGCGAGACGCCGTCGGAGGTGACGGCTACCGGCACGCCCTTGGAGATCATGTCGAGGATCGGCGTCGCCCGGCCGGGCGGGGCGTGGGTGACGAAGGTGCCGGTCTCGGCAAGAATGTCGACCTCTTCATGCGAGATGCCCCAGCAGTGCTGCAGGTGGACGTCGGGTCCGAGGATGGCATTTTCCTTGTCCTGGAAGGCCATGCGGATCTGGCCGGCGAAGGCGTCGGAGTGGATGCGCACGCCCCATTTGCGGGCGGTTTCGCGCACGCGGCGGGCCTGCATGCGGTCGTTGTCGGTGAGCTTGACCGCCCGGTCGGGCGTCGTTGTGTTGGACGGGTCGAGCGACGGCACGATGGTGAAGGGGGTCAGGAACACGTTGATGCGGCCGTCGGCGCTGCCGTTCAGCTCCTGGATGGTCGCTTCGGCGCCTGCGATCATCTCCTCGAACGAGATATGTCGCCGTTCCGGCTTGCCGCTCTCCCAGCGCGTGACCGGGTGCGGCCAGGGCAGGCCGGCTGGGCCGACGCAGATGATCTCGCGCAGGCCAATCTCGCCATAGGCCTTGGCATGGTTGCTGGCGAAGACCGGGTCGTCGCTGCGCGGCATGGATGAGATGATGCTGACGCCTGTGGTGACACCGGCGCGCAGGCGCTCGAGGCCTGACACCAGGCCGTCGGCATACCAGTAGTCGCGGGTGGTGTAGTGGTAGTAGGTCGGCGTGACGATCTGCATCCACATCGAGTTGGTGTCCGCCGCGATGCTGCGGATCAGCACGTGCCCGGCATGGCCGTGGGCGTCGATGAGGCCTGGAATGATCAGCTTGCCGCGGCAGTCGACAATCTTCTTGTCCTGATGCCGCGGTTCGAGTTCGCTTGCCGACCCAATGTCGACAATCCTGTCACCCCTGATCGCGATTGCGCCATCTTCGATGATGCGCCGCTCGGGATCGACGGTGACGATGGTTCCATGCAGCAACAGCAGGTCGCTCATGCGGTCTTTCCTCCATTTCCGCTGGGCGCCGGCCTTCTGGCAGCCCCGTCGGTTAGCTGGTCGCCACATGGCTCCAGCGTGACCCGACGTAATTTTGCTACCGATTCAGCCAATTTGCGTCAACAAGATTGTTGACAATCCTGTCGATCAGATTGATGGTGGGTTTCAGTAAGCGCGATCCTTGGGAGGTAAAATGTCTCGCTTTAAGAAACTCATTCTCGGTGCCGTTGCAGCAATCGCCATCTCAGCACCGGCAAGTGCCGAAACCCTGCGTTGGGGCGGCCGCGCCGACATCTATTCGCTCGATCCGGACTCGATCGCGTCGACGTTCAACCTGTCGTTCCTCAACCACATCTATGAGGGCCTTGTCCGCTACGACGCCAGCTTCAAGATCGAGCCGGCGCTGGCGACCAAGTGGGAGCTGATCGACAACAAGGTCTGGCGCTTCACCCTGCGCCAGGGCGTCAAGTTCCACAACGGTGCCGACTTCACCGCCGACGACGTGATCGCCTCGCTCAACCGCGTCACCGATCCGGCCTCGCCGCTGCGCGGCAACATCCCGCTCTATGTCAGCAGCAAGAAGGTCGACGACCACACCGTCGACATCGAGGTCTCGGCGCCGACGTCGCTGTTCCTCAACGACATGACGAACATCTTCATGTTCAGCGGCAAGTGGCTGAAGGACAACAACACCGAAAAGCCGACTGCCGTCGACACCAAGACGGAAGGCTTCGCTACCCACAACACCAACGGTACGGGCCCCTTCAAGCTCGAAAGCCGCGTTGCCGACAGCAAGACCGTGCTGCTGGTCAACGATCTCTGGTGGGATGAGAAGAAACACAATCTCGACCGCATCGAATACATGCCGATCGCCTCGCCGGCGACGCGTGTCGCAGCGCTGCTGTCGGGCGAAGTCGACCTCGTCGACTCCGCGCCGATCCAGGATCTGCCGCGTCTCGAAAGCACGCCCGGCCTGACGGTGCTGAAGAAGCAGGAGTTCCGCACGGTCTTCCTCGGCTTCAACCGCAAGGAGAAGCTGGAAGATGGTCGTCCCAGCCCGTTCAATGATGTGCGTGTACGCCAGGCTGTCGAGGCCGCGATCGACCGCGACCTGATCAACGCCAAGGTGATGCGCGGGCTCGCCCGTCCGTCCGGCTCGCTGATCGCGCCTGAGATCGCAGGCTACGCCAAGTCACTCGACACCTACAGCAAGGCCGATCCGGAACGCGCCAAGGCGCTGCTCAAGGAAGCCGGTCAGGAAGGCTTGAAGTTCACCTACATGTGCTCCAACGACGAGAGCATTAACGAGGAGGACTTCTGCGCCGGCATCGCCAACATGCTGAAGCGCGCCGGCTTCGACGTCTCGATCGACATTGCGCCGCGCGCCGTCCAGTCGCCGAAGCGCACGCAGGGCAAGGCCGACATGTTCAACCTGAGCTGGGCCAACGAGCCGACGCTTGACGCCTACTCGATCCTGGCCCAGGTGCTCTCGACCAAGAACGACAAGGTCGGCGTGTCGAACTATGGCGGATGGTCCTATCCGGAGCTGGACAAGCTGGTTGCGCAGGCCGTGCAGGAACCTGACGTCGCCAAGCGCCTGGCGCTGGAAGAAGCAGCCCTCAAGATCGCCAAGGACGACACGATCCTCGTTCCGCTGCACCAGCAGCCGATCGCCTGGGCGACGCAGGCCAAGGTAAAGAGCGTCGACTTCCGCTCGGACAACAAGCCGCGCCACTGGCTGACGCAGATGGCCGGCGACTAAGCCCAGCCAAACGGTAACTCCCAAGAAGACCTGGGCGCTTCATCCTGAAAGGTGAAGCGCCCTTTCTTTAGCTGCGCCCGCTCGCCGCCAGGCGCGACGACTTCAGACTGGATTGGCGATGACACGTCCCGAAGAGCTGACCCTTGGCCAGCGGCCCGCTGGCCGTACCCTCATGACTGCCGACTGGCTGCTTGCCTATCACGGCGAAGGGCACTGCCTGGTGCCGCACGGCGAGTTGGTGATCGAGGGAGGCGAGGTTGTCTTCGCCGGCCGCCACTTTGATGGCGAGGTCGCCAGGCGCATCGACTTCGGCGCAGCCCTGATCAGCCCTGGCCTGATAGACCTCGACGCGCTGTCCGACATCGACACCTATGTGCTCGTCCACGACAACCAGCCCGGATGGGCCAAGGGCCGTATCTGACCGCGCTCCTATGTCGGGCGTGGGCCATACGAGATGTATTCGCCCGAGGAATTGGCCTTCCAGAAAAAGTTTGCCTTTGGCCTGTCCTTGCTCAACGGCGTCACGTCGGCAGCACCTATCGCCTCGCTCTATTATCGCGAATGGGGCGAGACGGTCGCCGAATTCGATGCGGCAGCGGACGCGGCCGGTGACCTCGGCCTGCGCGTCTTTCTCAGCCCCGCCTACCGCTCGGGCGGCATGGTGCTGGAGGCGCCGGGCAAGATCGTGCCTGACTTCGACGAAGCACGCGGCCTGGCTGGTCTCGACGATGCCATCGCCTTCATCGAGCGCCAGCACGGCCGCCATGGCGGGCTGGTCAATGGCATGCTGGCGCCCGATAGGGTCGAGACCTGCACGCTCGAAGTCCTGCAGCGGACGATGGCTGCGGCGCGCGACCTCGATTGCCGGGTGCGGCTGCATATGGCCCAGGGCAAGCTCGAGCTTGAAACCATGCACAAGCTGCATGGCGTGTCGGGGCCGCGCTGGATGGCTGATCATGGCCTGCTGAGCGAGCGGCTGATTACCCCGCACGGCACCCATGCCTCGCTCTACGACCTTAAGCTCTATGCCGAGAACGGCGTCTCGATCGCGCACTCGCCGCTGGTGTCGGCGCGCATGGGCAGCACGCTGAACTCGTTCGCCTCCTGCAGGAAGCTCGGCATCAACATCGGCATGGCAACCGACACGGCACCGCAGGACATGATGATGAATCTGTTGATGGGCCTGGTCGCCTGCCGGATCAGCGAGAAGGCATCTGATGCCGTTCTCAGCAAGGATCTGTACGATGCCGCCACGCTAGGCGGGGCCAAGGCACTCGGCCGCACCGACATCGGACGGCTCGCCGTCGACGCCAAGGCCGACATCTCGGTCTTCCGCCTCGACGACCCCTACATGACGCCGACTGTCGATCCGATCACCACGCTGGTTCTTGGCGGTTCGGGCAAGGTCACGCAGGCGGTGTTCGTCGACGGACGCCTGTCGATGCTCGACGGCAAGCTTGCCGGTTTCGACATCCGCGCCGCCCGCGAGCAGGCGCAGCGGCAGTTCGAGGGTCTGATCGCAAAGTACCCCGACAGAAGCTGGCAGCATCCGCCGGTATCGGAAATCTTCACGCCGAGCTATCCCGTCCTGGGCTGAACAGGGTGGGGCAGCGCCGGGCTGTAGCAACGCCGGGCGTGGCGCTTGTACTGATCAGCCTTGAACGACGGCGTTGGTCGTGCCGCCGCGTAGTCTCAGCACGGCAGACATCCATTCGACAAGCTCCTTGACCGGGCCAGTCTGCTCCCAGGAGTAGATGGAGACGGCAATCGGTGGCTCTGTGCCGAAGGGCGCGTAAGTCTTGACCCGTCTTCCAGGGGTGGTTGCGACGGGCAGGAGCGTGATACCGAATCCGGCTTCAACAGCCACGAGGATGTTGGGGAGGCTGCTGCTCGAGAAGGCGACATACCAGCGGCGGCGTTCCCGTTCGATGCGCTCGAACATCTGGTCGCGGTACAGGCCGCCCGGGGAGAAGACCACAAGCGGCATCGGGTCCGGCCAGTCGTGGTCGGCGTCCATCGCCTCGAGCCATACCATGGGTTCGGGGAAGGACGCGCGGGCATCCGCGCTTGGGGCCGGCTCCTTGACCACGGCGATGTCGAACTCGCCGTCCCGGTAGCGCCGGGTCAAGTCCCGGCTCAGTCCTGACGTCACGTCCATCCTGATCTCGCGGCGTCCTTGCGCGAACTCCCGGAACAAGGCCGCCATCGGACCGTCGAAAATGTCTTCGGCCAGACCAATGCGAATTGCCGTCAGACCCGCTGGATCGCCCAGCGCAGCTTGAGCCTCCTGCTGAAGAGTGAGGATGCGGCGGGCGTAGCCTTGCAGGCGTTCGCCCGAAGCGGTGGCGCTGATCGGTCTTGCATCCCGATCGATCAGCGCATGTCCGACAGTTTCCTCCAGTCGGGCGAGCTGCTGGCTGATCGTCGATTGCGTCAGGTGCAACTGCTCTGCGGCACGGGTGAAGCTGCCCGTGTCGAGGATGCCGATGAAGGCGCGGAGAAGGCGGGGGTCGAGCACGCGCGGCCTATGCTTTTTGGATTGAATTTCCGAATGAATAGCATCCAGCTATTTAATTTTCAAATGCTCTAATTTGAAGCTACTGAGAATTGCTGACTGCTAACGCCTTAGCCATCTCGGACAGACTGGACTGCATGAACAGAGCACGTTCCGACACAGATCATTTCCGGGTCCGCGCCACGCCTGCCCGCCGTGTCCCTGAGACCTCTGCCGAGACCGCAAGCCGATCGTAGCGCGAACCACCTGACCGACGTGCGGCCGGAGGAGGCCCACGGTTTATCGGTCGCAACAAACGGAGGAGAAATAGCAATGTCATACCCTTGGAAGCATCGCGTCCGGATGGCCATCGGTGCTGCGGCAGCAAGCCTGACCCTGCTCGGCAGCGCCGCCTACAGTCCAGCTGGCGCCGCGGAGGCCGGGTTCAAGCCTGACGCCCCGCTGGCCAAGCTCGTGCCTGAAAAGTATCGCGAGAAGGGGGCGCTGGTCATTGCCACCCAGCCCGACTTCGAGCCCGCGAACTTCACCCCGATCGGCGAGTCCGACATCAAGGGCTACAATGTCGACCTGATGGAGGCGATGGCGGAAAAACTCGGCCTGCCGGTCCAGTGGGAGAAAGTTCCTTTCGACCAGATCCTGATCGGCATGCAGAGCAAGAAGTTCGATGCCGCAATCGCAGGCATGACGGACCGCAAGAACCGCCAGGAAAAGGTCGACTTCATCGACTATCAGCTGGCCGGCTCGGTGTTCATGATCGCCAAGGGCAATCCCAAGGGGATAACCGGCGCGGTGAATGGCGGCTGCGGCATCACGATCGGCGACGTCAAGGGCAGCGACGCGCAGCGCCTGGTCGACCTGATGGCCGCGGCATGCACTGCCGAAGGCAAGGAACCGACGAAGCTCGTCTCCTATCCCAACAGCAGCGACAAGAACCTTGCACTCACCTCGGGTCGCATCGATGCGATGATCTGGCCCGACCTGGCCGTGTCCGTGCTTATGCGCGAAACCGGCGAAGTGCTTGACTCCCTGCCGATCGACTTCGAGCCGAAGGTCTATCTCGGGATGACCTTCAACAAGGAAGAGAGCGGGCTGCGCGATGGCTTCGTGGCGGCACTCAAGGCCATCCACGAAGACGGCACGTACGACAAAATCCTCGCCAACTGGAAGGTCGAAGTCATCAAACTTGAAGACTACGGGGTCAATCTGGCGAAGGACTGACGCTCATGTCGACTCTCAATATCGAGGGCTCTGAGCAAAGCGAAGTCAGCCCGGTCGTCGCGCACTACGTGCGGCGGCCGGGCGAAGAGCCCGCAACACAGCCCACGCCCATTCGCGCCAAGCAACGCATGAAGTACGGGCAGATCGTCTCCGCCCTGATTGTCGCCGTACTGCTGTCGATGTTCACAGCCTCGCAGGCCGGCAACGCGAACATGGAGTGGGGCGTTGCTGCCCAGTTCATGTTCCATCCCGTCATCCTTGGCGGCGTGGGCGTGACGATCCAGCTGTCCGTGCTCGCGATGCTGATCTCCATCGTACTCGCCTTTGTCATCGCGTTGATGATCCAGAGCCAGAACCAGGTCGCGAGCGTCATCGGGCGTGGGTATGTCTGGTTCTTCCGCGGCGTGCCGATGCTGGTGCAAGTGCTGCTGTGGTACAATCTCGCGGTCCTGTTCCCGACGATCTTCGGCTACAGCACGAACAGCCTCATCTCAGGGTTTTCCGCCGGCCTGATTGCCCTGTCGCTGGCCGAGTCCGGCTACATGGCAGAGGTCATCCGCGGTGGCATGCTGTCGGTGCCGGCCGGCCAGATGGATGCGGGGATGAGCCTCGGTCTGACCCGTGGTGAGGCGCTTCGCAAGATCGTCCTGCCGCAGAGCATTCGCGTGATCATCCCGCCGACGGGCAACCAGTTCATCGGCATGCTCAAGGCGACGTCGCTGGTCTCCGTCATCGGCGGCAGCGACCTGCTCACCAGGGCGCAGCTGGTCTATGGCCAGAACTTCAAGATCCTGCCGCTGCTGATCGTCGCGGTGCTCTGGTACCTGATCCTGGTCACCGTCGCCAGCATCGGCCAGCACTTCCTGGAAAAGCACTTCAACGTAAGCCAGTCGGGGTCGCGCCAGGCGCGCCGGAAAAAGCAACGTCCGGCGACCACAAGCGTGGCCGTCGCCGTGAGCGGAGGGACGGCGTGATGGGCGCGGCGATGACGAACACGATGCTCAAGGTCGAGGGCGTCAACAAGTGGCTGGGCGAAAACCATGTCCTGCGCGGCGTCGACATCCAGGTCCGCAAGGGCGAGATCGTCTGCGTCCTGGGACCGTCCGGTTCGGGTAAGAGCACGCTGCTGCGCTGCATCAACCACCTCGACCCCGTCGATGGCGGCCTGATCGAGGTGGCAGGCGAACGCATCGGCTACGAACTTCGCGGCGGCGTGCTCTACGAACAGCATGAACGCGCAGTGGCCAAGGCGCGCCAGCACATCGGAATGGTGTTCCAGCACTTCAATCTCTTCGGCAACATGACCGCCCTGGAGAATGTCGTCTACGGCCCGGTGAAGATCCTGAAGCGCCCGCGCAAGGAGAGCGTCGACAAGGCTGAGAAGCTGCTCGCGCTTGTCGGGATGTCCGAGCGTGCGGATGCATATCCAAGCCAGTTGTCGGGCGGCCAGCAGCAGCGCGTAGCCATCGCCCGGGCGCTGGCGATGGAACCGCGGCTGATGATGTTCGACGAACCCACCAGCGCGCTCGATCCCGAGCTCGTCGGCGAGGTGCTCACCACCATGCGCAAGGTGGCGGAAGAAGGCATGACGATGCTGGTCGTCACGCACGAGATCGGCTTCGCCCGGGAGGTCGCCGACCGGGTGGTGTTCATGGACCAGGGCCGCGTCCTAGAGGACGGCCCGGCGCGCGACGTGCTCGACAACCCCAGGCACGAACGAACCGCGGCATTCCTGCGCCGCGTCCGCTGAGCTTCGGTCCGGTTGCGACCGTATGACTACAATTCAAGGACCAATACGATGAAAGACAAGAGTTACGCGCTGTCCAACATACGCCCGTGGGGCGCTGACACGGTGGACATCCTCATCGAGGGCGATCGGATTGCCGGCATCCGCCCAGCCTCGAAGCCTGAAGCCGGCGATGTCGACGGCGGCGGCCTGCTTGCCATGCCGGGCTTCGTCAACACGCATGCGCATGTCGACAAGAGCTGGTGGGGCAAGCCCTGGGTCGGCTACACCTATTCCGACCGCCCGACCGTCGAGGGCTGGATCGCCAACGAGCGCGCCCAGCGTGACAAGTATGGCGTTCCGAACGTATCATCGAGCGCTGCGGTGCTGCGCCAGTTCGTCCGCAACGGCACGACGGCGACCCGCACCCATGTCGACGTCGACCTGGGTGTCGGGCTGCGCGGACTGGAGTGCGTCGAGGCGGCCAAGGCCGAACTCGGCGATGCCATCCAGGTCGAAACAGTCGCTTTCCCGCAGGACGGCGTGCTGCGCCGCCCCGGCGTGATGCAACTGCTTGACGAGGCGGCAAAGGCGGGCGCGGACAATATCGGTGGCCTCGACCCGGGCACGATCGACGGCAATGTCGAGGCCGTGCTGGACGGTCTCTTCGACATCGCCGTGAAGCGTAACGTCGGGCTCGATTTCCATCTGCACGAGTTCGGCTCGCTTGGCGTCTACGAGTTTCGGCAGGTCATGCGGCGCACGATCGATGCCGGCCTGCAGGGGCGCGTCACCATCTCGCACGGCTTCGTGCTCGGTACGCTGCCCCAGAACGTACAGGAAGAGATCGTCGAGAAGCTCGCGGAAGCGGGTGTCTCATGGACGACGGTCGCCATGGGTGGCACGGCGCCGCTGCCCTGGCAGCAGATGCGGCAACGCTCCGTGCCTCTCGGACTCGGCACCGACGGCACCCGCGATTTGTGGTCACCCTTCGGCGATGGCGACATGCTGCGCGTTGCGCATCAGTTCGCACGGTTGAGCGGCCTGCGCCACGACGACAAGCTCCTTGCTGCCGTGGAACTGGCGACCAAGGGCGGTGCGCATTTTGTCGGACGCGACGTGCATGACCTCGTCGCGGGTTCGCGTGCCGACATCGTGCTGGTAGATGCCGAAAACGTCTCCGATGCGCTGATCCGTTGCCCCCCGCGCAAGCTGGTGATCTCGGGCGGACGCATCGTCGCCCGCGACGGCGACGTGCTGGTCTAAGCAGCCACGAACTCCGAAATGAGCAAAACAGGCTGCGCCAGCTTCCCATGAGGCTGGCGCGGCTTGACTCGTTGAGGTCCGGCACGTTGGCAATGCCTTCTCGAGGGAGGAGCATTGACACTGCCGGCGCTTAGCGAATTACCTGCGCGAACTTCTTTCGCCAAAGGCTGGCACTGCCAGGCCACAACAGGGAGCGGCCATCGTGCTTGAGCTACAGGCTGATATCATCCGGACCCTTGGCGTAGCGTCGGAGTTCGACGCCGGTGTGGAGACCGAGCGGCGCATCACGTTTCTGGCCGACTACCTCAGGGCATCCGCGATGCGCGCCTATGTCCTTGGCATCAGCGGCGGCGTCGACTCCCTGACTGCGGCAATGCTTGCGCAAGCCGCCGTCCGGCGCTTGCGCGAACACGGTCACGAAGCGCAATTCATCGCCGTGCGCCTGCCATACGGCATCCAGGCCGATGAGGCCGATGCGCAGGCTTCGCTCGATGTGATTGGCCCAGATCGCACGGTGACGATCAACATCAAGCCGGCAGCGGACGCCATGTTGGCAGACGTCCGTCGCGATGCAGGGGACCTCTTCGAGCCGGCGCGGCTGGATTTTCACTTGGGTAACATCAAGGCTCGCCAGCGCATGATTGCGCAATATGCGCTAGCCGGCGCCGTGCGCGGCCTGGTGATTGGGACCGACCATGCAGCAGAGGCGCTGATGGGGTTCTTCACCAAGTTCGGTGATGGTGCTGCCGATATCACGCCACTTGCAGGTCTCACGAAGCGACGTGTTCGGGCGATCGCCGCACGTCTTGGCGCACCGCAGTCGCTGATCTACAAGGTGCCCACTGCAGACCTCGAAAGCGATGCGCCGCTGCGGCCTGACGAAGACGTGTATGGCGTGACATACGACAACATCGACGACTTTCTCGAAGGCAAATCGATTGCCGAACCGGCCCGCCAGCGGATCCTCGCGATGCATCTGGCGACAGCGCACAAGCGTGCCTTGCCGGTCGCGCCAGAGTAAGCGCTCACCGACCCCATCACTTGGAATGCGCTGTCGAGCTACGTCGCCGCAGAGGGACTGGATTGATACGGTTCGATCGGCTCCATGACCTCGCCGTAACGGCTGGGGTCGAAACGGAAATAGAAGACTGCACTTGCCGTCACGAGCATGGCGTGCATGACCCAGCCAGCCGAGAAACTGTCGGTGAAACCGTGCAGCGTTGCCATGGCATAGGGTCCAAAGGCTGCGATCAGGAACCCGCCTCCTTGCATGGCGGCGGCAAGTGCACCCGCCTGATCGGGGTGGGGCAGATGGTCGAGCGCGGTTACCATGGCGAGCGCGAAGCTGCCACCAAGCCCCACGCCACAAAGTGCGACCCACAACCAGGCGCAGGGTGCTGGAAGACATGCCAGGCCCAGGAAGCCGACGACCTGGACGGCGGCCGTAAACAATAGCCAGGGACGCCTGTCGCTTGTGCCGCGGGCCAGGAAGGGCAAGCCGAAGGCCGAGGCCGCCTGGCACAGAGCCATGATGGCTACCAGGTTGCTGCTTTGCGAACCCGTCCAGCCCTGGGCCTGATAGTAGGGCGCAAGCCAGGCCACCATCGACGAATAGCCGCTATTGACCAGCCCGAACGCCGCGATCAGTGCCCATGTGCGCGGGCGCTGCAGAAGCAGCCTTGTCATCGGCCTGGCCGGTGCCGTCGCTTTTGCATTTGCAAGGACGCGGAAGGCGGCCAGCAAGGCCACGAAAACGGGAGCTGCCAGCCAGGCGAGCGCTGCCCGCCAGCTGTACCCTGCATTTGCCAACGCAGGCATCAACCGCGCGCCAACCGCGCCGCCGCCCATGATCATGGCCGAGTACAGTCCGGTGACTGTCGGTACGCTGGCGGGGAAGCGAGCTTTGATAATCCCCGGAAATACGGCCTGGACGAAGGCAACGCCTGCGCCACACAGAATGGCGGTCAGGATCATCGTGCCGCCATCAAAGGCAGCAAACCGCAGCAATGACCCAACCATTAGCAAGGCGAGCGCTGCCAGCAACCCCTGCCGCGTTCCGACTGCGATCTGAATGGCCGGCGCGACAAACGCGCCGATGCCCATGAGCGCCATTGGCAGCAAAGTGAGCAACGAGATGCCGGCATATCCCATGCCGGTATCTTCGACGATGTAGGGGAGCAGGGTCGCCGGGGCTGTGATGAAGGGCCGAAGATTGACGCCAATCATCACGACGAGGGCGAGCATCGCCCATCGCTGGTTCGCCAAGGCTGTCTTGGTCTTGTCCATTTGCGTGGGCTATCCCCTGGAAGCCGAACCTGCCGTCCTGGAGCGGTAGAGGTCGTCGGCGCGTTGACCAGCATCTGGACGATCCTGGTGTGCCGTTCGCCGCCACAGGATGATCGCCACATGGGCAGACGGTTAGCCGTTGTACGTCACATGCGCCAATTAGATGTTTTCATGGCCAGCATGCGGACTCCCAATAGGCAGACGACATGTTCGTCTACGCCTGCGCGTTTTCAACAACGCCGGCGTCGACTGCCATCACTTGAACCTCAGGTATCCCTCCGGCAACTCCGGGCATTCCGAATTTTGTTCCTCCGTGAAAATCTCGACAGCAATAGACGCGGTTGAAATGGCCCGTTGAAAGGGCTTCGCCAAAGCAGCGATGGAACAGTGCCGGGCATGTGCCTGCGCCAATTCTTCGACGGCCAAGGTGAATTTGATCGCGTCGGGGAAACCGGTGCGCACCAGCATCGGCAATTGCTGCCCCGCTCGTGGGGCGCGTGGAGGAAAGACTTCTATGGACGACGTCAAATTCATCACCGGCCTGACCGCCGCAGCCGATGCCCGGGTCGCATTCCGCGGCACACCGTTCGTCGAGCGCACGGCGCCGCTGAACCAGAACGCCTTGTGGATGCGCTGGGACAGGAACATGGTCGTCGATGCCTATTCCGACATGGTCGAGGAACTGGCGGCGATCCGCACCAGGGTCGCCATGGGCGACATGTCGCCTTTGTCGAAATATGTCATTGCCGGTCCCGACGCCGAGAAGCTGATGGACAGCCTGATCCCGCGCGACATCACCAAGCTCAAGGTCGGCCAGATCTACTACGCGCCATGGTGCGACGAGAACGGCCATGTCGTCGGCGACGGCCTTGTCTTCCGCATGGACGAAACCACGTTCCGCGTTTCGGCCGATCCCGGCTTCACCTGGTGGAAGAGCCATGCCGAGGGCCTCGACGTCGTGGTGACCGATATCACCGATGACTATGGCATCCTCACCTTGCAGGGACCGCGCTCGCGGGAAGTTCTGCGGGCTGTGACCGGAAATGCATTCGACGAACTGCCGTTCTCGCGGCTCGGTTTCGTCACCATTGCCGGCCGGCAGGTCGAGATCCTGCGCCAGGGCTTCACCGGCGAGCACGGCTATGAGCTCTGGGTCAAGGCCGCCGATGGCGCTGCTGTGTGGGATGCGGTGCAGGAAGCGGGCGAGCCGTTCGGCATTCTGCCTGCTGGTGCCTGGGCACTCGATCTGGCGCGGCTCGAGGCAGGGCTGCTGATCGTCGGCTACGACTACACCAGCGCCGGACCCGATCACGGCGGCGCCGGCATCCAGGCCGCCGGCAAATTCCGCGCATCGCCTTACGATCTTGGCCTCGGGCGCCTGATCGACCTGCGCAAGAGCGACTTCGTCGGCAAGGCCGCACTGCAGCGCATGTCGGATGCAGGCGATCACCGGAAGCTCGTCGGCCTCGATATTGACTGGTCGCGGGCCGCCGGCGGCAAGGGCCTCGAAGGCGGTGCGCCAGGCAATCTCCGGCGCGTGCGCTGGTACCCGGTGCCGGCCTTCCACGACGGGGCTGAAGTGGGCCATGCCTCGAGCGTCGCCTGGTCGCCATCGGTCGGCAAGATGATCGGTTTCGGCCATCTGCGTGGCAAAGCAGCCGAGATCGGCGCGCAGCTGACGCTGCGCTGGACCAGCGACGGCGAGACGATCGACGTCAACGCCCGTGTCATCGAACTGCCGTTCCTGTCGCTGAAGCGCGCCAACGGCTGACGCGGCAAGCGTCGCATCCTCCCCGAAGAACCGCCGGGCGGTTGATCCGCCCGGCGCCAGGAACACGTGGCGTCGCCCGCCATGGCGGCGAACGCCCGGGGCTTGCCGCAAGGAATCAAGGGCAGACCATGACCGAACTGACTGAAACCGTTACCGCAAGGCCGTCTGTCCGGGGCGTGGCACAGGCAATGTCCATCGAGCTCGCACCGGAGCAGGTGCGTGGCTTCGCGCCTGACATCGAGCAGTTTCCGCTGGGCTCGCGCGTGTTCCTGACCCATCTCACCGGCAAGCCCGAGGCGATGCAGGTGGAGGCAGCGTTGCGTATCAGGGAGATGGGCTACATCGCCGTGCCGCATCTCGGCGCCCGCAATTTCAAGACCGAACAGGATTTCATCGACCTCGTCCGCGCGCACAGCCGCAATGGCATCACCGAGGCATTGTTCCTCGGCGGCAATCCGGCACTTTTCCCCGGGCCGATGAGTGAATCGGCGCAGTTGCTGGCTCATCCCGTTCTTCGCGACTCGACCATCCGTACGGCCTTCGTCGCCGGCTATCCCGAGGGGCACCCAAACATTACCGATGCCGCTCTCGCGGACGCGCTGTGGCGCAAGCTCGAGATCTGCGATGCCCGCTCCATCGATGCACGTGTGGTCTCGCAGTTCGCCTTCGACGGCGCTGCCATGGGCGCCTGGGCGCGAGGTTTGCACGAAGAGTTTCCGGGGCTTCCCGTCCATGTTGGGCTCGCAGGCGTCACCAGCCTGGCCAAGCTCATCAAGTTCGCCATGATGTGCGGGGTCGGCGCGTCGGTTGCCGCGCTGAAGCGCTCGGCGAGCGGCATCTTCAATGTCATATCCGACCGCAATCCGGCCGATGTCATCGAGGCAATTGTATCCAGCTATCCCGAGCCCAAGGGACCGCTGCATCTGCATTTCTTCCCCTTTGGCGGCTGGGAAAAGACGCTTGCCTGGTACAGCGAACATCAGGGAGCCCGCCGACCGCGGATCAATCTGCGATGAACCGGGCTGCTGTCCAGCAATCCTTCGTGCTCCAGCTTTCGTGCCAGGACCGGCCTGGCATCGTTGCTGCGGTCACTGCGCAGCTGGCGGAACTCGGTACCAACATAACCGAGAGCAGCCAGTACTGGGACCAGGCGTCGAACCGCTTCTTCATGCGCATCGCCTTCGCAACTGCATTCGGCACTCCGGCGTCCATCGAGGATGGCTTGCGGTCGGTGGTCGGACGCTTCGCGATAGAGACGACCCTGTTGGAGCGCCGGCGCCGGCCGAAGATGGTCATCATGGTCTCCAGGTTCGACCACGCCCTGCTGCACCTGCTTTACCAGATCCGCGTCGGCTGGCTTGATGCGGAGGTGGCGGCGATCATCTCCAATCATGACGATAGCCGGGAAACGGCCGATTGGGCGGGCGTGCCTTTCCACCTGCTGCCGGTCAGCAAGGACACGAAGCGCCAGCAAGAGGAACGCGTACTCTCGGTGGTCGAGGCGACCGGCTCGGATCTGGTCGTGCTGGCGCGCTACATGCAGGTGTTCTCGGACGATCTCGCCAAGCGCCTGTTCGGCAAGGTGATCAACATCCACCATTCGTTTCTGCCGAGCTTCAAGGGCGCGCGACCCTACCACCAGGCCTTCGAGCATGGGGTGAAGCTGATCGGGGCGACGGCCCATTACGTCACCGCCGATCTCGATGAAGGACCGATCATCGAGCAGGAAACCGAGCGCGTCGCGCATTCCATGAGTGCCGAGGACTTTGTCGCAACCGGCCGCGACATCGAGAGCCGCGTGCTCGCCCGCGCCGTCAAACGGCATCTCGAAGGCCGCGTCATGCTGAACGGACGCAAGACCGTCGTCTTCGCCTGACCACGCGACCTTGGGAAACAGTGCATGCCAGCCGGCAATGGGCGCGGCGCGAGGATCACTCGTGCCGCGCCACCAACAGGAGGAACCACGTCATGAAGAATGGAACCACGCACCTTTTCGTGCCAGGCCCGACCAACATCCCCGATGCCGTTCGGCGGGCGATGAATGTCTCGATGCAGGACATGCGCGCGCCGGATTATCCGGAACTGACGCTGCCGCTGTTTGCCGATCTGAAGAAGATATTCAGGACCGATACAGGCACCGTCTTCATCTATCCTGGCTCCGGCACCGGCGCATGGGAAGCGGCCATCTCCAACACGCTGAACCGCGGCGACCGGGTACTGATGTCGCGCTTCGGCCAGTTCTCGCATCTGTGGGTCGACATGGCCCAGCGGCTCGGCCTCGAAGTCGACTGCATCGACGTCGAGTGGGGCGAGGGGGTTCCGGTCGAGGAATACCAGCGGCGGCTGGGCGACGACAAGCAGGGCCGTATCAAGGCTGTGTTTGCCACGCATAACGAAACGGCCACCGGCGTCACGTCAGACGTCGCCGGCGTGCGCAAGGCCCTCGACGCAGCCGGCCATGGCGCCCTGCTGTTCGTCGACGGCGTCAGCTCGATCGGCTCGATCGATTTCCGCATGGACGAATGGGGCGTCGACCTTGCCGTCACCGGTTCGCAGAAGGGACTGATGCTGCCGGCCGGCCTTGGCATCCTTGCGGTCAGCGAAAAGGCCCTCGAAGCGCACAAGCAATCGCGCATGGAGCGTTGCTACTTCAGCTTCGAAGACATGAAGGCGTCATCCGCCACCGGCTTCTTCCCCTATACGCCGCCGACCCAGCTGCTGCACGGGCTGCGGGCGTCGCTTGACCTGATCTTCGCCGAGGGGCTCGACAACATCATCGTCCGTCACCAACGCCTCGCCGAGGGTGTGCGCCGTGGCGTGCATGCCTGGGGGCTCAGGCTCTGCGCCAAGGAGGAGAAGTGGTGGTCGAACACCGTCTCGGCGATCGTCGTGCCTGACGATATCGATGCCCGGCATGTCATCGCCAACGGCTATTCGAGATATCGCACCTCATTCGGCGCCGGGTTGAGCAAGGTTGCCGGCCGTGTCTTCCGCATCGGCCACCTCGGCGATCTCAACGAGGTGATGTGCCTTGCGGCTTTGGCCTCGGCGGAAATGTCGTTGCGCGATGCCGGCGCCAAGGTCGAAGCCGGTTCCGGCGTTGCCGCCGCCCAGGAATGGTACCGCACCGAGTTCACTCGCGATCGGCAGCCGCAGCAAGACCGCGCGGCTTGAGGGGACAAGATGACCAGACCGAAGGTAATCGTCACCCGCCGCTGGCCGCTTGAAGTCGAGGAGCGGCTGGCCAGGCAGTTCGATGTCAGGCTCAACGAAACCGACCGCCCGTACAACAGGAGTGAGCTGCGCGCGGCATTGCGGGAGGCCGATGCGGTGCTGCCGACAGTGTCGGACAGGCTTGGCGCAGAGGTGTTTGCGGACGGCCTGAAAGCGAAAATCCTCGGCAATTTCGGTGTCGGCTACAACCACATCGATGTTGCTGCTGCCAAGTCTGCGGGTGTGGTGGTCACCAATACCCCTGCGGTGCTCACCGATGCCACTGCTGATCTGGCGATGACGCTGCTGTTGATGTGCGCCCGCCGTGCCCGCGAAGGCGAGCGCGAGCTGCGCTCTGGAACATGGACCGGCTGGCGGCCGACCCATCTCTGCGGTACCCAGGTTACCGGCAAGACTATCGGCATCATCGGCATGGGCCGCATCGGCCAGGCGATGGCGCGGCGCTGCCATTATGGCTTCGGCATGGATGTCGTCTTCTACGACAGCCAGCCGGTTGCCGATCCCGGGATGCCGGCGCGCCAGCTGGCAACTGTCGACGACGTGCTTGCCGCGGCCGATTTCGTGTCGCTGCATTGTCCAGGCGGCGGCGAAAACCACTATCTGATCGACAGCCGTCGCCTCAGCCGCATGAAAAAATCGGCGTTCCTGATCAACACCGCGCGCGGCGATATCGTCGACGAACGGGCCCTGATCAACGCGCTCGACGACGGGCGCATCGCTGGTGCGGGGCTCGATGTGTTCGAAAGCGAGCCGGTGGTGCCGCGCTCGCTGACCGAACGGGACGACGTGGTGCTGCTGCCACATCTTGGAAGTGCCACCAACGAGACCCGCATCGCCATGGGAATGCGGGTGATCGACAACCTCACGGCCTTCTTCGAAGGGCGTACCCCGCCCGACGCAGTCAACTAGCCGTTCATTCGCCCAGGGGCGGGCGCAGGCTTGCGTCCGCCAAACTCATTGCCAGGAGACAAAGAAGCATGTCCGGCTTTTTCCAACGCGACCTGAAGCGCCAGGACCCTGTAATCGCCGACGCGATCGCCCGGGAGACCGGCCGCCAGCGGTCGGAGATCGAACTGATCGCCTCCGAGAACATCGTCTCGCCTGCAGTGCTCGAAGCGCAGGGCTCGGTGCTGACCAACAAATATGCCGAGGGCTATCCCAGCCATCGCTACTACGGAGGTTGCCAGTATGTCGACCTGGCCGAAGCCGCGGCGATCGAGCGGGCGAGCCGGCTATTCGGCGCGGCCCATGTCAATGTGCAGCCGCATTCCGGTGCGCAAGCCAACGGCGCCGTGATGCTTGCCCTGCTGAAGCCGGGCGACACCTTCATGGGGCTTTCGCTCGCGGCAGGCGGACACCTCACCCATGGCGCAAGACCAACGATGTCGGGCAAGTGGTTCAATGCCGTGCAGTATGGCGTGCGCGAGAGCGACAGCCTGATCGACTACGACGAACTGGAGGCCAAGGCGCTCGAAGCGCGGCCAAAGCTGATCATCGCTGGCGGCTCGGCCTATCCGCGCATCATCGATTTCAAGCGCATCCGGGCGATCGCCGACAGCGTCGGGGCGCTGATGATGGTCGACATGGCGCATTTCGCGGGCTTGGTTGCCGGCGGCGTGCATCCCAATCCCATTGAGTTCGCCGACGTCGTGACGACGACCACGCACAAGACGCTGCGCGGACCACGTGGCGGCATGATCCTCACCAACAATGCCGACATCGCCAAGAAGCTCAACTCGGCGGTCTTCCCCGGTCTGCAGGGCGGTCCATTGATGCATGTCATCGCCGCCAAGGCTGTTGCTTTGGGCGAGGCGCTTGAGGATGGCTTCAAGGACTATGCCAGGCAGATGGTAGCTAACGCGCGTACGCTTGCCACGACCTTGTCCGCGCGCGGCTTCGATATCGTATCGGGCGGCACCGATACGCATCTGATGCTGGTCGACCTGCGTAGCAAGGGTGTCTCCGGCAAGGACGCGGAGGCTGCACTCGGCCGGGCCGGGCTGACCTGCAACAAGAACGGCATTCCGTTCGATCCGGCACCGCCGGCGGTCACATCGGGTATTCGATTGGGCACACCAGCTGCCACTACGCGTGGCTTCCGCGAGGCCGAGTTCGCCCAGGTCGGCACGCTGATTGCCGACGTGCTGGATGCTGTCGGCACCGATCGCGCCGCCGAGCAGGAGCGGTCGATTCACTCCGCCGTGGAATGGCTCTGCGCCGAGTTCCCTATCTACGAAGGCCGCTCAATCTGACCCTGGGCGGCTGAGAGCCAATGCGGCAGCTTGGCCGCTGCTGCATTGGCTCCTTTTCGCATTACCTGCAGATATGGATTTGCGTATCTCGGCCATTCGGACAGCGCCGCGCCTGTCCTAACGTCGCAACGCAATCGCCGCCCACACCAAGATCCAGGCCGGCCGTTCATCGGCAGGCATCATGCACCTCCGTCATGCGATGGGGGACGACGCATGCTGCCTGACGCCAACGGGGAGGAGCGCCTGGATCGCGACGATTGCCGCCTGCATCCGGGGAAGTCCACCCCGGCATGGAAACCAGAACAGCTACAAATCGGGAGGGAACCGGGACAATGAACTACAGGAAAGTCATGCTTGGCTGCGCCCTGGCAATCGGTGCGCCCCATGGCGCCCAAGCGGCTGATGTCATGGTCGCAGCCGAACCGGAGCCGATCGGCTACGTCAGGATCTGCGATACCTATGGCGTCGGCTTCTACTATCTGCCGGGGACTGAAACCTGCCTGCGCGTCGGCGGCTACATTCGCTACGAGATCGGCGTGGGCGACCTGTTTGGCGCGGACCGTGACGATGACGGCCGGGGCGATACCTATTTCAAGCGTGCCCGCGCGGCGCTGAAGATCGATGCCCGCTCGGAGACTGAACTCGGCACGTTGCGCCGCTACATGCACATCAACTTCCAGCATGACATCGACTCTGACGGTGGCCACGAAGCGATGGAGATCGAGAGCGCCATCATCGAGCTGGGCGGCTTGCGCATAGGGGTGAACGACTCGCTGTTCATCACCTTCGTCAACTATGCAGGTTATGTCTCCAAGGACGACATCATCGGCTACGGCCCGTTTGCCACGCCTCAGATCGCCTACACCTACAAGAACGAAAACGGCTTCACTGCGGCAGTGTCGCTCGAAACCGGCTACGACCCGTTCGTTGTTGACAGCTACATGCCGCATGTCGTGGCAGGCCTGTCCTATGCCCAGTCCTGGGGTGGCGTGGCTCTTGTTGCTGCCTACGACTCGGTGTCGGAGGAGTGGTCAGGTAAGCTGCGCCTCGATGCCACCTTCAGCGATACGGTTTCCGCGTTCGCGATGGCAGGCCTCAAGAGCGACGACAGTGCTGCTTATTCCCAGTTCTACGGTATCTGGGGCGGCCGGTGGGCGTTGTGGGGCGGGGCCACTATCAAGGCCTCGGACAAGGCTTCGGTGAATTTCCAGCTGTCTTATGACGAAGACGAGAACTTTGCCGCGGTTGCCAATGTCGCTTACCAGGTCGTGCCTGATCTGATGGTCACGCCGGAGATCGGCTTCTACGACAATTTTGCCGCCGACGGCGCCGACATGATCGGCGGCTTCGTGCGTATGGAAGCATCGTTCTAGCGCTTGCCCGTTCCAGCAGACGCGGCTCCGCCGGCTTGCGCCGGCGGAGCAATGCTCCGATGATCATGTCCACCATGCATCGGAGCAGGGATGCGCTCTGCGCGCGTCCGTGAACATTGCGAAAGATCAGTATGCGTCTGCCCCCGATCGATCTCAGTCGCGAAAACACCTTCGGGGAACTGACCTATGAGACCGGTGGCCAGTATGGGCCGATCATGGGCGACTACCTCGCCTTCATCGTCGTCCATATCGGCAGTGCCACGATCGAGGCTGACGACAGAGTGACCAAGCTCGAGGCCGGGCAGTGCGCCTTCTCGCTCACGCATGACCGCTACAACTACATCGCGCAGGAGGGGGGCTTCTCGCATGTCAGCTGGTGCGACGGCCGCCCGCAGAATGCCGGCTGGCTCTACCAGGAAGCCGGCAAGATCGCGCCTTTTATCGACGCGACGCCCCAGGTCCAGACCCTCATGCAGCTTGGCGTCGACCTCGGCATCGGCGACCGCGACAGCCGCAGCGGACTGCGCGAGGCACTGACCAACGCGCTGCTCAACGCTTACATCTACGAAGCCGGGGTTCTGGCAGCGGAAAAGCCGGTGCCGCAGACGATCCTGCGTGCCAGGCGCTACCTCGATGAGCACTTCGCCGGCGACCTCACCATCGAACATGTTGCAGAACAGGTGCGGGTCAGCCCGCAATATCTGGTCTCGGCCTTCAAGAAGCATATGGGCATGACGCCGGCGCGCTATCTCTGGCGCTGCCGTGTCGACTATGGCGCCCACCTTTTGCAGCGGACCGGGCTGTCGATCAGCGAGATCGCCTACAAGGTCGGCTACAAGAACCCCTACCACTTCTCGCGCCAGGTGAAGCTGGCGTTCGATTGCTCGCCGACGGAGTTGCGCGAGCAGGCGCGCGGCGCGTAGACGCGATCTGCCGCCGGGTGAACTGGCGATATGCGATTGCCAACCGCATGCATGGCGGATCGGGCGTCATCCGTGGAATTCTTCACCTGCCGATCGGAGCTGTGGCCCAAGACACCAGCCAGACCGGCAGCGGAGGAACGACTGTCTAAGGCACACAGGTGCTCGCCAGACATGGCGCCGGGCAAAAGCTGCCCGCAATCGCTCCGAAATCGCTGAACCGAACGACTATCGCCTGCGGCCTGTTTCGAGGCCGCAATGTGCTGAACGAGTATTGCGGATGGCCAGTATGGGAAACCTCGCTTCGATAGATCCGGTCGCTCTCGACGAATGGCATGTCGTGGCATCCCTCGACGAGCTGCCCGCCCAGGCGACGATCTCGACGATCCTGCTCGGCCAGGCGATCCAGGTCGGGCGGCGTGGCGATATGCTTGGCGTATGGCGGGGCGATGAGGCGCTGCCGCTGATCGAACGCTTCGGCTATCTGTGGACGACGCTCGGCAATCCTCCACGCGACCTGTTCGAGATCGTCGAGTTCAACGAACCAGACCGCAGTGTCATCGTCCAGGGCGTCACGCGTGTCGCCGTATCGGCGCCGCGCGCCGTCGAGAATTTTCTCGACATGGGACATTTTCCCTTTGTCCACACCGGCATCCTCGGCGAGGAGCCTCACACCGAGGTCAAGCCCTACAAGGTCACCGTTTATCCGGAGCCGCCGGAAATCCTGGTCACCGAATGCGAGTTCTACCAGCCGCAGGCCAATGCCGGTTCTGACAGCGGCGAGGATATGGAATATGTCTACCGCATCCCGCATCCGTTTTGCGCGGTGCTCTACAAAACAGGCTCGACGGACGCCACCCGCCGCGACGTCATCGCCTTGTTCGGCCAGCCGGTCAGCGAAGAATGCGTGCTGGTCCATATCGTCATCTGCCTTGTCGACGATGTGACCAACCTTGCTGCGATGCGCAGCTTCCATCAGACCATCCTCGGCCAGGACAAGCCGATCCTGGAAAACCAGGTGCCGAAGCGGTTGCCGCTCGACACGCGCGCCGAAGTGCCGATCCGTGCGGACGCTGCCTCGGCTGCCTATCGCCGCTGGCTTCGCGACCGCGGCCTTCGCTACGGCGTCATCTTGGGCAACGCCAGCTGCGCCGCTTGAAATGCAGCCGCTGTGTTTAACCAGGGATATGCCTGACTGAAATAGCAGCCATTGTTGCGCCCAAGCCGGCATGAAAGCTTGAGCTAATGGTTGCAAGACCGAAAACCGACGACAGATAAGACCAAGGGGAACGTCGTTGGTGCAGGTTTCCGCCGCTTTGCGCGGTCTGCCTGGAGCAGGCTGAGCGCGAGCACTCGGGCGGAATGGGACAGTTTTCGAGCTGGAATGGAGGAACCTTACATGGCACCGAACATCACCCGTCGCACGGCACTCTTGGGCTCTGCGGGAGCAATCTTGCTGGCGGGCCTTGCCCGCTCATTCGCGACCGAGCCGACCAAACTCAAGATCGCCATCATCATGGAGAGCCGCGTCGACGTCGGCTGGTGCAGCACGCTTCTCGACTCGCTCAACAAGATCAAAAGCGAGATTGCATCGACCATCGACCTTTCCTGGGAATACACCGATCCGCTGTGGAACGAGGACGCCGAGAACGCGATGCGCCTCTACGCCGAGAGCGGCGAATACGACATCATTTGGGGCCATGGCCGCTATTCCGACCAGATCAAGAAGCTGAACACCGAGTTCCCCGACATCATGTTCGTGGTGGCAGGCTCCGGCAACACGCCGATCGGCGCCAACCAGTACTGGCTGTACAAGCGCCTGCACGAGCCGTCCTACCTGCTCGGCATGCTCGCCGGCCGGACGACGAAGTCGGGTGTGGTCGGACTGGTCGGCACCTTTGCCGCCGACGACGTCAACGACCAGATCAACGCCTATCTCGACGGCGCGCGCTCGGTCCGCCCCGATGTCCAGCATCGCGTGTCGTTCATCGGCTCGTGGTCTGACAATGCGCTGGCCGCCGAACATGCCAATGTCCAGATCGCTTCCGGTGCTGACGTCGTGTTCATGCTGACCGACAACTTCAAGCCTTGCGAGGAGCACAACATAATGTGCTTCGCCAACATCAGCGATCAGAGCAAGAATGCACCGACAGCACTTGCTTCCAGCGCGGTCATCAACTGGGAGCCTGACCTCAAATGGCTTGTCGGCGAGTGGCAGAAGCACAAGGCCGGTGGCCAGTTCAGCGGCAATGCGGAACCGAAGTGGTTCTCGATGGCCGATGGCGGCACCGACATCGCGCCCTTCCATGAGTTCGAAGCCAAGTTGCCCGATGCTGTGAAGCAGGAAATTGCCGCAACCCGGCAGAAGATCCTTTCGCGTGAACTCGTCGTTGCAGTGAATACGGCGGAAGTGAAGTGAACTGCGCGGCACAAATGGTGCGGCCTGTGGTGGCGGAAGAACTGCTCAAGGTCCAGAATCTCACCAAGCGCTTCGGCGCGGTTGCCGCCAATGACGGTGTCAGCCTCGACGTGCGCAAGGGTGAGATCCACTGCCTCTTCGGTGAGAACGGTGCTGGAAAATCGACCTTGTCGGCCTGCCTCTACGGCTATTACCGCGCCGACAGCGGCGAGATCGTGTTCAAGGGCAAGACCGCCGAACTCAACTCGCCCGCCGATGCGCTCCGCCTCGGTATCGGCATGGTGCACCAGCATTTCGTGCTGGTTTCCAACTTCACCGTGCTGGAAAATATCATCGTCGGCAGCTCCGATGTCGGCGTCTTTCTCAACAAGTCGGAAGCGCGCCGCAAGGTGCTTGCCCTTTGCCAGGAGTGCGGTATCGACATCGACCTGGATCGCGAGATCTGGCAGCTGTCGGTCGGCGAGCAGCAATGGGTGGAGATCCTCAAGGCGCTCTATTTCGGCGCCGAATTGCTGATCCTCGACGAACCGACTGCGGTGCTGACCCCACAACAGTCGGACCAGCTGTTCAGGATCATCTCGGGTATGCGCAGCCGCGGCCTGTCGATCATCCTGATCAGCCACAAGCTGCGCGAGGTGATGCAGTCCGACCGGGTCACCATCCTGCGCAAGGGCAAGGTCGTGGCAACCGTCGAAACGGCCGGCAGCACGGCGGAAGCGATCACCGCGCTGATGGTTGGACACAAGGTGACCAAGCACGTCCGCGACCGGTCGGTCACGCCGGCTGGCGATTTCCTGTCCGTGCGCAATGTCTGCGCCAAGGGCGACTGGAGCGAGGACGTGCTCAAGGATGTCAGCTTCGACATCGCCAAGCACGAGGTCCTTGGCCTGGCCGGTGTCGCCGGCAACGGCCAGAAGGAGCTGTTCGAAGTCCTGATGGGCGTGCGCACGGCGAGCTCGGGCGGCTTTTCGCTCGACGGCGAGGCGATCGTGGCACCAACATCACGGGAAATGCTGGACCGTGGCGTCGGCTTCGTGCCCGATGACCGCTTTCTCGAAGGGCTGATCCCGGAATTCGGCACAGCCGAGAACCTGGTCCTCGGCTGGCAGCGTGCGCCCGAATATCGCCGTGGGCCGTTCCTTGATCGGCGCAAGCTCGGCCTGCTTGCCCGCAAGAAGATCGAGGAATTCAAGGTGGTGACAGCGTCGGCCGAGCTGCCGGTCGAAAGGCTGTCGGGCGGCAATGCGCAACGCGTCATCCTGGCGCGCGAGTTCCTGCATGCGCGCGGGCTGCTGCTTGCCAACCAGCCGACACGCGGGCTCGACGTCGCGGCTTCCGAATTCGTCTACGAACAGATCCTGGAGAAACGCGCTGCCGGTTTTGCCGTGCTTTTGGCCTCGGAGGAACTCGACGATCTGCTGCGCCTTTGCGACCGCATCGCGGTGATCTTCAAGGGGCGGATCATGGGCATCGTACGCCCTGAGGAAACCTCGTTGCTCGACCTCGGAATGATGATGGCGGGAGACGCCAAAGAGCCTGAACGGACAGTCCAATGATTTCAGTTCAACGACGCTCGGGCAGCAGCCTGGGCTGGAACATCACCTGCTATTCCACGGCGATGATGTGCGCCTTCCTGACCTCGGCCGTCTTGCTAGCATTTTCGGGTGGTGACCCTGCGAAGGCGTTTTCCGCGCTGCTCACCGGTGCCTTCGGCAGCCAAAACGCGCTCTATGGCTCGCTGGCAAAAGCGACGCCGCTGCTGCTCGTCGGGCTCGGCACGGTTATCGCCTTCCGGGCCAAGATCTGGAACATCGGCCAGGAAGGGCAGGTCTTCGCCGGTGCGATGGCAGCCTACTGGATGAGCCTTTGGGTGGCGCCGTTGCCCTATTGGCTGGCGTGGTTGCTGATTGCCCTTGCCGGCCTTGTCGGCGGCGGTGTTCTCGGCGTGCTCGCCGGCTATCTGAAGGTCCGCTTCGGCACCAGCGAGGTCATCTCGACCGTCATGCTGAACTACATCGTCATCTATATCCTCGCCTATCTTCTCGATGGCGGCCCGTGGATGGAGAGCGGCCTGACAGTTGCCTATCACCAGTCGTCGCCGGTCAACCCGTTGCTCGAATGGCCGATCCTGCTCGGCCAGGGCTCCGGCAAGATGCATATCGGCTTCATCCTGGCGCTTGCAGCAGCAGCCTTCTGTGCCGTGCTGCTGGAACGGACGTCGCTTGGCTACGAGATCCGCGCCTTCGGCTCCAACCCGACCGCACTGCGCTTCCGCGGTACCAACATCCGGCGGCTGTTGCTGGTGGTGATGTTGCTGTCGGGTGCGCTTGCAGGCCTGGCCGGTGCCGGCGAATTGTTCGGCACCTCGCATCGGCTGCGCGCCGAGACGCTGCTTGGCATCGGCAGCTCCGGCATCGTCGTTGCCATGGTCGGCGGCCTTCGCCCCAGCGGGGTGATGCTTGCAGCACTTTTCTTCGGCGCACTGAAGAGCGGCGCCATCTACATGCGATTGAAAAGCGGAACGCCGGCAGGCCTTGTCTCGGCGATGGAAGGGCTGGTGCTGCTGTTTTTCCTCTGCGCTGCGGTCGCGACAAAACTTCAGTTGGTGCGCGTCGAGGAGAAAGTCCATGCTTGAGTTGCTGCAAGGTCCGCTGCTGATCAGCATCCTGGCCGGCATGGTCCGGATCGCGACTCCGTTGCTGTTCTCGGCCATGGGTGAGCTGGTCACCCAGCGCGCCGGGATCTGGAACATCTCGGTCGAGGGCACGATGCTGCTCGGCGCGGTGGTCGCCTACGTCGTCGCTTCGACCACCGGTTCGCCCTGGCTGGCGCTGCTTGCAGCCGTGCTTGCCTGTGCCCTGATCAGCCTGATCATGTCGTTCGTCACCATCGTCTTGAAAGCGGAGCAGTTCGTCGCCGGCCTGGCGCTCAATCTCCTGGCCTCGGGGCTCACGCTGTTCTGGTTCCAGACCTATGTCATCGGCCGCGAGCCGCCCAAATTCGCCGGCTTCGACCAGGTCGACGTTCCGATCCTGTCGGATATTCCGTTTCTCGGCCCGATCCTGTTCTCGCAGCGGCTGTTGACCTATGTCGCCTTTGTGCTGCCAGTCGCGGTGTGGTTCTTCCTCTACCGTACCAAATACGGCCTCGAGATCCGCTGCGTCGGCGAGAACCCCAAGGCGCTGGACGTCAAGGGTCTGAGCGTCGGCTGGCGCCAGTGCCTGGCGATCATGTTCGGCAGCCTGATGTCGGGTTTTGGCGGCGCATTCCTGATGCTCGGCTATTCCGACCGCTTCGTGCCCGACCTCATCGCCGGCCGTGGCTGGCTGGTCGTCGTCGCCATCATCGCCGGCAACTGGATGCCGTTCCGGGTGGTCGGTGCGATCTTCATCTTTGCCCTGCTCGAGGCGGTCGCAATCCATGCCCAGGTGGTCGGAGTGTCGATCCCGCACCACTTCTTCCTGATCCTGCCCTACGTCGCCTCGCTGGTGCTATTGGCTGGACTCAGGTCGCGCACGCACCAACCCGAAGCGCTTGGCGTGCCCTACAGCAGAGAGTGAGCGATCCCGTCTCCGACTGCAAGTGCCGAATGTTCCAGAAACCCGGCTACACGATGCGTGGCCGGGCTTCCGTCTGTCGCGCGCGGAAGATAGGTACTGCCGAACATTCAGCAGGCCGGTGCCGGACAGGTGCCGCAGGGCGCATCTGCAAAGCGCATGAAGCAGATGCAAAGCACATTAAGCAGGATCTCAGCGCTGCAATTGTGGACGCCCACCCACTCAGCCTGCTGAAGGGCGTCTGTGCCGCGTTTCGATTGGCGCGACGACAATCGTCTGCATTTTCATCAAAATCATTTGGTGCACGCTCATCAGCGAACATGTCTGGTGGGGATCTGGCAGCGTCGCTCTGGAAAGATCAGCAATACAAGTCGATGGTGAATTCCGCTGGTGGTGTGCGCAGTCTCTCGCGAACGGGCCTCAACCGACGATTAGCCTGATAGCACCCCAAATTCAGGGAATTTCGTCACGTTTCAGGTGCTTCATCGGTTCTGTGCGACGAATTGTTGAGGCAGCGCAGAGGTTTACGTCGCAATTCCCTATGAAACGGAACAGGGAATGTCTTTCAGCCTAGTAGGGAATTTCGGTATCCGTGCAGGGTAGGCGGCGTAACCGTCGGATCACCTAAGCGACTGGAAACGTCACGAACCTAAGCCATCACTGCTGCAATGCATCAAGGCGGCTGATCTTGGGTACCTCAACCCACAATGACCAGCGCAGCCCAAGAGAGGAGACTTCGGGTTGATATTGACCCCAACGACCCTCGCATGGTGCTTGTGACTGAGCCCGCCCGATTGAGCACGCCCAGAAAAGGCCCTTCACTTCGGCAAGGTATGACGCCCCTATGCGTGGCGCTTTCCTGTGCAGCGTCAGAGTCCGGTAAGGCCGCCGCTCAGGGACGATCCCGAGCCATGGCTGTAGAAGGTGTCATCGTTCAATCTGTTGAAGAAGCGCCTGCGCACCTGATCGATCCGAGGGTCCGGTACGGCGACAGCGACTCTCTGGATGCTGGAGTGGACCCCGTTTCGCCGGACAGCCGGCGGTTGGGTTTAAGCACTGAGACGGATGAGCTCGCGCGGTGATTTGAAGTTCAGTCCAAAGCGCGAGCGGGTTTCACAGTACCAATCTGGCAGCAAGGCCAGCGCCGCAATCAACGCTTGCGGGCTCGCTCGCCGCACGCACTTCCTTCACGATCCGGCCCGTCGACTTATGCCAAAAGCAAAACGCCGCCGGGGAACAAAACGGCAACGTTGGGTAGGCGGAGTTGCGCTCGCCCTTTGTAAGGCGGCCTCATCGGTCACGGTGTAAGATCAAGTGCCGGGACGATCTTGTGGTAGGGCAGGCCTGCATCGTCGTTCAGACGTTTAACGTCGGCATCGGAATTGGCGTCGAAGAGGCACATGCAGCGGCCGTCCTCGGGCGCAAAGGTTGAGCGAAGATACTTGATCTCCGTGCCTGCGGCTGACATCTCAGTTGCCTTGCTGATCGCAGCTTTCTGCGCGCCACCAAGGGCTTCCATGCTGATCCCTTTGAGATCCCGTTCCACCATATAGACGCTCATCTCGTCCTCCTCTTTTCATGCGGGGAGAGCAGACCACGATCAGGGCCCGCTGGGAACGACTTGTTTTCTATCGATCCATAACCGACGGCTATGGATCGGTATGGTATCATCCTGTTCCGAGGAGCTCTGGGAGGGGTCAACCGTGGAGATGTCTCAGGTCCGGTATGTGCTGGCGGCCATAGAAGCTTTGAACTTCACCAAGGCGGCCGCCCAATGCAATGTGTCGCAGCCCGCCCTGACCAAGGCGATAAAGACCCTCGAAGATGAACTTGGCGCGGCCTTGTTCCACCGGGAAGGAAAGCGTGTTCTCCTGAGTGAGTTCGGTCGGTCGCTTCTCCCGCATTTGCAACACATCAAGCAGGAGGCGGAAGCGGCCCGGACTCTCGCCGACAATTTCAGGCTTCTAGATCAGGTGCCCATTCGCCTTGGCATCATGTCAACCATCGGCCATGTGAAGCTGTCGCGATTTCTCGCCCGGTTCCAGAAGGAATTCCACGGAGTAGACCTTGAGGTCAGCGAAGGAAAAGTTGGCGATCTGAAAAGCCGTCTCGAAAGCGGCGAACTCGATCTGGCCGTCCTCAATCCTCTCGACGGCCTTGGCGATTTCTTCCGCGTCCAAGAGCTCTACAAGGAACGCTATGTCGTCATATTCCCGCCCGACCATCGGCTATCGGCCGTTGACGCCATCCGGTTGAGCGACCTCTCCGACGAACCGTATGTTGATCGCCTGTCATGCGAGATGCGAGACATGGTGATGGATGTTTGTCGACAGACCAATGTGAACCTGTACGCCCGTTTTCGCTCTGAGCGCGAAGACTGGGTGCAATCGATGGTGCTCGCCAGAATTGGCTTCGCCTTCATGCCGGAATACTCCGTCACGTTGCCCGAACTTCTGCAGCGTCCGCTTGTCGAGCCGTCGGTGACGCGGACCATTTCCCTTGTAACCGTGCCGGGAAGGCAATTCAGTCCGGCCACCGCAGCAATGGTTCGCGCTGCCCAGAAATACGATTGGCCGGGTTGAATCGACGATGTCGGCGATCTGGGCTAAGCCGCGAGGCGGACATAGTTGCTCGGCTTTTTCATCGAGACCGGATGCGCCCTATACGACGGGAAGTTATCTGCTTGCTATTTTCACTCACGGCGGATGCCATTGTCAGAGTGCCACCGATGGTTCTTGCGGCGCCAGCGCCGATGTCGTGGACGATTGCGGAACCCGGCCAAGTCAGCAGCGTCGGCCAGTGAAATCGTCGTGGGACGATGGGGGTTACTCAACCGCAGCTAAGCGAGCAGGCGTTCCCTTCAGGTGCCTCTCGTTGGACTGCCGCAAATGTTAGGATTTCGTCCTCATGGACGGTTATCGGTGTGACGCCAGGCCCAGCCAAGATCAAATAGCCGCCGTTAAGTCGGTGGGTCACTTCAAGCCGCACAAGGACATGGTCGCCTGCGCTAACGGGTCGTTCACTCATTGATGCCGCTCTGGCTTAACGCCCCCGCGAAAACCGACCTAAGCATTGTTCCCAAAAACTAAGAGAAACACAATGGCCAACCATCTGATTGGCTGGGCCCTCTCAACAGGCCGACAAACGGTCGGCAGGCCACTCGATTACTCATGGCGAAGTGCTTCAACCGGCTCAAGCCGAGCTGCTCTGGATGCCGGATACCATCCGAAGAACAAACCGACCGAGGCGGAGAAAACGATGGCGAGCACCGGCGCGTTGAGCCCAATGAAAATGGGCCATCCGGCGAGTCGGCCTGCTGCAATGGCGATCCCGGCGCCTAGAACGAGGCCTATCAACCCTCCGAGCAGGCAGAGCGTAATGGCTTCCATCAGGAACTGGGTTCGTATGTCCTTGCGTCGCGCGCCCATGGCAAGCCGGATTCCGACCTCGCGAGTGCGTTCGGTGACCGAGACCAGCATGATGTTCATGATGCTGATGCCGCCAACGAGCAGGGACACCGATGCGATCGAAGCCAGCAGCCAGGCAAATGTCGTTGTCGTGGCGTTGCGCAGTGCCATAGCCTCTGCCGGATTGATAACAATGAAATCACTGTCGCGATCCGACCCTAGGCGGTGGTGCTGGCGCAGCAGTGCTTGGATTTGAGCGACCGCCGGTCCGACTTTTTCTTCACTTACTATCTTGGCAAGAATGTAGGCAACAGACTGGCGGTCGCCATCGTCGCCGCCCCCGAAGAGCCGCCTCTTTGCGGTGGAAATCGGAACAAATACGACGTCGTCTTGGTTTGTCCCCGCACCGGACTGGCCTTTGGCCGCTAGAACACCGATGACCTGAAAAGGTGCATTCAGAATCCGGACTTCGGCTCCAATTGGATTGCCTCCCTGAAACAGCTCTTGGGCGACCGTGTGTCCGATTAACACGACCTTGTCAGCACTACTTTCTTCTTTGCTGGAGAATTGTCGTCCAGCCGAAAGTGGCCAATCACGGACCACAAAATAATCTACGGTCGTACCATTGACGGTTGTGCTCCAGTTTCTATTGCCACGTACGATCTGAGCGTGGCCGCGAACCGAAGGCGCGGCTGCCCGCACGGGGGGGAGCCCGGCAATGCCTCGGGCGTCGGGCTCGGTCAGAGTGCCCAGGCGGGCACCGCCGCCGCTTTGGCCTGCGATCGGCTCGATCACCAAGACATTCGCCCCGAATGATCGGATCTGTTCTTCGACTTGTGCTTTTGCGCCCGATCCCAGCGCGACCATCGCGATGACCGAGGCCACCCCGACAACGATGCCGAGCATGGTGAGAAAGCTGCGCAGCCTGTTCACCCAAAGCGCCCTGCGCGCGATGCGAAACCCCTCCCACCAGTTCAAGTCACTGCTCCTGCTAACAGGGGACGCCTGACCTGATCGAGATTCTCCCGGTCAAGTGAGCTTGAATGAGCAACTGTCCATGATCCCAAAAAGCGGGGGACAGCCATCGTCTGCCTTGCTACCTACCCGTGCACGCACTCGAACGCTCTCCAGTCACTACTTGAGGAACTAACCGAAGCCGGTCACGCCCCATCCACGTAATTTGCGCCCAGTCGGCCCGGTCAGCAAGCGATCAGGTACGTCCTGGTCGCCGATGATCGTGCCGTCTTGCAGCCTTATGATGCGTGACGCATGACTTCCGACGATGTCGTCATGCGTCACCATGATGATGGTACGTCCCTGCTCATTGAGATGCTGGAGGAGCGCCATGATTTCGTTGCCCGTCCGGCTATCAAGCGCTCCAGTGGGCTCGTCTGCAAGGATTAGCGCGGGGTCTGTTACGAGCGCCCGGGCGATTGCTATGCGCTGCTGCTCGCCACCTGAGAGCTGCAGCGGCCATCGTTGTGCTTTGTCAGAAAGCCCCACCTTGTCCAATGCTTCCGCCGCACGCAGCTCACGCTCGCGTCTACGCACGCCCGCGTAAACGAGGGGCAGTTCTACATTCTCCAAAGCCGTGTTGCGGCCCAGCAAATTATATGACTGGAACACGAAGCCGATCCGACAATTCCGCAACCGCGCTGCGTGATCGGGCGACAGGTTCGCAGTATGCTCGCCCGCAAAAATCAGGCTGCCGGATGTTGGTCGGTCAAGTAAACCGATGATATTCATGAGCGTCGATTTACCGGAGCCCGAAGGTCCCATGATCGCCACAAACTCACCATCCATCAGATCGAATGACGCGTCGCGCAGGGCAACGGTAGTGGTGCTATCATGGTCGTAGCTCCGCGAGAGGGAAATGGCTTTGAGGAGCATGTTCAGAACCCAAGCCGGAAGCCGAACAATCGGTCTCGCGCTGCCTCTTCCGCTTCGCCTACGACGATTTGGTCCCCTTCCTTCAGGTCTCCGACGACCAACGCGGCGTAGCTCCCATCATCGTCGCCAAGTACGACGCTTACCGGGACAGCAATCCGGGTCCCGTCAAGCGTCCACACAGTCGTCTGCACCCCATTGTTGCCGTTGCCGGGGGAGAGCTCCTTTGACCCATCAACCATACTTGGCGCAAAGCGCAAAGCGGTCATCGGTATGCGGAGGACATCCCTAGCTTGTGATGTGACGACATGGACGGTTGCGGTCATCCCCGGAAGCAAAAGTGCTCCAGGATTGGTGGTCCCAAGAACGACAGTATAAGTAACAACGTTTTGCGTGACCTGCGGAGCCTTGCGAATGTCACGCACCATCGCGGAAAAACGCCGATCCGGATAGGCATCGACAGAAAACTGAGCCGCTTGGCCAACACGTATCTTGCCGATGTCCGACTCGTCCACGCGTGCATAGATGTCCATGCGCTGAAGGTCGCCAGCAATGGTGAACAAGACGGGAGCTTCGAGGCTTGCCGCCACCGTCTGACCCTCACTGACATTCCGACCGACGACGGTACCGTCGATAGGGGAACGAATTGTCGTGCGCTCAAGGTCAATCTCCATCGAGTGCTCGATAGCCTCCTTCTGACGCACGGTTTCAAGTGCGCTATCGAGTTCGGCTTGCGACCGTTCCAAATCAACCGCCGCTCCGGCCACAACCAGTTCGTGCGCGGCCACAATCTCCTCCGCCTCCCGCATTTCAGCAGCTGCTGAATCCCGTGCCGCACGTGCCAGTTCGGTCTGACTTTTGGATGTGTTGCCCATTTTCTGAAGCGAAGTGGACCGTTCGAATGTGTTGCCTGTGACCTCGGATTGCGCTCGGGCATTGTCCAGTCGGGCCATGAGAACTGCCCGCTGTGCCTCAGCGTTGCGAAGGTCGATCCGGGCGCGTTCCAATCTAGAGCGTTGGATTTTTACGGCGGCCTCAGCGACAGCAGTTGAGGCTTTGGATTCTGCGAGGCGTGCCTCAAAACTCTTGCGATCGAGTTGCGCCAGCGCTTGTCCAGCTTTTACGTTGGTATTGAAATCGACGAAAAGACGCGCAACTTGTCCGGAAAGCTGCGTCCCCACCTCCACCGTGACGAAGGCATTCAGTGTTCCGGTCGTGGACACGGTTTGCACCACGTCGCCTCGTTCGACGGGTGCCGTCATGTAGCGCGTCGCGGCTGCGGCCTCCCGCCAAGGAGGCCATCCGACACTGCTTGCCATGCCATACACGGCCCCGATACCCAGCAGCATGATGGCGATGGATCCGACCAGCTTTCTCATTTGAGCTCACATTTGCCGGACAAAACAGCACGGTACCGCCATTTTGCGTCAAGCTGCTACATATCGACTTCCATTTGAGGTATCGCCCATCCGAGCACATTATTCCAATGCGAGGCGCGTTTCCATAACGAGCTGTTGCGGAAGGTAGAGAAGTTCAGGAGACGCTCACCTTCGTCAAGCCGTCAAATCCGAATACGTGAAAGTAAATGGAGCTATATCAGCGGCAAGAACATGACCCACTTGGGGGACGTCACTGTCTTTTAGATCAATCTAACGATCTAGATAACAAAGAATCAATCGATTCGATGGGTCAAGGATGCTTGAAAACTCTTGCAAATGCCGATTAGTGGGCGTTCATTCGGCGTCGTTTCCGGTGACTTGTATCAGCGCGATTGCGAATGTGAATTCGGAATCGGCCGGAGACCTATTGGCTGTAAAGTGAGATGGAGGAAATGATGAAGAAGCTGACAAATACACTTCTCGCAACTGCCCTCGCGCTTTCCATGGGCAGCACTTTTGCGCTGGCCTTCAATGCAGGTGATACCAATCCTAATAACGACCAAGGCCAAGCGAAGGCAATCGCGAATTGCGTCGACAACATTGCTAAACAGAATGCAAATGGCCAGACGGGTTCCAACACCGGCAGCGCTAATGACAAGAAGCAGCTCCCTACTGCCGTCACGAATTGTGATCAGTTCTGGAGCTGAACTCAGCTGTGATCTGCTCCCGGAGTTAGCCAACTCCCGACAATGCAACGAACGCAGGGGGGCAGCGCCCCCCTGATCTGTTTATGCGCAAGGAGATGACAATGCGACGGACTATTCTGGCACTCGCGGCGCTCGCTGCGACGAGCGATTTTGCGCTGGCAAACGACACCAACAAGACGACGCACGAACCCACGGTGTGCAGCCAAACCGTATCCAGCAAAAAGCTCGACTGCGGTTCGACGGGCTCGATCAGGGACGATCGCGGCCCGGCGACCACCAACTCGATCGGCACGAAAGAGCCGCGGATCGGTATCGACATCAACCCGTGGATCGTGCCGACGTTCAACTGAACTTAGTTTCAGGGTTCAGAAGGGCACTATGGTTCGCAGTTGCGGATTGCGCCTGCACCATAGTCGCCTCGTCGCTAATCCCGAGGAAGCCCGGCGATCGGGTGAAGACAAACCGCCGGGATGCCATCTGTTTGAACGGGTGGGGCGGCGGAGAAGGGCTTTGAGCGACAGGCTCCGCCACTATTAAAGGTAGAATCAGCGCCCCCAGAAGTTCGTTGGCGCGAATGGATGAACCGCGTCGAGGCGACCATCTTCGCGGCGAGCGAACCCGTTCCGCGCGAGGTTCTTGCGCGCATCGTCGGCAAGCAGCTGACGCGGCCGGCCTACGCCGACGCCATTCGCACCGGCGCCGATGAACGCACAATAGACCTCTCGCAGTCGGAGGCGTTGGTGCTGATGTGCGTGGCGTATTTCCAGCCGATCCACTCGCGCCGAGCTCTCCGCTTTCTTCGGCAAGGAGATCAGCCGTGATCTGATCGGCACGTTGCGCAGATGCGGCTTTATCGCCTCCGGACCGCGCTGCCCGACGCCGGGAGCGCCCTACACCTATGTCACGACGAAAGAATTCCTGCTTGAGTTCGGGCTCGACACGTTGCGCGATCTGCCGGATTTTGAAGCGCTTGAGGATGCGGGACTGCTGTCTAAGGAAGAGCTGTTGGCTGGCGACATCCTGCTGGAGTTGGCCGGCGGTGACGCATCGCAAATTGGCATAGAGGTCGATGAATAGGTCCGGCGCAACTCCGCCGTTGAGCATTCAAGTGCCGTCAGCGTGGGATTGCCTTCATTTTATGAGTGACATTCATGAAACCTATCGGATTTGTTCATCCAATATCGTTCGGCTACTGATGCAGACTTGGAAGGATGTCATATGAAACGCATAGCCACAGCTGCTATCATGGCCGGGCTTACCGACGGGCCTACACTTGTTCAGTAAAGGGCACCCATCATGTCGGACGACATTCAACGCGTTGCGTCCGGACGTGAAGCCGCGCGACCGGAGCCTGATCACGGTCGTTGAGCTGATCGCTTCGGGCGAGGTGGCGCAGATGCCGTATCACCTTAACCGCGCGATGGATAATGGTCTGAGCCGCCGCGACACCCTTCAGAGGTGCTGTCGTCTCTTGGTTGACGAGATCAAACCGGCACGGCTTGCAGCTTTCATGAAAGCCTTTCGGGCCTCTTTCGGCGCTCGCCAGCCATCAAGAGCGTCGCGGCATGCGCGATAAGCGGCTCGATACGAGCGACCGCGAGCCCAGTCAGGCCAATGCTCGTTCATAAACTCGATCGCTTCCAACGAACTTGCAACGACACGTTCGCCCCAGGGCCTCAGCGTCAGCTTAACCGGATCTGGAAAGCGCACATCGTTCATCGTTTTATCCATCAGGTTTGCTTCGCGGACCATGTTGGCACGCTCGCGCCGAGCTTGGCCGCCATTCAGTGCATTGTGGCCGCACCGAATTCGCCAATCGAAGGGGTTGGGGCTACATTTTCGGATCGTGGGGCAAGAAGGTCATGTCTCCGGGCAAAGGCGACAAACATGCCGCGGGCGGTTTCCGCTTCGATCTCACCGGCGAGCGCTGCCTTGCAGGCGTGGAAAGCAATCACATGCGCCGGATCCCTTCTTGACGGTGGCCATTCGTAAAGAACTGCGATGGCTTCAGTCACGGACTTGACCTCCGTCGGGAAACCGAGACCGACGAGGATGGTGACGGGACGTTCGAACAGGTTGTGTTCCATTGGTTTCCTCCTTTCTTCATCGGACGCTTTGGCAAGCGGTATTGTCTGTAACTCGCAGCGCTCGGATATTTCATGCACGTTGCGAAGCGGGGGCAAGGCGCTGTAGGCCTTCACCGGTGCCTCGAGCCATGCCGTCAAGGCATAGCGGATGCTCGCGACCGTCTAGCCACGTTCTTACTTCCCCGATGCAGTAGGCCGAGGCATCGGGGAGATCAGTATCCCGCCTTCGGAGGGCGCCGAGGCAATGATTAAGACGCGTCGACGTCATGCCCTGACCTCCTGGCGTTGGAAGACGACATAGGCAATGGTGAAGAGCAGGATCATTGCAGCGACCAGCCCTGAGATCTGTGGCCATACGATCAGAAGGCTCTGCATTGTGGGTAGCGGCGCGCCGACGATTGCACCCTGGACCTGATCGAAGAACAGCGGACCGACGGAACGGGCGGCTGGGTCGAGCAGCATCGCTGTCACTTCACCGTAGAGCATCTGCGGCGACAGTCTTGCAACAGCCTGCTGCGTCTCAAACTGCGTGATGACACTCATCGGGTCGAGCGGATCGATCGGAGTGAAAGCATTTGCTATCAACGGGGCGATCATTCCCCAGAACACTGTCAGCACCAGCCAGACCGACAGCGCCGCCAGCGCAGAAGTGGCGGGCGAGCGAATGACCGTTGAAAACGTGATCGCAAGCGCCAACCAGACGCCAGCGTATGCCAGTGTCACCCCCAGATATGCGATGCCGCGAACGAGGTCTCCAGCCAACGGCGGAAGGCCAAGGAAAAGGATGCCGAGGCCAACCATGAGAAGCCATAGCGTCAGCAGCGCGATCGCAATGACCAGCAGTCCACCCAGGAACTTTCCGAAGAGCACAGCGTCCCGATAGATCGGCTGCGAGAGGAGCCGACTCATGGTCCGGCGCGAGTGCTCGCCGTTGATGGCATCGAAGCCGAGCGCGATTGCCACGAGGGGCAGCAGAAAGCCGAGGAATGCAGCGAACGACGGTAGGGGCTCTTGAGCGACGGTCAACAACTTGAGGAACAGGTAGGGATCCTCAGCCGTGGTTTGGCTGATGCGACCGATCGCGCCATAAACAGCGCCGATGGCGGTGAGCAGGACAAGCAGCATGATCAGGTGCATGCGTGCGCTGGTCATGTGATCGGCCGCTTCCTTGAGGGCGATGGTCGCGACCCCTTTGAAGGGGGAGCCTTCACGCATCATGGCCAACCTCCCTGAAATAGCGAGTGTACGCCTCGTCGAGGCTTGCCTGACGCAAGTCGAGGTTCTTCAACGCTCCGCCGCCTTCAACGACGAAGCGAGCTAGTTCCGGGCGCACGTCGCGTTCCGCTTCGACCAGCCAGTGTCCATGTCGTCCCGGGACGACAGATCGTACCCCCAGCGCCATCCCGGCCGCCTTGGCGAGATCGATGCCGTCCGCCTCAACGTCTACGATGAAGGCGCCGCCACCAATTTGCGCTGCCAGCTCCTCTATCGTGCCCAGAAAGCCGATCTTGCCTTTATTGAACAGTGCGATGCGATGGCAAATCGATTGAACCACGTTGAGCATGTGCGACGACAACAAAATGGTCATGCCGTCGCGGCTCAATGCCTGGATCAGGTCGAGCAATTCCTGGGTCGACTGGGGATCGAGACCCGAAGTCGGCTCGTCGAGAATGGCAACGCTGCATTTGCGCATGAGAAGTTCTGCAATGCCAAGACGCTGCCGCATGCCACGGGAATAGGTGCCGACCTGCCGATCGGCGACCTCAATCAGTCGCACCTTTTCGAGGGCCGCGGCGATCCGTTCACGAGCAAGATCCTTTGACATGCCTGCGAGACGGGAGGTATAAGCCAGGTTCTCGCGGCCGGACATGGCATCGTAGAAACCGACGGCGTCCGGCAGGTAGCCAACCTCTCTTTTGACCTCAAGGGGCTGGCGCAGAGGATCTTTGCCAAGGATGCGTACGCTGCCTTCACTCGGCTCGGTCAAGCCGAGCAGCATCAGGATTGTGGTTGTCTTGCCCGCGCCGTTCGGCCCAAGCAGTCCGACAACTTCTCCTGCTTCAACCGACAGATCTATTCCTGCGACCGCGGTTGCCGTGCCGTAGCGTTTGACCAGTCCAGTTGCTGTTATGACTGTGGTGTTCATCATCGCCGCCCATACCTCATTACAGCCATGCCGAGGACGATTGCGGCCGCGGCAATGACGCCGAGCCCGGCAACACCCCACAATGTCGATGTATTGACCGTCACGCGGAACTGCGCCGATTCCGACACGCTTCCACCGCTGGCGCGAACATTGATCATGTAGTCGCCGGCGATAGCACGCTCGGACGGTGTGATTTTTACGTTGACTTCGCTGGTAGCGTTCGGCGCAAGCGTGCCAACGGTCTTCGGCTCGAATTCCACCTTCCAGCCAGTGGGTGGCGAGGCCGAAAGTTCGATATCCGTCGCTGGCGCAGTCCCAGTGTTGGCAAGCGTAAAGGGGAAAGTCGTTTCCTTGCCGGCAACCGCTTGGCCCGAAAGCCGTTCCTGAGGGCCGCTCAACGCGACCTCCGGTTGACCCGTCACCTCAATGCTGAGTTCTGTCGCGGCGCTGGCGCCACCACCCGCAGCTTCCATGGCGATCGGATAGCTGCCAGCTGGCGCGGCGCGTGCCGGTGTGACCTCGAGCGTAATGTTTTGAGTGGCGCCGGCTTCGATTGGCAAGCCGGTGATTTCTTCCGAGCCATACCCGCGCTTAAAGCGTGTCTGGAAGCCTTCGGGGGCAGTGGCGGCCAGGTTGACCAAGCTTTCCTCGGCGCCGTTGTTGGTCACTTCGACCTTGAAGCTGAAGGTCGAGCGCGCAGTACCCCGCAGCGCCGGCAATTCCGGTTTCAGTTCCAAGCCGCCCTCGGATGCATCCGATAGTTTCACGGTAATCGGCAAATCGGCCGTTTGATTGCCGTAGCGAGCCTTGACGTCGATCGGCACGCTCGTGCCGGTCGCACCCTCCGGTGGCGTCAGCTCGAGCTTGACCTCTTCCGTGGCATTGGGCGACACAATGACGGCCCCAACCTCGCGGTTGCCACCCTTGATCGACCATTTCCAGCCATCGGGAATGCCTGACACCTCCAGCGACGCACGCTGAGGCGGCAGATTGTGGTTACGCAAAGTCAGCGGGATCGACTCGGTCTCGCCGGGTCGGATCGCCAGGTCAGGATGCGGTGTCGTCAGCCAGAAGCCGGTTAACTCTTGAGGATTTGCTGGTTGATCCTGCGCGAGCGCCGGAACCGGGATCAACGCCGCTGCAATGGCCGCTCCTGCGGCGATTATCCATCGAACAGATTTTTTCATCTCCTTCTCCCAATCGATGAACACGTTGCTCTACTCGGATGCTCCTAGCGGATAACCAGGAAGAGCTTGTTCCCACCACGAAACAGATCCAGCGCGATCGTGCCGGCGGTGTTGCGCAGTGCCGTGGCCAGTTCGACCGTGGTTGTGACCGGCTGCCGGTTGACCGCGACAATCACGTCCCCAGCTCGCAGGCCGGCACGGGCTGCGGCGCTGCCTTCGTCGACGCGGGAAACGAACACGTTTCCAGCGGCATCTTCGATTTGCGCGCCCTCCAGACGATCGGGCAGCGCCGCCGTTTTTGCTCCCTTTTCAGGTTCGATACGCACAGTGACAGACTTTCGCGCGCCGTCGCGCAGGTACTCGATGCCCACCTCCGATCCGGCGGGTGCCAGGCCAACCCGGTTTCGCAGATCGGCTGAGCCGGAGATCGGGTGCTGATCGACACTGATGATCACGTCGCCGGCCAGTAGCCCGGCTTGGGCAGCAGGCGAGCCGTCTTCGACGCTGCTGACAACGGCGCCGGAGTTCTCGGTGAGTTTGAGCGCGTCTGCGAGGTCCGGCGTCAAATCCTGGATGGCGATGCCGATACGACCCCGACGCACCTCGCCATGCTCAATGAGTTGCTTCATCACAGTCGACGCCATCGCGATCGGGACAGCGAAACCAATGCCGATATTGCCGCCGGCCGGCGCGATGATGGCAGTGTTGATGCCAACCAAACGCCCGTCATGTGTCACCAATGCGCCGCCGGAATTGCCCGGATTGATCGAGGCATCAGTCTGGATAAAATCTTCGTAGCCCTCGATGTTGATGCCGCTGCGGCCAAGCGCACTGACGATACCAGAGGTAACGGTTTGGCCGAGACCAAATGGATTGCCGATCGCCACCACCGGTTCGCCGACGCGAAGCGCATCGGAATCACCAAGGCGGAGGGCCGTAAGCCGGTCGCCCTTGATCCTGAGCAACGCGATGTCGGTCGCCTGATCGCTGCCGATCAATTCAGCTGTGAAGCGGCGTCGATCCTTCAGCGTCACCGTGATCTCGCTGGCGTCGGCGACGACGTGATGGTTGGTGAGGATGAACCCCTTTTCGGCGTCCACGATGACGCCCGATCCGGCGCTCAATCTGGGCTGCGCATCGGGCATGTTGAAATAGCGACGAAAGAAGGGATCATTGTAAAGCGGATTGGTCTGGGCTGCGGAGCCGGAAGTGACTGAGATGTTGACGACAGCCGGTGTCACTTCTTGCAATACATCGGGAAGAGGGCGCTCGGCGCTTGCGCTAATGACGGGCTGCGGTGCGGCTGCCAATGCGGGCGCCGGCGCCAGAACAAGAAAGACTGCCGAAAGCGCAAGATAGCTAGACCAACGCGTAGTCATTTTTCGGCCCCGAACTCTAGATTTCTCCTTTCGACGCCACCGGCTGGCCATCGGGTCTACCGTGAACGGACGATATTGTCCGTTCCTCTCATTTGCCGGCGAACGCCAGTTTCAGTTTGCGACCGCGTCAAACATCCGTTTTCGGGTTCGCTTTTCCGTCCGACAGCTGCCGCGCCGCCAAGAACATCACCGTGTACGCTGCCTTCCGCCGGTCCCAGCCTGCGGATTCAGTCATGTCGAGCACCTCGGTCAGCACCGGCTCCAGCACGGCTTTTAGATCGGCCTCATAATTCATTTCGGTCGCCGCACGTTGCGGCGGCGCAATCTTGTTGATGTTGATCGTATCCATGGCATCACCCGTCTGGGGCTGTGTCCGCGCCCGGATGGACGCGGACACAGCCTCTCTGTCTCTTAGAAGTCCATGCCACCGCCGGGCATCGCTGGCAGCGGCGCGTCCTTCTTCGGTTTCTCGGCCACCATCGCCTCGGTGGTGACCAGCAAGCCAGCGACGGACGCGGCGTCCTGAAGTGCGGTGCGCACCACCTTCACCGGATCGATGACGCCCTGTGTGTAGAGGTCGCCAAACTCGTTGGTTTGTGCGTTCCAGCCGTAGCCGAACTCGGCCTTGTCGCGCAGCTTGCCGACGATGATCGAGCCTTCGGCGCCAGCGTTTTCCGCGATCTGTCGCACTGGGGCTTCGAGGGCGCGGCGCACGATCTCAACGCCGTGTTTCTGGTCGGAGTTGTCGGCCTGGACATTGTCGAGCGCCTTTACCGCGCGCAGCAGGGCAACACCGCCGCCCGGCAGCACTCCTTCTTCAACTGCCGCCCGAGTTGCATGCATCGCGTCATCGACGCGATCCTTGCGCTCCTTCACCTCGACCTCGGTCGAGCCGCCGACGCGAATGACGGCGACACCCCCGGCGAGCTTGGCCAGGCGTTCCTGCAGCTTCTCACGATCGTAGTCCGAGGTGGTCTCCTCGATCTGAGTCTTGATCTGGGCAACACGCCCCTGGATCTCGGTCTTGGAGCCAGCGCCGTCAACGATGGTGGTGTTATCCTTCTCGACAACCACCTTCTTGGCGCGGCCGAGCATGTTCAGCGTCACGTTTTCGAGCTTGATGCCGAGATCTTCCGAGATCGCCGTGCCGCCGGTCAGAATGGCGATGTCTTCCAGCATCGCCTTGCGGCGATCGCCGAAGCCAGGCGCCTTGACGGCAACGACCTTGAGGCCGCCTCGCAACTTGTTGACGACAAGGGTAGCCAACGCCTCGCCCTCGACGTCCTCTGCGATGATCAGCAGCGGTTTGGAAGACTGGACCACCGCCTCCAGAACCGGAAGCAAAGCCTGCAGGTTGGACAGCTTCTTTTCGTGGATCAGAACATAAGGCTCTTCCAACTCGACGCGCATCTTGTCCTGGTTGGTGACGAAATAGGGGGACAGGTAACCGCGATCGAACTGCATGCCTTCGACGACTTCGAGTTCGGTTTCGGCGGTTTTTGCCTCCTCGACCGTTATCACACCCTCGTTGCCGACTTTTTGCATCGCCTCGGCCAGGAAGCGGCCAATTTCGGCGTCGCCATTGGCCGAAATCGTTCCGACTTGAGCGATTTCGTCGTTCTTGGTGACCTTGCGAGCATTGACCTTGAGTTCCGCGACCACGGCGTCGACCGCCTTGTCTATGCCACGCTTCAGGTCCATCGGGTTCATGCCGGAAGCGACAGCTTTGGCACCTTCCTTGACAATCGCCTGGGCAAGCACTGTCGCCGTTGTGGTCCCGTCGCCGGCGATGTCGCTGGTCTTGGACGCGACTTCGCGCACCATTTGCGCGCCCATGTTCTCGAATTTGTCCTCCAGCTCGATCTCCTTGGCGACGGTGACACCGTCCTTGGTGATGCGAGGGGCGCCGAACGACTTGTCGATCACAACGTTGCGGCCCTTGGGACCGAGCGTGACCTTCACAGCGTTGGCGAGAATGTCGACACCGCGCAGCATCTTCTCGCGGGCTTCGGTATGGAATTTGACTTCCTTAGCAGCCATTTTTCTTGCTCCTTCTTAAATGCCGGGTGCCACCTTAGGCGGCCTTCTTGGCCTGGGCCGCGGCATCGATCACGCCCATCACGTCGGACTCCTTCATGATCAGGAGATCCTCTCCATTGAGTCTGATCTCGGTGCCGGACCATTTGCCGAACAGGATGCGGTCGCCAACCTTGACGTCGAGCGACAGCAACTGGCCGCTGTCGTCGCGGGCGCCCGGACCAACGGCTATGACCTCGCCTTCCTGCGGCTTTTCCTTGGCAGTCTCGGGGATAATGATGCCGCCGGCCGTTTTTTCCTCGGCCTCGATGCGGCGGACCAAGATACGGTCGTGCAATGGACGGAACGTCATGTCGTTCTCCTCATGGACAAACAGATTTTTGAGGTTCCTCCGCGCCGCATCCGAAGCGGATCCGGCGCGGGGTGCGCGACCCTTTTTCGGCATCGCACGCAATCGATCTGGGTGAGGTGTATTTGAGTTTCAAGAGGTGGCTGCAAAAATTTTGGCACTCGGGCATGCCGAGTGCTAGCGCGCTGAATTCATGCAGCTATCCGCCGCGAATGCGCGATTGAGGGGGCTTGAAATTTCGTTCGAATCCTCCAAAGTTTTTGTCCGACGATGGTCCGCCTAGGACCACCGTCGAAACGTCAACCCAAAGGAGATTGTTGTAACGGAGGACCATCGATGGAACGAACCGTCCCGACGATTATCCCTTCGATCGCCCCTGAAACCACGGATCTGTCACTGGACCGTCTGCTTTTCCCGGCCCGGTTCTTCGGCCATCCCGACGATGTGGTGACGGACGATCAGCTCGACATTCAGGAAAAGCGTGCCATTCTTGCCTCCTGGGCATCGGATGCATGCGCGGTCGAATCCATACCGGCCCTGCGCAAGCCACCAGGCGTTGCGGCCCCGGTGACTTTCGATGCCGTCATGGATGCGCTTCGCCGGCTCGATGAAATTCGCGCCGACGCCGCCTCCAAATTCGACCAGGGCGGCAACCGCGAACGTCCGGAAAGATTGGACGCTTGATGGTGACCGAGAACAAGCTTGTGCTCAGCAGAGAATTCCGGTTGCAGATGGAGGGTTACGGCCTCACGACCGCGGAGATCCATTATCACCTTCCTGATTACCCGCGGTTGTTGCAACTTTTTGTCTGGCAGGAATACGACCTCGCACCGGAATTCCCGACGCTGAAAGGTTTCCTCAGCTACTGGGAACAGGAACTTGAAGGCGCGCTCCATTCAGTGCGCGTTGCCCATCACCGCCTGATCAAACCTGCGGAATGGCAAGCAGTGGACGGGGTGTTTACGATTCAGTGAGCACCAGGGCCCGGTGCGGCCGGGCCCTCTATCTCGTCATCGTCGGGCTCAATCAAGTCAATCAGTGCCGCAACCCGCGTTCCGGGAAGTGGGCGGCCTTGCCCCATCAACGCGTCGTCGCCGAAAGCCCAACCCCACGCCTCCCTGAGTTCATCGAGCGAAGCGCCGGACATGATCACTTCTGCAATCACTGTGTCGTCCACCGGTCCGAGGACCGAGACAACGTCTTCCCGCGTCATGGTCATCGCTTACCTCCATCGATTCGCCAGCGGACTAGATGGGCATTGGACGGAGCGCTTTCCAGTCGCCCCGGCCTGTGAATCCACCACCACGCCGTCAAAATGTCGGCTCGATTGCTCGCCCCTTGACGTCGAGCAAATCGCTTCCCAACTCTTAATTCGTCGGCCGCTGCAAAGGGCCGGCACGGTCAGGGAGCGCCAGGCTTCTTGGCGCTTCCTCGTACCTATGTTGCTCCAAGGAGGATGTAGCTATGAGAACAAATATGGACTTCTCCCCCTTCTACAGGTCGAGCATCGGCTTTGACCGGGTTTTCGATCTGCTCGAGAAATCCAGTTCACCGCAGGCCGACAACTGGCCGCCCTATGACATCGTCAAGCTCGGTGAAGACACCTATCGCATCGCGCTTGCTGTAGCCGGGTTCGCAGAAGACGAGCTTTCGATCACCCATGAGCCGAACCTGCTCGTCATCAACGGCTCGAAGACAGAAAATGGCGAGGTTTTGTATCTCCACCATGGACTGGCGATGAGGACCTTTGACCGTCGTTTCGAACTCGCCGACCATGTCAGTGTCATGGGTGCCAAGCTCGAGAACGGCCTGCTAATCATCGACCTCAAGAAGGAAATTCCTGAGGAGATGAAGCCGCGACGGATCGCGATTAACGCCGACGCTGACAAGAAGTCTGCGTCGAAGCGGATCGAAGGCAACGTAGCGGCATGATCTTACCTGAACCGGCCAGCGCGACACCCCATCTGGGGTGGGGTGTCGTCGTGACCTGACGAGAAAGGACAAGAAAGACGAAAGGAAACGACAATGAGTGTGCGTGACCTGATTCCATGGAACCGTGGCAATAACCAGGCTCCGACGATCTATCGCAGCGAAGACATGGATCCGTTCATGTCGCTGCATCGCAACGTCAACCGGCTGTTCGACGAGGTGTTCCGGGGATTTGACACACCGTCGGTGTTTGGCCGCATGACGCCTCGGAACGGCGCCTGGCCAAGCGTCGAATTCTCGGAGAACGACAAGGAAATCCGGGTGGTCGCGGAAATGCCCGGACTTGACGAGAACGACGTCGAGGTTCTGCTTGACGACGGTGTTCTCACACTTCGCGGCGAGAAGAAATCGGAAACCGAAGACAAGGATCGTCAGTTCAGCGAACGCTATTACGGGCGTTTCGAGCGGCGCCTTGCTCTTGGCCGCGAGGTTGATGAGGACAGGGTGGAGGCGGCATTCAAGAACGGCGTCCTCACAGTGACCCTGCCCAAGACGGAAAAGGCGCAGGCGAACGCCAAGCGCATCGCGATCAATACCACCAAGTGATGGCTGACTGGCCGGTCGGGCCCAAGGTCCCGGCCGGCATCTTCAGGCGAGGAGGAGTCGATGACGGCGCCGCTGACACCAAACGTCGAGACGGACCGCATCCTGTTGAATTGCGGGCGGACGGCGAACGTCAAGCTTCCAATGATGTTTCCCGCCAAGCGGCCACCACTGAGCGGGCAAAGTTCGGCGCGGATTTTCCGGCCTGGCCGCTGTGTCATGACCTCTGCCCGCGGCAGGGCTCAACCGTGGCGGCTGGTGTTTGAACGGCGGACGCCGCCCTTCATTGACGCTTTGATGGGCTACACCGGAGGGGATGATACGCTGACCCAGGTCACGCTTGATTTTCCGACCCAGGAAGCGGCCATAGCGTTCGCTGAAAGGCAAAACCTAGCCTATGCCGTGCTGAATTCCCCGCCAGAACGGCCTCGACCAAACGTCCGATCGCTTCTCCGGGAGCCACGGAAAAGCAGACCGAGGCACCGGACACAACCACAAGTTAGGAGGTAAGAATGGCAAAACTCCCTTTCTTGGCTCCGGTGCAGGTTGAAACAAACGGCGCTGTCCACGAGATCGACTCGGTGCAGGAGGCGATGATGTTCCTGAAGCACTGGCCGACAGGTCGTCGGGGGCCGGTGTTCACCTGCGCCGAGAGAAGCTGCAACGCGGCGATCGCCGGACAAATGTCCGTTGAACAGGCACGACAGGCCTTTGTCAGCTTCGCCAGAATTGCCGGCGTTCTGATCAGCACCGAGCCATCGGCGCCATTGCCGAAGGTCGCTCTAAAGCAGTCGCGCCAAAACGCACCCTGAGTAGAGGTTGCCTACCTTTGCGTCCGTAGCGCCCCCTTCTACGTGGCAAGGGAACCTTTCCCGCTAAGCATGGTTTTTGTTGCTGCGACAAAGGCGGCAGGCAGCGCACCGCGGAACGCCTACATTTTCTTTGCGCGACAGGCGTTTCAGTGGTTCGATCTGGTCAGCCAACGCTAAAGGTACTCATCGTTGAGGACGAAGTATTCCTCGCGCTGGACTTGGAATTTCAATTGCTCGAACTAGGACTGGACGTGGTCGGCATGGCGGATCATGCGAAGCGAGCGCTGGAGCTAGCTCGAATGCATGCTCCGGATCTGGCCCTTGTCGACCTCAACCTGAAAGACGGGCTCACGGGGCCGCATATTGCTCAGCGGCTAGCAAACGATCATCACGTCTTGGTGGTGTTTGTCACCGGGAGCCCCGACCAGATCCCGCTAGATTATGCCGGTGCTATCGGAGCAGTCACGAAGCCTTGTGAACCTATTTCGCTTGGCCAGGTGATCGATTTCGCCAGTGCCTACATTCACCGAGGTGCGGACTGCGCATTGCCAACTCCGCCGCCTCAGATGAGGCTGGCACCATCGCTTCGTTAAGGGCGAGCAGAAAAATTGCTCACACTCGGGAGCGACAGCGCCCCAACCGGACGCACAGCGCAATTTGGGGTTGTTTCGATGGGGCGATTACCCTCCCAAGCCCAAACGAGGAAGGTCGCCGTCTGCAACTATCGGCCAACCGCAGGGTTCTTAGGATGCGCGACGAACCCCCTTCGGATCTGTCTACCGCTCGCTTGCGGGTCGATACCATGGGCTTCTTGTCTGCCGGTTGGCTGGCCGATACTCCCGGTCGGCTGAGCCCTCGGAACGAGGAATATGTTTCCAAGGACTAGTCGTGCCGGCTACCTTCCCTGGATCATGCAGCCCCCCATTTGCTAACGCGCTTATCAGTGCCAGTTCTAATTCATGACCAGCACGCCAAGGACTATGTTCCCTTCGTGGTTTCCGTCGACCGTCTACCATGACGACACCCAAGGTGTGCCGATACGTTTATATCAGACCCTCATTTTCGCATACAACGATGCTTGCCCTTGTGAAGTTCCCATCTCGCATTCGCCCGGGCTTCCCAACCGGGCTCTGTTCCTCGACCGACTGAACCAGGCCCTGGCGCGGCGTAATCGCGGTCGCGGGGAGGAATTCGCCGTCCTTTTCATCGACCTGGACCGTTTCAAGGTGGTCAATGACAGCCTGGGGCACCTTGCTGGTGATCGCCTGATCATAGAGGTGGCGGCTCGCACGTGTATCTGTTTTCTTAATATTCGTCATACTAGTGATAATTATATCAGATTATTTTTTATCCTGTGCTTTCACCCCCTCACCAATTTCTTGTCACGGCGCGGGCCGTTGTGAATCATGCGAAAAAATACTTGTCTCCATACTTGTTCTCTGAGGCCCGAATCGGCAACATTTAGCTGTCCCGCCGAGGGATGGCCCAACCTGTAGTGCGGACGGGCAGGCCTTTCGAAAAGTTCAATCTTGCTAATCTCGCCGGATCTCTCCGGCGGAACGAGGAGGTCGTTGCCATGTTAAACGCACAAGGAACACGTCGCTTTGACGATGCTCAGGCCAGATCCAACCATCCCGAGGTCGAGATGGTTGCGATCGACCGGTTGATCGAGCCCAAGCGAGCTTTGCGCAAGATAACTGAGCGCCATGTTGAAGCCGTTGTCCGGTCCATCGAACAATTCGGTTTCATTGGCGCCATCGTCGTTGACGCCGGCCTTACGGTTATCACTGGCCTGGCCCGGCTCGAAGCGGCGCGGCGGCTCGGATACTCGGAACTGCCAGTTATCCGGATTGACCACCTGACCCAGGCTCAAATCAGGGCATATCGCATCGCTGACAACAAACTCGCCGAAGGCGTTGCCTGGGACGAGAGTGCGCTTCGTTTGGAGTTCGAAGACATCCTGGTGCTCGACACCAGCTTCGAGCTTGAGCTGACCGGGTTTTCAACCGGCGAACTCGATGTTGTGCTTGATGCCGGGGATGGCAGCGATCCGGCCGATCAGATGGATGTTGCTCCCGCTGATGTCGCGGTGTCTCGGCTCGGCGATGTCTGGCAGGTCGGACAGCACCGCCTGATCTGTGGAGACGCAAAGCTACAGGCAACCTATGCCACTTTGTTGCGCGGGGAGAGGGCACGGCTTATTGCTATCGACCCGCCCTACAATGTCGGGATCGCCAGCATCATGGGGCTCGGAGAGACCCGGTACCGGGAGTTTGCTGAGGCCTCAGGCGAGATGTCTCCTGAGCAGTTCGAGCAGTTCCTCACATCGAGCTTGTCGGCAATGGCTGGGCACCTCGTGCCTGGCGGCCTGATCTATTCCTTCATGGACTGGAAGCACATCGAGATCTTGCTCGCGGCAGGACGCGGGCTTGATTACGAGTTGCTCAACCTCGCTGTATGGAACAAGATGAAGGGCGGTATGGGAAGTCTGTACCGCTCCGCCCATGAACTCTGCGCCGTGTTCAAAAAACCTGGCGCTTCCCACCTCAACAACGTCGAGCTCGGTCGTCATGGCCGCAATCGAACAAATGTCTGGGATGTACCTGGGTTCAACAGCTTTGGCCGAGAACGCAACAAACGCCTTGCCGATCATCCCACCGTCAAGCCGGTCGAGCTGATCGCCGACATCATCAAGGATGCCTCGCAACGTGGCGACATCGTCATCGACGGTTTTTGTGGCTCCGGCACAATGCTGATCGCCGCAGAAAAAACCGGCCGTGTTGCGCGCTGTGTCGAACTCGATCCGCTTTATGTCGATGTCGCTCTACGGCGCTTTGAAGAGCGCTTCGGCATCGAGGCGCTTCACGCTGAGACAGGCCTTGGCTTCCATGCGATGAGCGAGATGCGTCGCGCCGAAAGTTCTGGCCAGACAGACGGCACCGACACCTTAGATACTTGCCCTCTCTACGACGATTCTTCGGTCATATCGGCCTCTGTACAGCAAGCTGGCTTGGCGGGGTCCAAAGCTCCCGTACCGCGGCGCCGGCGTGTTCCGACCTGGCTCATTGAGCCGGACGTTGTTGCCAGCAAGGGAGGTCGGGTATGAGCGGGCCCTCGCGAAGCGCCCCCGCGGGCAATCCTGTCCAATCATCTCATGATGCAGCAGCGCCGCGGCGACGTCGGCCGCCGCCGCCGCAGGCTGCAGCTCCCAGTCCTTATTGTAAGGCTCTGCCGAGCACGCCGCCTGCACCATCGCAATCCGTAAGCAGCAGTAACAGCACCAGCGAGCCTTATGATGTCGGCTATGGCAAACCGCCAAAGGCGGCGCAGTTCAAACCGGGAAAAAGCGGCAACCCGAAAGGTCGGCCGAAAGAAAGCCTGTCGCTCAAGACTATCCTTCAGCGAGAGCTACAGCAGTTGATTGAGATCCGTGACGGCGATGGAACCCGCAAGATCACCAAGCGAGAGGCCCTGATCAAGTCGTTGATGGTGAAAGCCATCAAAGGCGACCTCAATACCATAAAGGCACTGATCGTGATCGCGGGCGAGGATGCCGAGCCTGCAGATAATCCCGTTCATGAGCAGGCTCTTTCACCCGCTGACCAAGCCCAGCTCCGGCATCTTCTCGGTGACACTGCACTGGATATGTCGATCGGTCCTCAAAGCAGAAAGCGGAAGGACTAGCTCGATGAGTGGGGCTCAGCCGACTCTCATCGCCCTAGACAACCCGTCGCAGTTTCTCGCAGAGCTGCGACGGAGGTCGCTCAGCGCCTTTGTTGGAAGTGTCTTCGGCGAACTCAACGGCGATGGCTATCAGCCCAATTGGCACATCGACGCGATCGCATGGCATCTCGAGGAAGTTGAACGTGGTACCCTTAAGCGTCTTATCATTACCCTTCCACCACGACACCTTAAGTCGTTCGCTGCATCGATTGCCTTCCCCGCTTGGGTCTTGGGCCGAGATCCGGCGCGCAAGGTGATATCGATCTCGTACTCGCAGGACCTGACGAAGAACCTTTCGAATGAGTTCAGGCGTGTTCTGGATCTCCCACTCTACGCCAGTCTTTTTCCAAAGACCCGGCTGAGCAAGACCAAGAACACCGAGATCGAGCAAAAGACCACGTCAGGTGGGTTTCGTTATGCCACATCAGTCGATGGAACACTCACCGGGAGAGGCGGTGACATCATCATCATCGACGACCCGATCAAGGCTGGCTCGGTGATGTCAGACGCCGAACGAACGGCGGTCAACACTTGGTATCACAATTCCGTGGTGTCGCGCCTCGATAGCAAGAAGGACGGCGCGATCGTCATCGTCATGCAACGCCTCCACGAAAACGATCTGGTGGGTCACCTGACAGAGCGTGACGACCATGGCTGGACCATCCTGAATATCCCCGCGATTGCCACAGTCGATACCATCTACCGTACCGGCAATGGCCTCAACAACCGTACTTATCACCGCCGGGCCGGCGAACTGATCCAGCAAGACCGAGAAGGCCAGGACCATCTCGATGCCTTAAGACAAGACATCGGTACGCATCAGTTCTCGGCACAATATCAGCAAGAGCCGATCCCGCTGGCCGGCAATCTGATCCGACGTAACTGGCTCAAGAGCTATCGGACGCCGCCTGAACGCCAAGAGTTCGATCTGGTCGTCCAAAGCTGGGACACCGCTTCGAACGCTGAGGAGCAAAACGACTTCTCCGTTTGTACAACCTGGGGTGTCAAAGGTAAGCAACTTTACCTGCTCGACCTGTGTCGCAAGAAGCTTGAGTATCCCGATCTCCGCAAGGAGGCCCTAAGACTAGCGCGAGAGTTTCGGCCCGGCATCATTCTGATCGAGCGGGCTGGAACAGGGTTTGCGCTCCTCAAGGATCTACCCCTAGTCTATCGGGACGCGTACCTCCCCAAGAGCACCCCCCGCAGCGACAAGGTCAGCCGTGTCGCCGGTGTGTCCTCTCTCATTGAGCAAGGCAGGGTGCTCATCCCGGAAGCTGCCTTGTGGCGCGATGAATTCCTGAAAGAGGTGTTGGCCTTCCCAGGTTCGCGACACGACGATCAGGTTGATAGTATGGAGCAATTCCTGCGTTACATGCAGGCCCTCGGCAATCGTATGCCGAAATTCGATCCGGTGATGGGTAAGCGGGTTCGCGAAAGGCGCGACGTCATCAATCGGCGCTGATAACCGTCATACGGGTCGGGCTCCGATCCCATTCATGGGCGAACTGTAGATGCTGCCGCTGATTTGCGAGCCAACGCTTCAAGTGTCGCAACGGCCACCTCGAGCTCTGACTGCCCGAGCTTCGCCAGCAGCTCTCGAGCAACGACCACCAGATCCTGGCCGTTGACAGGGCCGGTTGTGCCCAGGTCGTTGAACAGTTCCGTCGTCGACACGTTAAGCACCGCAGCCATTCTCTCTAGCGTGGCTACTGACGGCCAATTCAGTCCCCGTTCAATCATCGAGACAGCATCGACACTGCGGTCGAGTTCGGCCGCGAAGTCGTTTTGCGTCAGCCCACGCAGCTCGCGCAGCGTCTTGATCCGTCGTCCGAGTGCCAGTTTGAGCTCCATGAGCCGTATCATGAATGCGGGCATTCGGAGTTAGAACCGAGCTAACCTGCGGAATTGACTTGTAAATCGTATCGATAGTACGCCAATGTCCACTCCAATGATGCCTACGATCCGGCCAGACGCCCGGACGCCATTGGAGAACGAATCATGGGTGCTTCCAACGACCTGACGGCCTTACTCGTCATCGTCTGGCTCTTCGGACTGATATTTGTCTTGGCGAGCCTGTTCAGGCCAGTGCCGCCGTTTCGATCGCGAACCCAGGCATTCCTCCTGGGACTGCCTGGCATCCTGATCGCGCCGTTTGTCATTGCAATCGCCTTGGGCTGGGCGCCTGCCCCTCGGGACCAAGGCGGCTCTATAATTGCACCAGAACCTCAATCAGCAAGTCGGCCGCCGGAAGATGCCGGGCCTTCGCCATTGGCAACCACCGATGTCGTTGCCACAACAACCACAACTACGCCTCCTACCCCATCCGCCCCTGAAATTGTCGGCCTGACCCACATCAACAAGGCGTTGGGCAAACGGGTGAGCTATCGCAAGCCGAGAACCAAGGTCCTGGTCAAACAGGATGTCCCGGCGGGTGCCTGGTCGCTCCAGGAGCCCTCGACCAAAGTGATCTGCTTCGCCGACGGCAACAACGCGGTCTTCTTCACCATCGGCGAGCGCTTCATTGCCGCCAATGGCAAGGCCCGGCAGTTTGTTCGCCACAAGGCTGGCGACGGCATCGTGTTGGCAAATGACAAGGTGGCACCGATCGAAGAACTCGAACGCGGGACACATATCAAGCTCGTCGATGCGGTGATCGATGCCGGGCTTGCCCTTTGCGCACAGAAATCGGTCGACGAGGTAACCAAGGCGGTTCGCAACGGACCAGATAAACCCTCCCATCCTCTTGCCACATCGCCAGAGGAAGAAGCTCTGTTCAATGCTGCCCTCACAATTAAGGGTGGCGAGCGGTGCAGATACGAACTAAGTGCGCCGCGGCTGGTCGACTATCTTGAGGAACACGGTATCGACCACACGAGGTTCACTACAGAGATTGAGCCCTATCTCGCCACCGCTGCCGGCTTTCTCGAGGGAAGCGGCAAAAGCTATTGCAAGGACAAGCTCCTTCCGAAATTTGGCCCGGAGGGCCTCGGGTTCTTATCCGAGAGATAGTCGATGGCAGACGGTTGTTGTGCCCACGCTCTTTGATCACGGCCAGTGGCCACGTCGCTAACTAGCCACCCGTTGAACGGAAAACTGCACGCTCTCAGGTCGGGAAATAGGCAGGATCGCTAAAATACGGCGATCCGCCTCCACCAGATTGCAAAGACCAAAGGGTAGTCTTCCCTGGAACCAGGCATTGGGTATGAAACGATCGCAGGAGCCTTTGTCGCCTCGAACGCCCCTTCGATTGGTATCCGCCTCGAAGCGACCGCGGTGGAGCCTGCCCCGTGCCCGATCAACAGCTACAGTGAGTCTGCTGTTGCTGGCGTCGGCCGCGACAGGCTATTTCGGATTTGATCAGGGGGCGCCTGCTCATCTCAAGATCCCTACACAGCCGCTTGTCGGCCGAGCATCGATTGTCGATGGTGACACCATCGAAATCCGTGGTGAACGCGTCCGTATCAACGGTATTGACGCACCGGAATCAGCCCAAATCTGTAAGGATGCAAAGGGCGCGAACTATCGTTGTGGCTCAGTCGCAGCCGCAGCCCTTGCAAAGTATCTCGAACGATCCTCCCCGTCCCGTTGCGAATTCGTCGACCGTGATCGTTATGGCCGCTTTGTCGGCAATTGCCGCCGCGCTGATGGCAACGACATCGCTGAATGGCTAGCCCGCAACGGCCACGCGCTTGACTGGCCGCGGTATAGCAATGGGGCCTACGCATCTCATCAGAGCGCCGCAAAGAGAGAGCGCATTGGCGTCTGGTCGGGCTCATTCCAACCACCATGGGATTGGCGCGCCCAACAACGAGGCGAGACTGCTGAACCCGCGATTGTCCATGTACCAGAGGAGCCGGCCACGACGCCGCCGAGCTATGGCTTGGTGTCGTCGTCCTGTCGGATCAAGGGGAACATCGCAGCCGACGGCGATCGCATCTATCACATGCCAGACCAGAAATTTTACGCGAAGACAAAGGTCACTGCAGCAAAAGGCGAGCGCTGGTTCTGTTCAGAAGCGGAAGCGCAGCAAGCTGGCTGGCGGTCCGCCCGCCAGTGACTTGAGCCAGTCCGGTGCCGGTTATAGTGTCCTGGGCTGCTAGGGGGAAGGCGTGCGATTTCTTTATTAGATCTACCCTTACGGCAGGTTTGATCCGCATTTGAGTGTTAAGTTCTGCTTCGAATTATTGACTTTTACGACAAAATCTATCTCCACTCGGGTGAGTTGCAAAATTACAAAAGCTTATTTTAAGATGGAATGTTGCTGGAAAGATGATGCGTAAATTCTTTGAGACGGCCGTACTTATTGTTTCTTCTTCTCTTCCCGCAATTGCTGGCGATTTCGCTGGACCCGCAAAAATTATCGACGGCGACACGATTAAAGTTGGCCTGATCAGTATCAGGCTTCATGGCATCGACGCGCCTGAGGTTGGCCAGCGATGCAAGATGTCAAACGGCAAGAACTGGGATTGTGACGATGCCGCCATGGATAGGCTTGGTGACCTGATAGCCAATGGCGTTGTCTGCAAAGGCAAAAAGTACGACGGCTATGACAGGCTCCTAGCAGTCTGTTTCACCCCCAGTGGGACCGACATCAATAAGACCCTGGTCGCAGAGGGATATGCTTGGGCTTTCCGAAAATACTCGATAGACTACGTTTCAGATGAGGTTTCAGCCCGTGGGCAGCGACTAGGTGTCTGGCAAGCTGAGACCCAGGCTCCTTGGGACTACCGCGACATGAAGTGGCAGGTGGCAGCACAAGAAGCTCCAAAGGGCTGCCCCATCAAAGGCAACATTTCTTCCAACGGGAACATCTACCACGCGCCTTGGAGCCCTTGGTACAAAAGGACGAAGGTTAGTGTAGACAAAGGCGAACGCTGGTTTTGCAGCGAGAGAGAAGCTCTGGATGCAGGCTGGAGAGCTCCCGCTTGGCGATGAGCGGGGATCGTTATGGCTGCGACGGTTCTGGTATGTTTCGCTTCCGTACCCTGATCTCGATTCTTCGGCGATCCTGAACATCGCCTGTTTGGGCTCCGTCAGTCAGTCTGTCCCCAGGTAGGATCAGTTGTGCGCCAGACATCGGCAGGATCGTAAGACCTTGAAGCTCAGGGACGCTACCCAGCACTCCGGCGACGGCCATAGCTCGCGCAAGACCAAGCCCGGCATTGTCGCCTGGCCGCATCTTTCCGACCGATGTGGTGCCATCGAGAATACCTTTCATCTCGGCATCCAAGTTTGACCTGACCCCATTGATCTTCTGTTCATCGGTATGGCCGATGACTTCGATCACATCGACTTCGTACTTTGTCGCAATTTCTGCGATGCGTTGTGATGTGTCTTCAGCTAGCAACTTCCTGAAACCAGGACTGAGCAAAGCGCTGCCGCTCTTGAAGAAATAGTCCTTGGTTTCACTGAGGTTGATAATCGGCGGCCATTCGTGCGGTTTCGAGTCCCCGTCAGTAGCTTTGAAGGCCTCAGCCTGCCTAACGACGTCGGCGAGCTGCTCCTCCGCAGGAACTTCCGTGGAAACAACAACTGTCTCGCGGAGAACTTTGATCGCTGGAGCCAACTTTTCGATCTCTTGGACCGTCAAGTTTTGCTCTTGGAGCTTTTCGATCACGGCAGATGCTTCGACCACCTCGGCAGGCGTAATATCCTCATTTCTGAGTTCGATGATAACTGGGGCCTGCTTGTTGACCTCGTCAAGAGTGAGACCAGTTGCCTTGAGCTGGTCAATATCCCGTTTGGCGATCTCCAACTCACGCCAGCTTTCGTCGATCTCTTTGGGAGTCGCACTGCTTAGGTGCTTGAGTTTCTCGGACAATTGGATGGTTAGCGCCTTCTCCTCGGCCAAAGCGATTTCCAGTGCCTGTTTATCGGAGGCAGTTAGCAGGGCTTTGTCGGCTTCCTTGCGCTCTTTGATGATGATGGCACCAGCCGCGAGCAGGAGGCAGAACACGAGGAGGAGCATAGACTCGGCCATCGTCAGGCCGAGGATGAGGCCTCGGCCATAGCCACGCTGTTCGCTCGAGACAGAAGTGCCCTGGATGCTCATCCTAATGGCCACCACTTCTTGCCATTGCCTTCAATGTTGGGGGCTTGCCCATCGGATGGACGTGGGGACCATGGCTCTACAATTGGTGTCGGCTCGTTCGCCATGACGGGTGGTGGCGGTGGTGTGGGTGCGGTGGGTGTCAAAGGTACGACTGGCACCGATTGGCGCGTTCCGTTTACAGTTGTGCCAATCGTACTTGGCTCTTCTACGCCCTGGGCCTTCATGGCATCGTCCAGCGCCCTGCTCAAAGCGGAAACCATATCGTTGTTTTGCTGCTCCAGTTTGCGCGCCATGCTGTCAGTGTTCTGCTGAACCTTCGCAGAAGCTATGACCGCCCTTTCCATAAGCAAAATCGACTTGCTCATCGTATCTGTTGCCTTTTCGAGGCCAGACATAACCGCATCGAAACGAGCGTTTTGCGCGGTCATTGAGGCCTCATTCTTAGCGATGTAGGCATGCATCGACGTGCCGAGCTCCTTCACCATCGGTGCGAACTCGTTCCTGATAACGGCTTCAGGAAGCATGACGTCATCAATTTTCTTGGCTGCGTTTTCTATGTTCTCAACGATCCCGTTGAGCTTCGAAACGATTTGCTCGAAAGCTGTATCGGCCGCACTGCCGAACTTCGCCGAAGCCTCTTTCATGGGCCGGATGGCCTCTTCCGCCATCTTTTCCACCGTTTCTGTGACTTGCGTGTTGGTCTGCTCCATGTGCTGGAGCATGTCGTCGAAGCCTTCGGTGATCATCTGCGTGTTGACTCGACGGAAATCGACGAACTCCCGCGAGGTGTTTTCCAGCTCCGCTCTCACGCGCCTCGTCATTGACGCGAGGTCGTGACGTGTCGCACGTTCGATGTCGAGGACGTCTCGGCGTGTCTGGTTGTAAAGAATGCGAAGGGAGATGCCGACAATTGTTGATGTGATGGCGATGCCGAAGTTTCTGACAACATCGTCCATCGAACCGTCTGAGGTGAACTGATAGAGCGACACCCCAAGGCTCGAGAGGGTGAACAGAAACCCCATGTAGTAGAGATTGTCACCGGTTTGCTCGTCATGGAGGCGTACGCGCCCCGAGTACCATGATAGCCCAAGGTAGCCGAGCATCAGAATGATCGGGAACATCATTGAGATGAACGGGTTAAGCCCTGAAAGCTTCGACACTGCAATGAAAACGCACCCGATGAGAGTGAACCCGCCGAAAACGATGAGTGGCAAGTTCTGAATGATCGTGGGGGCGGAACGCCTTGCTAGCGTGTCGATTTTCAATTCATGCCCTCCAGTTTCAACGGCTTTTGCCAACTGCCGTCATTGCCCTCGACCCAGTTAGCCCAAAACGTCACGTGTTCGGCACTATTGAACGATTTCGCTTTTCGGTTCACGTACCAAAGCGTAACTTCCACCCCGTCGAGGGAGGTCGCATATTCAGTGTAGGCTGGGCTGGACTTGTAATTGGCGTAGTCGATACCTGACTTATATTGGGAATAGAGTGACGTGTGTTCGATCATGTCAGATGCGACGATTAGCTTTTTGGGTATATTCGTAAACTTGTCCAAGACGGTCAGTTTGATAATTTGTATTCCGGCCATGATAGGCGACTGATCGCCTGACTGCCCTTTCCCGATCTCGCTTTCCACTTTCCCCAGTGGTTCGTTGAACGCATCTTCCCACTGCTTTTGGCGGCGTGCTGGATTCTGCGTCCAGATATCAACCGAGGATCCGTCCCCTGGATTACAGCCATCAAACATTTTGACGAGTTCGCCTGGCTTTGCCGTCAAACCGTATATTTCGAGCAAGCCACCGATGGGGATCGCCTCAGCGACAGCGTTGAATTGGGTCTTAAGGTCAATCAGCGTCGTTTTGGTGATTGGATCGGTCGTATCGAATAGGACCGAAGTCACTGCGATTGGGCCTGTTGTCGGGCATAGTGATGCTTGGTCCAGCTTCGTTGCGTTCGAAGCTTTGACATAGAGGTAAATGAGTCCGCCACCGAGGCCCGCGGAAAGAGCTAGCATGGCCGCCCCGCCAAGGATCATCCCTGATCTGCCGTTTTTCCGTCTGCGTTTCCTAGCCATTTGCGGCCTCCGGATGAAGCTTATCGAGTTCCCGGAACTCATCTATGCCGCCTTCACAGACCGCAGCAATGTTCTTGATCTGGTCGGTTAACTCAGCCTGGGCCTTGGTGATTGAAGCTGAGATCTCTTTGTCAGAGAGCTCTGTATCAGAAGCGCGTGTGGGCTTAACTCGCTCGAGCTTGTAGGTATTGTCAAAGTACTTTGGAGCGTCATTTGTGCGAGCCTTGATATTGGCGTCCCTATACTTCCTCAGAAGCATGTTCGCCGTCCGCTCGAGTTGGTCCTGATATTGAGCAAAGAGCGAAAGCATCTTTGAGCGGTGCGCAATGATCGCATTGTGCTCTCTGCGTCGGCCGCTCAGGCTTTTGATGATGGCATCGACCTTCTCGTTGTGCTCATCACGAACGTCGATGAGATTGTCGATCAGGTACTCCTGGCGGCTCACATACTTCTCGCGGGCGGCAATCAGGCGTTTGTGGACGCCGGCGTACCCAAGATAGGGGTCTCGCAGGTACCAGCCGTCGATAAACGTGATGATCGAAAAGATGAGGCCCGTTCCAAAAAGCAGCCAGGACTTGATGTCGGCGAGTCCAAACGGATCATTTCGCATCCTGGCGATTGCCTGCACCCCTGCTTCATCGAAGAAGGTTCCTGAGATTTCGCGATAGTGCGCGAGCAACAGATTCAGGCTAACGGCAAAACTCACGTAGACGAGGATGGAAGCTAGGCCAATGAGCTTCAGGAACCATGACCTATGAGCCGTTAGGCTGACGCAGAATAGAGCCAGGATCAGCGTGAAGCCGATATTGAGGAACGAAAACGAAATCGCCTCGACGATGCCGCCGACAACGCCCATCTCGCTTCCCTTAGCAAGGAAGAAGCCGTTCGCGATAACCTCAAGCAGAAATACGAGGATGAGGACGGAGATCTTGAAGAACATGACCGATCCCTCAGACACCCGAGGGGCACGTGTAATTCGATGCGTCTTTTGGAAATGGTCAAAGTCCTTTTCGGCAGCATCTAGCCCGCGCCGGAGCCCATGGAGCTCGTTGCGCCCCTTTACGATCTCCGCCTTGAAGTCCGAGACGCCTTCGGCGCTTGTCTTTTGGATATCCGAAAACTGACCTTGGAAGTCGAGACTGGCTAGTCGCTCTGTAAAGAGATGCAACTGGTCTTCAAGGTTATGATGTGCAGTATTCTTTGCATCCTGTACCTTTCCGACGATGGAGAGTTCGATGTCGTCCAAAGATTTAGCGCTTTTCGATGGTTGATTTTGCGCGCCACGAGCTTCACCTTCTTCTGCCAGCTTCATGTCTCGTGCGACCCGCTCAACGTCGAGACTGGGAAAGATCTCGGTATTCACCACGTAGTCGTGGTTGCTCTCCCGAAATTTTTCAAGAAGGCCGTTAAGTCCACTAAAAGCTCTCGCCAAAACCTGCCCCCTGCAGTGCACCCAATGGGTTCTATTAGCATGTCATCTTGCACTGGCAACGGGCTAGACGGCATAGGAACATACGGCCAGCCGTACAATGCATTAGGCTCGACGGCGCGTTCAGGGGCTGACCTGAGACCCCAAAGAGGCTTCCCTTCTGCTTCTCACGATGAGTAATTGGATCCGGATAGGCGTACGAATTCAAGACGCGTACTTGGGCACACAGCGATACGCAGCGCCCAATCAGCACTTGTTGACCGGCAGGGTTGCTGCCTCCAACTGAACAGCCCTCACAGCTTCCAGTGCTACTAACGCAGCGGCGACCTTGGCGCGCGCCTCTTCGATATCGGCCATGACCAGGCAGTCGTTCCGCTGGATTGCCGCCAGGAAGGCAGCGAGCACGGCGGGGCAGTTTGCCGCCAAGCCTAGAAAGTGATCTCCACTCGGCGCCCGCTCGCCGGAAAGCCAGTTTTTCACGGTCCGCTCGTTCGCGCCGGTCCAAAGAGCCACCGTCTTGATTTTGGATGACTGCCCCTTGAGGGAGCTCCGTAGGGCTGTCGAAACCAACCTGGCAAAAGACGGCTTGCTCGGCTTCGCGCGTGGCCGATTGGGTAACATGTTGCCCGACTTTGGAAAGGACATTCCACCACCTCCGAACTGTAGTGTTGGTCGGCTGCTTTCGAGACAGCTACAAGAGTGGAGCGTACGCATTTGAAAGGGCGTAACCGACCATCGCGGACGGTGAGAGGCGGCAAGGTTTGGTCTAACCGTGCTGCCGCTTATGTGCGGATGTCGACCGACCATCAGCGCTATTCAACTGAAAACCAGCTCGCCGCGATCAAACGGTTCGCCGAGGCTCGGGACATCGAGATCGTGCGGGTCTACGAGGATGCTGGCAAGAGCGGGCTGAACCTGGAAGGTCGCGACGCATTCCAACGTTTGCTCGCCGATGTCGAACGCGGTGCCGCCGACTTTGGGACGATCCTGGTCTACGATGTCAGCCGCTGGGGACGCTTCCAGAACGCAGATCACGGTGCGCACTTGGAATTCCTGTGCTCCCGAGCCGACATCGTTGTCCATTACTGTGCGGAGCAATTCGAGAACGACGGCAGCATCGGATCCAACCTGTTGAAGACCGTGAAGCGGGTCATGGCCGGAGAATATAGCCGCGAACTCTCCGTGAAGGTCTTCGCCGGCCAATGTCGCCTTAGTGAAAAGGGGTATCGCCAAGGCGGGATGGCCGGCTACGGTCTAAGACGGCTTCTGATCGATGAGAACGGCGAGCCCAAGGCTCAGCTGTCGATTGGCGAGCGCAAGAGCCTTCAAACCGACCGCGTGATACTAGTCCCCGGACCAACCGAGGAAGTTGAGACTGTCCAGCGCATCTATCGCCTCTTCGTAGACCTTCGCATGCAAGAGGCCGAGATTGCGGCCCGGCTCAACCGGGAAGGGGTACTAACCGACCTGGCGCGGCCTTGGACGCGCGGCACGGTCCATCAGGTTCTAACTAACCCAAAATACATCGGTGACAACGTCTTCAACCGCGTCTCCTTCAAACTCAAAATGCGCCGAGTGGTAAACCCCAAGGAACATTGGGTGCGCGCCAGTGGCGCGTTCGCGGCGATCGTCGACGTCGCAACCTTCAATCGCGCCGCGAAAATCGTGGAGGACCGATGCCGGCGGCTCGACGACGATGAACTCCTCGTCTTGCTCAGATCGCTTTTGGAGGCCCAGGGTTCCCTTTCCAGCATCATCATCGATGAGCGCGAGGACATGCCGTCGAGCAGCGTCTACCGGAATCGCTTCGGCAGCCTGCTACGCGCCTATCGCTTGGTTGGCTACAGCCCGCAGCGGGACTATCGCTATATCGAGATTAATCGGCGCTTGAGGGGCATGCACCCGGACGTCGTTGCAACGGTGATTGACGGCCTGCGCGCCGCCGGCGGCGACGTCCGAGTCTATCCCGAAACGGGGCTAATCGACGTCAACGACGAATTCACAGCCTCGGTCGTCGTGGCCCGCTGCGGTGAGACGCAAGCGGCTTCGCCGCGGTGGCGCATTCGGCTCGACACTGGACTCGCGCCCGATGTCACGATCGCCGTCCGCATGGACCGAGGCAACGTATCCCCGCTCGACTACTACCTGCTCCCGCGTCTCGACATGACCGAGCCGAAGCTTCGCCTCGCCGAGAGCAACGGCCTGTCCTTGGACGGCTATCGCTTCGAGACGCTGGAGTTCCTGTTCTCTCTTGCGGCTCGAGCCCAGTTTGAGGAGGCGGCATGACCGAAGCGAAGCACACTCATGTAGAGATGATCCCGATCGACCGGATCGTCGTCCTGAATCCGCGCGCCCGCAATCGGCGTAAATTTTTGGAGGTGGTCGAAAGCATCAAGACGGTCGGGTTAAAACGCCCGATCCGCGTCAACACCATGATCGGAACGGATGGCCAGCGATCCTACGGACTCGCCTGTGGCCAAGGGCGCATGGAGGCCTTTCGTGAGCTCGGCCAGACCGAGATTCCGGCCATCGTCAAGGAGGCATCGGAGGAGGAATGCTTCGTCATGAGTTTGGTTGAGAACTGCGCTCGCCGGCAGCACCGTTCCATCGACCTTCTCCAAGATGTCGCGACACTGCGCACGCGCGGCTACAACGACCGACAGATCGCGGAAAAGATTGGCACCTCGCCGGAGTGGGTCAACATGATGGCCACGTTGATCGAGAAGGGTGAGCAGCGCCTTATCGAAGCCGTCGACGCTGGAACCATTCCCATCTCGGTCGCTATTGAAATCGCTCGCGCCGATGACGAGACCACCCAGAAGATGCTGGCTGAGGCCTACACCGAGGGTAAGATTTCCGGCCCCCGTCTAATAAAGATGCGGCGCCTGATCGAGCAGAGGGCGCGGCGCGGCAAGCACATGTTCACGAACCCTTTTGGCAAGAAGCTAGGTAAGGCCAGGACGTCCGAGGCCTTCGTCCGCGTCTTTCAGCAAGAGGCGGACAAGCAGCGCCTGCTGGTGAAGAAAGCCGAGGTGACACAGACCCGCCTACTCTTCGTTGTGGAAGCCTTGAAGAACCTGCGGGCCGACGAGAACTTCGTCACACTCCTGCGGGCTGAACGTCTCGATACCTTGCCGAAGGACTTGGAGAACCGCATCGTAGGAGAGGCAGCATGACAAACGTTGAAACCTGGGCGCGGATAGCCTTCGAGCCTGAATGCGTTATCGTGGCGATCGACACCCTCCTGCCTGTCCGGCCGCCTCGGGCGTCGGTCAAGGCAAGCCACAAGTATCAACAGATCCGCACATCGGTAATCGAGATCGGGCTGGTCGAGCCCCCCGTGATCGCTAGGATCGATGGCAATCCTAACAACTATCTCCTGCTCGACGGCCATGTCCGTGTCGAAATCCTGAAGGACTTAGGCGCGACTGAGATTGAATGCCTCGTCTCGACCGACGACGAGAGCTTCACCTTCAACAAACGTATCAGCCGGCTCTCCGCTGTTCAGGAGCACTCCATGATCCTGAAGGCGATCGCCCGCGGCGTCTCCAACGAGAAGATCGCCCGGGCGCTCAGCCTCCATGTCAACAGCGTGCGGCGGAAAGCGACCCTGCTAGACGGCGTCTGTCATGAGGTCGTGTCGATGCTGAAGGACACGATGTGCCCGATGGCCGTGTTCGAGATCCTCAAGCGTATGAAACCGCTGCGCCAGATCGAGGCGACCGAGCTGATGATTGCTGCGAACAGTTATACGTCGGCCTACGCCACCGCGCTTCTCGCCGGTACGCCGACCAATGAACTTGCTGGCGAGAGGAAGTCGAAGAAGGTGCGTGGGGTCACACCGGAGGCGATGGCTCGTATGGAGAAAGAACTCGCCCGCCTCCAAGAATCCATGGCTGAGATTCAGGATACCTACGGAAAGGAGCATCTCCAACTGACTGTCGTAAAGGGCTATCTTAGCAAGCTGCTCCGCAATCCGCGCGTCGTGCGCTACCTTCTTCAGCACCGACCGGAATACCTTGAGCAATTTCAGGCGATAGCCGATGTCGCCTCCTTCGCTGATCAGGCGGCATGATCCATTTCTCGTGCCGCTCGTGGCAATATCATTAGCCCCTCTCGTGGGGCAGCTTTCAGCGTGGAAGCCTTTTATTCATGATGCAGCTTCCATGCCCAGAAGGATTTCAGCTTACTTGAGCAGCCACATTGCGTGATCTTGCATCGTGACCTTCTGGCGCAACCTGGCCTTGAGGGAGGCTGGAGATGACCGTTCGTGCGGCATCGGACATCCGTATCAGACGCCCTTCAATATCCCCCAGATCCATAGCCCGGTTGGTTGCCGGCGGGTAGCCTCGCACGCCAAACATATCGAAGTCGCAGGCGTACGAGGGCCAAGCTGTTTGACGACTGGTGCGACGCCTGGCCCGTGTACCTCAACTCCAGACACCCCTCCCGCGCAGCGGGTCGTCCACGACCTAAGGGCGTTACGAACATGCAATCGGTTCCTGCAAGCTGCCGTCCGCAAATGCGCCGTTCTTGGTCCGCGCGCCTTGTCAAACGTACTTTGACGGCCACCGCCAATCAGTCTGCGCCTTGCCATAGCAGTTGGTGTCGTAGGTAAAGCGACCGGACGCGATCTCCCGACAAGCCCAGACAATCTGACCGTACGCATTGTAGAAGGCATCCCAATCCGCACCTTGATAATAGCTTGGGCGATAGCCTCCTCCACCTCCGCAATCGTTGTTGGCGCACACCGCCACCGCTGCGCCAACCGCTGCGATAGCGACGCCAGCTGCGATCGCGTTGTTTTGGTTGTTGACCATGTCTACGCACTGGAGGGCCGAGACCGACCTACTTGATAGCTCGACATAAAGCGCTTGCTTGAACTGTGCGTCATTCGTGGTGACAAAAGACCGGCACAGTGCCGATGTGCTTACGGCCTTGGGGTTCTTACTGAGCGCTTGTTGGGAGGTGGTACACGCAGCAAGTGACAGAGCGAGAAGCGCTGCCACAACAGCGGCGTTTTGCCGAATAGTATGCATTTCGAGCTCCCCAGCCCCGATAGTACGTTAATCAAGCTATCGATAAAACAGCTCTTCGTGAAGTATGGAATCTTGCGATACTTAGGCGGCTGAGCGAAGATCTAGGCAGTGCATGTGATGTGGCCCTACGTGGCCAGTTGCACGACCGTCTGGAGGGGGCTTTGACAGGCTGGGAGAGCCGACCGTCAAGAAAATTGCCGCAGCGGGTGCGTCAGAGGCGGCGCAAGCTACCCTACGCTGTGCGAAAACTGGTTCCAACGGTGGCGATCATCGGTGGAATCTTCGCCTATCAGGCCGTCGAGCGAAGTGGTGCTCAAATTAGCCGCATGCTCGACAGCGTGGGCTCGAGCGTTCCGCGCCCGGCTGAAACAACCATCCAAGGCCGCGCCTCCGTCATCGACGGCGACACTATCGAGATCGCTGGCCAACGTGTCCGCTTCAACGGGATCGATGCCCCGGAGAGCTCACAGCGCTGCCAGGATGCAAAGGGCGTGGAGTACGCCTGCGGGCGCATCGCTGCGAAGGCGCTTGACCAATTCTTGGCGAAGTCTCGCCCGGTCAAATGCGCGTTTGTCGAGTGGGATCAATATGGTCGCTTCGTCGGCAACTGTATTCGCGCCGATGGCAAATCCGTTGCCGGTTGGCTAGTCGAGAGCGGCCACGCGCTCGATTGGCCGCGATATTCTGGGCTCGAGTATGCTGGCCACCAAGCCGCAGCAAAGAATGCCAAGCGCGGCGTCTGGCAGGGGCAGTTTCAGAACCCATGGGACTGGCGGGCAAACCATTCTGGAGACATTGCGCCAACGGCTGTGGCGCCGAGCCCGAGCTTCACGTTCCTAGGCTCATCGTCGTGCGACATCAAAGGAAACATCAGTTCAGAGGGCGAGCGCATCTACCACACCCCGGGTCAAAAGTTCTATCGCCAGACCAAGATTTCCGAGGGAAAAGGCGAGCGGTGGTTTTGTTCAGAGGCAGAAGCCAAACAAGCTGGCTGGCGTAAGTCCAAAAGATAACCCTCAGCATGTCTTGACGGAACTCAACCGCAAAGCGAGGATGAACCTAAATCCGGGGGGATTTCGTGAAATCAATGCTGCAAATCGTCCTGCTAGCGCTTGTCGCGGGCTGCGCAACTCCACCATCCAATATCAAGGCTGTCGCGTCCGATGGGCGACAGTGCACCCAGGCCGACCGCGATCGCTTGGCCGACATCACAGCGCGCCAACAGCGCACCGCTAACAAGGACGCTTGGGGCGTGTTCATGATTGGTGTTCCGCTCGGGGGCGACGACACACACGAACCAGAAATTGCCCGACTGAAGGGACGCTGCGGTGTTAGATAGTCAACCTCCTGCCTTGTTGCTTACGAAGCCAATCTCCTACTTCTCGGCGGTGAAACTCACGCTTCTTGTCATGCTAGCTTTGTTGGCCTTGCTCGACCCTGCGTCAGCTCATGGCGGGGGCTGCCGTAAGAGCTCTCCTCCCGGGCAATGCTGTCACATGGACAACAGCCAAGGGTCGGTGCATTGCCATTGATGGAGACGGCTGTCCTCGCGGATCGTCAAACCAGAGCCCCGAAGTGCCTCATGCTTTCCCGGTAGTGCAGGTGGATGTAGAAGTAGTCCTGGTCGCGCGGTACGTCCGCAAAGATATCCTGCTGCTACGGCGGTCAACTACGAAGCGCTACCCGATGCAGCTCTCCCATTCTTGCGGTCGATGTCCTTAGTTTCTCTAGGCTGGACAGCATGATAGGCTAAGTAGCGGAGGGAACGTCAACGTATATCGCAGAAATTCGAATTGAGAACTTCCGGCTGTTCGGCGTTGACGACAAGGCTTTCGTGCTGCCGCTGTCGCCGGGACTTACGGCTTTGGTCGGCGAGAACGATGCTGGCAAGACCGCAATAATTGACGCGTTGCGGCTGGTGCTCGGTACACGCGACCAGGATGTTTTGCGGGTCGATTCGGTCGATTTCCATCAGGCGACACCCGGTGGTGCGCGAGCAGATGAGATCGTTATCCGGCTGACTTTTCGAGGCCTCACCACCGCCGATCGAGGCGCATTCGCCGAATTCCTCACCTATGAAACGATAGCCGGCGCGACCGAAACCGCGCTCACTGTGACCTGGGTCGCGAAACGCAACGCCAAGGAGGGCAGCTCGCGCCGGGTGTTGCCGCCGGAATGGCGCACCGGCGCAAAGGGTGACGGCCCTTTGCTTGACCCAGGGGCACGATCGCTGCTGACGGCGACGTATCTGCGGCCCTTGCGTGACGCCGAGCGGGCACTGAGCGCCGGGCGCGGATCGCGGCTGTCCCAGATCCTCCAGCACACCAAGGAGATCCGCGAAACTGGAAACCCGTTTAACAAGCTTTCCGATCCGCCTGACGACCCGGCTACGCTGAGCGTGCTGGGCCTCGGCGACTATGCGAGCCATTTGTTCGGACAGAGCCAAGGCATTAAGCAGGCGCGGAAGCGGCTCAACGACGAATATCTAAAGCCGCTGTCGTTCGCGAACGATCTTCTGCACGCACGGATCGAAGTAGCGGGCGCGCAGGACGACAGCCTCAGGCTGCGACAGTTGCTCGAGAAGCTCGAACTCACATTGACCGCCTCTGCCGACGCAGAAAGCGAGCACAGCCGGGGACTTGGCTCGAACAACCTACTGTTCATGGCGTGCGAGCTGTTACTGCTAGCCACCGAAAGTGACGGCTTCCCGCTATTGCTGATCGAAGAGCCTGAGGCGCACCTCCATCCGCAGCGGCAACTGCGGCTGATGTCGTTCCTACAGGAACAGGCGAAGAAGCAGCGTCCCGACGGACAGCGCATTCAGATCATCGTCACGACGCACAGCCCCAATCTCGCATCGGACCTGCAGCTCGACAATATTGCGCTGATAGAGGGTGGCCGGGCATTTCCGCTTAGCAAGGAAAAGACGAAGCTCAGTGCGTCCGACTATCGTTTCCTTGAGCGCTTCCTCGATGTCACTAAGGCGAACCTATTCTTCGCGCGCGCGGTATTAATCGTCGAAGGGGATGCCGAGAACATCCTGCTTCCGGTGATCGCGAGGCTGATTGGCCGTGATTTCCACCATCATGGCGTGTCGGTCGTCAATGTCGGCGGCGTCGGCCTTGGTCGGTATGGTCGCATCTTTATGCGCGAGAATACTGACCAGGACGGTGTCATCGGCATCCCCGTTGCTTGCGTGACCGACATGGATGTGATGCCCAACAACGGACCGTGGATCGTCGGCAAGTTGAAGGACGGCGAGGATATCCCAGCGCTTCCGGGATCGCGCCGCAAGTGGCGGGTGAAGGATGATTTCCCGGGCGACCAGCTGGAACAGCGCCGAGCGCAGCGAAAGGCGAATGCGTCGGGTCAGAAGGTAGAGACGTTCGTCGCCAATGAATGGACGCTGGAATTCGACCTCGCCTTCCATGGCCTCAGCCAACATGTCTATCGGGCGGGCTCGTTGGCACTAGCCGACGACCGCTTGAACGCCGGAACAGCCAACCAGGCGGCCATACTCTCAGATGCCGACGCAGCCTATCAGGCGCTGGTTGATGCGGGTCACGATCTTCCGACGCTCGCCTTGCACGTATACGCGCTGTTCGAGGCCGATGGTGCCTCTAAGGCGATCGGCGCGCAACATCTCGCCGAACTTCTGGAGGAGGCGATAGCCGACAATAGCCTCGATGCCGAAGGACTGCGTGCGTTGCTCCCGCCTTACGTCGTTGCCGCGATCGCGCACGTCACCGGACCGTTCGTACCCGCGCCCGTTGGCGGCGAGGCAGGTGAGCCAGGCCGGGCGCCTACCGCGGCGCCGGTGTAATAAACGATGTTCGACGATCTCATTCGAGAGGAGGATGTCGCCTGGGCGGCAGCGTTAATGGGACTGGGTCCTGACGGGTTCGCGCCGGTCGGCGACGATGTCAGCCGACTCCAGGCGATGCTACGGCTCGACACTGTCGATTTTGAGGCTTGTCCGGGCAGCGGCAAGACGACCTTGCTGGTCGCGAAACTGGCAGTTCTGGCGATGCGTTGGCCACACCGTCAGCAGGGCATCTGCGTACTGTCGCACACCAATGCAGCGCGCAACGAGATCAGCGCGAAGCTCAGCCATTCGGCGGCGGGGATCGTGCTCACACGCTACCCGCATTTCGTTGGCACTATCCACGCGTTCGTAAACGAGTATCTGGCGCTGCCCTGGCTCCGGTCGAAGGGCACTGAGGTGCGCTGCGTCGATACGCAGATCGCGCTTGCGAAACGCTGGAGTCTGTTACCGCAAAACCGGCGCTGGGCGTTGCGGCAGGCCAACCTCAGCGAGACCTGCCTGATCTACGAGAACATCGATTATGGCGGCGGTCAAACCGGTAATTTCGGACCGCATACGCCAACCTACCGGGCGATCGTCGAAGCGCGGCGCACGTCGAGCGAACAAGGGTATTTCTGCTTCGATGAGATGTTCCTTTGGGCCAACGAGCTGCTTGACCGGCATCCGGAGACGGTCTCGACGCTGCGCTGGCGCTTCCCGCTTGTGTTCGTTGATGAGGCGCAGGACAATAGCGAGGCACAGTCAGCGCTGCTACACCGCCTGTTCTGCCATGGCGACGCGCCGTCACGTCGGCAGCGATTCGGCGACTCCAATCAAGCGATCTACGGCAGCCCCAGCCAGAGAGGCGCCACGTCTGACTTGTTTCCAGGCGCCGTCATACACCCGATGCCCCGCAGCTACCGCTTCGGTCAGGACCTCGCGGATCATGTGAAGGGATTGGGGGTGACGCCGCAGGCGCTACTTGGCGCCGGTCCACCGGATCTCCTTGGCGTTGATCCCAAAGCGCCGGCGATCTTCCTGTTCGACGATGGGTCGGTACAGGGCGTGCTGGCGCGCTACGGCCAGCATCTGCTGGAGAGCTTTGACGCAGCCGCGCTCGAAAAGGGCGTGTTCACAGCGGTGGCCGGGGTGCACGAGCTTGGCAAGGACGATCGGATCCCGCGGGCACTCGGGCACTACGCGCCGAGCTATGACCCGGTATGTGCGCGGAGGGAGTCCGCGCCGAGCAGTTTCGTGCAATATCTCGCGCGGGCACGCTTCGAGACGGCGGGCAGTGGGAACACGGATAGGTTGGTCAACGCGACGGCGGCGGCGCTGCTTGCCGCGAGCGAGCTTGCCGGCGGCACCCATGGATACGGTTCGCGGAAATCCCCACATCGCCGCGTGGCCTATATGCTCGGCGACAGCGACGCGCGAGCCGATTATCTCGCGCTGCAGGAAATCGTCCTGACCCATCAGGGCAACCTTAGCCCAGTCATCTGGATGGCGGCACTGGCGCATGTCGAAGGGGTGGTCCGGCACCTTAGCGGTGCGGCGGCATTAGGCGGCGATGTCATCACTTTCCTAGCTCCACCACAGCCGGAGGCCCTTGCCGAGGGCGGACTCGCGAACGGCGCGCGCAGTGACAACTTGTTTGTTTATCCGCCCGACGCGCCGCAGCTACGCATTCGTCTAGGCTCGATTCATTCGGTGAAGGGCGAAACGCATACTGCCACGCTGGTGCTCGATAGTTTCTATCATAACCACCACCTCAGTGAATTGAAGCCGTGGCTGCTAGGAGCGAAATCGGGTGGCTTTTCGACGAACCGCAGGGGCCGGCAGGTCTCCGAGGGCGCGCGTATGCACGGGCGGCTCAAGCTACATTATGTTGCCATGACGCGCCCGACTCATTTGCTGTGCCTAGCGATGCGGAAGGATGCCTTCGTCGAAGACGAGCTCAACACACTAACGAATCGGGGTTGGACGATCATTGACTGCACAATCGCGTAAGTGTGATCGCAGGAGTGAAGCAATAAAGTCCGATACTGCTGCGCGGATGTTTAGACGAGTTCTGCATCGCGAATCGATCGGCTCAACCCGATGTCACGTCAACCTCATCGAAGCTCAGCAGAACTTCACTGCAAAGCAAATGAGTGTTCGTTTTACCCACGGCGCTAAGCAACTCTGAAACAGTTAAATGCGGGCCCCATAAAGCCGCGTTTGAACTCGAGCCCGTTCCTGTCGCTTTCAGTAGTTGCGTGGAGCGCCAAATACGCGACTTGGGTGGTGCTCTATTCACCCTTGTCTATTCTAATATTTGACCCGATCGCGGGGCACCCACGATTGCCACGGCCGCCATCCTTCCTGCTTGACTGCAAATGCAATAATGGCGGCTTACGATAAACCTGGTGCCTTTCCGGTCCTTAGATCCTCCCAGCTAACCACCAGAATCATTTCCGATCCGCTGCTGTTGCTAAATAGCAGGACTTTGTCGGTCACATCCTCGACTTCCGGAATCCAGGGCATTGAGGGAAGGCTTCCTATGGAGATTTCGCCGCCTGCGCCAACGCAGATACAGGGGTTCTTCTCTCCACGTTTGCGGGCGGCTACGATCTGCTGTTCCAGCCAGTCCCAATCATGGCAAATCGGTGCCACGGGTGCCAATGTATGTGCAAGTTGTGGGTGCCAACTATCGACGATCCCGGGGATTTCAGTCAGCAACTTGTCGATCAGCAGGTCCGCCCTCAGCTTGTCGATCGCGGCCAAAGCGGCATCCTTCCCTTCGCTCAAAGGCACCAGATCGCCAAAGCTTGCGGCTATGGCCTTGGTGGCAGAGTCGGCGTCCCGGCCATCGCCGGTTGCCGCTACAACAGACCATTTCAGCCAGTCTCGCGCCCTCGCCACCGCCAGTACGCGAAGGGATGCGACCTTAGGATTGTCCTGCCTTGCGTCGAACTGCCAATCGAAAATGGCATGAGCCTGCCAGCCGGTCGAGAATGCTGCGCGCATCAGTTTCTCGTCTTCACCGATGAAGGCCCGCAAGATCCAGTCAGCAAAGGCCGAAACAGACGCAAATGCCTGTTCTCCGGTTTCGGATTGACGCACGGCAATGGTGGGCGGAGCCTCATCCAAATCTTCGGCAGACAAATATCGTAGCGCTACCTCCTGCAGTATACCGGCCATATCAACCTCAGCCCAAAATGTACCAGCTTGCAGTAGGCGTTGTTGCTCTGGCTCGGCATCCGCCATCTGGGCGGAGAGTGAGCCAAATCGGCCGAGCAGCAATCCCAATCTGAACAAAGCAGAAAAGGTCCACTGACCGTCGGTCAGCGGTGGCGCCAACGCGATCTCGTCGAGCAGAAGCACGCCGAGGATTGGATGGCGCCAGTCCATGCCTGGCCTGGCGCAGCTCGACATAAAATTCCGCATTCGGTCGACATGGCGAACGGCATCGCGCGCATAGTCACCCAACACGCCCCAGAAATCGACCGAAACCGGCATGATGTGCCGGTCCAGCGTCAGCCCCGGACAACGCCAGCGCTCGATGTTCCTGATGCTTTCCCAACCTGGGGTCAGAGCCCATTTTGGCGAGCCATATCCTTTCAAATACTCGACGGCAGCGCCGCCGTCACATGATAGCCAGGCCCAGGATGCCGATAGTTCGGCCGCACGATCGCCCGCCAGGATGTAAGCCGATATCGGCGAGCCGCTGTCCTCCAGAAACCCTTCGCTTTGCGCCCTCTGTAGAAAACTGAATGGGTTCACGACACCGGCTAGGATTAGATAGGGCGTATCGGCCATCCTCGGATAGAGGTGGTTGTAGGCCATGATCACAAAGCCAGAGCCCCCGGAACGCTCGGCCTCGCGGACCATCAGACTGGCAGCGGTCGAGCAGACCGCATAGATATTTTCTTCGTCCAGTTCCGGTAATGGTGTGAAGGACAGTGTTGCCGTCACAATTCCATTGGCAGTAAGTTTTTTTTGACCGATCGCGCTCCAGGCGGTCGGAACATGTACGACCAGGCGCGGGCCTTCTTCGCGATCCTCGAAGCGCAGACACAGAACGCGGCGCCGGGACCAACTGTTTAGTCCGGTTACGGCATGATCGAGAAGCGTCGAGAAATTGCGCGATACGATCACCATCATGACATCGTTCGCGCTGGAGAAAGGCGTGTGGTTCAGCGCCTCATGCTCATAGGCCATGATTTCCGTCACCGCTTCGCGGGCGCTGCCATCCTGATTCTTTATCTCGAACAGAATGAACTGTGAGGTCTCGCGCGCACAGTAGAGCAGATCGACAAAGAGTCTTTCTCCTTTCTCGCGAGAGATGCTGCGATTATTCTTGCTGACTAGTTCGAGGGTGTGGAGCGCTCCCAGCACATGCAGGGCCGCCCTGAGATTTCCCAGCCGCGTGAGATAATCGATGGGAAAATGCGGTTTAAATGCGGGCGATTCAGATCCGGCCAGCGATTCACGGACATTGTCAGCGCCTATGATAACGTCTGACAATTTGCCCTGCGCAATGACCGATTCAAGCCAGTCCTGAACCTTCTGCTCTTTGTCGAACTTCTGTTTTCCTGCCTGCGCCAACCGGCACCCCTCAACTCAAAATATGAATGCTATGAGGATCATTTCTGGAGGGCAATGTCCCTCAGTGGAGTAACTGTGCTTGGGATGCAGTCAGTCGGCAAAATCCCCCAGTCGGCCACTCGAGGCTGCTCAAAATGTGCATTCGGACCGTTAACAACTTTTCTCTATGACCAATATAAGGCCGTGTGCCGATCATCGGCTGCCCCCGTCTAAATCTGTCGCTCGAACGCAGACTATTGGCACTGATAGATCGATGACTGCCGCACCCCCGAGCGCGCTTCGTACTAAGTTCATGCACGTTCATGGTAAGGGCCAGTACTCGACGGCCAACTCAGCTAACTGCGATGACCGTGTTTCGACTTGTTTGAATCTGAAAGCCGGCATGGATGCCAGATCCTGAGTGACGAGGATGGAGGACTGCTTGTAAACCGCCTTCTTGGCGGCGAAAGGATTGTTCGAAGCCGTAATGTTCAGTTCACCCGCGAAGAGGGTCAGGTTGCCGATTCGGGACACGAGGCGCGGGTGGAGAACATCGATCTTCTCGCCCAGATAAGTGGTCCAGTCACCATGCTCGCGCTTGGATTTGGCCGTCTTTATTTTCTGAGGAATAATGTGCTCAACATGCACGTCTTCTGCTCCAAGCACAGCTAGCTCAGCATGCTTGCCGTGGTGCCTTATTTCGATCTGCTCCAGACAGTACCGCGCACGTTCGATGATGTTGGACGTGAAGTTGGCATTGGTGAATTCGTGTTTAAACTTCTCGTCGGTTGGGCAAGCGTCTCGATAAGCCTTTTTTGTGGCGACCAACGGGTTCGTGGGCTCCACTTCGCAAAGCCGGGCAAAGAGCGTCTCGGTTTCATTCGAGCGCTCACGGCAGATGTGGCGACGGAGAACAAAGCTTTCGGTGAGCTTGAGTATCTGGACAAAGGCCTTATCAGCGATGCCGCCAACGCGCAGGTGCATCAAGAAGCCATAAGTTTGAGCAGACTTTATCATCCTCAGATTGCGTAGATGTCGATCGATCTGCTTGTTTCCGGTTTTCACCAGCACCAACTGGCCAAACACTTTCGAGCTGACGACGAGGCGTTCCATGAACTTGGCGAACGGAATCTGCTCGCCGTCCTGCTCAGGTATCTCAACGTCGTCGATTTCTGCTTCTTCGTTCGGTTCCTCTTCGTCCGTCTGTTCCTCATCTACATAGAGATGCCGGTCGGGTAAGGCCTTGGCCTCAATCACTTCGTTCATGAACAGCGTCTTGAACTCGCGAACGACCTGATTTTTAGTTATCCGCCTTTGAGTGGAGGAAATCAGGAAGTATCTGAAGAAGCCGTCAGCGTCGGTGCCGTCGAGGTAGGAGATAAGTGTAGCCCACTCTTTCCGCGCATGCTGGAGTTGAGAGGCACCAAACCTGGCGGCGTTGCCGAGGACAAAATTCTTAATTATGTCGGTTGGACTTAGCCTTAGCCCGCGATTGTTGATTGTCTCAAAGAGCTTGAAGGCATCCTTCGCGTCGCTCACATCCAAGCGTACAACGAGCGCCTGGTTTTGAAGCTTAAAGGAAAACGCTGTCAGCTCTTCCATGGACTTTTCTGAAAGCCACTGGCGAATATTCAAGAAGGCCTTTGCGAGATGATGGTTCTGGTAGGCGTTGCAATCGATCTCTGTCTTCGTTGCCAGATCACGGAATTCATCACCATCAAGGGTGTTCAGTGCAATTTTGGGTACGGGCGTCCCGCCAGGGGCTTTCGCGGTGAGGAGTCGAATAACATCTCGCGCCTGATCTTCATCCCCGTCTTGAAGGAAGCGCTGTCGAAGACACTCCAGCAGCACGCAGATCGTTGATAGCCGCTGCTGTCCGTCGACGAGCTCCAGCTCATTAATTCCGGGTGTGTGATGTCCTGTCAGACATACAATGCTTCCTAGCAGGTGTACGTCCGCGCCTTCTAAAAGGTCAATGTCCTCAAGAAGCTCATAAACATGACGATCCCGCCAAGAGTACCGGCGTTGGTATGCCGGTATAACAAACTGCTCGTTCGCAGAACCCAGCAGTTGGTCAAGCTTCAACGCCGTAGGCGCAATTTTCATGAACGGCCCCCCAAATCTCTAGCATCAGGTCGTTTGATTGACCACTCTGCAGTGCCAACTAAATCGCTTGTGCCACAACACGTCTAGTGGCTATCGATGATGTAGGCTTGGATCTATTGGTAAGGTCATGCGGCGTTGGTATCCGCATTTACACTGGGAATGATCGGCCGCTTCGCTCGGCCTTGCTGTTTCTGGACTGGAAGCGCTTCAGATGCGTATCCGTTCTG